>JAICKU010000105.1 GCA_025927765.1 Burkholderiales bacterium
CTCGAGCAGCTGCGCCGCACGCTGTCGGTCGATTCCGCGGTCACGGACGGCGCCGTATCGGCGAACGACGCGCGCTTGCCGCGCTTCTCGGACTTCGGGGACAGAGCTGTACGGTTGACCGATGGGCGACAACCTTACAGCTCTGACCCCGAAGTCCGAGAAGCTCGGCAAGCGCGCGTCGTTCGCCGATACGGCGCCGTCCGTGACCGCGTAATCGACCTACAGCGAGCGGCGCAGTTGCTCGAGGATCGCCGGGTTCTCGAGGGTCGACACGTCCTGCGTGATCTCCTCGCCGCGCGCGAGCGAACGCAACAGCCGCCGCATGATCTTGCCCGAGCGCGTCTTCGGGAGGTTGTCGCCGAAGCGGATGTCCTTCGGCTTGGCGATCGGGCCGATCTCCTTGCCCACCCAGTCGCGCAGCGTCTTCGCGACGTCGGCCGCGTCGTTGCCTTCGGGACGCGTCTGCTTCAAAACGACGAACGCGCAGATCGCCTCGCCCGTCATCTCGTCGGGACGCGCGACGACCGCCGCTTCCGCGACGATCGGATTCGCGACGAGCGCCGACTCGATCTCCATCGTGCCGAGGCGATGGCCCGACACGTTCAGCACGTCGTCGATGCGCCCCATGATCGTGAAGTAGCCGGTGTCGGCATTGCGCACCGCGCCGTCGCCCGCAAGATACGTCTTGCCGCCGAGCTCCTGCGGAAAATACGTCTTCGCATAGCGCTCGGGATCGCGGTAGATCGTCCGCAACATGCCCGGCCAGGGCCGCTCGATCACGAGCATTCCGCCCTGCCCGTTCGGCACTTCCTGGCCGGTTTCGTCGACGATCGCGGCCATGATCCCGGGCAGCGGCACCGTGCACGAACCGGGCACGAGCGGCGTGACGCCGGGCAGCGGCGAGATCATGATCGCGCCCGTTTCGGTTTGCCACCACGTGTCAACGACGGGGCAGCGCTCGCCGCCTACGTTCGTGTAGTACCACATCCAGGCTTCGGGATTGATCGGCTCGCCCACCGAACCCAGCACGCGCAGGCACGACAGGTCGTAATTCGCCGGCGCGGTCGCGGAGTTCACGTTGTTCGCCTTGATCAGCGAGCGGATCGCCGTGGGCGCGGTATAGAAGATGTTGACCCGGTGATCCGCAATCATCTTCCAGAAGCGGCCGGCATCGGGATAGGTCGGAATGCCTTCGAACACCACTTCGGTCGCGCCGCACGCGAGCGGCCCGTACGTGATGTACGAGTGCCCGGTCACCCAGCCGATGTCCGCCGTGCACCAGTAGACGTCGGAAGGCTTGAGATCGAACACCCACTTGACCGTGAGCGCGCACCACAGGAGGTAGCCGCCCGAGCTGTGCTGCACACCCTTCGGCTTGCCGGTCGAGCCCGACGTGTACAGGACGAACAGCGGATGCTCGGCGCCGACCCACTCGGGCTCGCACGTGTCGGCTTCCCTGGCGGTCAGGTCGGCGAGCCACGTGTCGCGCTTCGCATCGAACGGCACGTCGTTGCCGGTGCGCCGGTAGACGATCACGTGGCGCACCGCGTCGCAGCCGCCCATCGCGAGCGCCTCGTCGACGATCGCCTTCAGCGGCAGCGGCTTGCCGCCACGCATCTGCTCGTCGGCCGTGATCACGGCGACCGCCCCCGCGTCGACGATGCGCTCGTGCAGCGACTTGGCGGAGAAGCCGCCGAACACCACCGAGTGCGTCGCACCGATGCGCGCGCAAGCCTGCATCGCGGCGATGCCCTCGATCGACATCGGCATGTAGATGACGACGCGATCGCCCTTCGCAACGCCGAGCGAGCGCAGGCCGTTCGCGAAGCGACACACGCGCCCGAGCAAATCGCGATACGTGACGCGTGTCACCTTGCCGTCGTCGGCTTCGAAGATCAGCGCGACCTTGTCGCCGAGGCCGTTCTCGACGTTGCGATCGAGGCAGTTGTACGAGACGTTCAGCACGCCGTCCTCGAACCACTTGTAGAACGGCGCGTTGCTATCGTCGAGGACCTTCGTGAACGGCTTCTTCCACGCGAGCGTCTCGCGCGCGAGATCGCCCCAGAAGCCCTCGTAATCCGCGGCGGCCTTCGCGCGCATCGCTTCCGCGCCCGCCTTCGTGACGTTCGCCTGCGCCCCTAGCGCGGGCGACGGCTCGAATACGCGCCCTTCCTGCAACACCGAATCGATCGTGGCCATCGCAATCTCCTCCGAGCAAGTCTTGTCCTGAAGTCCCCGCCGACGGGAAGTCTACCCAATGGCGCCGGGTGCGCCAAACGCGGCTGCGCGCCAGTCGGCCGCCCGCGGACCGTCGATCGGAGGGGCGAATGCGCGATGCTAGACTTTTCGGTTTGACCGGCAGGCCGTGCGCCGCACGATCGACACCATGACCGCGATTGCGCAGGAAGACCTGATCCAGAGCGTGGCCGACGCGCTGCAGTTCATCTCGTACTACCACCCCGCCGATTTCATTGCGGCGCTCGGCGACGCCTACGCGAAGGAGGCGTCGCCGGCGGCAAAGGACGCCATCGCGCAGATCCTCACCAATTCGCGCATGTGCGCGGAGGGGCACCGGCCGATCTGCCAGGACACGGGCATCGTCGTCGCGTTCGTGCGCGTCGGCATGAACGTGCGCTTTGCCGACGCGACGATGAGCGTGACCGACATGATCAACGAAGGCGTGCGCCGCGCGTATCTCGACCCCGACAACACGCTTCGCGCCTCAATCCTGCGCGACCCCGCCGGCACGCGCACGAACACGAAGGACAACACGCCCGCGGTCGTCCATTTCGACCTCGTGCCCGGTGACACCATCGACGTTCGTATCGCCGCGAAAGGCGGTGGTTCGGAGAACAAGGCGAAGTTCACGATGCTGAATCCGTCGGATTCGATCGTCGAGTGGGTCCTGAAGACGGTGCCGACGATGGGCGCGGGCTGGTGCCCGCCGGGGATGCTCGGGATCGGCGTCGGGGGCAGCGCCGAGAAGGCGATGGTGCTCGCCAAGGAAGCGTTGATGGATCGGATCGACATGCACGAACTGAAGGCGCGGGGCCCGGCGAGCCGGCTCGAGGAACTGCGAATCGAGATCCACGACAAGGTCAACGCGCTCGGCATCGGCGCGCAGGGCCTCGGCGGATTGTCGACGGTGCTCGACGTGAAGATCCTCGACTATCCGACCCATGCGGCGAGCCTGCCGGTCGCGATGATTCCGAACTGCGCCGCGACGCGGCACGCGCATTTCACGCTCGACGGGCGGGGCGTCGCCAAGCTGTCGCCGCCGTCGCTTTCGGACTGGCCCGACGTGCACTGGGCGCCGTCGGCGCAATCGCAGCGCGTGAACGTCGACACGCTCTCGCGCGACGACGTCGCGCAATGGAAACCGGGCGAACGTCTATTGCTGTCCGGCAGGATCCTCACCGGCCGCGATGCTGCGCACAAGCGCATCGTCGACATGCTCGTGCGCGGCGAGCCGCTGCCGGTCG
This sequence comes from Burkholderiales bacterium, assembly GCA_025927765.1. GTDB lineage: Bacteria > Pseudomonadota > Gammaproteobacteria > Burkholderiales > Casimicrobiaceae > VBCG01. The sequence continues at coordinate 3,483 of JAICKU010000105.1, forward strand.
ATTTCACCAATCGCATCATCTATTACGTCGGACCCGTCGATCCGGTGCGCGACGAAGCCGTGGGCCCCGCCGGCCCCACGACGTCCACGCGCATGGACAAGTTCACCGACGCGATGCTGGCGAAGACCGGCTTGATCGCGATGATCGGCAAGGCCGAGCGCGGCCCCGTCGCGATCGACGCGATTCGCCGCCATCGCGCCGCCTACCTGATGGCGGTCGGCGGTGCCGCCTATCTCGTGTCGAAGGCGATCCGTTCGGCACGGGTCATCGCGTTCGAAGATCTCGGCATGGAAGCGATCTACGAGTTCGAGGTCGTCGACATGCCGGTGACCGTGGCCGTCGACGCGACCGGCGAATCGGTGCACGAGACCGGACCGCGGGAGTGGCAGGCGCACATCGCGGGCGTTCCTGTCATCGCGGCCTGACAAGGTCGCGGCGCGCACTGGGACCAGCGCGGCCCCTGGTCATTCCACGGCTCGATCGCCGAGCGCATGCGGCGTATCCACGTCGCGCACGGTCCCGGGATCATCCACGTCGAGCAACGTCATCCGACTTGCGTGCGCCGCGACGATGGCGCGCGCACCGGCGTCACCGGTGAGGCCACGGAGCGCAGCGCCATGCCGGCGTGAGAATCCGACCGGATGCCCGCGCATCCCTCGATAACGCGGCGCGACGATGTCCGCGCCGGCGTGAAGTGCCGTCGCGATGGCGATGATCGTCGCCGATGCGATCCATGGCATGTCGGCCAGCGCGACGATCCAGCCGTTGGCATCGGCGCGCGCGCGCACCCCGCATGCGAGGCTTGCGCCCATGCCGTCGTCGGCATTCGCGCATTCGACGATGGCAATGCCCGTCGTCTCGAACATTGCGCGAAGCGCCGAATCCCCCGTGCGGATGACGGCGATGCTGTCGGGCAGCGCTTCGACGAGACGCCGCGCCGACGCCACGCCAAGTGGCGTGCCGGCGGGAACATCGAGCGCAGCATGCGGAATCGCCGCGCGCAATTTATCGCCGCCGAAACGCGTACCGCGCCCCGCCGCGAGCAGCACGCCGACAACCGGCCGCCTGTGTTGCACGTCGCTCGCCAACGTGCGACTCGCCGACAGCCGCTCCGCTAATCCGGGAGCAACCGGAAGCGGCCGTCGCGGATCGTCACGAGCACGCGCGCGCGCTCGTCCATGCCGTTGTGATTCGTCGGCGACATGTTGAACACGCCCTGGCAGCCAACCACTTCGCGCTCGCTTTCCAGCGCGTCGCGGAGCGCCACGCGGAACGCCTCGGTGCCGGGCTTCGCCGTCTTCAGCGCGATCGGAATCGCGCGCTCGAGCAGCAATCCCGCGTCCCACGTGTTCGCACCGAACGTCGCGGGCTTCGCGTGGAACTGCTTCTCGTACGCGGCAATGTACGCGGTCGCGACCTTCTTCGTCGGATTGGACGCGGGAATTTCGTCGATCACCAGCATCGGTCCGGCTGCGACGATCGTGCCTTCGACCTTGTCCTTGCCGAGCTTGATGAAATCGTCGGTCGCGACGGCGTGCGTCTGGTAGATCGCGCCCTTGTACCCCTGCTCGCGCAGCGTCGCCTCGGGCAGCACGGCGGGTCCCCCGACGGCGGCGATCAACACCGCGTCGGGCTTCGCCGCGATCACCTTGAGCGATTGCCCGGTCACGCTCGCGTCGTTTCGCGCGTAGCGCTCGGCGGCCACGACGTCGATGCCCGCCTTCTTGCCGAGCGCGCCGAACACCTTGAGCCAGTTCTCGCCGTACGGGTCGTTGAAGCCGATGAAGCCCACGCGCCTGACGCCGTGCTTCACCATGTGACCAATCAGCGCCTCGGCGATCAGGTCGTCGTTCTGCGTGGTCTTGAACACCCAGCGCTTCTTCGCGTCGATGGGCTCGACCACCGACGACGTGCCGACCGTGGCCATCAGCGGCACCTTCGCGTCGGCGATGATGTCGAGAATGGCGAACGCATTGGGCGTCGTCGAGGGGCCGATGAGCGCGTCGACGTGATGCTCCTGGATCAGCTTCCGCGCGTTCTGCACGGCGCGCGTCGCGTCGCCGCCGTCTTCGAGCGAGATGTATTCGACGGGCGTGCCGGCGATCGCGCGCGGCAGGATGTCGCCGGTGTTCTTCTGCGGAATGCCGATGGCGGACGTGGGCCCGGTGGCGGACACCATGAGCCCGATGCGAATCTGGGCGTGGGACGCGCTGGCGAATGCGGCCAGCGCGAAGGCGAGTGCGATGCGGGTGAGCACTTGGAGGAAGCTCCGGAGGAAATTCTCTTGGGGGTTGCGACGCTTCTCCCACAGGCCTACAGTAGATTTCCGTACGTCCCGTCGGGAGGACATGCATGCGTCGCAGGCTCTATTTCATCATGCCCGACCTCGAGAGCGCGCAGCGGATGATGAAGGATCTCCTCCTCGCGCGCATCGAAGATCGCCACGTCCACTTCCTCGCCAAGCGCGGCACGCCGATGGACGGGCTGCACGAAGCGAACATCCTGCAGAAATCCGACCTCGTGCACGGTGCGCAGGTCGGCGTGGGCTTCGGCGCCGCCGTCGGCCTGATCGTCGGCGGCATTCTCGTATTCACCGGCTCGGTGGACGACCAGTGGCAGATCTTCGCCGTGCTGGGATGCGCGATCGCGGGCGGGTTGTTCGGCCTGTGGGTGGCCAGCATGGTCGGCTGCGCGGTGCCGAATTCGCGGCTGCGCCGCTTCCAGCAGGCGATCGACGATGGCAAGCTGCTGCTGATGGTCGACGTGCCGAAGCATCGGCTCGACGAGGTGCGCTCGCTGCTCAACGCCGAGCATCCGGAGGCCGAGGACCGCGGGATCGACCCGCATATCCCCGCGTTCCCCTAGCAAAAGCAAAACGTAGGGTCAGGCCCCACTTTCGCGCGGCGCACGGCGAAGGCGGAGTCTGACCCTACTTTTTGACCCTACTTCCGAGCAAAGTCACGGTCCAAAAAAGGCCTTGACCTTGTCGAAGAAGGACTTCGCGCGCGGATTGTGCTTGTCCGGGTCCTCTTCGTTGATCGCCTCGAACTCGCGCAGCAGCTCCTTCTGCCGATTCGTGAGGTTGACCGGCGTTTCCAGCGACACGTGGCAATAGAGGTCCCCGGTCACTGATCCGCGCACCGGGCGGATGCCCTTGTTGCGCAGCCGGAACAGCTGACCTGTCTGCGTTTCGGCGGGAATCTTGAGCTTCGCGTGGCCGTCGAGCGTCGGGATCTCGATCTCGCCGCCGAGCGCCGCGGTGGCGAAGCTGACCGGCATTTCGCAGTGCAGGTCGGCGCCGTCGCGCTGGAACACCGGATGCGGCTTGAGCGTCACGACGACATACAGGTCGCCGGGCGGCCCGCCGTTCATGCCGGCCTCGCCTTCGCCCGACAGCCGGATGCGATCGTCCTGGTCGACGCCTGCCGGAATCTTCACCGACAGCGTCTTCTGCTTGCGCACGCGTCCGGCACCGCTGCAGGTCGGGCAGGGTTCGGGAACGATCTTGCCGGTGCCGCGGCATTGCGGGCAGGTCTGCTGGATCGAGAAGAAGCCCTGCGAGACGCGCACCTCGCCACGCCCGTGGCACGTGGGACACGTTTGCGGTTGCGTGCCGGGCTTGGCGCCGCTGCCGTGGCACGTCGCGCACTCCTCCATCGTCGGCACGCGGATCTTGACCTCGGTGCCGTGCGCGGCCTCTTCGAGCGTGAGCTCGAGGTTGTAGCGCAGGTCGGCGCCACGATACACGCCGTCGCGGCGCCCGCCGCGCTGCTGGCCGAAGATCTCGCCGAAGATGTCGCCGAACGCGTCGGCGAAGCCGCCGAAGCCCTCCGCGCCGCGCGCGCCGGCAGCGCCGAAGCCCGCCGACGGATCGACGCCGGCGTGACCGAACTGATCGTACGCCGCGCGCTTGCGCGCGTCGGACAGCACCTCGTACGCTTCCTTCGCTTCCTTGAACTTCTCCTCGGCATCCTGTTCCGGATTGCGATCCGGATGGTGCTTCATCGCAAGCTTGCGATACGCCTTCTTGATGTCGTCCTCGGTCGCGTCCCGGCTGATCCCGAGAACCGTGTAGTAATCGCGTTTCGCCATGAAATTGCCGACTGCCCTTCCCTGCCGTAGCCACTCGCCGCGCGCTTCGCGCCGATATGAAAGTCGGTCACACGAGGCACGTGCGACCGACGTTTAAAAGCTCGCGGATTCTACCGCCGAAGCGGCGGCACTCCACCCGCTTCTTCGCACAACGAGACAGGGGCCGGACGCGCAATTCCAACGCGACGGAACGCCGACCCGGCCCCGAAGGACCGAACGAATTACTTGCGGTCCTTGACCTCGGTGTACTCCGCGTCGACGACCTTCTCCTCGTTGTCGCCGCCCTGCGTACCGGCGCCACCGGCAGCACCCGCGCCGGCCCCGCCGCCCGCCTGGCCCTGCGACTGCGCATACATCGCTTCGCCGAGCTTTTGCGATGCGCTCATCAGCGCATCCGATTTCGCCTGCAGCGCTTCCTTCGACGCGTCCTTGTCCTTCAGCGTGGCCTCGGCGTCGTTCAGCGCCGACTCGATGCGCCCGCGCTCCTCGCCGCCGACCTTCTCGCCGTACTCGGCGAGCGACTTCTTCACGCTGTGCACCATCGCGTCGAGACCGTTTCGCGCCTGCACGACTTCCATCAGCTTGCGGTCTTCCTCGGCGTGCGACTCGGCGTCCTTGACCATCCGCTGGATCTCGTCCTCGGACAGGCCCGAGTTCGCCTTGATGGTGATCTTGTTCTCCTTGCCCGTGGCCTTGTCCTTCGCCGACACGTGCAGGATGCCGTTCGCGTCGATGTCGAACGTCACCTCGATCTGCGGCATGCCGCGGGGCGCCGGGGGGATGCCTTCGAGGTTGAACTGGCCGAGGCTCTTGTTCGCGCCGGCACGTTCGCGTTCGCCCTGCAGCACGTGAATGGTCACGGCCGGCTGGTTGTCGTCGGCCGTCGAGAACGTCTGCTGCGCCTTGGTCGGGATCGTCGTGTTCTTCTGGATGAGCTTCGTCATGACCCCGCCCAGCGTCTCGATGCCGAGCGACAGCGGCGTCACGTCGAGGAGCAGCACGTCCTTGCGCTCGCCGGCGAGCACCGACGCCTGGATGGCCGCACCCACCGCGACCGCCTCGTCGGGATTCACGTCCTTGCGCGGGTCCTTGCCGAAGAACTGCTTGACCGTCTCCTGCACCTTCGGCATGCGCGTCTGGCCGCCGACGAGGATCACGTCGCTGATGTCGTCGAGCTTGACGCCGGCGTCCTTGATGGCAGTGCGGCACGGCTCGACGGTGCGCGCGATCAGGTCATCGACCAGCGATTCGAGCTTGGCGCGCGTCAGCTTGATCGACAGGTGCTTCGGCCCGCTCTGGTCCGCCGTGATGTACGGCAGGTTGATGTCGGTCTGCTGCAGGCTCGACAGCTCGATCTTGGCCTTCTCGGCCGCTTCCTTGAGGCGCTGCAGCGCGAGCACGTCGTTCTTGAGATCGACGCCCGATTCCTTCTTGAACTCGTTGACGATGTACTCGATGATCCGCTGGTCGAAGTCCTCGCCGCCGAGGAACGTGTCGCCGTTGGTGGACAGCACCTCGAACTGGTGCTCGCCTTCGACGTTCGCGATCTCGATGATCGAGATGTCGAACGTGCCGCCGCCGAGGTCGTAGACCGCGATCTTGCGGTCGCCTTCCTTCTTGTCGAGGCCGAACGCAAGCGCGGCCGCCGTCGGCTCGTTGATGATGCGCTTGACTTCGAGGCCCGCGATGCGGCCCGCGTCCTTCGTCGCCTGGCGCTGCGAGTCGTTGAA
>JAICKU010000080.1 GCA_025927765.1 Burkholderiales bacterium
CCGGAATACACCAGATTTTGTTGGTAGGCCGTGTAGGGATCGAACCTACGACCAACGGATTAAGAGTCCGCTGCTCTACCAGCTGAGCTAACGGCCCGGTCCGGGACTCGAGGGACCCGAGGTGCGCATTATAACCGCTGGACTCCGCGCGCGGCCTCCGTCGTGCGTCAATCAGAAGCAGCTCGGCCCCACCGTCGAACTCACCGGTGAACCGGCGGAGCCGTCGGGCTTTTGAGGGGTGTAGGTGACGGTCGCGGAGGCGAAATTGAATGCCACGTTTTCCGTCAATCGGTCCTCGCCACCCGACCCACCGGTGGAAACGCTCGCGACCCGCACACCCGTGAAGGTGACGACCACATACTCGATCGGATCAGCGCCGGATTTCCGTACCGTCAACGTCGCGCTCGGAATCGAATCGCCCATCGCCGCTTTGGTAAGCAAGAGTGGTGTGGCGCGATCAACGTACTTTGTTAGCGAAAGTGCCTGCGGGCAAAAGGGCTGCGAAGCGCTTCTCTGAGCGCGCGCCTGTTCGCTGGCGCCCCACGACCAGGCAAGAACATCGATTTCGTTTTTGTGCTTCGAGTCAGCCGACTCTCCCGCGATGCCATCGACCTTCAGGAACATGTCCAATGCGGCGATCGCGTTGGTTGCCGCCAAGCTTGTCACCGCGAACGATGCCGCGATCATTGAAGTGCGTAATCTCTTCCCAATGGTTTTCATCGAATCCCCCTTTGTTGTCGATCGGTCGCATTGCCCTCCACAGGAGCGTCGCAGGGCACGGTGACTTGCGAGCAGCGGACGTACGTTAGGGGCTTGCGACTCGATTGTCACCACTTTGGCGGTTCAGTCCGATGAGCGGAAGACGCTCTCGCCAATGTGGCGTACAGGTGCGCCTACGAGATTGTCCGCGGAAGCGGGGCGAGCATCGTTTCGCCGGAATCGCCGCTATCGAATGCGACGCGAATACGCAGCCGCGACTTGACCGGCCGCTCCCCATCGAGGCCCGGGTGGAACCGGCCTTGCGCGAACGCCTCGATCGCCGCGCGCTCGTACGCTTGCGGCAGCTCGGGATTCTCGACGCGGACGTTCTCGACCCGGCCGTCCTCGTCGATGAAGAGCGTCAGCGCGACGGTCAATACGCGAAGGTGATGCACGCCGCGGGGATAGGGTATGCGGATTTCATCGACGGGCGTCGGTTGCGTGCTCAACCGGCTCACGGGGACGTAGGCCCGCTCGTCGAAGGGCGGCTCGATCGGCGGCTCGATCGGCGGCTCGATCGGCGGCTCGATCGGCGGCTCGATCGGCGGCGCGAAAGGCAGCATTCGCGCGTAGCGAGGATGGCCCGGCACGAGCGGCTGCCGTTCCGGCAACAAAGCGAAGGGCGCATCGCGGGCGGTCGATGCGGACAGCGCCACTTGCAGGGCCGGTCCGCCGGGTTGCGTCCGGCCGGTCAGGATGCCGGCAGGTGCCGACGCGAGCAGCAGCGCGTGCAGGGCGACCGAGAGGACGCAGCCTGCGACGAGCGCAGCGCGAACTCGCGGCCGCCTCCTCGTACCGTCCGCCGCGACCGTCGCAAACGTGAAAACTGTGTGGCTCAAATCGCTAATTGTCGTGCTTGTCGACGTACCAGTACACGCGCCTGCGCACCGTCTTGATCGGCACGGGCGGGCGCGTGCCTCCGAACGCCGACTTGCAGTCGGCCCCGATGCACGTCGGGTCCGGGTTGGCGCCGAGGAGGAACGGGAATGTCTGATCCTGGCCGTTTACGTTGACGGTGACGAGGCCCGCCACCGGAGACGGCGGCATGCCCGCGCTGTCGAGGATGGTGGAGTTCGTCGCCCCCGTCAGGAAGTTCACCTGGTAGCCGCGCGCCGTGCCCTCGTTCGTGCACGCCTGCGAATTCGGCACGGGCGGGGTATTGGTGCCGAAGTACGTGAAGCCGCCGATCGTCGTCGCGGCATTGACGATCTTTTCGCCCGTGTTCGGCATGTCGATGTAGAAGCCGTTGTTCGCCGTCGTCGGGTCGTAGAGCGTGTTCGGCAGGATGACGTGGAAGAGATTCGTCACCGTGCCGCCCGTGCTCGGCGTGTTGTCGACGATCGGCGTCCAGCCCGTCGCAATGTCGTTGCCCGTGTTCGGATCCTTGAGGCCATAGAACCGGTTTTGCACCGTGTACGACGATGATCCGCTCGAACTGTAGAGCGGGTGCTCGCGGTCGCCCGTACCGGCCAGCACCATGTCGAACTGCCGCGTGGGAACGACGTCCGGCGGGTAGAAGAATTTGCGCCGCGGGGAACCCGACGTACCGCCGAGTGCCGCGAACTTCGTCACCTTCCAGTTCGACGGCGCCGTGCCCGTGCTGGGCTCGAGATCCACGCGCCAGATGTTGCCGCCGAGGTCTGCCGCATAGAGGCGATCGATGTAGTTGGTGAGGTCGAAATCGCGATTGAGCAGCGTGACGTCGGCCGGGATCGCGTAGGTCATGTCGGAAAGGCTGCACGTGGGCGGCGAGCCGCTCGTCGTGCACGATCCCGCCGTTCCGCCGCTCGAGAACACGGCCTTCCACACGATGGCGCCGGTGGCGGCGTCGAGCACGTAGATCGCGCGCCCGCTCGTGTCGCTGGCCGCCGGCGGGTCGATGTCCTCGTTCGTGTCGTAACCACCCCCGAAGATGACCACCGGCTTGGGATTGCCGGACGCATCCGTGTAGCCTTTGACGAGCGCGATCTTCGGCGTGGACCACGTCTGGCCCAGCTCTTCGAAGCCGGCCTCGCCGCCGACGTGCTTCCACATGAATTTCGGGTTCGTGGGCGAGCTCACGTCGAGGCCGTACAGCACGCCCTTGCCGTTGCCGTCGACGCCGCGCCTGGCGGCCAGAACCAGGTACACCGTTCCGTCCTTCTGATAGACGCCGGTGGAGCCATCGAAGAAATAGTCCTTCCGCCTGGGCGTCGGCGTGATGCCGTCCGGCGTATTGGCGAGCTTGATCTGCGGATCGTTCTGGTAGAGCCGCTGCAGCTTCGGGAAGAACTCGGGCGCGATGAAGCTCCACAACTCGCCGCCCGGGACCGTCGAGCCGATGTTGCTGCCGTTCCCGAGCGGCGCGTTCCCGTTCACCGCGCGGAACGTGCCGTCGTTCGAACCGTAGAAGACGACGACGCCGCTCGCGCCGTAATTGACGACGGTGGGTCGCGAATGCAGCACGTCCCCGTGCACCGAAGGCCGGATGTTGATGCCGCTGCCCGGGCTCTGTTCGTCGCCGACGTTGTCCTCGCCGCGCACCCACCGAATGAGCTTGCTCGGATCGACGCCGCCGGACGCCGCCTGGTACGTGATCTTCATTCCGCTGGCGTTGTCGGTGCACGACGGCGTGGTCGTGACCTGGTAGGTAAAGGTGTTCGCCCCGGTGACGGTGATCGTCTTCGTGCCGACGAGGGCGGATTCGGTCGCGGGGACGCCGGTGCCGGAGATCGTGAATCCGGACCCGCTCGTGAAGCCGTGCGGCAGCAAGGTCGTCGCTTCGACCGTTTCCGTTGCGGTGGTCGGGCAATTGCTCGCCGTCGTCACCTTCCACGAGCCGATATCGCGCGTCTGGCTCGCGTTCTGGCGCGTGGCCGTCGTCTGCGGAGACGATTGGGCACTGTTGCCCGACGCCGACGGGTAGACGTTGAAGCCCGACGACAAGTCGAGGCAGATCGAGGTGATCATCGTGCTGCCACCCGACCCCGAGTTGGCGGTTCCCGACACCGTGGTCAGCACGCCCGACGCGTTCGTGTACTGCACGCTGCACGATGCGCCCGTCGCCACCACCTGGTAGCTCGCGGGATTGCCGTTGTTGCCGCTGTTGTAGTTGGGCGAAACGCCGGCAAGCGTCACCGAGGTGCCGAGGGCGAGCGCCGCGTTGCTGGGGTTGAGCTTCTTCGTTCCGCCCGGGATCGTCACCATGAGCACCTTCCCGGAATTGGGCGCGCAACCGCCGCACGACGTGCCGCGCACGAGACCCGCCGGGCTGCCGCTGGCAGCGCCGATCTTGTCGGAGCCGAACGTGTTCGAGATCGTGCCTCCGCCGCCGATGGCGCTCGGGGTCTCGGGCATGCGGAACGTGATCGTGTTGCCCCCCGTCACGCTCAACACCGACGCGTTGCTGCCGTCGAAGTAACCGCCGGCCGAGTTCTGGATCGTGACCGTGTCGAGCGAGCCGATGCCGAGGCCGCCGCCGAAGGTTGGATCGGAGAGAACCGCCGAGCCGACGAACCAACCCGTATCGGCGTTGCGCGTGAGGCTCGTGATGCTGGACGAACCCGCGCCGGGGCCGGTGACCTTGTAGCTCGCCGTGGGTGGCATCGGCGGGTATTCCGCCGGAAGCTTGTACGTGATCGTCGTTCCGCTCGCGACGGGCGACGTCGACGCGAGCGAGTAGTCGTACTGGCCGCCGGTCGAGCCGCTGATCGTGACCTGCGTGGGATCGGTGATGGCTGGGGACGGCGCCGAGGCCAGCGTGACGGTGACGTTACCCGTCCCGGTACTGCGGCTGATGCCCGTCACGCCGAGCGTGTACGTGGCATTGCTGAGGCCGAGCGCCGTCGCGGTGATCGACGTGTTCGACGTCGCGAACGGCGTCGCGGACAGGCTGCTTCCGTTGCTGCAACCGGTCGTGCACGTGTACACGTTGCGCGGCGACGTCGGATTGGCGACGTAATCGTCCTTGAGGTTGGCGAGGCGCAACTGCTGCGCAGCCCCGCCCTTCTCGACCCACTCGCCGTCGGCGAGGTCGTAGCCCTGGGAAACGCCGTGCGGCTCGTTCACCCAGAAGCCGCCGATGCTGTCGGGCAGCTTGGTCGTGTCCTTCGACGTCCAGAAGCTTTGCGCATTGGCCGAGAAGAAGCCCGTCCCGGCGCCGCTGATCGCCTGCCTGCCCTGTGCGTCAGCGAGAAAGAGCTGCTGGTTCGGCGCCGTTCCGGTGACGCCGAACTGATACTGCTTGAGATTGCCGGCCCAGCGCGGCGACGAATCCGGCCGGAACAGGCCGATGAACACCTGGTTCAGGAACGTGCCCTGCGCGTTGGCGGCGACGGGAAGGCTCGACGACGCGAAGGCGGTGTTCGTCGCCGCCACCTCGTTGAAGATCTTCATCAGCGCATCGACGAGCCCGCTGACGTCGCCCGTCGTCACGACGAACGCCTTGCCGCCCCCCGCGTTCGCCATGCTGTGATCGAACTGCACGTAATCCGGGTTCGCGCCGTCCGTCACGGAGATCGTATAGGTGATGATGTTCCCGCTTTCGCTGGGATCACCGGAGAAGTTCGTCTGGTAGAGGAAACGCGCCCACTCATCGCCCCAGTTCGCGTCGTACTTCTGGTAGGGCCCGATGTACCCGGTGCTGATCCGGTTCGCCAGCGACGACGGCATGCTGTAGGCCGATATGGCCGAAGTCAGCGCATTGATCGTGTTCTGGCCGGTGTCCGCCGGGCTCCCGTTGTTCATCGCGTTCGCGATGTAGATGATGAAATTGCGCTGGCATGCAACGGGCGTGTGCGACGCGTAGGACACGCCGGACGCGAGGCTCGTCCGGCTCGTGAAGAACGAATAGGCTTCGTACATGCCGCCCGCGACCTGCGAGCTGTTCGAGCCGTCCGCCTGGCGATCCACGGTCTTGATGTAGGTCTGGAAGGTCGCAACGCCCAGGTCGTCCATCGTCGGCAGGTTGTAGGGTCCGATGGCCGGATACTTCATGATGCCGCCCCAGTTCGTGCTGCCGCCCACCGCCGTCTGGCCGAACATCATCAGCCCGACGTTGAGCTTGCCCTTGAGCTGCGGCGTGTTGCCGACCGCCGTGATCGCCTGGTAGAGCGAGCACTGCTCGAATCCGACGTCCTTCCCGGCGTTGTTCTGCAGCACGACGTTGGCCGTGGGACACGTGAACGTCGCCGCACCATTCCACGCGGACGCGTTGTCGAGGATGATGAGAACGTTGGGGTTGACGTTGCTGCCCGGCGAACCGCTGAAGATGTCGGTGTCCTCGGCGGCTGCCAGGGGCGAAAGCAGCATCGCCGCGACGAGCGGTAGAAGAACGCTTGGCTTTGTTCTCATCGTGATCGCGCTTTCAGCGCCGAAGGCCGTGAATCAGCAGGTGGTGCCGATCGGGACTCGTTGACCGAGCCCCTGATGGACGATGACGTCGGTGCCCGCGTTGGACGTCGCGTCCGTCACGTGTGCGGCGATGTCCCATTGCGTGTTCGCGCAAAGCGAGTTGCCGGCGCCACCGCCGAGCGGCAGGCCCGGTGCGGGTGATACGCCGCTGCCGAAGCACGGCACGTCTTCGGGCTTCGCGATGTCGAGCTCCACGAGCTTGATCGGAATCGCGTTCTGGCACACGGGCTTCGCGACGGCCGCGGTGTAATCGTTCGTTCCGTCGTGATTCACATCGACGGCGACGGTGACCGCTTGCGGATTCGCAGGAAAGTTGGTCGACGCGACCTGCTCGATCGCCTGCTGGCCCGCGGCGAGCGCCTCGTTTCGCGCCTGCTCGTTGCCCATCACCTTAAGGTTCATGTTCGTCATGTTCATCGTGGCGAGCACGAACAGCGTGAGCAGCACCAGCATGATCATCGCGATCGTGAGCGTGGCGCCGCGTTGCGAGGCGTGGAGGTGTGGGGTCATGTGATGGGCGGAAAGACCGCTTCGAGCCGCTGGCTCGGGTTCTGGACGCGGACGACCTGCGTGTACACGTGGCGACGGAACGCGCCGCCGGGCGTCAGGTTGTTCGCCGTGCCGTCGGCGTTGAGGCCGAGCTGGTACGTCTTCGTGTCGGTGTAGCCCGCGCTCGTTTCGGTATTGCGCGCGAGAACGTGGATACGCAACGCCGCGACGCGCGACCAATCGGTGACCGACGACGGACTCGCGGTGAAGCTCTCGGCAACGCCATCCGCATTGGTGTCGAGCCCATACTCGATCTGCAGGTTCTCGATGCCTTCGACGAGCGGCGAATAGACGAACGTACCGTCGGAAGTGGGCTCGGCGCGCTTCAGCGTCGGCACCGTGGGATCGGTCGATTTGCACGTGCCGTCCGCGTTCGTGCCGATGCTGCATCGCGCGACGTAATAGATGTAGGTGTGGAGCTGCCGCACCGGCTGCACCGTCGCGCAATCCTTGCCGGTCAGCGTGAAATTCGCCTGGTCGACGACGAACACCGGGTTCGCCGTCGCGCAGAACGCGGTCTGCGTGTAGTAGCCCGTGGTCGCACCCACCGACGCCGCCGTCACCGTCGTCGTGTTCGCGCGGCGCACGACCAGGACGTCGGTTCCGCTCACGTAATCGGGGAGGCAGCCCGGTGTCGAGCCGGGCACGTCGAGGCCCTGGATCGGCAACGGCAGTGCGGCCTTGACGTCGGCGAGCGAGAACGCGCAAATCGACGGGACCGCCCCCGGCATCGCGATGGCCGACGACACGGGCAGCGTGGTCAGGTTGCCGACCTCGCCGTAGAAGCCCGCGTGCCGCACCTCTTCGGCGATCAGTGCCGTCGCGTAGCGCCCGTTCTCGATCTGCCGGCTCGTGCGTTCGGTCTCGGAATAGATGCGGCTGCTGCTCACGAAATACGCCGACATGCCGAGCAGGAGCACGCCCGCGATCACGAGCGCGATCATCAGCTCGATCAACGAGAAGCCGCGGACCTCGTGCGCGACAGCCATTCGTCGACTCGCTTGCTCGTCGTTCATGGCGGTCATTTCGACGTCAGCGACGCCACGCGCATGGTGGCGGTGACGACGCGGCGCTGTGCATCGCTCGGATAGGAGCCCTGCCCGCAAGTGATCGACGACGGCGGCGCGACCGTCGGCGCAATGCCTTGCCAGGCGACGGTGATGGTCTGCACGCCGGTACCGGCGATCGCCGCACCCAGGCTGTCCTTGAGCTCGGTCGCGGCGTCGTACGTGACGCAGCCTCGCGCACCGAGCATGGCGCCGACGCAATTCGCGCCGCTCGCGGTCGAGCAACTGCCGCCTTGCGCAACCTCCGCCGCGCCGATCAGCTCGTTGCCCCAGTCGCAAAGGTCGATGGCGGCCTGCGTGGACACCGTCGAGCAGTCGGTCAGCGCGCCACCGCCGCCGACCGGCGTGCTCGTCACGTACGCCTGATTCTTCGCGCCCAGCCGGTTCGCGTTGATGCGGTCCACCATGTCCTGCAGCAGCACGAGCGCCTGCCCGCGCTGGTACGACTCGAGTTCCGCCTGCTGGCCGCGCGCCTGCAGCCCGATGAGTCCGAGCAGGCCGATGACCAGGATCACGAACGTGATCAGCACCTCGATCATCGTGAAGCCGGATTGTCCGTGGCGCGCAAGCATCGCCGATTGCTCAGGTGCAGCCATTCGCGTTGTTTCCGTCGGTGTCGTAGACGACGCTCGGGCGTCCGCTCAGGTCGACCTTCACGCAGCGCGCGGGAAGCGACGCGTCCGAGGTCTCGAACTTGATTGCGCTCGGCAGCGCGGTCACCCTGCCGTTCACCTGATAGGTGATCGTCGAGCCGGTGACCGCGGCGAGGTTGCTCGACAGGGCCGCTTGCTTGCGCAACACCGTCTCGTCGGGCAGCTGCACGGTCCAGCCACCGGTCCATTTGCCGCCGGTCGGCACGACGCTCACGTTGATGGCGCGCTTGATCGCCTCGCTCCTTGCGAAGAACAGCGTCGTCTGAAGGTCGTTGGCCCCGGACCGTACGTACTGCGTCTCGATGAGCTTGCGCATCGAGGGAATCGCGAGCGTCGCCAGCAGGCCCACGATCGTGACGGTGACGACGAGTTCGATGAGGGTGAAGCCGCGCTCTGGGCGTTGGGATGATGAATGCATGTTATTGCCACTTTCCGGATTTCTGGCCGAGGTTGTCCAGGCAGAGGTTCCCGTCGACGGCCTGGGAATCACTGGCGGTGGCCGTGATGACGTAGCCCGGCGCGACGACGCTGGCTCCGTTGCAGTCGCTGCCGGTCGTCGCGACGCTGACGCTGTAGTAAGGCGAGACCGCCGACGGCGTCGCGCTGTAGCCGAGCGTCGAAGCCGACGACGCGTAGGCGCGCTGATCGAGCCGGTACTGCTCCTGGCGGTTGGCGAGGTCCTGCATGTACTGCTGCGCCGCAGAGCGGTTGTTCCTGCGGATCTGGCTCTGATACGCCGGCAGCGCGATCGCCGCGAGAATGCCGACGATCACCGCGACGATCACGACCTCGAGCAGCGTGAAGCCTTGCTCGCGTTTCACGGCGCGTGTCTCCCTCGTTGTTGTTCGAGGGCAGTCTACGGGCGCGGGCTGTCGGGGAAACCCGGGGAAATCGGCGAAACGGACGAACGGGCGAAGCGGGGGAACGAGCGTCAGGGCGACTGTTGCAGAAAAATGACAATGGAATGAAACGAGGCCTTTTGTCGGTGTGCCGTCGATACCGCTAGCAGTCTCGCCATTCCTCAAGGCGTCGTGAACATACTGCAGACCACAAAATGACGGGCCTTTCGGCGTTCCGGCGCCAACCCGGAAATACCAAAACGTGTAAGCGCGCCGCTTTAGGATCCTGGGCGACGCCGCTCGGGCACCGCGCCGGACACAGCGGGAGCCCGGATCAACCGCCTGTTAGATACGAAGCCGACGAGCGCCAGAAAGACGAAGGGCTCGGCGCATGCACCGAGCCCTTCGAGAGAGGCTGGTCCGTGTCCGGGATCGAAGTTTCGATCCCGTGCGGCGTCACTTCTTGTCGAACAGCTTGAACCAGTAATTTCGGAAGCGATCGCCCACCTTCGCCGGTCCCACCGGCAGCGATTTCGTTCCGAGGAGTACCGATTCCAGGTACTTGTTATTGCCGACTTGAATGATCGTTCCCACCGGGCTCGGCGGCAGTCCTCCAGCCCTGATCTCGGTGAAGCGCCCTACGGTGATATCCGTATTCGAGCCTCCCGAGCCGGTACCCGTGCCGGCACCCGTCAGGAAGTTGATCTGGTAGAAGCGCGCGTTCCCGACGTTGCTGAAACATTCCGTCGAGCCGGAGCTGACCGGATAGTTCGTTCCGATGTACGACGTTCCCGACAAGGTAACGATCCCCCCCGTGCCCTTCTCGCCGGCCTTTGATAGCGTGATGTACCAGCCGAGGTCCGGATTCTTCGCGGTGAAAGTGTTCGTCGTCCTGTCCTCGAGATCCGACTCCTTGATGACGGTCGAACCGCGATCGGGACCGTCGAGCAGCATGTAAATGCGATTGACGACCGTAGGAACACCGGCCTTCCGGTCGGATCCGTTGAGCGGATTCTCGCGGTCACCGGACGTCAGGAGGATCGAGTAGACGCCGCTGAAGGGAGCGGTCTCGACCACATCCGGCGGGAACAGGAATTTGCGGTCGTTCGTGGATCCACTGACGCCGCTGTCTGGACCGAGGCCCAACGATGCGATGCGACTCACCGTCCAGGAGTCGGGGTCCTTGACGAGCGTCGTGTCGATGCGCCACACCTGCCCGCCGGTATCTCCAAAGTACATGCGGTCGAGGAATCCGTCACCGTCGAAGTCGACGAGCGTGATATCCGACGGAATCGCGTAGTCCATGTTCGTGGGACGAATGTGCTTGACGACGTTTCCGGTAGACGCGTCGACGACGAAGATGCCGCGCCCCATCGTTCGAATGCTCATGTCGCTCGAACGGGGATCGGGATCCTCGGCGGTCGGGTCGTACCCCGCGCCGAAGATCAGCACCGTCTGGTTGTCGCTCGGTCCTCCGATCCGCGCGACCCTCAACTCGGACCACGTTTGCCCGAGTTCCTCGTACCCCGAATCGCATCCGTACCCATTGTTCGAGGTAATGAGCGCGTGATCGCATCCCTTGCGCCACAGGTAAACGGGATTGCGCGGGTCGGTGATGTCGAATGCATAGATGAACCGCCCCCCGCGGCGCATCGCGGCGAACAGGTAGGTATGGCTCGGGCTGGTCGTCGTATCCTGGTAGATCGTGAGCGGGCCGTCGGCGAACGCGGGCTTCGCCTCCGGAACGAAGCGCCCGGTGAAGCTCGCACCACTCGTCGCATTCTGCGAGAGCGTGACAGTGTTCGACGTCGTGTCGATCGATGTGATGTAGGTGTAATGGGGTATCGACGTCGCGCCTTCCAGGTACATGCCCTGCAGGAGGCCGGCGGTGGAGCCGACGGCCGCGACGTTCGATCCCGAGGTGAGCGTCACGCTCGTGGAGATCGTGTCGAATGTCCACGTCACGGGCTCGTTCGTCCGCAGACGATTGAGGCGCGGCATGAATTCCTCGGGCAGGAACGACCAGAGGTCATTGCCGCCATCGGTATCGCGACCGCCACGGATCGCGTGGATCATCCCGTCGTTGGAGCCATAGAACAGGTAAACGTCCGTCGGCGACAGCGTGAGAATCGCCGGTCGCGAGTGGAGCACGTCGCCGTGAATCGAGGGCCGCACCTCGGTTACTCCGGCATCGGTCTTTTCTCCGTCGGTGTTCTCGCCGCGGATCCATTTGACGAGGCTCGTGGTGGGAGTACCTGAAGCGACGCGGAGAGGCGCCGACAGCGACGTCGCGTTCGCACTGGAGAACGACGTAACGCCCGTGTCTGCATCCGTTCCACCTGCCAGCGTTGTCTGGCTGGAGCAGCCGAGGCAGGTGAACACCTTTCGGTTGGCGACGTTCGAGACGCCGGTCGAACTCGCCGCGTACATCGTCCGAAGGCGCTGCGCAGCGCCGCCCTTCTCGACCAATGCGCCGTCCGGCGAGTCCGAAGGTGACTTCGGCAGTCCGCGCGGACTGTATGACCAGTAGTTGGACGACGCGGTCCAGTAGCTGATGTCCGTGGGAAAGGGTTGTCCGTTGCTCGGATCGATGGCGGTCGCGTTCTGCGAGTCCACCAACGCCCCGTTGCCGTTCGAATCCAGCGCCAGCCTGTACTGCTTCAGGTTGCCGAACCACCGCGGGTTTCCGTTGTCGTCGGGGCGGAACATGCCGAGATACACCTGATCCAGGTTCTGCACCTGGGGATACGACGACACAGGGAGGCTCACCGCCGCGAACACGCTGTTGACGGCGAGGATCTTGTTGAACGTCGCGTTGATGCACGCCTGAATGGAGGCAGGGTCAGTGGCGTTGCACACGTCGCCGCCGCCGTTGGTCGCCATGCTGCGCATCATCGCGTCGTGATTCGCCGACTGGCCGGTCGTCGTCTTGACGTTGATCGTGTACGTCGTGACGTTCTTGACCTCGTTCAGGAACTTCGCCCATTCGTCCGCATAGTTCGATTGGGTCTCGCCGGACGGCGTGACGGGGATGGCGTTCGTATAGCTCGACGATGCACCCTCTGCCGAAACCGCAGCTTGCAGAAGGCTCAGTCCCGGGCCATTGTCATTGTTGGCAATCGGGCCATTGCTGATGAAGATGATGAAGTTGCGCTGGCACGCGAGCGTCACGTCAGGCGGCGCAGCGTACATGACGTTCGGGTTGTTGCTGGCGCCCGTGAAGTTGTTCTTCTTCGTGGGATCCCCGGTTCCGCACCCGCTGTACGCATATCCGGACAGCGTCAACAGGTTGTACCCGGGGGCCGGGCTCATCATGAAGTTGTTCGTATTCGTCGAGCCGCAATCGCGCCTGACGTCGCCAAAACCTGCCCGGGGCCTCTTCCCGAAATAATAGAGATACGCCTCGTTCATCGATTGCGCGTACGTCGGGTTATTCGCGCCCTCCGGGTTGCCGTTCCCCAATTGCTCTCCGCGGATCGTCAAAGCAAGATTCTTGAGCTGGGTCGCATTCGTCGAGTTCATCGTACGGATCGCGTAACGAACATACCCGCCGTCGGTACCGCTCGGCGTGAACAACATCATGCCGACCCGGATCTTCTCCCCGAAGCCCTGGTCGGAAAGCCCCTGTATGGCATTGGCGAGCGCGACGAGCTCCGGATCCCACGCGCTCTGCCCGGTTTGCAGCGTCCCGTTCCAGTTCGATGTGTTGTCCACGATGATCAGCACGTTGGGAATCGCCGTGGCGCTCGGATTGTTCCCCGAGAAAAGCTCGACGTCCTGGGCAGACGCCGTACCAACGACGAGCGTGGTCAGCGCGAAGACCGCGGACGAGAAGAAGCGCCAGCATTTCATGTTGTGAGTTCTCATCGGCAACTCCCGGCGGGCATCAAGACGGAAACACCCTGATGAACCTCTGCGGCACCCCCAAGTGTGGGGTCCTTGGTATTCGCTTGCAGCTCCCATTGCGTGCGCTTGGGTGCCAGCGCGTAGGTGACGCTGTAGCCCGGCGCCGGCAGCTCGGCGATGCACTTCGGACCTTTGACCGTGACGTCGAACTTCTCGCTCGAGCCGTTTTGAATCGTCAGCGTCGTGTCGCTCGTGGGCGGCGCAATGAAATTGGCGAGGTTGGAAATCATGCGCTCCAAGCCCTGCTGGGACGCACCTTCCGCGGCCTTCTGGCTCGCCATGTTGCTCACGATTCGAAAGTTGCCGCCCAGCAACTGAATGGCGGATACGGCGAACAGAGTGAGCAACAGGAGCATGATCATCGCGAAGAACATCGTCAGCCCGCGCTGGGACCGCATGACAGCACCCTTCATTTCGGAATCTCCCGGCGCGACGACAGGTTGATGAGACGGACCTCGCCCTCGAACAGATGCCTACGGTAGCTTGTCTGCGTGGGCGTGTACGACCCCTCGAGTCCCATCGCATAAGTCTTGTTGTCGCTGAATCCCGCGCTCGGGGTCGGATTGCGCGCCAGCAGGAACAGCCGCGCGGACATGACGTTCGGCCATTCGGCGAACGTGCCGCTGCCGACGCCGGTCAGGTTCTTCGAGTAGGCGTCGATCACGCCATCCCCGCGGAAGCCGGTGGCCGGATTGATCGACGTCGGCGAAGTGTCGAATCCGTACTCGATCTGCAGGTTTTCGATGCCTTCGGCGATAGGGCGCACGTTGAGCACGGCATTTCCGCCACTATCGACGTCGAGTTCGAGGCGCTTCAACGTCGGAATCGGCGTCCCCCCATCGGCCGCCGACGTGCAAGTCGTTTGTCCGGACGCCAAACGATCGCAGGGCGCAATGAAATAGATGTGGACGTGCAGCTTGCGGATATCGGCGGCAACACGCGCGATGGTGACGACCGGGGATGCGCCGGCGACATTCATCATCTTCTTGACGGTTGCCGCCGTGCCGTCGGCCTTCGTACCCACAGTCTGCAGCGTGTTGTCCGAATTGAGCGCAGGCAGTGCGAATCCGGACGGATTGCCCGCCTGCACCTCGATGCCGCTCGCACTTGCCTGCACATAGCGCTGATTGGCGGTGGGGGCGGTGGTCAGCACCAACGGATCGGCACGACGAACGACGATGACGTCGGTGCCGGGAACGTGATCCGCATCGCTGAGGCAAGCGAGCGGCGAGGTGGCCGGCGAGTCGTAGGCCTGGACCGGAAGCGCGATGGCCGAAGCGAGCGCACCGGTGGTGAAGTCGCAGGGATTCGGCTCGGTCCCGGGCACGGCGGGCAGTTGGGTACGCGCCCCGAAGAATCCAGCATGCTCGAGGTCGTCTCGCAACACGTCGAACGCATAGCGGCCGTTCTCGATCTGCTGCGACTGCTTTTGCATTTCGCCGTACGACTGCGACGAGTTCGCGAACGTGACCGCAAGACCGGCGATGATCAGCATCCCGATGAGGATGCCCACCATCAATTCGACGAGCGTGAACCCTCGCGAACGGGGATACGCGCCTGGTTCGTGAATGGGCATCATCAGGATCGCAATTTCGCGAGTTCGATCGTGGTCCACACGACGCGGCGACGCAGAGGCGTCGTCGCCCAGATGTCCGATCCGCACGCCGCCGCATTCTTTTCGCCGGTGCTTGCGTCGGATGCGGGCGATGGCGCAGGCAAGTCACTCAATCCCTGCCAGGCGACCGCGACCGTGTACATGTCCGGCGTGCTTGAATCGGGTGCGAGATCGAGCGATACGCAGCCGACGCCGCCGATGAGCGCACCGACGTTCGTGCCCGCGGCGACCTCGCCCGCGCCCTTGATCATGTCGCTCCACGCGGTCATCGCATCGATCACACCCTGGTCGGTGGCGGCGACGCCCGTCGCGGTGCACGTGCTCGGAACCGTTCCACCGGTTCCAACATAAGGCGTGCCTGAACCGGTCGTGATCTGCCCGAAGCACGTGGCCGCCTGGCGATGTGCCTCGATGCTGTCGACCATGTCGCGAAGGAGCACAAGGGCCTGCGAGCGCTGGTACGCCTCCATTTCGCCTTCGTGCGCGCGTGCCTGCATCCCGATGAGCCCCATGAGCCCGAGAAGCACCAGCACGAGCGCGACAAGCACTTCGATCATGATCAGGCCGGACGACGCCTTGATTCGGTTCATCGCTCAATCATCCGTGCAGTCGTGATCGCCGCCGCGCTCCACCCATTGTTTGGGCAGGCCGTCCAGGCCCACTTCCACGCAACGCGCTTCCACATTGGAAATGCTGGGGTCGGAATCGATGGTGAAGTTGGCGAGTGCGTCGGCGCGGCCGCCTCCGCCAAAGGTAACCGACGCCGCAGTGGTCGTGACCTTGAGCTGATTGAGTGCAGGCTGGCTGCGTGGGGTTTGAGTCCCGCCGGCGGTATACGACACCGTCCAGCCACCGCTCCAATTCGTACCGACGCGGGCGACTGTAACGTCGGCATTCCGCTTGACGGCTTCGCTACGGGCGAAGATGAGTGCCGAAACGAGGTTATTCGTTGCCGTCTTGATGCGTTGCGATCGGATCAGATTGTTGAACGACGGCGCCGCGAGCGCCGCGATTACGCCGACGATGGCCACGACGGTAATCAATTCCGGCAGCGTGAAGCCGCGGGCTCCGGAATTGCGATGCCGCCGCACGTCGGTGCCTGGCTTCATCCGGGTTAGTTCCACAGCTCCGTCGGAGTCTTCGTACCCCGGCTGTCGAGCGTCATTGCCTGATCACTTGCCTGCGCGCCCTTCGGCGTGGCGGTGATCTGCCAGTTGGGAAAGGGACCGCAGCACGCATCATTCGCAACCACGGCGAAGTCGTAGCGATCGGTGATCTCGGATGGCACAGGGAACGACAACCCGCTCGAAGTAAAAACAGTCGACCCGCCGACGTACGAGCGCATGTTGTTGAGGTACTGTTCCTCGCGGTTCGCGACATCCATCATGAATCGCTGGGCGGCCGATCGGTTCGCGCGAATGATGTATTTCTGATAGGCAGGAAGAGCAATCGCCGCCAGTATCCCGACGATCACGCACACGATCATCACCTCGAGCAACGTAAAGCCACGTCCCCGTTTCACAGCAGCCTTGCTCCCTCTCCCTTTGGGGAAGCGAAGTGTAAGCGGCTGAATTTGCGCCAGAACCGCGGAACGGACGGACGGCGGCACGGTGGGGACAGGCGTCGGGGCCGCCATTGCACGCCTGTATCACGTCGAACCACGCGATTTCCATCATCCGGCTGCTCCGCCGCGTACGACTCGATGAAGGCGCATGGACACAGCTCGTGCAGAAGACCCTCGACCACGGAGTCGCCGGACTGCCGCGCGCGTCATTGCCGAAGACGGCGACCTCGAGATCGCCGACGACGTCCGCCAGGCGGCAAAGGCCCTTGTCGACCACAGCACGGCCGAATGCGAGGCGCGCGTCCGCGAAACGCTCGAAGTGCTCGAAGCGCTGGGAAGCGAAGGCATCCGGGCGCGCGCCTTCAAGGGCCTCGCGCTCGGCCAGCTTGCGTACGGCGATGCCACGCTTCGGCCGAGCCGCGATACCGTCGTCCTCGTGCGCGTCGCGACGACATGGCGCGATCCGTCGCGATGCTTGCGCGCCTCGGCTATCGCGCGACCGATACGTTGGGCGAGCGCGTCATGGACGCCTGTTACGCGACCTACGGGCAGGACATCCTGTTTGCGCGGAACCGGGGTATCCGCTCGACACCCTTGCGCTCGTACACATGTCGTCTGGAACCGGCGAGACCCCGTCCAGGCGAAAGTGTCACCCATGTCTCAGGTATAAACCGTCACCTATGTGGCCGGAATACACCCTGGACGGATTGGTAGGCCGTGCTGGATTCGAACCAGCGACCAACGGATTAAAAGTC
>JAICKU010000122.1 GCA_025927765.1 Burkholderiales bacterium
CGACGTCGGCGCCGTACACGCTCGCGTGGACGCCGCTCCTCGTCGGCAGCTATCAGCTGAGTGCCGTCGCGGTCGACAACGCAGGCGGCATGCGCATGTCCGCCACGATCACCGTCAACGTGAGCGCGCCGCTCAGCACCGCGGTGCTGCAGGACGGCGCGTCGGGTTATGCCGGGGCCGCCGATACGTACCTCTACTCGGGCAGCCCGACCCCGAACGGCGCTTCCGATGTCATCTATGTCGACGGCGTCAGCGCGCAGGGACTGGTGCGCTTCACGATCTTCAAATCGGAAGGCGGCAGCGTCCCCGACGGTGCCGTCGTCCAGTCCGCAACGCTGTCGCTCTACAAGCAGTACTACGACAGTGAATTGCGCTTGAACGCGCTGCTCGTGCCGTGGGTCGAGTCGACGGCGAACTGGCAGAACCGCGCAACCGGCGTCGCGTGGGCGGCGCCGGGCGCATCGGCTGCGGGAACGGATTACGTGACGGCGCCCGACGTCGTGATGTCGGGATCCTTCAATCCGGGCTGGGTCGACTTCGACGTCACGTCACGCGTGCGCGTATGGTCGGCGAACGCAAGTGCCAATCAGGGATGGCGGCTCACGCTGTCGGCTCCGACCGCGAATGCGCTGCTGTTCCACGCCAGCGAGTATGCGGCCGATCCGACACTGCGCCCGAAACTGCGCATCGTCTACGCGCCGCCGACGACCAGCGCGCCGCCGTCGAGCGCCAGCGTCGATGTCGCGCTCGCCGCGAACGGAGGCGTGGCCTCCGCGTCGAGCACGCTGCGCGCCGCGAACGTTGCGCGCTACGTCAACGACGGCCAACGCTCGGGCGCCGGCTGGAGCAGCGGCGGTGGCGGCTGGGCCGACGCGACGCCGGGCGTGTTTCCCGACTGGGTCGAGATCGACTTCGCGGGAACGAAGACGATCGATCACGTCGTTGTGTACTCGGTGCAGGACAACTTCCAGAATCCCGTCGAGCCGAGCGACTCGATGACCTTCGGCCTCTACGGGATGACGGCCTTCGACGTGCAGGCGTGGACCGGCTCGTCGTGGACGGTGCTCGCGCACGTGACCGGCAATCAGCTCGTCAAGCGAACGGTCGCGTTCCCGGCGTACAGCACGAGCCGCATCCGCGTCGTCATGAACGGCGTGGCCGACAACAAGTGGTCGCGGGTCACCGAGATCGAGGCGTGGACGAGCACGGCGGCGGCGACCGACGCGAATTTCGCCCTCGCGGCGAACGGCGGCGTCGCCAGCGCATCGAGCACACTTCGGGCGGCGAACATCGCCGCGTACGTCAACGACGGCCGGCGATCGGGCGCCGGCTGGACGTCCGGCGGCGGCGGCTGGGCGGATGCCACGCCGGGCATCTTCCCCGATTGGGTCCAGATCAATCTCGCGGCCACGAAGACGCTCGATCGCGTGGTCGTCTATTCGGTGCAGGACAACTTCCAGAACCCGGTCGAACCCACCGACGCGATGACGTTCACGCGCTACGGCCTCACCGCCTTCGACGTGCAGGGCTGGGCCGGGTTGCAGTGGGTCACGCTGGCAAGCGTCACCGGCAACAACCTGGTCAAGCGCACCGTCACCTTCGCGCCCTTCAGCACCAGCCGGGTCCGCGTGGTGGTCAAGGACGTCGCCGACCATCAGTGGTCGAGAATCACGGAGATCGAAGCCTTCGGACACTGAACATCTGATATCGTGGCGCCGCTCGCCGCAGCACCGTCATGACACGGGCATGACGATTGCACGGCGCGAGCCGGATCAAAGCTCGCAGGAGATCAACGTGGAAATGTACTGGGTGCCGCTCGGGTTCGTCGTCGTCGTCGCGCTGCTCGTCTTGCTGCTCGCCCGCCTCGTCGGCAACGCGAAGCGACGCGAAATCCGCAAGAAGCTGGGGCTGCCCGAGCACGCGCGCCTGACGCCCGAGCAGGCGGCCGCGTTCACGGCGTTCGAGAACACCGACATGAAGCTCAGGAAGTCGTTTCCGACGATGTCGGACACGCAGCGGCAGGCGATGGCGCGCGATGTCCTGCGCGACAAGGGCATGCTTCCGAAGAAGCCGCAGAAGTCCGCGCGCTGACGCGCCACGTCCTTTTCGTACGCTGGCCGCGCTACGACGCGAGCGGCGCTACCTTCACCACCTCGTCCGGCGTCGTCGTCCCCGCGGCGATCTTCATCGCCCCCGACACGCGTAACGGCTTCATGCCGTCGCGAAACGCATGCTCGCGGATCGCGCGGTCGTCGGCGTCCTGCGTGACCAGGCGCCGCAGCGCGGGCGTCATCAGCATGATCTCGTAGAGGCCGACGCGGCCGAGATAGCCGGTCATCCGGCACTCGAGGCAGCCGACGGCCCCCAGTGTCTTCGCCGGCTTCTCGGCGCGCCATGGCGACGTGATCGCCTGCCACGTCGCATCGTCGGGCGCGTCGATGGGTGCCTTGCAGTGCGGGCACAGCGTGCGCACGAGCCGCTGCGCCATCACGCCGAGCAGTGTCGAGTTGATGAGATACGCCGGGATGCCGAGATCGAGCATCCGCGTCACCGCCGACGGCGCGTCGTTCGTGTGCAGCGTCGACAGCACGAGGTGGCCGGTCAGCGCCGCCTGCACCGCCATGTCGCCGGTGTCGCGGTCGCGGATCTCCCCCACCATGATGATGTCCGGGTCCTGCCGCAGCAGCGTGCGCACGCCGGACGCGAAATCGACGCCGATGCCCGGCTGCACCTGCATCTGGTTGAACGCGGGCTCGATCATCTCGATCGGGTCTTCGATCGTGCACACGTTCACCTCGGGCGTCGCAAGGCCCTTCAGCGTCGAATACAGGGTCGTCGTCTTCCCCGAGCCCGTCGGCCCCGTCACGAGGATGATGCCGTTCGGCTGGCCGGTCATCGTTTCCCAGCGCGCGCGGTCGTCGGCGGTGAAGCCCAGGTCCTGGAAGTCGCGCACCAGCACTTCGGGGCTGAAGATGCGCATCACGATCTTCTCGCCGAACGCCGTGGGCATGGTCGAGATGCGCAGTTCGATTTCCTGCCCGTCGGGCGCGACCGTCTTGATGCGGCCATCCTGCGGCCGGCGCTTCTCGACGATCTCCATGCGCGCGAGAAGCTTGATCCGCGAGGTCACCGCGTTCAGGACGGCGGTCGGGATCGCGTACACCTGATGCAGCACGCCGTCGATGCGAAAGCGCACGAGGCCGACATCGCGGCGCGGCTCGACGTGGATGTCGGAGGCGCGCTGGTCGAATGCGTACTGCCACAGCCAGTCGACGATATGGACGACGTGCTGGTCGTTCGCGTCGAGATGGCCGTGGCGGCCGAGCTCGACCAGCTGCTCGAAATTGCGCGCGATCGCGAAATCGCCGTGCGAGCTTTCCTGCGCGCGCTTCATCGAGCGCGCGAGGTTGAAGAACTCGCCGACGTAGCGGCGCACGTCGGCCGGGTTCGCGAACACGAACCGGATCTCGAGCTTCAGGATGCGCGAGAGCTCGTCGGCGAAGCTCCGCACGAACGGCTCGGCGGTGGCGACGGTGAGCGTCTGGCGATCGACCGCCACGGGCAGGATGCGATAACGCTCGGCGTATGCGTTCGACATCGTCGCGGTCACCGCGCCGAGGTCGATCTTCAGCGGGTCGACGTGCATGTACGGCACGCCGAGCTTGCCGGCGAGCCATTCGACGAGCACCTCGAGCACGAGCGGCTTGCCGGGCGCTTTCTGCGAACGCAGCTTGTGCTCGGCGATCAGCTCGAGCGGGTGCTCGAAACGAACGGTGCGCGCGCGCGCCACCTGATCCGCGTCGGCCTGCGCGATCAGGCCGTCGGCGACCATCAGCGTGAGGATGTCGTCGAGCCGCAGGCGCCGGTCGCTCGCCACGGGGACGTCGGAGCTGCGCCGCGCGAGCATCGGCGCGGGGTCGGTCACGGGTGTTGCCATGCGCGGCACTTTACACTGTCGTCGACGCTTCCTTGCACGCCTCATGCCCGCGCTTTGGGCACGCGTTGCGCGGCCGGCGGGTGGCCCTGGAAACCAACCGACACGGGGCCCGATCCAACCGAACGAACCGATCACCAAGGGAGAACGACATGAATGCACGCCTGGCCATCGCCTTCGCTGCCGCGTTCGCGCTCGTCCCGGCGCTCTCGGTCCCGGCGAACGCGCAGTCGTGGGGCGACGCCGGCCGCCCCTACGATCGCGGCTGGAACACCTGGTACGGCAATCCCCGCGCCTACTATCCGCCGGAGGGTACGTGGGCCGTGGGCACGTTCTACGGCCAGAACAGCGCCAACGGCGACAAGGAAATCGTCACGATTCATCCGGACGGAAGCGTCGAGATCCGCAGCCCCGACAAGGGTCCGCGCTACGGCTCGTTCGCGGGGGAGACGCTGACCGTGGGCCAGCAGATCAGCAAGGTCGAGCCCACGCGGGGCGGCATCGTGATCGACGGCTCGTACTACCGCCGCTGACTTCGGGGTCAGAGCAAAAAGGCCCGTTTGGGGTCGGAGCAAAGAGACTTCGTCTTTGCCCTGGCCCCCATCGACGCAGCGCTAACTCTCCGCCGACGCAGCCTTGCCGTTGGTGGCCGGGACCTGGAACACCTCGCGGACGTACGCAACGTACGACGGGTCGTAGTCCATCGTCTTCGACGGTTCGTCGCTGATCTTGGCGACCGGCTGGCCGTTGCAGCGCGTCATCTTGATCACGATCGCGAGCGGCTCGTAGCCGAGGTCGTTCGTGAGATTCGTGCCGATGCCGAACGCGGTCTGGCTGCGCCCGCGGAAGTATTCGAACAGCCGCTGCGCGAGCGGCACGCTCAGGCTGTCGGAGAACACCATCGCCTTCGTGCGCGGGTCGATGCGCATGCGCTGGTAGTGCGCGATCAGCTTCTCCCCCCACTCGAACGGGTCGCCCGAATCGTGGCGCACGCCGTCGAACAGCTTGCAGAAGAAGAGATCGAAGTCGCGCAGGAAAGCGTCCATGCCGAACACGTCGGAGAGCGCGATGCCGAGATCGCCGCGGTATTCGCGCGCCCACGTGTTGAAGGCGAACACCTGCGAATCGCGAAGCCGCGGCCCCACCGCCTGGCAGGCCTGCAGGTATTCGTGCGCCATCGTGCCGAGCGGCGTCAGGTTCTGCTCGAGCGCGAAGTGCACGTTGCTCGTGCCGACGAACTTCTCGCCGATGCCTGCGCGCAGCGTCGACACCACGTGCCGCTGCCAGTCGCGCGAGAAGCGTCGGCGCGTTCCGTAATCGGCGATGCGGAACTCGGGGTCGGGCACCGCGTTCAGCTGCTCGATCTTCGTGGCGAGCCGCCGCCCGCCTTCGGCGTAATCGGGATCGGGATGGACGTTGCGGTTGTAGACCTCGGACACGATCGCGAGCACCGGCACCTCGAACATGATCGTGTGCAGCCACGGCCCCTTGATCGTGATGTCGATCTCGGCTGGGCGATTCGGAAACGCGCTCACGTGGATGAAGCGCTCGTCGAGCTGGAACAGGCCGAGCAGGTCGACGTAGTCGCTCTTGAAGAAGCGCCAGCTCCGCAGGTAGTCGAGCTCGCGCCGCGTGAACCGCAGCTTGCAGAGTCCGGCGATCTCGCGGCGGATCTCGCCGATGTACGGCGTCAGGTCGACGCCGGCGTTGCGGCACTTGAATCGATACTCGACCTGCGCGGCGGGAAAGTGATGCAGGACGACCTGCATCATCGTGAACTTGTAGAGGTCGGTGTCGAGCAGCGACGTGATGATCATGGCGTCAGCGCGCACAGGCGAGCTGCGATCTTACCGTGGTCCGTCCGCTGGCCCGCGCGACCGTGCGCCGCTATGATGGCGCCACCCCACCACACCGTTTCCCATGCTCGTCAGCTGCGTCGCCTACGAACACGGCCGCAAGATCGCCGACATTCCTGTCGCCGACATCAGCGAATACGTGAGCCGCCCCAACTGCTTCGTCTGGGTGGCGCTGGTCGAGCCGACGGCCGAGGAGCTCGACGAGATGGCGCACGAGTTCGGCCTGCACGAGCTCGCCGTCGAGGA
>JAICKU010000055.1 GCA_025927765.1 Burkholderiales bacterium
ACGCCTTCGCCTCGCCGCCGAACTTGCGGCTCAGCACCGACGTGATCGCCGCCGTCAGCGTCGTCTTCCCGTGATCCACGTGCCCGATCGTCCCCACGTTCACGTGCGGCTTCGTGCGTTCGAACTTGCTTTTTGCCATCGGAGTCTCCGACCCAATCGTTGATCTTGCCCCGTCGAATCGGTGGGGCTTTGCCCGCGATTCGACGCTTGCTTGACCGGCCAAAAGTAGCGTTCACTTTTGGCCGTCGAAATTACGCCTTCTTGCTCATGACAGCCTCGGCGACGTTCTTCGGCGCCTCGGTGTAATGCTTGAATTCCATCGTGTACGTCGCGCGGCCCTGCGACAGCGAGCGCAGCGTCGTCGAATACCCGAACATCTCGGCGAGCGGCACCTCGGCCTTGATCACCTTGCCGGTCGGGTTGTCGTCCATGCCCTGCACGATGCCGCGGCGTGACGAGAGGTCGCCCATCACGTTGCCCATGAATTCCTCGGGCGTCTCGACTTCGACCGCCATCATCGGCTCGAGCAGCGCCGGCGACGCCTTGCGCATGCCGTCCTTGAACGCGATCGACGCGGCCATCTTGAACGCGTTTTCGTTCGAATCGACGTCGTGCGACGAGCCGTCGAACAGCGTCACCTTCACGTCGACGACGGGAAAGCCCGCGAGCACGCCGTTCGGCAGGGTCTCGACGAGGCCCTTGTTCACCGCCGGGATGAA
This sequence comes from Burkholderiales bacterium, assembly GCA_025927765.1. Lineage (GTDB taxonomy): Bacteria > Pseudomonadota > Gammaproteobacteria > Burkholderiales > Casimicrobiaceae > VBCG01. Next base: position 720 of record JAICKU010000055.1, read on the forward strand.
CTCGCGCGGCACGGTGCCGCCCTTGATCGCGTCGACGAACTCGTAGCCCTTGCCCTGCTCGTTAGGCTCGAGCTTGAGCCACACGTGGCCGTACTGGCCGCGGCCGCCCGACTGCTTGATGAACTTGCCTTCGACCTCGACCGGCTTCTTGATCGCTTCGCGATACGCGACCTGCGGCGCACCCACGTTCGCCTCGACGCCGAACTCGCGCTTCATGCGATCGACGAGGATCTCGAGGTGCAGCTCGCCCATGCCGGAGATGATCGTCTGGCCGGATTCCTCGTCGGTCCGCACGCGGAACGACGGGTCTTCCTGCGCGAGGCGATTGAGCGCAATGCCCATCTTCTCCTGGTCGACCTTCGTCTTCGGCTCGACCGCGACGTGGATCACCGGCTCGGGGAACACCATCTTCTCGAGCGTGATCGGCTTCGCCGGGTCGCACAGCGTGTCGCCGGTGGTCGCTTCCTTCAGGCCCACCGCCGCGGCGATGTCGCCGGCGCGCACTTCCTTGATGTCCTTGCGCTCGTTGGCGTGCATCTGCAGGATGCGCCCCAGGCGCTCCTTCTTGCCCTTGACCGGGTTGAACACCGTGTCGCCGGAATTGACCACACCCGAGTACACGCGGAAGAACACGAGCTGGCCCACGAACGGGTCGGTCATGATCTTGAACGCGAGGCCCGAGAACGGCTCCTCGTCGGACGCCTTGCGCTCGCCGGCCTGGCCGTTGGGAAGTTCGCCGGTGACGGGCGGAATGTCGGTCGGCGCGGGCAGGTAGTCGATGACCGCGTCGAGCATCGCCTGCACGCCCTTGTTCTTGAACGCCGAGCCGCACATCATCGGCACGATCTCGTTGGCGATCGTGCGCTGCCGCAGGCCCTGCTTGATCTCCTCGACCGACAGCTCGCCGTCCTCGAGGTAGCGGTTCATGAGCTCCTCGTTCGCCTCGGCCGCGCTCTCGACCATCTTCTCGCGCCATTCCTGCGCGAGCTCGACCAGGTCGGCGGGAATGTCCCGCATGTCGTACTTCATGCCCTGCGACGACTCGTCCCAGTAGATCGCCTTCATTCGCACGAGGTCGACGACGCCGGCGAACTTGTCCTCGGCGCCGATCGGCACCTGGATCGGCACCGGGTTCGCCTTGAGGCGCGTCCTCATCTGGTCGTGGACCTTGAAGAAGTTGGCGCCGATGCGGTCCATCTTGTTGACGAACGCGAGGCGCGGCACCTCGTACTTGTTCGCCTGCCGCCAGACGGTTTCCGATTGCGGCTGCACGCCGCCTACGGAGTCGTACACCATGCACGCGCCGTCGAGCACGCGCATCGAGCGCTCGACCTCGATCGTGAAGTCGACGTGCCCGGGGGTGTCGATGATGTTGATCCGGTGCTCGGGATAGCTGCCATCCATCCCCTTCCAGAAGCAGGTGGTGGCGGCCGACGTGATCGTGATGCCGCGCTCGCGCTCCTGCTCCATCCAGTCCATGACGGCGGCGCCGTCGTGCACCTCGCCGATCTTGTGCGAGACGCCGGTGTAGAAGAGGATTCGCTCGGTGGTCGTCGTCTTGCCGGCGTCAATGTGCGCACTGATGCCGATGTTGCGATACCGTTCGATGGGGGTGGTTCTGGGCACTTTTCGTCTTCAGCTCAAGGCGGCGCGCCGCACGGCGCACCGCGAATTCCGTCCTGTCGTTCGTTCTGTTCTTCTCGTTGCGCGCTATATAAGGCTCAGAAGCGGAAATGCGAGAACGCCTTGTTCGCTTCGGCCATGCGGTGCACTTCCTCGCGCTTCTTGACCGCGCCGCCGCGACCCTCGGACGCGTCGACGAGCTCGGCCGCGAGCCGCTGTCCCATCGACTTCTCGCCGCGCTTGCGCGCCGCTTCGCGGAGCCAGCGCATCGCGAGCGCCATGCGGCGCACCGGGCGCACCTCGACCGGCACCTGGAAGTTCGCGCCCCCGACGCGACGGCTCTTGACCTCGACCATCGGCCGCGCGTTCTGCAGCGCCTGGTTGAACACTTCGAGCGGATCCTTGCCGCCGCGCTTGCTGATCTGCTCGAACGCACCGTAGATGATGCGCTCGGCGACGGACTTCTTGCCGCTCGTCATCAGCACGTTGATGAACTTCGCGACCTCGATGTTCGAGTACTTGGGATCCGGCAGGATCTCGCGCTTGGGGACTTCTCTGCGACGTGGCATCTCTACTCCGTACCTTCTTGAATTTTCCCCGCCGAATCGTCCGGCTTTGCCGGCGCTTCGACGCTAGCCAACCCGCCGAAAGTAGGTTTTCACTTTCGGCGGTTCTATGATTTGGGCTTCTTGGCGCCGTACTTCGAGCGCGCCTGCTTGCGGTCCTTCACGCCGGCGGTGTCGAGCGCACCGCGCACCATGTGGTAGCGCACGCCGGGCAGGTCCTTCACGCGGCCGCCGCGGATCAGCACGACCGAGTGCTCCTGCAGGTTGTGGCCTTCGCCGCCGATGTAGCTGATGACTTCGAAGCCGTTCGTGAGCCGCACCTTGGCGACCTTGCGCAGAGCGGAGTTCGGCTTCTTCGGCGTGGTCGTGTACACCCGCGTGCATACGCCGCGCTTCTGCGGGCTTTGCTGCAGCGCCGGGACCTTGCTTTTCGACACGGGGGCCTGGCGACCCTTCCGCACGAGCTGATTGATGGTTGGCATCTCTAGACTGTTCCGCTCTGGTTTTCCTGAGTGTGCGACGCCGCACGCTTGCGGCCCGCATGGCTCATGTCGCCCGAAAATCAAAAGTGGCCCAAGCACCAAGGCCTCGCACGATTTCGCGAGACGTTCGTCTTAGGCCACGTGTTGCGCCGGCGCGGAAAGCCGCCCTGCGGCACCCGCTCCGCTCGCCGGTCGTCCCGCTTGCTGGACACGAGGTGCCCAGAAGCGGCAGGCGAAAAGACCGCGATTATAGGCCGATTGCCGCAACTGCGTCAAACAGATTTACGCGGTTGCCGCACGGCACAGTCCGCCGCCTCGCCACCCTCGAGCCGCCTGGATGTCCCGCGACCTGCAAACGCCCTTCGACGCGGCCGTCGTCGGCTTCGGTCCCCCGGGATAGCCGGGAACGGCCGTCTCCCGGCGAGGTCGGACGCATGCAGGCCCCAACGCGGCCGCCCGCCGTTTTTCCTAGGGAGGAACCATGGCAACGACGCAAACCACAGTGCCGACGCACAGCCGCGGATGGTCGATCGCCTGGGGCGTGCTGCTGATCATCGTCGGCATCCTCGCGCTGCTCATGCCGGAAATCGCAGCGCTCGCCACCGTGCTGACGCTCGCGTGGCTGCTCGCATTCGCAGGTGTCGTCGAGATCGTGCACGCGTTCCAGACGCGCCATCGCAGCGGCTTCGGCTGGAAGCTCGCCGCCGGCATCATCACGCTGCTGGTCGGCATCGGCATTCTCTTCTTCCCCGTCGCGGGCATCGCGACGCTTGCGCTCTGGATCGGCGCATTGATCTTCGCCGGCGGCATCGTGCGCGTGATCCTCGCTTTCCGTGTGCGCCCGGCGAAGGGCTGGGGATGGGTGCTGTTCGACGGCATCCTGTCGATCGTGATCGGCCTCTTGATCGCATGGGGATGGCCCGCGAGCTCGATCGCCTTCATCGGCCTCTTGACCGGGTTCTGGCTGCTCTTCTCCGGCTTCTGGCGAATCATGCTCGACGGCCGCGCCGCACCCCACGACGGCGTGCTGTCGCCCGCCTGACGTGCGGTGGGCGATGCCGCAGCGCAGCGCCGCCGTGTGCTAAAAGAGCCGCTCGAACGACAAGGAGGAAGGGTTCGATGCCTACAGCGATTCGTTACGCGATCTGCGGCCTGGTCGCACTGGCCGCGGCATCCACGGCGGTAGCCCAGTACAAGGACACGCCCGACCAGGCGGCGCGCAAGCTCAACCCGTACGTCTACATGAAGGACGGCGCGGGCGACAAGGTGTTCCTGGAGACGCAGTTCTGGCGCAACGACCCGGCCTACGACCAGAAGGCGCTGACGCGCATCTCCGAAGTGATGAGCGGGCTCGAGAAGCGCGGTTTCAAGGGCGACGTCAGCGCCGCGAACGGCTGGGACAAGCCCGAGAAGGTCGTGCGCTGCCGCATCAACATGGAAGTGGTCAACAAGCGCTGGCGCGGCAAGACCGGCACGATCGTCAACTGCGAGAACACCGGCATTTCCGAGGCCGAGATCGCGGGCTCTGAGGAGCCGAAGCACGTGTCGGAAGTGCTCGACGCGTTCGACAAGCAGTTCAAGCTCGCGAAGGAAAAGCTCGCGGCGAAGTAGACGTCACTCGATCGTCACGGCCGCGGTGTTGTCCTTCGGCTGTCGATCGATCAGCTTGTTGAACGGGTCGATGCCGGCGCGCGCGGGCTTCTTCGCGACGACGACGGTGAACGTCGACTTCGGCTGCGCGATCTCGCGCTTTTCGACGAACAGCGGCTCGCCGTGTTCGTCGACGACGCCGATGTCGATCATGTCGTGCAACGGCACCTCGGTCTCCTTCCCGAGGTCGTCCGCGCGCACCTTCCGCGACGACACGTCGAGCGTGACTTCGTAGCGGCCGTCGTCGAGCCGTTTCGCCTTCGCGCTCACCGCGCGGTTGTCGTACAGCGTGATCGTCTCGAAGAGATCGTCGATCACGTACGCGAGCGCAGGCGGCGTCACCGCGCGAAACTGCGCGATCAGGTCCTTGGTCGTGGAATACGGCGGCCCCTTGAACGCCCATTGGTCGCGATACGCGCGTAGCGCGCGATTCACGTTGTCCTCGCCCACGTAGTCGGCGAACGCATACATCGCCAGGCTGCCCTTGCGGTAGTGGATGTAATCCTGGTTCTCGACCAGCGCGAGCGGCAGCTCCTTCTTCTTCTCGGTGCTGCGGCCGAGCAGATAGCGATCGAGCTCGTAACGCAGGAACCGCTGCATCTTCGCGTCGCCGTATTTCGCCTTCATCACCATGAGCGCCGAGTACTGCGCCAGCGTCTCGACCAGCATCGTGTTGCCCTGCACGTCGGCGCCCGGCACCTGGTGCCCCCACCATTGGTGCGCGAGCTCGTGTGCCGTCACGTAGTACGGATAGTCGATGTCCTCCGGATCGTCGTCGCGAACGCGCGCGATGAAGCCGATGCCTTCCGAATACGGCACGGTATTCGGAAACGACTGCGCGAACGTCGCGTAGCGCGGGAACTCGACGATGCGAAACTGCCGGTACTGGTACGGCCCGAAGTTCCTGGTGAAATAGTCGAGGCCGGCTTTCGTCGCCGCGATCATACGGTCCAGGTTGTATTCGTGCCCGGGCTGGTAATAGACCTCGATCGCCACGTCGTGCCAGCGATCCTTCCTCACGGCATAACGCGCAGACTGCACGGCGAAGAAGTTCAGGATCGGCGCGTCCATTCGATAGGCGAAATGGCGGCGGTTGCCCTCGGTCCATTCGCGCTGCAGATAGCCGGGCGCGATCGCCCATTGATCCGCGTCGGTGCTGATCGTCGCGTCGAACGTGACGAAGTCCGCATCGGTCGCGATGTCGTTCTCGCCGAGCCCCACCGGATCGTCGCGCCGGCGCATGCGCTCCTTCGGCGCGAGCCCGAACTTGCGGCGATCGTTGTCGTCGGTGAGCTCGCCGCGCTCCTGATACCCCACGAATGGCAGCACCGACTGGCCGTTGACGAACGAGCCGTTCGCGACCACGTCGGTGGTTGCGCCGCTGTTCGTGAAGCCGTGTGTCGGCACCTCGAGATCGTACGACAGCGCGAGCGTCCCCTTGGGCGGCAGCGGCGAGGCGAGCTGGTAGCTCCGCAGGCCGACTTTCATGTCGTCGGTGACGAGCTTCGCGGGCGCGCCGAAGTCGAGCGCGTGAATCACGAGTCGCTCACCGGCGGGGAACACGAGATGGATCACCGGAATCGCATGGTCCGTCTCGTTCTCGAGCACGTAGCGTCCCTTCATGCGCACGCGCTGCTCGCGCGGATAGAGGTCGACGTCGACGCGGACGCCGGTGATCCTCGGCTGCGCCTGCGCCTCGAGCGCCTTGTAGCGTTTCTCGTAGGCCGCCTGCCGCGCCTGCACGTCGTACTGCGTGACGTACGGATTCAGCACGTTCGTGTTGTAGAAGATGAACCCGCCGAGCGCGACCATCGCAATGCCTGCCAGCGCCGCCGTGCCGACGATGCGCGGCGTGACGCGGCGCCGGGCGCGCACGAGACGATCGTGCCAGCCCGAAGCGATTCCGCGCGACCAGAAGAGGTACGCGGCGATCGCCAGGAGCACCGCGGCCGCCGCCCAGTACGCATCGAAGTAGCGCACGCGCACGAGGAAGGGGCCGAAGCCGTTCATGTCGGAGTACGTGAAGCTGCCGTTCGCGCCGTACTTGTAGAGGTTGTGCTCGAAGCCGAGCACGTCGCTGAACGACAGCGCGACGAAGTACACGATCATCACGAAGTGCCCGACGTACTTCTGGTTCACGAGCGAATGCACGGTCAGCGCCAGCACGCACAGAAGCCAGTAGTAGACGAGCTGCAGGCCGAAGAGCCAATGCAGGTAGAGACCCGGCTCGTAGCGGTGATAGCCCTTCGCGGTCTGGATGCCGAGACCGGTGAGCATCAGCACGGCCTGCAGCACGACCGGCACGAGCATCAGCGCAAGCAGCTTCGCGATGAAGGGCAGCCACGTCGGGATCGGCAGCGCGTCGTGGATCTGGTCGATGCGCGCGTCGCGCTCACGCCAGGCGAGCTCGCCCGCGTAGAACGTGATGATCACCAGCATGAACACCGCGAAGGTGCCCGACACGAGCTGCAGCATCTGGTAGGTCACCGGCCACGTGGTCGTGCCGTAGATGCTGCCGGACGTCGTGCTGACCATGATGCAGAACAGCACGCCGGCGAGCGCGATCACGGCGAAGTAGACGTTTTTCACCGTTTCGCGGAAATTGAGCCAGACCATGCCGGGCAGCAGGCGCGACTTGCCCACCTGCGCGGGTGCTGCGCGCGAGCGGGCCGGGGCGACGTCGGCGAACGCTTCGGCTTCGCTTGCGCTCGCACGCGCACGTCCCGGACTGCCGCCCTGCACGAAGCGGAAGCGCCACGCGCAGAACGCGAGTACGACCAGCGCCAGACTCAGCCAGAACAGCCGGTTCCATAGCAGGTAGCCGGCGAACGGGACGAGCCGCAGGTTGCGTTCGCTGATCGTCCAGTATTCGACGAGCTTCGACGCCGCGGTGACGCCGAACGGATCGAGCAGCACCGCGAGCGTCTTGTTGTCCATGTCGCGCAGCAGCCCCTGCGCGGCGAGATACCCGACGAGCAGCACGACGCTCGCGACGTACACCGGCAGCATGCGCCGCGTGAGCGCCGCGAGGCAGAAGAAGAAGCCGCCGAGCACGACGAGGTTCGGCACGATGGTCGTCGCATACGGAATCAGGTATGCGGCGGGACGAAACGGTCCCACGCGGTCGGCATCGATGCCGGGGACCAGCAGTCCCGCGAGGTTGCCGAGTGGAATCGCGCAGAGGATCACGGCGAGAATCGCGAGCGCGCCCGCGAAGCGGCCGCCGAGGTAGTCGCCCTTCCGGATCGGCGCGGTGAAGAAGAACGCTTCGGCGCGGTACTCGAAATCCTGCTGTACGGCGCGCCCCATGACGGCCGCGATGACCGTCAGCGCCGCGAGACCCAGCAGCGCGTACATCTGCGCGATCGCATACGGCGAGTTGATCCAGACCTTGCCGCTGCCGAACGACACGATCGCGCCGCTGATCGCGCCCCCCGCGGCCGCCGTCCACAGCACCGCCACGGCGGCGAAGATCGCGAAGTAGACCCAGGTCGAAATCCGCGCCAGGCGCGTGCGGAATTCGAACCCGGCAATGGTCGCGAGCGCGCGCATCAAGCCGGCTCGAGCGCCCGCTCGGCGACGTCGAGGCGTCCGGCGATCGCCGCGAAGTAGACGTCTTCGAGCGTCGGCGCGACGGCGACGAAGCCCTCCGCCAAGGGCGCATCGCTGACGACGTTGACGAGCGTGCGGCCCGCGACGAGCCGCGTCGAGATCACCGGCCACGCGGCCCTGGCGGCCGCGAGATCGCTGCGTGCGATCACCTTCTGGAACACGCGGCCGTCGAGCCGCCGAGTGAGTTCCAGCGGGCGGCCGGTCAGGAGCACCCGCCCTTTGTCGATGATCGCCATCTCGGCGCAGAGGTCCGAGACGTCGGAGACGATGTGCGTCGACAGGATCACGATGACGTTCTCGCCGATTTCGGCGAGCAGGTTGTGGAAGCGAACCCGCTCCTCGGGGTCGAGGCCCGCAGTGGGCTCGTCGACGATCACGAGACGCGGGTTGCCGATCAGCGCCTGCGCGATGCCGAACCGCTGCCGCATGCCGCCCGAGAATCCGCCGAGCGCCTTCTTGCGGACGTCGTACAGGTTCGTCTGCCGCAGCAGGCCGGCCACGACGTCGCGACGCACGCTCCGCGGCACGATGCCCTTCAGGCGTGCGAGATGATCGAGCATGTCTTCGGCCGAGACCTTTGGATAGACACCGAAGTCCTGCGGCAGGTAGCCGAGGATCCGGCGCACCGCCGCCTTCTCGCGCAGCACATCGAGGTCGCCGGCGGGTGCGCCCGACCCATCCGAACCGTTGGCGCGAATGTGCGCGCTCCCCGCATCGGCGTCCTGCAGCGTCGCGAGCGTGCGCATCAGCGTGGACTTCCCGGCGCCGTTCGGGCCGAGCAGGCCGAACATCCCGGTCGGAATCGACAGCGACACATTCGAAAGCGCGCGCACCCCGTTCGGATACGTCTTCGACAACCCGCAGATCGTCAGGGCGAGAGACATGCGTTCACCTCGCGTTGAATGGAGGATGAGATGCGGCAAGCGCGGCGCGCAGATTCAGCCACGCCATACGGCGAGGCTCGCGAGCGCAACGATGCCGAGGAACGCGAAGACCGCGGCGGCGATGCCGTGCACGAGCCGGATCGGCAGCCGATGCGCGAGCTTGCCGCCCACGAGCACCGCCGGAACGTTGGCGATCATCATGCCGACCGTCGTGCCGGCGACGACGGCGACGAACGCGTGGAACTGCGCCGTCAGCGCCACCGTCGCGATCTGCGTCTTGTCGCCCATTTCCGCGGCGAAAAAGCCGATCACCGTCGTCACGAACACGCCCGCGTGCGGCAGCTTCGCCTGCGATTCGTCGAGGCGGTCGGGCACGAGCGTCCACGCGGCCATGGCGAGAAACGATACGCCGAGCACGACGCGCAGCACCGTGGGGCCGAGCAGTTGCGTGATCCAGGAACCGACCGCACCGGCGAGCGCGTGATTGGCGAGCGTCGCGGCGAGGATGCCGAGGATGATCGGGGCCGGCCGGCGAAAGCGCGCGGCGAGGATGAACGCGAGCAACTGGGTCTTGTCGCCGATCTCGGCGAGCGCGACGACGCCGGCGGACACGAGGAAGGCTTCCAACGGGACTCCCGGGCCGGATCGAAGACGAGTGACCACGCCACTTCTCCGGCCGATGCGAAGGCGGCATGGTCAAAGGTCTCGCCAGGCCGAAAGACCGCGTGCGCCATGACCGGTGGGTCAAGCGTGTTGACGCACGCCCCGCGGGAACGGGAGGCTACTCCCCGATGACGACGCGAATTATACGGGGCCCAAGCGCCACGCAACTCGCACCCATAATTCGCGCATTCGTCGGGCGCACGGTTGCGATCCGCCTCGCCGATCGCCTATGCTCGGCACGCCGTCGCCGAAGGCCGGCGTCAACGCGTCGATCGTGACCTTCCACACTCACACCCTTCCGTCGTCCGCGCGTCCCGACGAAGACCTTTCGGCGCTGCTCGATCGCCCCGACGACGCGCGCGTCCCGCTCTGGCGCCGCGCGTTCGCCGGCGTCACGCCGAGCGCCGTCGGCATCATCGTCGCGCTGGTCGCAGTCAGGATCGTCAGCGCTACCGCCGACATGGTCGTCGACATCGACACGCCGCAGGCACTCGGTGCCTATCTGCGCGAGCAGACCGCCGGCCTGAAATCGGTCGGCACCATGGTGGTCACGATGTTGATGGTCGTCGTTCTCACCGGGAATCTCGGCCCGCAGCGCGGAATTGGCCGGGCCATTGCGCTCGGTGTCGCGGTCCTTGCCGGTTCGGCGCTCGGCGTGTTCGCGCGGATGGCCATCGGCGACTGGTTCGTCGAGCCCGACTGGGACCGCATGAGATCGTTCCTCGCATACGTGTGGCCGCGCTACTTCGTCATCGGCACGCTGCTCACGATCGTCTTCGAGCTCGCCCGGCGCGCGCGCCAGAACACCGCGCTCGCGCAGCAGGCGGAATTCGATCAGGTCGCGCTCGAGGGCGAACTCGCCGCCGCGCAACTGCAGCTGCTCCAGGCGCAGATCGAGCCGCATTTCCTGTTCAACACGCTCGCCAACGTGCGCCGGCTGTACGACGAGGATCGCGCGGCGGGCCGGAAGATGCTGGAAATGCTCATGCGGTACATCGAGATCGCGCTGCCGGAAATGCGCAAGGGCAAACCGACGCTCGCGCGCGAGGTCGAGCTGATCGAGGCCTACCTGCACATTCAGCGCATCCGCATGGGAGCGCGCCTCGCCTTCGCCATCGACGTCCCGCGCGAACTCGGGCGCCTCGAGGTTCCCCGGATGATGCTGCTGACGCTGGTCGAGAACGCGATCAAGCACGGGCTGAACCCCTCGCCGGAAGGCGGCCGCATCCGCGTGACGGCGCGCGTCGTCGACGAGCGCGTCGTGCTCACGGTTGCCGACACCGGCGTCGGCTTCGGCTCCGGATCGGGGACCGGCATCGGACTCGCAAACGTCTCTGCGCGGCTTGCCTCGCAATTCGGCGATCGTGCGCAACTCGTCCTCGAGAACAACGAGCTCGGCGGAGCCACTGCGTCGATCGTCCTGCCCATCGAGGCCAGGGGTTTCGCATGACGTCGCTCGCACTCGCCGTCGCAGAAGGCGTTCCGTGGCGAAAGGCGTTCGCGCGCGCCGGATCGCGGGTGACGTGGCGAGTCGTCGTCGCGACGTTCGCGATCGCCGTCGCAATGCAGGCGTGGTCGCTGTACGACTCCGCTTTCGCTGCGTCGCAGATGTTCGTTACGCGAACCTACGTCTCGTCGATGATCGTCAACGTCCTGATCGCCTTCAGCATCATGTTCACGACGTTCGTCGCCGACGAGTTCGTGACGATCGGTGCACCTGCCCTTCCGGCGTATGCGTTCGGCGTCCTCGTCGGCTCGGCCTCGGGGTCCCTCGCACAGCGGCTCGTTCACGAAGCCCTGCTGCGCGCGTCGCCCGCATTTCCCGGTGTTCAGACCACCCCGAACGCATATGCGGTCTTCGTTTTCTTCGAGTACCTGATCTGGGGAACGATCGCCGTGTGGATCTACGTGAGCCGCCAGCACGAGATGCGCGCGAGGGCACGAATGGATGCGTCGCGGCTGCAACGCGCCGAAACGCAGCGCCGGTCGCTGGAAGCGCAGCTCAGCGCGCTGCAGGCGCAGATCGAGCCAAGGTTCCTGCTCGACATGCTGGCCTGCGCGCGGGACCGCTACGAGGCCGACGCGACCAGCGGAAGCACGATGCTCGGCGCGCTCATCGCGTACCTGCGCACTGCGCTGCCGCGACTGCGCGAGACCGGGTCGACGCTCGCGCGCGAGCTCGAGCTCGCGCGCGCGTATCTCGACGTCATGCGCGAGCACCTCGGCGGCAGCCTTGCTTTCGAACCCGACGTTCCGGACGGCCTTTGCAAAGCACGAATGGCTGCGATGCTGATGCTTCCGCTCATTCACGCGATCGTCGTCCGCCGGCCAGCCGGGTCGCGCCCGCCGCGCCTGATCCTCGCGTCGGCGCGCATCGCCGACGACAAGCTGCGCGTGCGCGTCGTGCACGACGGGTACACGGCAGCGCCGGCCGTCGAGAACGACGACATCGCCGGCATTCGACTGCGCCTGCAGGCGCTCTATCAAGGCAACGCGAGCCTCGTACTCCCCCATGGAACCACCGCCATCCTCGAAATCCCCTTCGAGCCGGCCGACGGCGATCGTCGCTGAGGACGAGCCGCTGTTGCGGCGCGAACTCAGCGACGCACTCGCGTCGCTCTGGCCCGAGCTTTCGATCGTCGCCGAAGCCGAGGACGGCATGCAGGCGCTGCAGGCGCTCGACCGGTACGCGCCACAGCTCATGTTCCTCGACATCGCGATGCCGGGAATGAGCGGCCTCGAGGTCGCGCGTGCGGCCGGGCGCCGCTGTCACGTCGTCTTCGTCACCGCCTACGATCAGTACGCGGTGAGCGCCTTCGAGCAGGGCGCCGTCGACTACGTGATGAAGCCGTTCGAGCTGCCGCGCCTCGCAGCGGCCGTCGAACGCGTGCGCGAACGACTCGACCGCATGCCCGCGAACCTCGAAGGCCTGCTCGCTTCGCTCATCGAGCGCAGCACGGCGAAGAAGCGCTTCCTGCGCTGGATCACCGTCGCACACGGTCGCTCGGTGCGGCTCATTCCCGTCAACGACATCTGCTACTTCCGGGCCGACAGCAAATACACGCTCGTCGTCACGCCGAGCGTCCAGTCGCTCATCAACAAGACGATCAAGGAACTGCTCGACGAGCTCGATCCCGAGACGTTCCTGCAAGTGCACCGCGGGACGATCGTCAACGTCAACGCGATTTCCGCCGTGCATCGCGACCTGCGCGGTCGCCTCGAGGTGCAGCTGAAGCAGCGCAGCGAAGCGCTGCAGGTCAGCACGACGTACGCGCATCTGTTCCGTCAGATGTAGCGCGAGATCGTTTCGCGTCCCGCGTCCGTCGCGCCCGGCACGCACTTCACGCCGCGCTTTCGCGGATTCGTCGGGCATCGCTTGAGGCCGGACGCTCGTGCCCCCTATCGTGCAGGCCGCACGCGAACGACGCTCGTTCCGGGCTCGTGCGACGCGTGCAACCGTGCACGACAGGGAGGCCACGATGATGCATCTCAAGCAGTGGAAGCTCGCGATCCTGGGCGCGATGCTCGCCGGCATCGCGACCGTCGCAGCGACACCGGCGTTCGCCGCCGGCACATGCACGACGGTCGCGTCGGGGCTCGAGTCCCCGCTGTCGCTCGTCCAGTCGAATACCGGCAGCTTCATCGTGTCGGAGAGCGGGACCGGCGCGCCGAACTCGGGCCGCATCTCGATCGTCGACGCGAACGGCGGTCGGCACACGCTGATCGACGGCCTGCCCGCCGGCATCAGCGACGTCGGCGACCCGTCGGGCCCCTCCGGGCTGTTCCTGCGCGGTCGCACGCTCTACGCCGCGATGGGTGTCGGCGACGTCGGGATCCTCGGGCACGACGCGAGTGGCACGCCCGTGCCCGGCAGCGATCTTCCGAACCCCAACGGGCCGTCGTCGCCGATCATGAGCTCGGTGCTCGCGCTGCACTTCAGCGTCGACGTCGAGCGCACGGCGAGCCCGTTCACGCTGACCCTCGCCGATCACCAAGCGCTTGCGGCGGGACGCAAGGTCACCTTGAACAACGGCGCGCAGCAGCGGATCACGATCGAACTCGTGACCAACTTCGAGAATTACGTTTCGACGCCGCGTCCGGGCGTGCCAGGCAACGTCAGCCTTTCGAATCCGTATGGCATCGTCGGCGTCGGCAACCGGCTCTACGTCACGGACGGCGGACGCAATCTCGTGTGGGAAGTCGATACCGCGACCGGCGCCTACCGCGAACTGGCGGAATTCCCGAACGAGCCGAATCCTTTCTTCGGCATGGTCGGCGGGCCGACGACGCAGGCGGTACCCACGGGCATCGCGTATTCGGATGGCCGGCTGCTCGTCACGCTGTTTCGAGGTGCGCCATTTCCGGCCACCGGGAGCGTCGAGTCGATCGATCCGACGTCGGGCGCGGACGCGCGGCTGATCTCCCATCTGAAGACCGCGATCGGAGTCATGCCGATCACGTCGGACAGCGACACCGACGAACTCGTGCTGCAGTTCTCGTCAGGCACAGGTCCGTTCTTTCCCGGCCCCGGCCAATTGCTGCGTTTCGCTTCGCCGGACGCGACACCATCGCTCGTCGCGGACTGCCTGACGGCGCCGCCCACGGCGATGGTCCTCGACCGCAAGGCCGGCGCGCTTTACGTGACCGACCTCGGCGGACGCGTCGTCTCGATTCCGTTGCAGTGATGTGTTTCGGCGGCGCCGGATGCCGGCGCCAACGCAGGAGAACCCGGGAGACATGTTCATGCACCGTTCGTTTCATGCAAGCTTGTCCGCGCTGATCGCGGCCTTCGCATTCACGCTTCTCGCCGCGCCGGCGTTCGCGACCTTTCACCTGTTCCGCATCCAGCAGCTCTACTCGAATGCGGACGGCACGATCCAGTTCATCGTCCTGCGCGAATCGTTCGGCCAGAATGGCGAGCATTTGTGGAAGGACCATGCGATCTCGGCCGGAAGCGCGGCCGGCCGGCACAGCTACACGTTTCCCGGCAATCTCCCGAGCGATGCGACCGCGAACAAGTACGTGCTCGTGGCCACCGAAGGCTTCGCTGCGCTCAACCTGATCACGCCGGACTACGTCGTTCCCAACAATTTTCTCTGGACGGTCCAGGGCAACGTGAATTTCGCCGACGTCGATTTCATTTCGTATTCCGCGCTGCCCACCGACGGGGTGGGCGCGCTCGGGCGCAACAAGACCGTCATCCCCAACGTCGCGACCAATTTCGCCGGCCAGAGCGCATCGGTGACGGCGGAGACGGCGAACGGCGGCGCCGCGGTCGCGAAGAACTACCAGGGCTTGTGGTGGAACGCGCCCGCGGACTCCGAGTCCGGGTGGGGCATCAACTTCGCGCACCAGGGCGACGTGATCTTCGCGACGTGGTTCACCTACGACACCACGGGCAAGGCATGGTGGCTCGCGATGACCGCGAACAAGACGGCCGACGCGACCTATACCGGCACGCTCTTCGATGCTACGGGACCGGCGTTTGGCGCGGTACCGTTCGACTCGGCGAAGTTCAAGCCCACGGCAGTCGGCACCGGTACCGTCCAGTTCAGCGACGAGAACAACGGCACGTTCAGCTACACGGTGAACGGCATCGCGCAGACCAAGGCCATCACGCGACAGGTGTTCGCCGCCGTTCCCAAATGCACGTCGGCCGCGAAACTCGATCCCGCGACAGCCACCAATTACCAGGACCTGTGGTGGAATGCGCCGGCCGATTCGGAATCGGGTTGGGGCATCAACCTCACGCATCAGGGCGACGTGATCTTCGCGACGTGGTTCACCTACGACACCGACGGCAAGCCGATGTGGCTTTCGGTCACGGCGTTCAAGAGCGGCGATCGCGCGTATTCGGGCGATCTCGCGCGCACCACGGGTCCGGCGTTCAACGCCGTGCCGTTCGATTCGAAGAGCGTTGCGTACACGAAGGTCGGCACGGCCGCGTTCACGTTCACGAGCGGCAAGGAGGCGTCCTTCGCGTACACCGTCAACGGCGTCAGCGGCACGAAGACGATCATGCGCGAGGTGTTCGTGGCACCCGGGACCGTCTGCCAATGAAGGGCGTGCGGTCGACGTTGCGCCACCTCCGCGCACCTCTCGTCGACAGGCGAACGTTCCTGCGCGGCCTCGGCGCCGGTGTCGCCGGTCTCGTCGTCGGCTGCGGCAGGCAGTCGGACGGCGGCGAGACGACCACGAGCCTTCCCGAGGCCGTCTCGCCGCAGCTCGTGCCGGGACAGCCGCTCCCCGCGCTACCCATCCTTCGCAACGAAAGCGCCGGCGACGTATCGCACTTCGTCGCGACGCTCGTCGCCTCGCGCGACGACGTCGCGGTACATGCCGGACGCATGACATCGCTCGCGCGCTACGACCATCATTCGCCGGGGCCGCTGATCGAACTGGTCGAAGGCCAGCACGTGCGCATCGAACTCGACAATCGCCTCGCGCAAGCCACCACCGTCCATTGGCACGGCCTGCCGGTGCCGGCAGACCAGGACGGCAATCCGATGGATCCCGTTGCGGCGGGCACGAAGCACGTCTACGAATTCGACGTGCCGGCCGGTACCGCCGGCACGTACTGGTATCACCCGCATCCGCACGACGCGACGGCATCGCAGGTGGCGGAGGGTCTCGCGGCACCGCTCGTCGTCCGCGCCGCCGACGATCCGCTCGCGCACGTTCCGGAGGTGCTGATGTTCATCACCGGCATCGCGCTCGACGCGAACGCGCAGATCGCCGCCGACGACGCGATCGACTGGACGATCGGCCGCCAGCGCGACCTGCTGCTCGTCAACGGTGCGCGCCTCCCGGTGCACGCGGTCGCGCCCGGCGCGACGCAGCGCTGGCGCATCGTCAACGCCACGGCGGCGATTCACCTGAAGCTTGCGCTCGAGGGCCATACGTTCACGCTCGTCGGTACCGACGGCGGCCTGCTCGGCGAACCCATCGAAGACCTGACGGAATTCCTGCTCGCGCCCGCGCAGCGCGTCGAGTTGATCGTGAAGGCGAATGCCGCGCCGAACGGCCGCTACCGGTTGCGCGCGCTCCGCTATGCGACCGACTTCATGGGCGTCGGCACCTATGTCGACCAGGACGTCCTGACGCTCGCCACCACCAACGCGTTGCCGGCCGCCCCGGTGACCCTTCCACCGAAGCTTCGTCCCATCGCCGACCTCGGTCCCGCGACCGCCCGCGTCGACATCTCGTTCGACGAAGCCGACCTCTGCACGAGCAAGGGGGCGAAGCGCACGTTCCTCATCAATGGCCGCATGTTCGACATGAATCGCGTGGACGTCGTGAGCGAGGTCGGCCGCGTCGAACTGTGGAATGTCGTCAACAACACGACGATGTCGCATCCGTTCCACATCCACGGCACGCAATTCCAGCTCGTGTCGCGGACGTTCGGCACCGAGACCACGGCGACGCCATACTTGGCATGGGTCGACACGGTCCTCGTGCCGCCAGGCCAGACGGCGACGCTCAAGGTGAAGCAGACGCTCCCCGGCAAGCGGATGTTCCACTGCCACATCCTGCAGCACGAGGACAACTGCATGATGGCGATCGTCGACGTGCGTGCGCCGGCGGCGTGACGCCTGGAACGCGCCTGCGGACTCCGAGTCGGGCTGGGGCATCAACTTCGCGCATCAGGGCGACGCGGGCTTCGCGACGTCCGCCGCGATGAGCGGATCGTTCGGCGCGGGCGGATTGCAGCTTACGATCGCGACGCCCCTCGCAACGCGCACCTTCTCGGGAAGCTTCGTCCCCGGCAGCGATCAGCCGCCGAACCTCGCGACGATCGCCGGCACCTATTCGGGATTTACGGGGCACACTCAAAAATCGCTGTCCTCCTCTTCGCTTCCCGCATCGGCGCGCAGCCGCGCCTCACGCGCATGCTGCCAGAATGCGAACGCGACCGACAGCACCGACGCGACGAGCAAGCCGCCGGAAATCGGTCGCGTGAGAAACAGCCAGGCGTTCGCGTCGTCGGCGACGGCACGAATCATGTTCGCCTCGATCTGGTCGCCGAGCACGACGCCGAGAATGAGCGGCGCGAGCGGGATGCGTCCCTTGACCATCGCGTAGCCGATGAAGCAGAACAGCAGCAGCACGTAGACGTCGTTCATCGTGTTGCCGAGCGCGTACGCGCCGATCACGCACAGCACGAGCACGATCGGGATCAGGATGGCCTTCGGCATCGTGATCACGCGCAGCCACGCGGGCGAGCCCACCCAGATCACGAGCACCATCAGCGGCAGCGCAATCAGGTACGCCGCGAAGATCCCGTAGGCAATCATCGGGTGCTGCGAGATGAAGAGCGGTCCCGGCTGGATGCCGTGGATCGTGAGCGCACCGAGCATCACGGCGGTGACTGCGTCGCCCGGAATGCCGAACGCCATGATCATGATCAGCGACCCGGCGACGTTCGCGTTGTTCGACGATTCCGATGCGATGATGCCTTCCGGAATGCCGGTGCCGAACATTTCGGGCCGGCGCGAAAACTTGCGCGCCTGGTCGTAGGCCATGATGTTCGCAGCACTTCCGCCGATTGCCGGCAGCACGCCGATCAGAAGCCCGACGAGCGTCGACCACACGAGCAGGAACGGGCGCGACAGGATCTCGCGCAAGACCGCGAGCTTCGCCACGGTCAACTTGACGACTTTCGGCGCCGCCGCGAGGTCGGCCTGCCCGCGCCGGATCTTCTCGACGTCGGGCATCAGCTGGGCAAATGCGAAGAGTCCGATCAGCACGGGCAGGAACGGAAAGCCACCCTCGAGGACGTGCAGGCCGAGCGTGAATCGCTGCACGCCGAGAATGGGATCGGGCCCGACCACCGTGATCACGAGGCCGATCGCGCCCGACAGCAATCCCTTCACCACCGATTTGCCGACGAGCCCGGCGACCATCGACAACGCGAAGATGTAGAGCGAAAAGAATTCCCACGGCCCGAATTGCAGCGCGAGCGACGCGAGCGGCGCGGTCAGCTCGATCAGCACGACGCCGCCGAGCAGGCCGCCGAGGAAGGCGGCGAACACGCCGATCCAGATGGCGCGCCCCGGTTCGCCGTTGCGCGTCATCGGATAACCGTCGAACGTGGTGGCGATCGCGGACGGCGTGCCCGGAATGCCGATGAGGCTCGCGGTGATCGAGCCGCCTGCCGAGCCGCCGACGTACACGCCGATCATCGCCGCGAGCCCCTGCAATGGATCGAGGCCGAACGTGAACGGCAGCACCATGATCACCGTCATCGTGATCGTCACGCCCGGCAGCGCGCCGCCGACGACGCCTGCGATCGTGCCGAGCACGAGCGGCACGAAGTACTGCGAATGCAGCACGGTGCCGAGGTGCGTCAGCAGCAGCTCGTAATGATCGATTGGACTACCCCGTGCGTTTCGGGGCCCGTTCGTCCTCGGGGCGGGCCTTCGCGCTCACAGATCCGTCCTCCGCCCGCGCGGCAGCAGCACCGACAGGTACCGCTCGAACGCGAGGTCGCAGATCAGCGTGGTGGCGATCGCGACCACGACGACGCGCAGCCAGTAGCGCCACGTGTGCCGCCGTACTTCGCCCTCGAGAGCGACCTGCAGTGCCGCAACGAAGATCAGCGTCGCGATGCGAAACCCGAGGAGCGGCAGCAGCACGACGTACGCGGTGAACACCGCGAACGTCACGGCGACCAGTGCGTAGTTGGGATGACGCGCGGGCGCTTGCGGCGGCGCCTTCGGCACCGTGCGTTTGCGGCGCGCCCGCCAATCGCCGGCGATCAGCAGCACGCTCAAGACTGCCATGAACGACAGCACGAGGCGCGGATAGAACGACGGCCCGATCGGCACCATGACCGGCGGCGGGAGGCCGCGCGTGAGGAACAGCAGCCACGCGCTGATGGCGAGGCAGACGAGCCCCGCAACTCCGTTGCGGCCCACTATTCCTGCTTGAGCAAGCCGAGATCCTTCGTCAGGTCTTTCGTGATCGCGTCGTCCTTCGCGAGGAATGCCGCGTACTGCGCCGCGTCGAGATAGCGCACGTCGGTGCCCTGCTGCTTCATCGCCTTCGCGAATTGCGGATCGTTCGCGGCCTTCCGGCAGGCGGCGCCGAGCGTCGCCTCGACGTCCTTCGGCGTGCCCTTCGGCACCATGATGCCGCGGTTGACCGCGTACTCGACGTCGTAGCCCAGCTCCTTCAGCGTCGGCACGTCGGGAATCTCGGCATTGCGCTTCTCGCTCATGATCGCCAGGAACTTGAGCTGCCCCGCCTTCACCTTCGACTCCTGCGTGAGGTTCGAATCGGCGAGGTCGATGTGGCCGCCGAGCAGCGCGCTCATCCGCGGCGCGGTGCCGTCATACGGCACGTACTTGACCTTGATGCCGGCCGCCTTCGCCATGAGCGCCATCGAATACTGACTGGTAGACCCGAGCGACGCGCCCACGGTGATCGTGCCCGGGTGCGCCTTGGCGTCGGCCACCATGTCCTTGAACGATTTCCACGGCCGCTTGGCGCTCGCGGTCACGATCGAAGGCGTCGACGATACGAGGCAGATGGGATCGAAAGCCTTGTCGTAACGGATGTCGGTGAGGCCCGCGTAATAGACGGAGTGGATGTAGTCGTGCGGCGCGAAGACGGTGTAGCCATCGGGGGTGGCGTTTGCCGCCTCGCGCTCGCCCACCGTTCCCGACGCGCCCTTGACGTTGGCGACGACGACGGGCTGGCCGAGGTATTTCTGCAGCAGCGGCGCGAACGAACGGTAGATGCTGTCGGTGTCGCCGCCGGCGGCCCACGGGACGATCAGCTTGATCGGGCGGTCCGGGTAGTTGGAGGCCGCAAGGGCCAACGGCGCGAGCGCAAGCAGGACGACTGCGGCCAGCTTCCTCATGGGACGTCCTCGCAGGTTGTTTGGAGCGAACGACAACGCGACGGTTTGATGTTGCCAAGCGTGCGATCGTTCCGCGGGCGAAGGCAATCAGGAGGCGATGACGCGTGGGTCGCGATTCGTCGGCTGCCAGCCGAATTCGCGGCACCGGCGCCCGTTCGTCGGCCCGCGCTTGGATCGCGGCCACCCGTTGCCTATCGTCGTGGATCGTTCACCCGAGGAGATGCGTATGACAAAGAGGACGCTCCACAAGGCGGCATCGCTGGGCGGTTCGGTTGCGCTCGGTATCGCGCTCGCCGCAATTCCGTTCGCATCGGCGTACGCCCAGAGCGACGAGAGCAAAATCAAGCAGGGGTATGCGATCAACCCGGTGCCGCTCAACCTGGCCGGCAAGAACCGCGCATCGGTCGGTCTCGGCAGCTACATCGTCAATACGGGCGGCTGCAACGACTGCCATACGCACCCGTCATTTGCGCCCGGCCACAATCCGTTCCTCGGACAGCCCGAGCAGGTCAATACGACGCAGTTTCTCGCGGGGGGCATGATGTTCGGACCGTTCATCAAGTCCGCGAACCTCACGCCCGACGCGCTCGGCAGGCCCGCCGGCCTGACGCTCGAAGAATTCATGACGC
Organism: Burkholderiales bacterium; assembly: GCA_025927765.1. Classification (GTDB taxonomy): domain Bacteria; phylum Pseudomonadota; class Gammaproteobacteria; order Burkholderiales; family Casimicrobiaceae; genus VBCG01. The sequence goes on from JAICKU010000055.1 coordinate 21,693, forward strand.
TGTTGCGTACGGGGCACGATCCCGACGCGCCCCCGGGAACGCTGCTGCAGGTCATGCCGTGGCCGGCGTTCGGCAAGAAGACCGACCAGGATCTCAAGGCGATCTACGATTACCTGAGCGCAATACCGTCGCTGCCGGACAATCCGAATCCAGGGCCATAGCCGAGCGTCGCGATTGCATCGGGCCGGCGTGCGCACGGCCGGCTCGATTGCGGACCGACATGGTCGCGCGATGTGCGTCCCGGAATGGCGCCGGCGAACCGAAGGCCAAAAAAAACCGGCGCTCGCGCGCCGGTTTGATTTGATGCAGTAACTTCCGTTACGCCGCGTCGGCCGAAACCTCCGACGGTGTCGCCGTCGCCGGCGCTTCTTCGGCAGTGACCGCAGGCTCCGGTCCCAGCAGCTTCTGGCGGCGCCGCGCGTTGTGATACGCGAGACCCGTGCCCGCCGGGATCAGGCGGCCGACGATCACGTTCTCCTTCAAGCCCCGCAGGTCGTCGCGCTTGCCCATGATCGCCGCTTCGGTGAGCACGCGCGTCGTTTCCTGGAACGAGGCCGCCGAGATGAACGAATCGGTCGACAACGAAGCCTTGGTGATCCCGAGCAGCATGTGCTCGTAGGTCGCCCCCTCCTTCGTCTCGTCGCTTCGCACCTTGTCGTTCTCGTCCAGGAGATCCGAGCGCTCGACCTGCTCGCCCTGGATGAACCGCGTGTCGCCCGGGCTTTGCACCTGCACGCGACGCAGCATCTGCCGCACGATCACTTCGATGTGCTTGTCGTTGATCTTCACGCCCTGCAGCCGGTACACGTCCTGCACTTCGTCGGTGATGTAGCGCGCGAGCGCTTCGACGCCGAGGAGCCGCAGGATGTCGTGCGGATCCGCCGGACCGTCGACGATCATCTCGCCCTTGTTCACCACCTGGCCGTCGTGCGCCGTGACGTGCTTGTCCTTCGGGATCAGGTACTCGTGGGCAACGCCGTCGAGGTCGGTGATGACCAGGCGCTGCTTGCCCTTCGTATCCTTGCCGAACGACACCGTCCCGGTGACTTCCGCCAGCGTGCCGGCGTCCTTCGGCGCACGCGCCTCGAACAGTTCCGCCACGCGCGGCAGGCCGCCCGTGATGTCGCGCGTCTTCGACGTTTCCTGCGGCACGCGGGCGAGCACTTCACCCACCGCCACCGGCTGGCCGTCCTTCACGGTGATGATCGAACCCAGCTGGAACGTGATGTTCACCGGCAGGTCGGAGCCCGCGATGCGGATCTCCTCGCCGTTCGGGTCGAGCAGCTTCACCTGCGGACGCACGCCCTTCGCCGACGTGCCTGCGCGGCGCTTCGGATCGATGACGACGAGCGTGGAAAGCCCCGTCACTTCGTCGACCTGCTTCGCCACCGTCACGCCTTCCTCGACGTTCTCGAACTTCACCGTGCCCGCGTACTCGGTGATGATCGGACGCGACGTCGCATCCCACATCGCCAGCACCTTGCCCGCACGCACGACGTCGCCGTCCTTGACCTGCAGCGTCGCGCCGTACGGCACCTTGTGACGCTCGCGCTCGCGGCCGTTGTCGTCGTAGATCATCACTTCGCCGGAACGCGCGATCACCACCAGCTCGTTCTTGGCATTGGTGACGTAGCGCATCGTCGCCGAGAAGCGAACCGTACCTGCCGACTTCGACTCGACCTGCGAGGCCGCCGCCGTCCGCGACGCCGCGCCACCGATGTGGAACGTGCGCATCGTGAGCTGCGTGCCCGGCTCGCCGATCGACTGCGCGGCGATGACGCCCACCGCTTCGCCGACGTTGACGAGATGGCCGCGACCGAGATCGCGTCCATAGCACGCAGCGCACAGGCCGTAGCGGGTGTCGCAGGTGAGCGGCGTGCGTACCTTGACTTCGTCGATGCCGAGCGTTTCGATGCGCTCGACTTCATCTTCGCCGAGCAGCGTGCCCGCTTCGTACAGCGTTTCCTGCGATTCCGGATTGACGATGTCCGACGCCGAAACACGGCCGAGGATGCGCTCGCGCAGCGGCTCGATCACTTCGCCGCCTTCGACCAGCGCCTTCATCGCCACGCCGTTGCGCGTCTGGCAATCGTCTTCCGTCACGACGAGGTCCTGCGTCACGTCGACGAGGCGGCGCGTCAGGTAGCCCGAGTTCGCCGTCTTCAACGCGGTGTCGGCGAGACCCTTCCGCGCGCCGTGCGTGCTGATGAAGTATTGCAGCACGTTGAGACCTTCGCGGAAGTTCGCGGTGATCGGCGTCTCGATGATCGAGCCGTCCGGCTTCGCCATCAGGCCGCGCATGCCGGCGAGCTGCCGGATCTGCGCCGCCGAACCGCGCGCACCCGAGTCGGCCATCATGAAGATCGAGTTGAACGAGTCCTGCTTGACGTGCTTGCCTTCGCGGTCGGTGACTTCCATCGTGCCGAGTTGCGCCATCATCGCCTTCGCGATGTCGTCGCCCGCGCGACCCCAGATGTCGACCACCTTGTTGTAGCGCTCGCCCTGCGTGACGAGACCCGACGTGTATTGCGCCTCGATCTCCTTCACCTGCGCTTCCGCGTCGCCGATGATCTTCGTCTTCTCGGCCGGCACCAGCATGTCGTCGGCCGCGAACGAGATGCCGCCGCGCGTCGCGAGGCCGTAGCCGGCCTGCATCAGCTTGTCGGCGAAGATCACCGTTTCGCGCAAACCGCAGCGGCGGAAGCTCGCGTTGATGATGCGCGAGATCTCCTTCTTCTTGAGCGGCTTGTTGATGAAGCTGAACGGCAGCCCCGGCGGCAGGATCTCCGAGAGCAGCGCGCGGCCGATCGTCGTGTCGTAGCGCGTGACCTTCTCGACGCGCTCGCCGTCCTTGATCTCGACTTCCTTGATGCGCACCTTGACGCGCGCGTGCAGCTCGGCCTGGCGCGATTCGTACGCACGCGACGCTTCCGCGACGTCCGCGAAGAACGCGCCATCGCCCGCCGCGCCGATCTTCTCGCGCGTCGCGTAGTAGAGGCCGAGCACGATGTCCTGCGACGGCACGATGCACGGCTCGCCGTTCGACGGCAGCAGCACGTTGTTCGACGCGAGCATCAGCGTGCGCGCTTCCATCTGCGCTTCGAGCGACAGCGGCACGTGGACGGCCATCTGGTCGCCGTCGAAGTCGGCGTTGAACGCCGTGCAGACGAGCGGGTGCAGCTGGATCGCCTTGCCTTCGATCAGCACAGGCTCGAATGCCTGGATGCCGAGGCGATGCAGCGTCGGGGCGCGGTTGAGCAGCACGGGATGCTCGCGGATCACGTCCTCGAGGATGTCCCAGACCACCGGCTCCTGCGACTCGACCATCTTCTTCGCGGCCTTGATCGTGGTCGCGAGGCCCATCGTTTCGAGCTTGTTGAAGATGAACGGCTTGAAGAGCTCGAGCGCCATCAGCTTCGGCAGGCCGCACTGATGCAGCTTGAGCTGCGGGCCCACCACGATCACCGAACGTCCCGAGTAGTCGACGCGTTTTCCCAGCAGGTTCTGCCGGAAGCGTCCACCCTTGCCCTTGATCATGTCGGCGAGCGACTTCAGCGGCCGCTTGTTGGCGCCCGTCATCGCCTTGCCGCGACGGCCGTTGTCGAGCAGCGAATCGACCGCTTCCTGCAGCATCCGCTTCTCGTTGCGCACGATGATGTCGGGCGCCTTCAACTCGAGGAGCCGCTTCAGGCGGTTGTTGCGGTTGATCACGCGCCGATACAGGTCGTTCAGGTCCGAGGTCGCGAACCGGCCGCCGTCGAGCGGAACGAGCGGACGCAACTCCGGCGGCAGCACCGGCAGCACCTCGAGGATCATCCACTCGGGCTTGATGCCCGACTTGTGGAACGCCTCGAGCACCTTCAGGCGCTTCGCGATCTTCTTGATCTTCGTGTCCGAGCCCGTGGCCTCGAGCTCCTTGCGGAGCTTGTCGATTTCACGGATGACGTCGAGCGACTTCAGCAACTCGCGGATGCCTTCGGCCCCCATCGTCGCCGAGAAATCGTCGCCGTACTGCTCGAGCTTCGCGAGGTAGTCGTCTTCCGTGAGCAGCTGGCCGCGGTTGAGCGGCGTCAGCCCGGGATCGGTGACGACGAACGCTTCGAAGTAGAGCACGCGCTCGATGTCGCGCAGCGTCATGTCGAGCACCATGCCCATCCGCGACGGCAGGCTCTTCAGGAACCAGATGTGCGCGACGGGCGAGGCCAGCTCGATGTGGCCCATGCGCTCGCGGCGCACCTTGGCGACGGTCACTTCCACGCCGCACTTCTCGCAGATCACGCCGCGGTGCTTCAGGCGCTTGTATTTGCCGCACAGGCATTCGTAGTCCTTGATCGGACCAAAGATTTTTGCGCAGAACAGGCCGTCGCGTTCCGGCTTGAACGTACGGTAGTTGATGGTCTCCGGCTTCTTGACTTCGCCGTGGCTCCAGGTGCGGATGTCCTCCGCAGTGGCCAGGCCGATCC
>JAICKU010000128.1 GCA_025927765.1 Burkholderiales bacterium
CGTTGAAGCACGGACGCCCGTTCGGGCGCATCCACGAGTACAGCGTTTGCGTCTCGGCGTCGTAATCGACGTCGAACAAACGGAGGGTTTGCGTGTTGCCGAGAACGGGAAAGTCTGCGACTGCATTCATACAAAGCCTCCGGATGGCGCGTGCAGGTTCACTTCGGACAGGAATGGGCACATGATGACGTGCCACGTCAGGCGTGTAATCTACACTAGCCGATGGTTGTAGGCGCAAGGCCTACACACGAAGACGAGGGTATTTTTCGCAGGTGTTGCATTCGGGCAAAAAGCCTGACGCAACAAGCGGTTATGCCACTGTCCTAAATGTGGAGTCTGGGCGCGCGCGTGGCGTTGGCCGACGGAGCACCTGTAGGCGACAACCCGGGCGCTACAACTTCACCCAGCGCCCCCCGAGCAACCCCTCGATCGGCCGGAACGAAGCCTTGTACGCCATCTTCCGGCTCTCGCGGATCCAGTAGCCGAGATAGACGTACGGCAACCCAAGCTTGCGACACTGCTCGATCTGCCACAGGATGCTGAAGGTCCCGTAGCTCGCCGTCGCCGGTTCGGGCTCGAAGAACGTGTAGACCGACGACAGGCCGTCTTCCAGCCGGTCGACGAGGCTCACGATCCGCAGGTGTCCCTCGTCGCGGAATTCGTAGAGATCGGTGGCGACGTTGCTATGCAGCAGGAAGTGCTGGTACTGCTCGCGGCTGTCCTGGTCCATGCCGCCGCCAGGATGCCGCACGCGCTGATAGCGCAGATAAAGCGCGTAATGTGCGGGATCGTACGTCATCTCGCGCCGAACTGCTCGCAACTGGTCGTGATCGCGCCAGGCGCGACGCTGGCTGCGCGTGGGATGGAAATGCGCGACCGGCACACGCACCGGGACGCAGGCGCGGCAGTGGTCGCAGTACGGGCGATACGTGAACGCGCCGCTGCGGCGAAAGCCGAGGCGCACGAGCTCGCTGTAGACGCGCGCGTCGATGAGGTGGCTCGGCGTCGCCACCTGCGAGCGCGCCGCGCGATCCGGGAGATAGCTGCACGGGTACGGCGCGGTGGCATAGAACTGCAGCGTCGCGAGCGGCAGGTCGTTCAGATTGCTCAATGCGTCGCCCTCCACCCTTCGTAACCCGTTCGCTTCACGCGGCCTCACGCATCATTGTCGTCCAGTCGCCGACGGGCGCGTCCGAGCCGATCGCCTCCGCAAGGCGTCGCACGAACTCGCGCCGCGGGATCGGGCGTGCGCCGAGCGACGCCAGGTGCTCGGTCTCCTGCTGGCAGTCGATCATCGTCATCGCGCGCTGGCGCATCGCGGCCACGAGATGCGCGAGGCACACTTTCGACGCGTCGGTCATGCGCGCGAACATCGACTCGCCGAAGAACACCCCGCCGAGGGCGATGCCGTACAGGCCGCCGACGAGCACGCCGTCGCGCCACGCCTCCACGCTGTGCGCGTAGCCCTGCTCGTGCAGGCTCGCGTACGCCTGCATCATCGCGGGCGTGATCCACGTTCCGTTCTGGCCCGCCCGCGGCGCCTTCGAACACGCGTCGATCACGGCACGAAACGATGTGTCGACGCGCACGTCGAACTCGCGCCGGCGCACGCGCTTGCCCAGCGAGCGCGACATCCGGAACTCGTCGACGAACAGCACCATGCGCGGATCGGGGCTCCACCACAGCGTCGGCTGCCCTTCGCTGTACCAGGGATAGATGCCGCGCCGATATGCATCGATCAGCCGCGCCGACGACAGGTCGCCACCGGCGGCAAGCAGGCCGTTGGGCTCGCGCAGCGCGGTGTCGACGGGAGGGAACGCGCAATGCGCGTCGAGCCAGGGAATCACGAGACGTGATCGCTTCGGTGTTCGTCGTTCCGGTACCATTGAAGAACGCCCCGGGAGCTCAGTGGATAGAGCAGCCCCCTCCTAAGGGGCAGGTCGGACGTTCGATTCGTCTTCGGGGCGCTCCGTTCATCGCCCGGTGCGTGCCTCGAGCCGCGATGGCGTCGAGGCGGCCGCGCGACCTCGATCGGCCCACCACCGGTCGATGCTCCACGCACCGCCGCCCACGAAAGCGAAATAGAGAAACAGGAAGCAATAGATCGCCGCGAGTTCACCACCGTTGCCGAGCGGCCAGAAGCCGCGCGGCGCATGCGCGAGAAAATACGCGAACGCCATCTCGCCGGAAAGCACGAATGCGACCGGGCGCGTGAAAAGGCCGACCAGCAGCAGCGCGCCGCCGATCACCTCGAGGGTCCCTGCCGCGCCCGTCAGCGTGAACAGGTCGAACGGCACGCGGTGCGCGAGGGGGAAACCCAGCATCTTCCGCATGCCATGCGCCATGAACAGGAATGCCGCGACGATGCGCAGCACGCTCAGCATTCGCTCCGACCACATCTAGATCACACAATCCACGAACGTCTTGACGATCCACGAACCCCACGGCCCCATTCGCCCCCATGCCCACCCGGGCGCGTATATAGCACGTTCCCAGGCGGCGCATGCATAGCACCCACTACACGATCGCGGCGCACGACCCGCACGCTCACCTGTTCGAAGTCCGCTGCAGTGTGCGCGATCCGGCACCGGAGGGCCAGCGCTTCCGCCTGCCGGTCTGGATTCCCGGAAGCTATTTGATTCGCGAATTTTCCCGGCAGTTCATCGAGGTGCGCGCCGAATCGCGCGGGGTTTCGGTCCCGATTCGCAAGGAGGCCAAGGACGTGTGGTGCGTCGACGACGCTCGCGACGAAGTTACGGTGATCGCGCAGGTGTACGCGTTCGACCTCTCGGTGCGCACCGCTTACCTCGATGCGACGCGCGGGTATTTCAACGGTCCGGCCGTCTTCCTGTGCCCCGAGGGCCGGGCCGGCGCGCCCTGCACGCTCGACATCGTCGCGGCGGACGGACCCGCCTGCGCGCACTGGCGCGTCGCGACGACGCTCGATGCCGAGGCCATCGGTGAGCGCGGCTTCGGCCGCTACCGGGCGGCGAACTACGACGCGCTGATCGACCACCCGGTCGAGATGGGCGAGGTCCAGGAGGCCTCGTTCACCGCCGCGGGGACACCGCATCGCCTTGCGCTCACGAGCCGCACGCGTTCCGACCTCGAGCGCGTGGCGCGCGACCTCGAGCGCGTCTGCACGTGGCAGATCGAGCTCTTCGGCGCGCCCGCCCCGTTCGAGCGCTACCTGTTCCTGATCATGGCCGTGGGCGAAGGCTACGGCGGCCTCGAGCATGGCTCGAGCACGAGCCTGATCTGCCGCCGCGACGAGTTGCCGCTTGCGGCGCAGGCGACGATCAGCGACGAGTACCTGAACTTCCTCGGCCTCGCGAGCCACGAGTATTTCCACGCGTGGAACGTGAAGCGCATCAAGCCCGCGTCGTTCGCGCCGTACGACCTGTCGCGCGAGAACTACACGCGCGACCTGTGGGCATACGAGGGCGTGACGTCGTATTACGACGATCTCGCGCTCGTGCGCTCGGGCGTCATCGACGCGCCGCGCTACCTCGAGCTCGTCGGCCGCACCATCACCCGCGTGTTGCACACGCCGGGCCGGCGCGTGCAGTCGATCGCGGATGCGAGCTTCGACGCGTGGATCAAGTTCTACCGACCCGACGAGAACTCGCCGAATGCCGGTGTTTCGTATTACGCCAAAGGCGCGCTCGTCGCGATGGCGCTCGACCTGACGTTGCGCCTGCACGGCGACGCCTCCCTCGACGACCTGATGCGCGCGCTGTGGACGCAATACGGACGCCGCGGCGTCGGCGTCCCCGAAGGCGGCCTCGAGCGCCTCGCGGGCGACGCCGGCGGCGCGCCCGTGCGCGATCTTCTCGCGCGCTGCGTGCATGGCACCGACGATCCGCCGCTCGCGCAACTGCTCGAAGCATTTGGCGTCGACATGCGCCTGCGCGAAAGCGCCGGTGCGAACGACCGCGGCGGCAAGGCCGCCTCGGGCCCGTTGCCGCGCGCGGCACTCGATGCGAAGGTGGGGAACGACATGCGCGTGCAGCACGTTTACCGCGAGGGCGCGGCCGAGGCCGCGGGCCTGGCACCCGGCGACGTGCTCGTCGCGTTCGACGGCCTGCGCGCGACGAGCGACACGCTCGCCGCGCTCGGCACTCGACGCGCGGCCGGCGATCGCGTGCGCGTGCACGCCTTTCGGCGCGACGAGTTGATCGTCGCCGACGTCACGCTCGCCGAAGCAGCGCGCGACGCCTGCTACCTCGTGTTGCAGCAGGAGACGTCACCGCAGACACGCGCGCGGCGCGACGCCTGGCTTGGCGCGACGTAAGCGCTTTCCGACGTCGCGGCGCGCAGCGCGCCAATTGCCGCGCGTACGCGCGGCGCCTAGTCTCGCAGACATCATGCTTGCCAGGCAGGTGCGTGCCTGCCTCCTTCGATGTCGCGCGCGGCGCACCCGGCGGCTCTGCGTTTTGGCGCGATCGCAGTCGCGATCGTGGCGGCGCTCGCCTTCGCGATCGCGTTCTTTCCGTGGAACGTGCTCCGTGGCCCGGTAGCTGCACATTTCACCCAGCGGCTCGATCGGCAGGTGACGATCGCCGGCGACCTGCAAGTACACGTCGGTCTGCCGCTTCGCGTCGTCGCGAACGACGTATCGCTCGCCAACGTCGCATGGTCCGACGTGCAGCCCATGGCGCATGCACGGCAGATCGCGCTGACCTATTCGTGGCACTCGCTGTTGCATCTCACGCCCGACCGCGTCGATCTCGTCGGCCCGAAGGTGATTTTCGAGCGCAATGCGCAGGGCGACGTGAACTGGCGCTTCGGCCCCGGCAAGTCGCAGGGCGCACCGCCGCTCGACGCCGTCGCCGTCGAGCGCGGCACGCTTCGCTATCGCGACGCGAAGCTTTCCGGCGACGTCACGCTGGCCGTGCAGAGTGCGCCGCCCGACGCGCAGCGCATTTCCCGGCTGGAATTCGCAGGCGAGGGAACGCTGCATGGCGACGCGCTGCGACTCGTCGGCACCGCGGGCGGTCTGTCCGCGCTGCGTCACCTCGACGATCCTTACCCGGTCGCGCTCGACGTGACCAGCGCCACGACGAACATCCACTTCGACGGTTCGGTCGTTCCCTCGTCACCGCAGAACCTGCAGGGCGCGCTCGCCATGCGCGGTGAGGACCTGTCGAAGCTCTATCCGATCGTCCCCTCGCCGTTGCCGTGGACGCCGCCGTACGCACTGAAGGGAAGGCTCGCGCACGATGCCGGCCGCTGGCAGTTCAGCGAAATCACCGGCACCGTCGGCGCGAGCGATCTCGCCGGGGCGTTCACGGTCGACCTGTCGCAGCCGCGCGCGGCCACGCGTGCCGACCTGACCTCGCGCAAGCTCGACTACAAGGACCTGGGCGGGTTCATCGGCCTGCCACCCGGTGAGCGCGCCCAGCACGCAACGACCCGCAAACAACGGCGCGAAACGGCCAGGCGCGCAGCCAGCGATCGCGTACTGCCGGACAAGCCGTTCGACGTGTCGAAGCTTCGCAGACACGACGTCGACTTGCGCTTTTCCGGGAAGAGCGTGACCTGGGGACGCTTTCCGCTCGACAACGTCGCGCTGCACATGACGATCGACCACGGTGTCGTTCGTTTCGCACCGCTCGACTTCGGCCTTGCCGACGGCCACGTGGTTACAAAGCTCGTCGTCGATCTGACGAAGCCGCGACCC
>JAICKU010000044.1 GCA_025927765.1 Burkholderiales bacterium
AAACGGGTATTAAAGGGTATTGGCCGATGACTCGCCGTACGAATTTCCCGTCGACTGTAGCCTCGACAAAATATGACTTGACATTCCTAGGACTAACTCGGACTCCGAAGCCTCGTAGGTCTGTATCTCGAATGAAGCGGTCTTTGCCAGTACTATTTGCGAAGCGTGCGAGCTTGGATTCGGATAGCTGCGTATGGATTACGGATGGTGCAGGCATATTGGGCCTCTAGGAGGGAGGCCCAGTGCTGAGCTAAGATATTGATAGCTATAGGACGATCATTTCTAGGTAGTTCTGAAAATCCTTGTGTCGGTGGTTCGATTCCGCCCTTGGCCACCACTCCACTTCTTCGGGTTTGCGAGGAAGAGGTAGGAGTCGGTAGGGGTCCGGTTCGAGCGTTGCTCCTGCCTGCCCAGTCCGCGAAGTGCAGGGTCCGGCAGGTGAAGAATCAAGGCCTTGCGCTGCACTGCCTGACGCCAGCCGGCGGCGCATCAGGCGCCAAGCGTGGTTTCACGGGACGAGCACGGCCGCACCCACGATCCGGCCGTCGCGCAACGCGTGCAGCGCCTCGTTGGCCTGCGAGAGCGGGTAGGTCGTGATGCTGCTTTCGATGTTCGCTTGCTGCGCGAGCGCGATGAACTCGACCGCGTCCTGGCGCGTGAGATTGGCCACCGATCGGACCGATCGCTCACCCCAGAGGATCGCATACGGGAACGATGGAATGTCGCTCATGTGGATGCCGGCGCACACCACGCGGCCGCCTTTGCGCACGTCGCGCAGCGCCTTCGGCACGAGCGCGCCGACCGGGGCGAAGATAAGCGTGGCGTCGAGTTCGCACGGTGCGGCTTCGTCGCTGCCGCCTGCCCATGCGGCGCCCAGCGCGCGAGCGAACGCTTGCGCCGCCTCGTCACCGGGCCGCGTGAACGCGAACACTTCGCGCTGCTGGTGGCGGCACACCTGCGCGATCATGTGCGCCGCGGCGCCGAAACCGTAGATGCCGATCCGCTGGGCGTCGCCGGCGAAGCGCAGTGCGCGGTAGCCGATGAGGCCCGCGCAAAGCCAGGGCGCGAGTTCGTCCGGATCGTGATCGCGCGGCAACGCAAAGCAGTAGCGCGCATCGGCGAGCGTGTATTCGGCGTAACCGCCGTCGACGGTGTAGCCGGTGAAGCGCGCGAAGTCGCAGAGGTTTTCCTGGCCTGCGAGACAGAAGCGGCAGGTGCCACACGTGGAGGCGAGCCACGGAATGCCCACGCGATCGCCGGCGCGCACATCGCGAACGTCAGCTCCAATGTCCACGATCGTGCCGACGATCTCGTGACCGGGGACGAGCGGGAGCGTGGCGTCGGGCAGTTCGCCGTCGACGACGTGGAGATCGGTGCGACACACACCGCACGCGGCGACGCGCACCAGCACCTGCTGCGGCCCGGGCCTCGGCACGGGACGGTCGACGGGCGCGAGCGGCGTGCCCGGCACCCGCAGCTCCATCGCGCGCATCGCGTCGTGGCCGGGCGTCACGATGCGCGTCGCATCGCGTCAGATGATCGTCGCGGCGCCACTGCGCTTCGTGGCGGTGCGCTTCTCGTTCGCGCTCGCCGCCTTCTTCGCGCGTGGCTTCGCGGGCGCGCTCTCGCTTGCGCGCACCAGCAGCACCGGCACCGGCGATTCGCGCACCACGGCTTCGGCATCGCTGCCCATCAGCACGCGCGACAGCCCGCGCCGGCCGTGCGTGCCGATCACGATCACGTCGGCCTTCGCTTTGCGCGCCTGCGCGAGGATCGTTTGCGCGATCGTCTGCCCGCGCGATTCGACCAGCACCGGCTGCATGTCGACGCCGGCGGTCTTCGCCACGGCTTCCGCCTGCTTGAGGATTTCGCGGCCGCGCTGACGCAGCGACTGGAAGAGCTTGTCGACGTACGGCGCCGGAACATAGGCGCCTTCGAAATTCAGCGTGACCGACGAATCGTCGAGCACGTGCAAGCCGGCGAGCATCGCGTGCTCGTCGCCTGCCAGCTGCAGTGCGGATTTGAAGCCTGCGTTCGACGCGGCGCTGCCGTCGAGCGCGACCAGGATGCGTTTGAACATGGCGACCTCCACGTGGTGGACCGGTTGCGGCGGCCGGGCGATCCAAGCCGCCTGTCAGATTTGACACCCCGCAGCGCTCGCCTGTGTTGATCGAGGTCAACGGCGACTCCTGGATGAGCACAGGTATCGATGCCCAACGGGCCGCCGCGTCCGTCGACGTCGCGCCTCCTCGATGTACGACTGACGCCGAACCGGACGGCGATAACGCGGCCGACGCCATCGGGACGATCGCCGCTTCGAATGCGTCGCGTCAGTGCGCCTCCATTTCGCTTGTCGTCCATTTCCAGTCGCGCACCTCGGGCATGTCGTCGCCGTACTCGCGGATGTAGCGCTCGTGGTCCTGCAGCCTGTCGCGCAGCCATTGCTTGACGTAGGCCGCGCGGGCGCCGAGCGAGGGCACGCGATCGATGACGTCGCCGACGAGATGGTAGCGGTCGAGGTCGTTGCGCACGACCATGTCGAACGGCGTCGTCGTCGTGCCTTCTTCCTTGTATCCCCGCACGTGCAGATTCGCATGGCCCGCTCGCCGGTAAGCGAGGCGATGGATCAGCCACGGATAACCGTGGAAGGCGAAGACGATCGGTCGATCACGCGTGAAGAGCACGTCGAAATCGGCGTCGGACAGCCCGTGCGGATGCTCGCTTCGAGGTTGCAGCGTCATCAGGTCGACCACGTTGACGACGCGTAACTTGAGGTCGGGAAACTGTGCGCGCAGGATGCTGACCGCGGCCAGCGTCTCGAGCGTCGGAACGTCGCCCGCACACGCCATCACGATGGCGGGTTCGTCGCCGCGATCGTTGCTCGCCCATTCCCAGATCCCGATGCCGGCGGTGCAGTGGCTGATCGCCGATGCCATATCCAACCACTGCGGAGCCGGCTGCTTGCCCGCGACGATGACGTTGACGCAATTGCGGCTGCGCAGGCAGTGGTCGGTCACGCATAGAAGCGTGTTTGCATCCGGCGGTAAATAAACGCGCACGACGTCGGCCTTCTTGTTCAAGACGTGGCCGATGAAGCCCGGGTCCTGGTGGCTGAAGCCGTTATGGTCCTGCCGCCACACGTGCGACGTGAGCAGGTAGTTGAGCGAGGCGATCGGGGCCCGCCACGCGATCCTGCACACTGCCTCCAGCCACTTCGCGTGCTGGTTGAACATCGAGTCGACGATGTGGATGAACGCTTCGTAGCAGTTGAAGAGCCCATGGCGCCCGGTGAGGAGGTAGCCCTCGAGCCAACCCTCGCATTGATGCTCGCTCAGCATTTCCATCACGCGCCCATCGGGCGCCACGTGATCGTCGCCGGGCTCGATCTCTGCAGTGAAGCAGCGATCGGTCGCTTCGAACACGGCATCCCAGCGATTCGACGCAGTCTCGTCCGGGCTGAAGATGCGGAAATTGCGCGCCTCGGCATTTGCCCGCAGCACGTCGCGGACCCATCGCCCCTGGATCCGCGTCGCCTCGGCCGTGGTTTCTCCCGGCGCTCGCACGGCGACCGCATGTTCGCGAAAATCGGGCAGACGCAAGGCGCGCAGCAGCAAGCCGCCGTTCGCATGCGGGTTTGCACCCATCCGTCGGTTGCCCTCAGGGGCGAGCTCGGCGAGTCGAGGAACGAGCCGGCCGTTCGCATCGAAGAGCCGCTCCGGTCGGTAGCTCCGCAGCCACTGCTCGAGGATTTGCAGATGGGCGGGCTTGGTGTCGAAGTCGGCGACCGGCACCTGGTGGGCGCGAAACCTTCCCTCGATCTGCGCTCCGTCCACGACCTTGGGGCCCGTCCAGCCCTTCGGCGTGCGCAAGACGATCATCGGCCAGCGCGGCCGGCGTGTGAACCCGTGCACGCGCGCTTCGTGCTGGATGCGACGAATCTCGGCGATGATCGAATCGAGCGTGGTCGCCATGCGCTCGTGCATGGGCAGCGGATCGTCGCCTTCGACGAAATGGGGCGCATACCCGTAGCCACGCAGGAGTGCGTCCAGCTCGTCGCGCGGTATGCGCGCGAGCACGGTGGGACCCGAGATCTTGTACCCGTTGAGATGCAGGATCGGGAGCACCGCACCGTCGCGGACCGGATTGAGATATTTGTTCGAGTGCCAGCTCGTGGCGAGCGGGCCGGTTTCAGCTTCGCCGTCGCCGATGACGCACGCCACGAGCAGGTCGGGGTTGTCGAAAGCCGCGCCGAACGCGTGCGAAAGGCTGTAGCCAAGCTCGCCGCCTTCGTTGATCGAACCGGGTGTTTCCGGCGCCGCATGGCTCGGTATCCCGCCCGGGTAGGAAAACTGGGTGAAGAGCCTCTTCAGGCCGGGCTCGTCGCGGCTGACGTTCGGGTAGATCTCGCTGTACGGTCCCTCGAGGTACGTGTTGGCGACCACGCCCGGCCCGCCGTGGCCCGGGCCGGCCACGAAAATCATGTCGACGTTCCGCTCGCGGATTATGCGGTTCAGATGCACGTAGACGAAGTTGAGCCCGGGTGTCGTGCCCCAATGGCCGAGGAGCCGCTGCTTGATGTCGGAACGCTGCAACGGGCGCCGCAGGAGCGGGTTGTCACGGAGATAGATTTGCCCGACGGTCAGGTAGTTGGCCGCACACCAGTATTCATGGATCGCCGCCAGCAGGCCCGGCTCGAGGCTTGCCGCGGTCGTCGCTTCATCGTTCACTCGGATGTCCTCGTGTCATAGCCGATATGACCTGCATCAAGCGTCGCCGGGTTCCTCGCGCGCACAATTTCGTGATGACTTTGCGGGCGAGTGCCATGACGTTCAAATCCATTCTTGTCCCCATCGACAACACCGCCGCCGGCGAACGGCGAGTCGGCGTCGCTGCCGACATCGCTCGCCGACGCGCGGGCTCGGCGCCCGCAGCCCGCTGCAGGCGTCGACGGCAACGATCACGCGAGCAGGCGCTGTGCGTGATGCGCGACCATCAGGTTCTCGTCCGTCGGAATCACCCACGCCGAGGCGCGCGCACCGTCGCGCGAGATGCGCACGGCATGGCGCTCGTTCGCGGCGTTGTCAAGTGCGACGCCGAGCCAGGCGGCATCTCGGCAGACGCGCGCGCGGATCGGCGCGGCATGCTCGCCGATCCCGGCGGTGAAGACGATCGCGTCGAGTCCTCCGAGTGCCGCTGCGAGCGAGCCCAGCTCGCGCCCGACCCGGTAGACGAAGAGGTCGACGGCCTCCTTCGCTTTCGCATCGTCGCTCGCGAGCAGCACGCGCATGTCGCTCGACGACTGCGATACGCCGAGCAGCCCGGAACGCTGGTAGAGCATGCGCTCGAGCTCGCTCGCCTCCATCCCTTCGTGCGAAAGGAGATAGAGCACGACGCCAGGGTCGAGGCTCCCGCAGCGCGTACCCATCACGAGGCCGTCGAGCGCGGTGAAGCCCATCGTCGTTGCCACCGGCCGGCCGGCGTGGATCGCGCACATGCTCGCGCCGTTGCCGAGGTGCGCGACGACCAGCTTCGCGTTCACCAACTTCGGGGCGACGCGCGGGAGTGCCGAAACGATGTATTCGTACGAAAGACCGTGGAAGCCATAGCGGCGAATGCCTTTCGCGGTCAGCTCGCGCGGCAATGCGAACGCACGCGCGACGTCCGGCTGGCGGCGGTGGAAGGCGGTGTCGAAGCACGCGATTTGCGGCACGTCCGGCGCCAGCGCCGCCATCGTCCGGATTCCCGCAATCTCGACGGGCTGATGCAGCGGCGCGAGCGGGACGAGCGCGTCGAGCGTGGCGAGGACCGAATCGTCCACGAGCACGGGCGCGGAAAAGATTGCGCCGCCGTGGACGAGGCGGTGCGCGACGGCAGTGAAGGCCGGGTCGGCTTCGCTGGCCACGAGCCAGCGATGAACGAGCGCGATGGCGTCGGCGTGCGTCGCCGCAACCGCCGCGTCATCGATCAACACGCGACGCGACGCATCGACGGCACGAAAATGCGGCGCGATGCCGATCGCGTCCACTTCGCCCTGCTTCGCGAGCGCCGGCGTGTCGTCCGGTGCACAGTCGAAGATGGAAAACTTGACGCTCGACGAGCCCGCGTTGAGGACGAGGATCCGCTCGCGCGTCATGGCGTCATGTCGTGAGCCTGCTGATCGGCATCGTGGCGGTGCGCGTGGCATGCGCATGGAGCACCACGATCGCGCAACTCGCCATGCGTGCGCGCATGTTGTCCGCGCGGCTCGTCAGAATGATCGGCACGCGTGCACCAAGCACGATGCCCGCTGCATCGGCGTTGGCGAGAAAGGTGAGTTCCTTCGCGAGCATGTTGCCGGCTTCGAGGTCGGGGACGACCAGGATATCGGCGTCGCCGGCAACGTCGGACTTGATTTCCTTCATCGCCGCCGCTTCGCGGCTCACGGCGTTGTCGAAGGCGAGCGGGCCGTCGACGAGCCCGCCGCGGATCTGCCCGCGCTCGGCCATCTTGCACAACGCGGCGGCGTCGATCGTCGACGGCAGCTTCGACGTCACGGTCTCCACCGCCGACAGGACCGCGACCTTCGGCGTGGCGATGCCGAGCGCATGCGCGAGATCGATGGCGTTCTGCACGATGTCGACCTTGTCCTCGAGGGTCGGCGAGATGTTGATCGCGGCGTCGGTGATAAGGAGCGGCTTCGGGTACATCGGCACGTCCATGACGAACACGTGGCTCACGCGCCGTGCCGTGCGGATGCCGGTATCGGTTCGCAGCACTTCCGCCATCAGCTCGTCGGTGTGCAGGCTCCCTTTCATCAACGCGTCGACCTTGCCGGCGCGCACGATCTCGACCGCCTTGGCCGCCGACGCGTGACTGTGCGGCGTGTCGACGAGCTCGAGCGTCCCGATGTCGAGCGACAGCGCATCGGCAAGCGCGCGAATGCGTGCGGACGGACCAACAAGGATCGGCTCGATCAAGCCAAGCGCGGCGGCTTCGACGGCGGCCGAAAGTGACGTTTCGTCGCATGGATGCACGACGGCCGTGCGCACCGGCGGCAATTGCCGGCAGCGCCGGATCAGCGCGTCGTATTTCTCGTGTCGCCGTTGCGTCATCGCGTGACCTCGTACGTCCCCAGCATCTCGTAGACGGCGTTCAGGACGCCCAGGGCAAACCATAGCATCAGGGTCGCGACACCCAGGATCAGCCCGTCGGCCGCCAACGGCATCGCCATGCGAAAGAACTGGCGCAATGGCGACACGAGCACGATCAGCGAATACATCGCCATCGTGCCGAGCACGATCGCCCACAGCGCCCGATTGGCGGCGGCGACGTGGCGAAGCATGCGACGTCCGCCGGCGCGCGCGAATAGGATCAGCGACAGGTTCGCGACGATGATCGCCGTGAACGCAAGAAGACGCGTCCGTTCCTCCGGCATGTTCTCCCGGAGTGCGAACCCGTAGACGACCAGGCAGAAAGCGAGCGCGATCACGCCTTCGAGCACGGCGAGCGCGAACACGCGCCCGCCGAGCAGCCGTGTGCCTGCGCGCCGCGGCGCGCGGCGCATCACGTCGGACTCGGCCGGTTCGGCCTCGAAGGCGATCGAGCACGCGGGATCGATCACGAACTCGAGAAAGACGACGTGCGCGGGAAAGAGCACGAGCGGTCCCCCGACGAGCACGGGCAGAAGGCCGAGCCCGGCGATCGGCACGTGCACGGAGACGAGGTACGACAGCGCCTTGCGCAGGTTGTCGAAGATCGTGCGCCCCTGCCGGATCGCGCGCACGATCGAGCCGAAATCGTCGTCGAGCAGCACGAGGTCGGCCGCTTCGCGCGCCACGTCCGTGCCCCGCGCGCCCATGGCGATTCCGATCTGTGCCGCCTGCAATGCGGGCGCGTCGTTCACGCCGTCGCCGGTCATCGCGACGACGTGCCCGCCGCGTGCGAGCGCCTCGACGATGCGCAGCTTCTGCGCGGGCACGACGCGTGCGAACACATCGCTCGTCGCGAGGCGAATGGCGAACTCGTCATCGGTCATCGCATCGACTTGCGTGCCCGTCACCACCACCGGGTCGTCGCTGACGCCGGCTTCCCGCGCGATCGCACGCGCGGTGACGGCGAAATCGCCGGTGATGACGATCACGCGCACGCCGGCGCTGCGGCATTCGCGCATCGCCTTCGGTACCGAGGGACGCAGCGGGTCGACAAGGCCGACGAGGCCGACGAACGCGAGGGGCAGCGCGCGTGGATCGTCGGGAAGCGCTGCCGCGCCATACTCGCACCGGGCAACGCCGAGGACGCGCATGCCGCTCGCCGCCATCGACGTGGCTTCGTGCAGCACCGCCTCTGCCTCGCCTGGCGCCAATGCACATGCTGCGACGATCGCTTCCGGCGCGCCTTTCGCGGCGACGAGCAGTGGCCTCGATTGCGGATCGCGCCACGCGTGCGTGACGATCAGCCGCCGGGACGAAAGCGGATAGCGGCGGACGAGTTCGGCTGGCCGCGCGGACGACGGTGCGTGGAGTTCGTGGAACGCGCGCTCCATGGGATCGAGCGGGCGCGGCTCGCTCGCGAGAACACCGATGCGGACCACCTCTGCAAACGGGTCGGGTACGTCGCGTCCCGTCACTTCGAAGACCTGCCCGTTTGCGTAGATCCTTCGCACCGTCATGCGGTTCTGCGTCAACGTGCCGGTCTTGTCGACGCAAAGCACGGTCGCGGCGCCGAGCGCCTCGATCGCCGCGATGCGTCTTGTCAGCACACGGGCGCGCGTCATGCGCCAGGCGCCGAGCGCGAGGAACACCGTGAGCACGACCGGGAACTCCTCGGGAAGTATCGCCATCGCGAGCGTCACGCCGGCGAGGATGCCGCCGAGCCATCCGCCGCGCGTCGCGACATAGACGGCGACGAGCAGCGCACAGACGAAGAACGCGAGCACCGAGAACGCCAGCACGAGCCCGCGCATCTCGTGTTGCAGCGCAGTCGCCTGCGTGTCGAGCCGTTCGAGCGAGCGGCCGATGCGGCCCATCTCGCTCTGCGCGCCGGTTGCCGTCACGCGTGCGAGACCTTGGCCACGCACGACGAGCGTCCCGGCGAACACTCTCGATGCACCGTCGGGAACCGGATCGCGGGATGGCGACTTCATCACCGGCACCGATTCGCCGGTCAGCAGCGATTCGTCGACGTTCACAACGTCGCCTTCGAGCAGCACGCCGTCGGCGGCGACGCGATCGCCTTCGCCGATGACGAGTACGTCGTCGACGACCACCTCGCGGCCCGGAATGCGCCGCTCGATGCCGTCGCGGATCACGAGGGCGCGCGGACTCGCGAGATCGCGCAGCGCCTCGAGCACGCGCTCGGTCTTGAATTCCTGGTAGAGCGTGATCGCCATCACGACGACCACCGATGCGGCGAGGAACGCCGCCTCGACGCGGTCGCCGAGCGCGAGATAGATGGCAACGGCCGCGACGAGCAGGCCGAACATGGGTTCCGCGAGCGCATGGAGGGCGCTTGCGAGAAACGAGCGCGCCCGGCTTCGCGGCAGCTCGTTCGGGCCGTGCTTCGCGAGCCGCCGTTGCGCGTCTTCGCCGGTGAGGCCATGCACTCGATCGCCCGCGGCGCTCATGGCGCGCGTTCCAGCGTCCCGATCGACGCGCGCGGACGCCCGCGGATCCGCGCGTCGTGTGCCTGAAATGCGCGCTTCTTCACGAGTTGCGCGAGCACGAGATAGACGGCGACGAGCACGACGAGCACCACGAAGAACGTGGCCGGGGGCGCGACGAAGCCCACCAGCGGGCCGAGCGGCGTGAACGGCAGCGCGAGTGCGACGCAGAGCACGCCGAGCGATGTCGCCACCAGCATCGGATGCGGCCGGCTCGAAAGCGGATCGTGCCGCGTGCGAATGATGAAGATGACGAGCACCTGCGTGGCGATCGACTCGATGAACCAGCCGGTCTGGAAGAGAGCGACGCCCGCTCCGAGCAGCAGCAGCACGCCGAACGTCAGCAGGTCGAAAAGCGAGCTCACCGGCCCGAGTACCAGCATGAAGCGCCGGATCTCGCGCACGTCCCATACGTGCGGCCGCCGCAGCTCGGACTCGTCGACGCGGTCGAACGGAATCGCCGTCTCCGACACGTCGTAGAGCAGGTTGTTGAGCAGGATCTGTACGGGAAGCATGGGCAGGAACGGGAGGAACAGCGTCGCCGCCGCCATGCTGAGCATGTTCCCGAAGTTCGAGCTCGTCGCCATCATCAGGTACTTCATGATGTTCGCGTAGGTGCGCCGGCCCTCGAGCACGCCGTCGCGCACGACGCCGAGCCGCCCGCGCGTGAGGATCACGTCGGCCGCTTCGCGCGCGACGCCAACCGCGCCCTGCACCGAGATGCCGACGTCGGCGGCGTGCATCGCGGGTGCGTCGTTGATGCCGTCGCCGATGAAGCCCACGATGCGCCCCCGCGATCGCAGCGCCTGGACGATGCGCGTCTTCTGCGCGGGCGACACGCGTGCAAAGAGCTTCGCGCGCAAGGCGGCCGCAGCCAGCGCATCGCCGGCAAGCGCGTCGATGTCGCGTCCCGTCAGGACGTCGGTCACGTCGACGTGCAGCGCGCCGCACACGTGACGCGCCACGCGCTCGTTGTCACCGGTCAGGATCTTCATCTCGATGCCGGCGCGCGCGAGTGCGGCCACGGCATGGGCCGCATCCGCGCGAGGCGGATCGAGGAATGTCACGAAGCCTTCGAACGCGAGGCCGGATTCGTCGGCCGGTTCGAGCCGTTCGCCTTCGCGGTCGAGGCGGCGCGTCGCGACCGCGAGCACGCGCAGGCCCTGCTCGCCGAGCGCATGGAAGCGAGCGATGGCCGCGTCGTTGTCCGATGCGCAAAGATCGCGCACGTTGCCGTCCGGGGTAGCGATGCGGTTACAGCGCCCGAGGACGTCCTCGGGCGCGCCCTTGACGATCAGCAGCGGTCCCGCATCGGTCGCGACGAGGATCGAGACGACGCGCCGCACGAAATCGAACGCGAGCTCGTCGAGCTTGCGGTACCGCTCCGGATCGCGATCGTCGCGGTCGGCAAGCAGTGCGTCGTCGAGCGGGCTCCGGACGCCGGTGGCGAAGCGGCTGTTGACGCGCGCGAGGCGCAGGACGCGATCGCCGGCGGCGCCGTCCGCGCCTTCTGCATTCGCGACGCAAATCCGCGCCTCGGTGAGCGTCCCCGTCTTGTCCGAGCACAGCACGTCGATGCTGCCGAGCGCGTAGATCGCTGACGGCCGCTTGACGATCACGTGGCTCCGCGCAAGGCGCAACGCGCCGCGAGCGAGCGTCACCGACACGATCATCGGTAGAAGCTCCGGCGTGAGCCCCACGGCGAGCGCGACCGCGAACAGGAAGGACTCGAGCCAGGGCCGATGGAACGCGGCATTGACGAGCACCACGAACAGCACGAGGAAAATCGTGAGCCGCAGGATCATCAAGCCGAAGCGGTGCACGCCGCGCTCGAGCGGTGGCTCGGGCCGCTCGGAGGCGAGCTCGCCGGCCATCGATCCGAGCAGGGTCGCGCCGCCGGTCTTCTCGACGACGAAGCGCCCCGCGCCGCTCGCGATCGACGAGCCCATGCGCATCGCGTGCTCTGCCGCACCTTCGCCCACGTGCTTCTCGACGGGAAACGGCTCGCCGGTCAGCGCGGCTTCGTTGACGAAGAGCCGGTCCGCGTCGACCAGGGTTCCATCGGCGGGCACGACGTCGCCGGCGCGAAGCAGCGCGAGATCGCCGGGCACGACCTGTGCGACCGGCACTGCGCGGCGTTCGCCGTCGCGCACGACGATCGCCGTCGCCGCGATTGTCGCCTGCAAACGCGCAAGCGCGCGCTCGGCACGGTGCTCCTGGACGAAGTCGAGCGTCACGCTGGCGACGACGATTACGAGGATGATCGTCATGCTCGTCGTTTCGCCGGTCCAGCCGAGCACGGCGCTCGCCGTCATCAGGAGCAGGACGAGCGGGTTGCGGAAGTGCAGCAGGTATTCGACGAAGACGGCGTGCCGCGCGCTCGCGAGAACGACGTTCGGGCCGTACGCCACGAGTCGCTCGCGTGCCTCGCGCGCGGTCAGCCCGGACGCGGCGGTGCGATCGCCGGGAGCACGCTCGCCCTCGTGCATCTCGTGCTCCATCGACGGCGAAGGACGATCTTCCATGAAGGGCCGTCTGTTGCTGTCCACGTCCGGGATGAAAGCGGATGCGCGATGCACCGGTGTTGACGACGGTCAATACCGGCCGCATCCGGGCTCCTATGATGGATGCGTTCGGTGCGCGACGCCGTCACTGAATCGCCACCGGACCGGTCAGGCGGCGCCGGGTCTTCATAGTCTCGACAACGACACGGAGGAGCACGATGGCCAATCTGACACACTTCAATCCGCTTGTGGAACTGGCTCGCTTCGATCCGTTCCGCGAGTTCGACGAGACGTTCCGGATGCCGCGCGGAGTTCTGCGCGCGCTGCCCGAGGAGCCCCAGATCCGGATGGACGTCACCGAGGACGACAAGGGCTACCACGTCCGCGCCGAGATCCCGGGCGTACGCAAGGACGACATCAAGGTCTCGATCGACGGCAACCGCGTGTCGATTCAGGCGGAGGTGCGCAAGGAGAAGGAAGAAAAGAAAGGGGAGACGCTCCGCAGCGAACGCTACTATGGCACGCAGTATCGAGGTTTCACGCTCGCCCAGGACATCGACCAGGCGAGCGCCGACGCCACCTATGAGAGCGGCATCCTGTCGCTGACGTTGCCGAAGAAGGCGCCGCGTCGTGCGACCGAAGTCGCCGTCAAGTAATACCGTCGAGGCGGCCACGCGCTAACGGAGGATGCCATGAAAACCGAAGACGTGATGACGCGGGCCGTGGTGACGGTTGGGCCGGACGCGACGTTGCGCGAAGCGATCGAGCGGATGGTGTCGTACCGAATCAGCGGCGTGCCCGTCGTCGATTCGAGCGGCAAACTCGTCGGCATGTTGACGGAAGGCGACCTCGTCCGCCGGACCGAGATGGGCACCGAGGCACCGCGCCGGCGCTGGCTCGAGCTCTTGCTCGGCCCGGGATCGCGCGCCGACGACTATTCGCGCACGCACGGCGTGCGTGTCCGGGACGTGATGTCCCCGAACGTCGTCGCGGCCGCGCGCGACACGCCACTGCACGAGATCGTGCGGCAGATGGAGGAGCACGCCATCAAGCGCGTGCCGGTCGTCGAGAAGGGCAAGCTTGTCGGCATCGTGAGCCGCGCCGATCTCGTCGCCGCGCTCGCGCACCACCTTGCACCCGGGAGCGAAACGCTGGTCACCGACGAGGCTATCCGCCGCCGCATCGTGGCGGCGATGAAGCGCGAGGCATGGTGTCCGTCGCACTCGCTGCGCGTGTCCGTGCACGACGGCGTCGCTCGCATCGACGGCATGGTCTTCGACCAGCGCGAGCGTCGGGCGCTGCACGTGCTACTCGAAACGATGGAAGGCGTTCGTGGCATCGACGATCGCGTCGTATGCGTCGAGCCGATGTCGGGCACGGTCGTCGACGAGCCGTCAGGCGGCGTCGAACCCGTGCAACGATAGCGAGCGTGAAAGCCATTATTTCCGGGCCGTGCTGCCGGCGCAGTTCGACGAGTGCGTGCGGTTCGACGGGACGAACGCGGTGACGCCGTTCGCCGCGCGCGAGCCCTCCGGGTTGCCGGAGGCGTACCCGCTCGGCGTCTGATCGAGAGCGTCCGCCTGGTGCATCTCGCGCACGTTCGGCCGGTCGTTCACGATCCGGCCGTCGACGAGCTCGATGATGCGATCGCAGCGCCGCGCAAGCCGCGGGTCGTGCGTGACGATCAGGAACGTCGTCTTCTGCACTTCGTTCACCTTGCGCAGCAGGTCGAACACCGCGTCGGCCGACTGCGTGTCGAGATTGCCGCTCGGCTCGTCGGCCAGCACGAGCGCCGGCGACATCGCGAGGGCGCGCGCAATCGCGACTCGCTGCTGCTGACCCCCCGACAGGTCGTTCGCCTTGTGATGCGCACGATCGGCGAGGCCCACCTCCGCGAGGAGCCCGCCGGCCGTTTCGCGCATCGCTCGATCGGGGCGTCCGTGCGCCGCCATCATCGGCATCATGACGTTCTCGAGCGCGGTGAACTCGGGCAGCAGATAGTGGTACTGGAAGACGAAGCCGATCGTGCGGCCGCGCAGTTGCGTCCGTTGCGCTTCGTCGAGCCGCGCCGAGGCTGCACCGGCGATCCACACTTCGCCCGTCGTCGGTCGATCGAGCAGGCCCATCACGTTCAGGAGCGTGCTCTTGCCCGATCCCGACGGGCCGATCAACGCCGTGAACTCGCCACGATCGAGCGTCAGGTCGATTCCGTGCAGCACCTCGAGCTCGGCTGGCGTGCCGAGGGCATAGGACTTGTGCACGCCGTCGAGGCGAAGGACCGGCGACTCGTTCATCGCTAGCCGCGGATCGCGATCGCCGGATCGAGTCGCGCCGCGCGCCGCGCGGGCACGACCGCCGCAAGGGTGCCGACGAGCGTCGCACCCACCGCCGCGTAGACGAAGAGCTTCGGCTCGAAGTCGACGATGAACATCGGCGTGCCGTCGGCATTGCGCGCGAGGCCGCGCCAGAAGTTGAGGAACACGAAGCCGAGGACCGAGCCGCAGAGCGAGCCGACGAGGCCCATCAACGCGCCTTCTATCAGGAAGAGGCGCAGCACCTGCCCGCGGCTCGTGCCCATGGCGCGCAGGATGCCGATCTCGCGCGACTTCTGCACGACCGACACGACCAGCACGCTGGCGATGCCGAGCGCCGCGGTCAGCGCGACGAAGAAGCGGATGACGGTGTTCGACAGGCTCTGCGCGGCGATCGCGGAGAAGAACTGCTGGTTGGTCCTGATCCAGCTGTCGGCGTCGAGGCTGGTGCGCGCCGCGATTGCCTGCGCCGCATCCTCGGCGGCGAACGGATCGCTCACGTTGACCTCGAGGCTCGACACCCCGCCGGCGAGATCGAGCAGGCTCTGCGCGACGCGGAGCGCGACGTAGACGTTGCGCTCGTTCACGCCCTTGTTGCCGAAGTCGAAGAGGCCGACGACCTGCAGCACCTGCGCGGCGCCGCTCGCGGTCGTCACGCGCAGCTTGTCGCCGATCGTCGCGCCGAGATCCTTCGCGAGCTCGGTCCCGATGACGATATCCGAGCCGGTGAGCTCGGCCGTGCCGAGCACGATCTTCGCGCGCAGGTTGACGACGCGCAGGTAGCTGTCGGGCTCCATGCCGGTGATCGACACGGCCTTGTTCGCCTCGCCGCGCAGGACGAGGCCCGGGCCCGACACGACGGGCGCGATCGCGGTGACTCCCCGCATGCCGGCGATCTCGTCGCGCACGCGCTGCCACTGGTCGACCGAACGCAGCTTCTGCGTGCGTGGCTGCACGATCGGCGTGGCTTGCGACGACGCATCGCCGCGCAGCGGCCGCGACACGTCCTCCGGCGGCAGCACGACGATCTGCGCCTGGTATTCGAGGGTGCGCCGGAAGAGGTTCTGCTGCAGCCCCGTGAGGAGCGCCGACATGAAGGTGATGACGGCCACGCCGAGCGTGACGCCGACGACGATCAGCAGCGTCTGCGTCATGCCCTCGCGCATGAAGCGCAGCGCGGCGATCCATTCGAAGCCGAAGAGGCGGCTCACCGTGCGCGGCCCGCGGCGAACGTGACGGGACGCACGTGCTGGCCCTCCCTGACGCGGACGTTCGTCGCCGGCACCATCACGTCGCCCGCCGTGAGGCCGGAAACGATTTCGACCGCGCTGTCGCCGCGCAGACCCAGCGTCACCGGTTGCTTCGCTGTCCGGCCGCCGTGCACGGTGAGCACCCAGGGTTCGCGCGTCGCCGCATCATGCAACGCGTCGGCAGGCGCGATCAGCACGTCGTTGCGCCGCGCGACTTCGATGTCGACCGATACCGTCATGTCCTGTCGCAGGTACGCGGGCGGATCCGGCACGCGGAGCTTGACCTGCACGGCGCCGCGTACCGCATCGATGCCTGGGTTCACGTAGAAGAGGTCGGCGGCGAACGTGTCACCGGGAAACGCGTCGGCCGACGCGAGCGCCTTCTGGCCGAGCGCGAGCTTGCCGAGGTTGCGCTCGTCGATGTTCACGACGAGTTGCGTCTCGCCGGCGGGGGCGAGAACGAGAAGCTCCTTGCCGGCCTGCGCCACGTCGCCCGACTCGACGCTTCGCGCGATCAGCACTCCATTGGAAGGCGCGCGAATGAGGGTCGCCGCGAGCTTCGCCTCGGCCACGGTCACCTGCGCCTCCGCCTCCCGCAGGCTCGTCTGCGCGACCAAATAATCGGCGCCGCCGGGCCGCGCGTTCACGACCTGCAGTTGCGCGGTGCGCACCTGGCTACGGGCGATGTCGAGGTTGCGCTTCGCGTCGTCCAGTTGAGAGGGCGACACGAAATGGCTCGCGACGAGGTCGCTGGTGCGCTGGTACGTGCGCTCGGCCTGCGTCAGATTCGCTTGCGCCTGCGCAAGCGACTGCATCGCCATGGGCAGCGCCGAGGCGGTCATCTGGGCGAGCTTCGCCTGCGCTTGCGCGCGCGCCGCCTGCGCCTGCGCCAACGCGGCGCGCTCGTCGGACTGGTCGAGCTCGACCAGCACCTGGTCGCGTCGCACGGTGTCGCCTTCATCGACGGGAACGCGCGCGACGCGTCCGGTGATCTCCGACGCGATCGACGCGCGCTGCGGCGTGATCACCTGGCCGCTCGCGACGACGCTTTGCACGAGATTTCCGCGCACGACCGAGTAGACGTCGACCGGCTTGTCGATGACGCGGAGCCAGACGAGCGTGGCGCCGCCGATCGCGATCGCCAGCGCAAGCGCGATGCCCGGCGCATGCCTTCGCACGATCGACACGAGCGTCGGCTTTCGACGGTCCTGGCCGATGACCGCCGTTCCTGCTCCGCCCGCCACGCCTTTTCCGATACGACGCATCACCTGCGCGCCGGCTGCTCGAACTGCATGTTCGTTCCTCTCGCAGGCGATTGTAGGGACGCCGCGAGGCGACGTATTGACTGCGGTCAAGACCGGGACGGGACGCTGCGCGCAAGATGACTCGATGAGCGGCTTTCCCGCACAGCGCTTCACTGGCGGCGACGTCATGCGAGCCGCCGTGGATGCGATCGCCGTTGCGTCGAAAGTCGCTGAAATCTCGTGGACCAGAACCGCGGGACGCGACGCCGTGCGCATGGCCGCGTCGGGCCGCTTCGCCGAGATCGTCCGCATCGCGCGGGCCCGTTCTCCCTATTACCGTCGTCTGTGGCGCGCGCTGCCCGATCGTCCGTTGTCGCTACGCGAACTGCCCGTCGTCACGAAACGCGATCTGATGGCGAATTTCGACGACTGGGCAACGGAGCGGCAGATCGACCGTCGCGGGGTCGAGCGCTTTCTCGCCGATCGCAGCCACATCGGTGCCGATTACCTCGGCCGTTTCGTCGTCTGGAAAAGCTCGGGCAGCTCGGGCGAGCCGGGGATCTACGTGCAGGACCGCGACGCGCTGTCGACCTACGACGCGCTTCTGATCGTGCAGTTGCTGTCGCTGCAGGTTGTCGCCCGCTATGCATGGAGCCTCGCCGCGAACGGCGGCCGCGCGGCACTCGTCGCCGCGACGGGCGACCATTTCGCCAGCATCGCGTCGTGGCAGCGCGTATGTCGCGGCATGCCGTGGCCGAGCGCGCGGGCGTTCTCGGTGATGGAGCCGCTGCCTGCACTCGTCGAGAAGCTCAATCGCTTTGCGCCCTCGTTTCTCGCGAGCTATCCGACGACACTCGCCGCACTGGCCGGGGAACAACGATCACGCCGGCTGCGCATTTCCCCTACCTGCATCTGGTCGGGCGGCGAACATCTGTCGGATCCCGCGCGCGAGTCGATCGAGGCGGCGTTTCGCGCGATCGTGATCAACGAATACGGCGCGTCCGAGTGCATGAGCATCGCCTTCTCGTGCCCGCGCGGCGCGCTGCACGTGAATGCCGACTGGGTGATGCTCGAACCCGTCGATCGTGACTACCGGCCTACGCCCCCCGGCGAGCGCTCGCACACGGTGCTGCTCACGAATCTCGCCAACCGCGTGCAGCCGATCATCCGCTACGACCTCGGCGACAGCATCACCGCGAGCGAGCGCGCGTGCCGCTGCGGCAGTGCGTTGCCGGTCATTCGCGCCGAAGGTCGTCGCGACGACGTGCTCGTCCTGAAGGCGCACGACGGAAGCATCGTGCGCCTGTCGCCGCTCGCACTCACCACGGTGGTCGAAGACGCGACGACGTGCCACCCGTTCCAGTTGCTGCAGACGGCCCCCGATTGCATCGCGGTCAGGCTCTGCGCCCGCGATCCGCGCTCACGCCGCGAAGGCCTGCGCTCCGCGACGCGGGCGTTGCACGCGTATCTGGCCCACCAGTCGCTCGGCAACGTGCGTGTGGTTGCCGACGACACGCCGCCGCTGCCTGACGCCCGAAGCGGCAAGCTTCGCGAGGTCGTCTACCACTCGTCGTCCTGATTTCTGCCATCGGCACTTCCCGGCCGAATCCGGTTCGAACCGGCATCTCCAGGGAGGAGGCGGCGGATGGTCTGGACCGCGCTGCTCGTGCTCGTGCCGATCGCGCTCGGCGTGCACTACCTGAGCGACATCGGGCCGCTGTGGACGTTCGTCCTCGGCATCGCCGCGATCGTGCCGCTCGCCGAATGGATTCGCCGCGGCACCGAGCAGATCGCGCATCGCACCGGCCCGGCCATCGGCGGCCTGCTGAACGCGACGTTCGGCAACACCGCCGAGCTCGTGCTCGCGATCTTCGTGCTGCTGCAGGGCCACGAGAGCGTGGTCAAGGCGCAGATCACCGGATCGATCATCGGCAACGGCCTGCTGGGCTTCGGGCTCGCGATCCTGGCCGGCAGCGTCGGCAAGCGCGAGCTCAAGTTCAACCCGGAGCGCGTGGGCCTGTTGTCTTCGTTGCTGATCCTCGTGCTGATCGCGCTCCTCGTGCCCGCGCTCTTCAACTACACCGAACGTGGCATCTTCGCGTCGACGGACGCGACGAGGCTCGACGAGAAGCTCTCGCTGTCGGTGGCGGTGGTGCTGCTCGTCGTGTATGCGGCGAACCTCGTCTACACGCTGATCACGCACCGCGACGCGTTTGCCGCGCATCAAACCCCCGGAAGCGACGAGCAGCCGTGGCCGGTGTGGCGGGCGATCGCCGTGCTCGTGGCAGCGACGCTTGGCACCGCGATCATGGCCGAGCTCGTGTCGGGGGCGCTTGAGGACACGGCGAAGCGCATCGGCGTGTCCACGTTCTTCCTCGGTGTGATCGTGCTCGCGATCGTCGGCAACACCGCCGAATATTTCTCGTCGATCTACTTTGCCCGCCAGGGACGCATGGGCCTCGTGGCGAGCATCACCGTCGGCTCGACGATCCAGGTGGCGCTGCTCGTCGCACCCATTCTCGTGCTCGTGTCGCATCTCGTGGGCACGCCGATGAACCTCGTGTTCGACAACCCGCTCGAGCTCGTGGCGGTCGCGAGCGTCGCGTTGGTCGTGAACTCGATCACGCGCGACGGCGAGGCGACGTGGATCGAAGGTGCGCTGCTGATCGCAGTGTACGTGCTGCTCGCGTTCGCGTTTTTCTTCGCCACGCCGCCAGGCGAGGCGTGAGCGGACGGCGAGCGATGCGATGAACCGCACGTCTCACGACCGGTCACATCGTTTGCATCCACCCTTTGCGAGGATCCATCGTCATGGCCACCGGAACGCAGAAGTGCGCACATTCAGGCTGCCAATGCTCGGTCGACGCCGGGCAAACGTATTGCAGCCCGTCGTGCCAGCAGCAGGCCCAGCAGTCGCAGGGCCGGCAGCAGAGTCAGCAGGGTTCGTCGAGCGGGCAGCAGGGCGCCCGCTGCAGCTGCGGCCACGCCGCGTGCCGCCAGCATTCGGCCTGACGACAACGATGTCGAGTCCGCCGCGCCGACGTTTTCAGCGTGGCGGCGAGAGGCAGGGTCAGCTTTGCGCTACCGGGCGGTTCAGCGGCCCATCTCGACGTACTCCCACGCCGACGGTCCGCCCCGATGCAGCCGGAAATAATGATCGCGGAGCGTGGCGAGCTCGTTGGCCACGGGCAGCGGAAAGCCCTTGCGGCCGCCGCGGCGATCGATCATCAGGTCATCGAGCAGGCGTTCGCATTTCGCGCGCGTGCCCCACACTTCGCACAGGCGATTGGCGAGGCGCGCATAGCGCAGCGCGAGTTGCTTCGGACGCACCGCTTCGGGAAGCTCGGCGAGCCATGCATGCGTCGCATCGCTCAGAGTCTCGGGCGGCGTGTCCTTGCGTTTCGCTTCCCAGTTTTCGGGTTGCCGGCGCACGGCGTAGGCGCCCGCGCCCGATTCGTCGAGCGCCTTGCGCGCATCGGCCACCGAAACTTTCTCGAACTCGAATGCGCCGGGATCGGGTGTAGTGGACATGCACGCTCCCTTTCGTTCGCGATGACAGTGCTGCGTCGTCGTCGATGCGGACAACAGTATAACGAGCGATCGTTGCCGTGCGTCGACGCGCATCGGCGCGCGGCGACCGTACGACGCCTCGGCGCGCACCATCGTCGACGATGATTGTCGCTTGCAAAAACAGAAAGGCCGGGCGCGGGCCCGGCCTTTCCGTACGAAGCGAAGCGAACGTCAGACGGCCTGGATGTTCGAAGCCTGCTTGCCCTTCGGGCCTTGCGTCACTTCGAAGCTGACCTTCTGGCCTTCCTTGAGCGTCTTGAAGCCCTGCATGTTGATCGCCGAGAAGTGAGCGAACAGATCTTCACCGCCGCCGTCCGGCGTGATGAATCCGAAGCCCTTCGCGTCGTTGAACCACTTGACAGTTCCGGTTGCCATTTTCTTGGTAATTCCTTAAGTACGAGAAGTAAACGGGACGTTGCCCGGCCGATGTTTCGATCTCAAGGAAAGTACGGCGGTCGAACGACTGCGTGGCGGTCGTACAGAGCGTGCCTTTACTGCTTGGAACAAAACACGGCGGGCACTATACGTCAGTTTTCCCAAAATTGCGACAGGTTTCCGGCGGAAGGTCGGTCGACTGTTGCGCGCAAACCCAAGCCAGACGCGGGATTCCGGGTTTGGACCGCCCGGCGGAGAGCGGTCCGGAAGTGAAATCCCGCCGATGGGGAAGTAAGGGCTTACTCTTGCCGGAACCGGGAAGCACGTCGCGGATGGCGGCCTTGGATGACGTCCACTTAAGGGCCGTCGGGCGGGTGGCCGCCCACGCCGATCGGCCGGCTCCCGACCGAGTCGACGGCGCGGCCGTTGTGTTCAGACGTTCAATTCGCGGCGGACCAGCGCCGCCCCGGCCCCGAGCGCCCGGAGCTTGCCGCGTGCGACCGGCCGCGCCAGCGGCACCATGCCGCAGTTGGTGCACGGGTAGAGCCGTTCGGCGGGCACGAACCGGAGCGCGTTGCGGAGCACCGTCGCGACTTCCTCCGGCGTTTCGATGCGCTCGGTCGCGACGTCGATTGCGCCCACCATCACGTCCTTGCCCGGCAGCAGCGCGATCAGGTCGATCGGCACGTGCGAGTTTGCACACTCGAGCGACACCTGGTCGATCGACGAGGCGGCGAGCAGGGGAAACGTCTGCTCATACTGGCGCCATTCGCCGCCGAGCGTCTTCTTCCAGTCGATGTTCGCCTTGATGCCGTAGCCGTAGCAGATGTGCACGGCCGTCTTGCACGCGAGGCCGGCCGCCGCGCGCTCGAGCGTGGCGATGCCCCAGTCGCGCACCTCGTCGAAGTAGACGTTGAACGCGGGCTCGTCGAACTGGATCACGTCCACCCCGGCGTCGGCGATCGCCCGCGCTTCCTCGTTCAGGATCTCGGCGAACGCCCACGCGAGCTTCTCGCGGCTGCCGTAATGCGCGTCGGAGAGCGTGTCGACCATCGTCATCGGGCCGGGAAGCGTGTACTTGACCGCGTGATCGGTCTGCGAACGCAGGAACGCGGCGTCGTCGACGTAGATCGGATGCCGCCGCGCGACGGATCCCACCACCACGGGCACCGACGCGTCGTAGCGGTTGCGGATGCGCACGGTCTTGCGATGCTCGAAGTCGACGCCGTCGAGGCCTTCGATGAACGTCGTCACGAAGTGGCGACGCGTCTGCTCGCCGTCGGTGACAATGTCGATGCCCGCGTGCTCCTGCTCGAATAGCGCGAGGCGTACGGCGTCGCGCTGACCTTCGGCGAGTGCGTCGCCTTCGAGCTTCCACGGTGCCCACAGCGCCTGGTTTTCGGCGAGCCACGCGGGCTTGGGCAGGCTGCCGGCGATGGTCGTGTGCAAGACTTCGTTCATGGCAGCCTCCGTGCGTGGAATGTTCGGCATTCTAAGCGCGCCCGCGTGTGCTGGAGTATCTTGACGCCCGCGCGGCGCCCGACCCTGCTTTTTCGTTACCGAGCGATACGTCCTGCCCGATGCGTCCCGTTCTCTTCAGCGACCACGACTTTCCCGACGTCGAACTCGAGCGCGAAATCTTTGCGGCGGCCGGACTGCCGCTGCGCATCGCGCAATGCAAGACCGAAGCGCAGGTGATCGACGCCGCACAGGACTGCGCCGCGATCCTGCTCCAGTACGCGCCGATCACCGCGCGCGTCGTCGCTGCGCTGCCCGCACTCGGTCTCGTGAGTCGCATCGGCGCCGGTTTCGACACCGTCGACACGAAGGCCTGCGGCGAGCGCGGCGTGTGGGTCGCCAATTCGCCGGATTACGGCGTGGGCGAAGTGGCGACGCACGCACTCGCCCTCGCGCTCGCTGCGATCCGCAACGTCGTGCGCTACGACCGCGACATCCGCGACGGCCGCTGGCACTACGAATCGTCGGGCAAGCTGCGCCGGCCCGCGGAGCTGACGCTCGGCATTGTCGGCCTCGGCCGCATCGGCAAGCGCATGGCGCATGTGTCGCGCAACGTGGTGAAACGCGTCGTCGCGTACGACCCCTATCTGATCGATGGCGACTTTCCCGCGTACGTCGAGCGCGCACCGTCGCTCACCGCGCTCGCCGCGCAATCCGATATCGTGTCGCTGCACACGCCCCTCGACGCCACCACGCGCGGCATGATCGACCGCACATTCTTCGCCGCGTTGAAGCGCGACGCGACGCTCGTCAACACGGCGCGCGGCGCGATCGTCAACATTCCCGATTTGCTCGCGGCGCTCGATGCTGGAATACTGCAGACCGCCGCGCTCGACGTGCTGCCGGACGAGCCGGTGCCCGCCGATTCGCCGCTCGTCGCGAATCCGCGGGTGGTCCTGACGCCGCACGCCGCGTTCTACTCGGTGGAAGCGGAACGGGAGCTGCGGCGCAAGGCAGCGCAGAATATCGTGACGTGGTATCGCACCGGGCGGCCGGACTACCGGGTCGTGCACGGGACGAGAACCGCGACGGCGTGACCGATCCGAGGAGGAACGAGGAGCAATGGCGGCAGTATCGATCAGCGGCGTGCACAAGTGGTTCGGCCAGACGCACGTGATCCGCGGCGTGGACGTGGCGATCGCCGACGGCGAATTCTGCGTGCTGGTCGGCCCGTCGGGCTGCGGCAAGTCGACGCTGTTGCGCATGATCGCCGGCCTCGAGGAGATCACCGAAGGCGAGATCGCGATCGGCGGCCGCGTGGTGAATCGCGTTCCGCCGAAGGAGCGCGACATCGCGATGGTGTTCCAGAACTATGCGCTCTATCCGCACATGACGGTGCGCGACAACATGTCGTTCGCGCTGAAACTTGCGAAGCGTTCGGCGGCCGACATCAAGCAACGCGTCGACCGCGCGGCGGGCATTCTCGGCCTGTCGAGCTATCTCGACCGTTTTCCGCGCCAGCTTTCCGGCGGCCAGCGGCAGCGCGTGGCGATGGGCCGCGCGATCGTGCGCGACCCGCAGGTGTTCCTGTTCGACGAGCCGCTGTCGAACCTCGACGCCAAGCTGCGCGTGCAGATGCGCACCGAGATCAAGGAACTGCACCAACGCCTGAAGACGACGTCGATCTACGTGACGCACGACCAGATCGAGGCGATGACGATGGCCGACCGCATCGTGGTGATGCGCGACGGCATTGTCGAGCAGTCGGGTAACGCGCTCGACCTCTACGATCGTCCCGCGAACACGTTCGTCGCCGCGTTCATCGGCTCGCCCGCGATGAACCTCGTGCCCGGCGTGGCGCGCATCGACGGCGGCGCACCGATGGTCGAATTCGACGGCGGCGTTCGCCTGCCGGCGCCGATGAACGCGCGCGCCTCGGACGGCCAGCCGGTTTTGTACGGCATGCGGCCCGAACATTGCGCGCTCGGGGCGAACGACGGGCTGCCGGCGGAGGTGGTGGTCGTCGAGCCCACGGGCGCCGACACGCAACTCTTCTGCCGATTCAACGGCCAGGAGGTGACGTCGGTCGTCCGCGACCGCGTCGCCTGCCGCGCCGGCGATCGCATCGGCCTCATGCCTGATCTTTCGCGCGCCCATCTTTTCGACGCGACCACCGGTACCCGTCTCGCCGCCTGATCTCGCCGCTTCGTTTCGCACCAGCCCTGAAGGAGGAGAACCGTGAGTGAATTCAAGCGCCGCAAATTCCTGAAGACGTCCGCCGCCCTCACCGCCGGCGCCGCCGTCGGGCCCATGATCTGGGTGAAGAACGCCGATGCGCAGGCAACGTGGCACAACACGCCCGAGAAGGGCGCGAAGCTGCGCGTGCTGCGCTGGAGCCAGTTCGTCCCGGCCGACTGGGACATGTACATGAAGAACGTCAAGAAGTTCGAGGACAAGTACGGCATCGAGGTGCGCGTCGACAAGGAAGGCTGGGAGGACGTGCGGCCGAAGGCGGCCGTCGCGGCGAACACCGGTGCGGGTCCCGACATCATCCTGTCGACGAACGACGACGCGAATCTCTATCCCGAGAAGCTCGTCGACGTCACCGACGTGTGCACGTACCTCGGCAACAAGCTCGGCGGCTTCTATCCGGTGTGCGATCCGTACCTGCGGCCGGACGGCAAGAAGTGGATCGGCGTGCCGCTCGGCGTGGCGGGCGTGTGCATGGTGTATCGGCAAAGCCAGGTGAAGGCCGCGGGCTTCGAAACATTCCCGAAGGACACCGACGGGTTCCTGAAGCTCTGCAAGGCGTTGAAGGAAAAGGGCACGCCGCCCGGCTTCGCGCTCGGCAACGCGACCGGCGACGGCAACACCTGGTGCCAGTGGATCGTGTGGGCGCACGGCGGCAAGCTCGTCGACCAGAACAACAAGGTGGTGATCGACAGTCCCGAGACGCTGAAGGCGCTCGAATACGTCAAGGAGCTGTATCCGACGTTCGTGCCGGGAACGCTGTCGTGGCTCGACTCGAACAACAACAAGGCTTACCTCGACAGCCAGCTGTCGCTCACGAACAACGGCATTTCGATCTACTTCGCCGCCAAGAATTCGCCGGAAGCGAAGCTGAAGGAGATCGCTGCCGACACGTTCCACGCGAACATGCCCGTCGGTCCGATCGGCAAGCCGACCGAGTTCCAGCTGTTCTTCAACCAGATGATCTTCAAGTACACGAAGTATCCGAAGGCGGCGAAGGAATTCCTGCGCTTCATGATGGAGCCCGAGCAGATGGACCCGTGGGTCGAGGCATCGATCGGCTACGTGACGCCGGCGCTTCGTCATTACGAGAAGAACCCGATCTGGACGTCGGATCCGAAGATCACGCCGTATCGCGATTCGATGAAGAACATGCTGCCGTCGGGCTACGCCGGGAAGATGGGGTATGCGTCGGCGGGGGCGCTCGCCGATTTCATCGTCGTGAACATGGTCGCGGAAGCGGCGTCGGGCACCCGCTCGCCGAAGGAAGCGGCCGAGCGGGCGCAGAAGCGCGCGGAAAGGTATTACAAGGTCTGACGATCGCTGCCGCCGCCGGCCCGATGGGCTGGTGATCGCAACGGGGTGCGCCTCGCGGCGCACCCCGTTCCACCCCTCACCTCGCTTCGTCTCGTGGCTTCCTTCGCTGCTCGCCTGCAGGACAATCGCAACGCGCTGGGGCTGCTGTTCATGCTGCCGAGCGCGCTGATCCTGCTCGTCTTCCTCACGTATCCGCTCGGCCTCGGCACGTGGCTCGGCTTTACCGACGCCAAGGTCGGGCGGCCCGGCGAGTTCATCGGCCTCGGCAACTTCGATTTCCTGTGGCACGACCCGGTCACGCGGCTCGCGCTCTTCAACACGATCTTCTACACGGTCGTCGCGAGCGTGATCAAGTTCGGCCTCGGGCTCTGGCTCGCGCTGATCCTGAACCAGCACCTGCCGTTCAAGGCGTTCCTGCGCGCGATCGTGCTGCTGCCGTTCATCGTGCCGACCGCGCTGTCGGCGATCGCGTTCTGGTGGATCTACGACTCGCAGTTCTCGATCCTGAGCTGGCTGCTCGTGAAGATGGGGCTCATCACCCAGTACATCGACTTTCTCGGCGACCCGTGGAACGCGCGCTTCTCGACGATCGCGGCCAACATCTGGCGCGGCGTACCGTTCGTCGCGATCACGCTGCTCGCC
The DNA here is from genome assembly GCA_025927765.1 of Burkholderiales bacterium. Classification (GTDB taxonomy): domain Bacteria; phylum Pseudomonadota; class Gammaproteobacteria; order Burkholderiales; family Casimicrobiaceae; genus VBCG01. The sequence goes on from JAICKU010000044.1 coordinate 26,560, forward strand.
GGCTTGCAGACGATCTCGCCGTCGTATTACGAAGCCGCCAGCCTCGACGGGGCGACGCCGTACCAGCAGTTCCGTCACGTCACGCTGCCGCTTCTGACGCCGATCATCGCCGTCGTGATGACGTTCTCGGTGCTGTTCACGTTCACCGACTTCCAGCTGATCTACGTGCTGACGCGCGGCGGGCCGCTCAACGCGACGCACCTGATGGCGACGCTGTCGTTCCAGCGCGCGATTCCGGGCGGCAGCCTCGGCGAAGGCGCGGCCATCGCGACGGCGATGGTGCCGTTCCTGCTCGCGGCGATCCTGGTGTCGTATTTCGGCCTGCAGCGGCGCGCCTGGCAGCAGGGGGGCAAGGATTAACCCGCCGTGCGTACGCCGATGAGACCCGAGGTCGAATTACCCACCGCCATCACCGTGCCCCGCGCGACCGATTCGCAGGGGATGAGCTATCTCGTCTCGCTGCCGCGGCGCATCGTCACCGTGTGGATCCCGCTCGGCGTCTTCGTGATCGTGCTGCTGTTCCCGTTCTACTGGATGGTGATCACGAGCATCAAGCCCGACGCCGAATTGCTGTCGCGCACCGGGAATCCATTCTGGGTCATCCATCCGACGCTCGCGCATATCGAGAAGCTGTTCTTCCGCACCGGCTACCCCGAATGGCTGTGGAACACCGTGCTGGTGTCCGTGGTGGCGACGTTCGTGTCGATCGCCTGCAGCGTGCTTGCGGCGTATGCGATCGAAAGGCTGCGCTTCAAGGGCTCGCGCTACGTGGGGATGAGCATCTTCCTCGCGTACCTCGTGCCGCCGTCGATCCTGTTCATCCCGCTCGCGGCGATGGTCTACAAGCTCCACCTCTTCGACACGCGGCTCGCGCTGATCCTCACGTACCCGACGTTCCTGATCCCGTTCTGCACGTGGCTGCTGATGAGCTACTTCAAGACCATTCCGTTCGAGCTCGAGGAGTGCGCGCTGATCGACGGGGCGAGCCGCTGGCAGGTGCTCGTCAAGATCGTCCTGCCGCTCGCCGTGCCCGGGCTGATTTCCGCCGGCATCTTCGCCTTCACGCTGTCGTGGAACGAGTTCATCTACGCGCTGACGTTCATCTCGTCGTCGGAAGTGAAGACCGTGCCGATCGGCGTCGTGACCGAGCTCGTCGAGGGTGACGTCTACCAGTGGGGTTCGCTGATGGCGGGCGCGCTGTTCGGCTCGCTGCCGGTGGCGATCCTCTATTCGTTCTTCGTCGAGTACTACGTGTCGGGCCTCACGGGAGCGGTGAAGGAATAGGGAAATGAGGGAGGAAATGACCGTCATTTCCTGGTTGCTGCTTGCGATCAAGCTCCCCGGCCCGCATCTTTCGTAGAATGTGACGACCCACCGACGAACGGAGCCACCCATGAGCGATATCAAGGACACCATCCAGGACCAGGTCAAGCAGAACCGCGTGGTCCTCTACATGAAGGGCACGCCGCAGTTTCCGCAGTGCGGCTTCTCGGCCACGGCCACCGAGATCCTGAAGCGCTGCGGCGTCACGAACTTCGCGTCGTACAACGTGCTGCAGGACGACGCGCTGCGCCAGGGCATCAAGGACTTCTCGAACTGGCCGACGGTCCCGCAGCTCTACGTGGACGGCGAATTCGTCGGCGGCTGCGACATCATGCGCGAGATGTACCAGTCGGGCGAACTGCAGCAGTTGCTGTCGAAGCAGCCCGCCTGACTTCGGGGTCAGAGCCGTAAGTCGCGCGCGGTGACTTCGGGGTCAGAGCCGTAAGTGGCACGGGCGACTTTCGGCTCTGACCCCGAAGTCAGCGAAGTCAGGTGCGGGCGCGCTGCACGCGCCGCACATCGGGAATGCGGTGCAGCGCGCGTATCACGTGCGCGAGGTGACGCCGGTCGCGCACTTGCAGCCCGAAGAACATCGCGACGTCGCCGCCGTCGGGTCGCTCCATCGACACGGTGTCGATGTTCGCGTCGGCGTTGCCGATCGTCGTCGCCAGTTCCGCCAGCATGCCGCGGCGATCGGCCACGAGCACGCGTATGCCGCAATCGAACACGCCCTGCACGTCGGGCGCCCACTCGACGTCGACCAGTTCGCCGCCGTCGATGCGCTGCTTGCGCAGAGTCGCGCAATCGCGCAGGTGCACGATCAGCCCCTGGCCCTTGCGGAACTGGCCGATGACCGCGTCGCCCGGAATGGGCCGGCAGCACTTCGCGTACTGGATCGCCACGCCCTCGACGCCGCGCAGCGTGAGCGCCGCGGCTTTGGGCGGCGTGGCGGTCGCGCCCGCATCGTCGGCCTTGCCCGGCTGACGCGTCAGCGCCTGCGCGACCACGAACGACAGCCGCTTGCCGAGCCCGATGTCGGCGAGGATCTCGAGCTGCGTCTTCGCCGCGTATTCCTTCGCGAGCGCTTCCCACCGGTCCCACGTGATCGACTCGGGCTCGATGTTGAGCGTCTCCAGCGCCTTGTTCAGGAGCCGCTCGCCGAGCGCCGCCGATTCCTGCTGCTGCAGGCCCTTCAGGTAATGGCGGATCCGCGAGCGCGCCTTGCCCGTGGTGACGAACGACAGCCACGACGGATTCGGCCGCGCGGTGGGCGAGGTCAGGATCTCGACGTGATCGCCGTTACGCAACTCGGTGCGTAGCGGAAGCAATTCGTAGTTGATCCGTGCCGCGACGCAGTGATGCCCGATGTCGGTGTGCACGCCGTACGCGAAATCGACGGCCGTCGCGCCGCGCGGCAGCGCCATGATCTTGCCCTTGGGCGTGAAGAGGTAGATCTCGTCGGGAAAGAGGTCGCCCTTGACGTGCTCGAGGAATTCCTTCGAATCGCGCGATTCGGACTGGATCTCGAGCAGGCTCTGCAGCCAGCGATGCGTCTCGCGCTGCGCTTCGGCGAGATCGAGCTGCCCGCCCGATTTGTAGAGCCAATGCGCCGCCACGCCCGCTTCGGCGACGCGATGCATGTCGTGCGTGCGCAGCTGGGCCTCGAGCGGCGTGCCGAACGGGCCGAACAGCGTGGTGTGCAGCGACTGGTAGCCGTTCGCCTTCGGGATCGCGATGTAGTCCTTGAACTTGCCGGGGATCGGCTTGTAGAGCTCGTGCAGCACGCCGAGCGCCGCGTAGCACGTCGACTTGTCGGCGACGAGCACGCGCACGCCGTAGATGTCGAACACCTGCGAGAACGTGTAATGCTTCTCGCGCATCTTCTTGTAGACCGAAAACACCGTCTTCTCGCGGCCGGTGACGACCGCCGCGATGTTGGCGCGCGCGAGCCCGTCGCGGATCACGTCGAGCAATCGGTTCATCACCTCGCGGCGATTGCCGCGCGCCATCTTGATCGCATGCGCGAGCACGCGGTAGCGCAGCGGATAGAGGTGCTTGAACGACAGGTCCTGCAGCTCGAGGAAGAGCGCGTTCAGCCCGAGGCGATTCGCGATGGGCGCGTAGATGTCCATCGTCTCGCGCGCGATGCGCTTGCGATGGCTCGGCGCCATCGCATCGAGCGTGCGCATGTTGTGCAGCCGGTCCGCGAGCTTGATCAGGATCACGCGCACGTCGCGCGCCATCGCGAGCAGCATCTTGCGGAAGCTCTCGGCCTGCGCGTCCTCGCGCGTGGCGAACTCGATCTGGTCGAGTTTCGACAGGCCGTCGACGATGGCGGCAACCGGCTTGCCGAACGTCGACTCGATCTCGCTGCGCTTGACCGAGGTGTCCTCCATCACGTCGTGGAGGAGGGCCGCCGCGAGCCCCTCGGCGTCGAGGCGCCATTCGGACAGGATGCTCGCGACCGCGAGCGGATGCGTGATGTACGGCTCGCCCGACTTGCGAAACTGGCCGCGATGGGCCGATTCGGAGAACTCGAACGCGCGCTCGACGAGCGCGATGTCGGGCGACGGAAGGTAATGCCCGAGGTGCCGGGTGAATTCGGCGATCTCGGACATGGGCGACGACTCGTTAGATGGAGGTCGGCGGCGTCGTCTTGTGCAGCATTTCGATACCGACCTTGCCCGACGCGATTTCGCGCAACGCGATGACCGTGGGTTTGTCGCGGTCGGCGTCGAGCAGCGGTGCTGCGCCCGACGTGATCTGGCGTGCGCGGTTGGTGGCCGCGAGCGTCAGCTCGAAACGATTGGGAATCTTCGAGAGGCAGTCGTCGATCGTGATGCGTGCCATGGCGGTCAGGTTTCCGAAGTCAGTAATTGGGCGAGCGCCTTCGCGTGGCGCACCTGCTGGCGCGCGGCTGTGAGCCGCGCAGCACGCACGATGGCCGACAGGTCGTCGACGGCGCGTGCAAAGTCCTGATTCATAATAACATAATCGAACTCGCCGCAGTGGCGCATCTCCTCGCGCGCCGCCGCGAGCCGCTGCACGATCACGTCGGCGGGATCCTGGCCGCGCTTTTCGAGCCGCTCGCGCAGTGCGTCGATCGACGGCGGCAGGATGAAGATCTGCACCGAGCCCGGGATAAGGCGGCGTACCTGCGCCGCGCCCTGCCAGTCGATTTCGAGCAGCACGTCCTGCCCGGCCGCGACCTGCGCCTTGAGCCACGTCGCCGACGTCGCGTACCAGTTGCCGTGAACGAACGCCTGCTCGAGGAATTCGCCGCGCTCCTTCAGCGCCAGGAACTGCGGCACGTCGACGAAGTGGTAGTGCTGCCCCTCGCTCTCGGCCGGACGCGGCGGGCGCGTGGTGTACGAGATCGACAGCCGGATGCCGGGCTCGCGCTCGAGGAGCGCGTTGACCATGCTGCTCTTGCCGCCGCCGGAGGGCGCGGCCACGACGAACAGGCAGCCCGCGGCTCCGGGGGCTTTGGTGGTGATGCTCACGCGCGCGGATTACTCCAGATTTTGGACCTGTTCGCGCATCTGCTCGATCAGCACCTTGAGCTCGAGCGACACCTGCGACAGCTCCGCGTCCACGGACTTCGAGCCCAGCGTGTTCGCCTCGCGGTGCAGCTCCTGCGCGAGGAAATCGAGCCGCTTGCCCACGCTGCCGCCCTGCGCCAGTACGCGCCGGATTTCGGCGACATGGGTGGCGATGCGCGCCACTTCCTCGGCGACGTCGATCTTGGTGGCGAACAGCGCGAGCTCCTGCTTCAACCGCTCGTCGTTGCGGTCGAGGCCGGCTTCGGTCAGACGCGCGCCAAGCTTGTCCACGAACGCGCGATGCAGCGCCGGGATGCGGGGGGCGACCCGCGACACCTGCGCGTCGATCTCGCTGCAGCACTGCTCGAGCACGGCGCGCAGTTTCGCGCCCTCGCGCGCCCGCGCCGCCGTCAGTTCGGAGAGCGCCTGCTGGACCAGCGTGTCGACCTGCTCGGCCAGCGCTTCGGGTGAAATCGTCGCGTCCACCATTACGCCGGGCCAGCGCAGGATGTCGGCGGTGGTGAGCGGGGGCGTACCCGGCAACGCCTTCGCGACGGCGTTCGCCGCATCGGCAAGCTGCCGGATGCGCTCGGTGTTGACGGCGATCGTGCCGGAGGCGCCGAGCGTGCGGGCGAGCGAGACCCGGCACTCGACCTTGCCGCGTTTCTGGACCGACGCGATGCGCTCGCGCAACAGCGGTTCCATCGTCCGCAGCTCCTCCGGGAGCTTCAGGGTGACGTCGAGGTACCGGTGATTGACCGAGCGAAGTTCCGCAGCAAGCGAAATGCCCGGCAGCTCGGCGGTGGCGGCCGCGAAGCCCGTCATGCTGAGAATCATGACGGGATCGGACCGGGAAAAGCGGGGAAAATTGCGTCTTCTGGCTTTACTTCGTGCGGCTGCATCGGGGAGAATGTACGGGTTCTGCGCCCCTCGCGCAAGGCAGGCGGGGAGTCTTGGCACGCGACTTGCGGGCTTTTCCGCGCGCGCCCGCCCGCATCAAACCCAACGCGATGCCCGTCACCAATCAAGCGCTGCCGAGCGGCTACGCGCTTCTCAACTACCGGATCGACCGCCAGATCAGCCGCGGCGGC
>JAICKU010000016.1 GCA_025927765.1 Burkholderiales bacterium
CAAGGGTCACGGGTCGCATAGTTCACGGTGAACGGCGTGACGAAGCTCGCCTGCAGCGTTACCTCGCCACTCGGAAAACTTTGCGACAGCAGTATTCACGAGCTGCGTTTCTCCCGGCATTTGAACCTACGGCGAGGCAAGAGTTTCGCGCATTCACGCGGGACGTCTATGCACGAATTGAGATTGTCGACGGCATCGGCCGATCGCCAGTCAACCCTACAGCGGTCGTAATAGTATTAGTTTCTGCGGCGAATGCCATGCTGCAGGTTCAGGGCGCAGAAGCTGCTCGATGTCTTGGCCTGTCCACTCAAGTTCCGCTGAGACCAATCTTCTGGACCTTCGGACCGGCTCGGCGCATTCGTCAAGCTGCAAGTGCAAATGAAGCATGTCGCTTCGCGCTAGCTTGCGCTTGCGGGACGTCCCGCTGGATTGGCAGTAGCCGCACTCTGGTATTTAGGAAAGAAGGGAGTAACCCCGACAATCGCGTTCACGCCATCGAAAGCAAGCTTTCCGCAGTAGAGTTTGCCGCGCTCTCACTGCGGAAATCGGCATCATGCCCCGGTGGATGCGAAGCGCATTCGTGACGTACCGGTTGAAAGGGAAGCGGGGCATCTCTGATCGTGAGATGGCCTCATCGAGCCGCTCGAGCAGCTAGATAACGCTCAACCATAGGGCAGCGCGAGGACACTTACTTGAAGTCGCGCTCGCGAAGGGAATGAAGGCGGAGTCCGATCGGCTGGGATACGAGAGATTTTGGAAGACGCGCTTAGCTGGAACGTCTTCGTCAGCTTGGACGGTGCCCGGCACCCGCAATTACTGTTGCAATAGCTACAGTAAACATGATGAGAAGTATGTTGCCAGCCGAAACCCGCGCCGCACGCCGTGGATGTCGATGACGTGCCGGCAATTTCAACGAAGTGCTAGCTGGATAGCCGGTGGACCAGGCGCCATGCTGCGGGAAGCGTCCACCCCGCAAGCAGCGTCTTTGCGACCGTCGCAGCGGCAAAGGGCGTCAGACCGAACCGGATGGCTCGCCCCCCACCGACGAGCTCCGATAGCCAGATGACGCCTACGCCAAGGATCAGGACGTGGGCGAGTGTCATTCCGACCAAAGCATGCCCAAGTCTCCGATCCCAGCCGCGTGCGGCGAGCGCTCCGCAAAGCCATGCGGCGAGGACGAACCCCAGGAGATAGCCTCCCGTCGGGCCAATCATGTATGCGATGCCGATTCCCCTCTCTGGCGTACCCGCGAAGACCGGGAGGCCCAGCGCACCCGCGGCGAGATATGCGAGCATGGTCGCAACGCCGAGCCGCGTTCCGTACGCCATCCCGATGACGAGAACGACGTAGGTTTGCATGGTCATCGGTACCGGCCACCAGGGGATCTCGATCTTTGCCGAAACAGTCAAGGCGACAACGCCTAGCAGCGCCAGGAGCAACTCCGCCCGTCCCCGACGGTGCGCAATCGCCCAAACGATCGGTGAACTCCCCTGCAAAGCCACTTCGCGCACGATCTCTCCTTTCCACTAACGCCGGTTGTACATTGGTAGATCAACCGTATCCTTCAGCATCACGTCATGGCTTCACGCGCGTATCGCCGCGCGATCGTGCTACCGATTCCGCCACCCGACCCGGTAATGAGCGCAACCCGACCTGCCAGGCGATTGGCCATACTATTCGGACCAAAGTACGCGCTGCAGGCGTCAGGCAAAGACGATGCCGGTCGACACCGCAATCAGTAGAAGCAATGTGAGCTGCCGAAAGCGGGCGTCGCTGAGACGTGGGAACACGCGGGTGCCCGCAATCAGCCCGAAGTAATACGTGGGGGCGAGCCACAGCGACGCCACGACGGCAGGTACGTCAAACACATCCTGGTACCAGAGTGCTGCAAGGCCAGCGAGTGACGCGATCGTTACATACAACGTGAGATTGGCTCGTGTGGTGGCTACCGGATCCGGGCCCGAAAGTAGATACAAGATCACCGGCGGCCCGCCGACACTCGTTGCTCCCAGCATGGCGCCGCTTAGCGCACCCAATCCGACCGACGTGCTGAGCCGCTGACGACCACTGTACCGCCATCCGATCAGCAAGATCACCGCGAATACGATGACCGTAAGCGCGATCGCACGCCGCATCAGCTGCGGCTCCAGCGATACGAGAACCAGCGTGCCGAGCGGTACACAAACGCACGCCGCCAAGAGGATTGCGCCCATCAAGCGCCAGTTCACGAGAGTATGTGTGTGCAACAACATCGGAGCAGCCACTATCGACTCCAGCACCAGCACGACTGGCACCGTCAGCCGCGGCCCGAGCAGCAAGGCGAGCGGTGGCGACATCACCATTGCACCGCCAAACCCCGTCACGCCACGGACGATCCCTGCTGCGCCGGCGATGAGCAGCGCGACAGCCAATGTGTTTGCACCGAGTGGCATGTCGGGTGAGCGACGCGTGGGTCGGTTACCTGGTCGCCTGCATCACATCACGCGGCGACAGTTATGTCGGCTCCAGCAAATCTGACTCGCGCGTAGCCCACATCCGTCCGCGCCCCCAGATAGCGAATCAGCTCCATCAGCGGCGTTGCGCGGAATTGGCACCCCGGAATCGGGTTGCGCAGTGGCTCGATCAGCTTGCGATCGTAAAACGCCGAGAGCAGAAGGTCCTCGTCGGTTGCCGCCGCTCCGAGTTCACGCCGCAGGCGTGGAATTCGCGGTTCGAGGCGCGCGGCTGGCGCTTCGGTTACGTACTCCCGGTCTGAAATATTGGCGCGCTCGAGGAACTCCGGCGCAAGTGGTGCCGCGAGACGGCCGTAGTAACCCCGTGCGTACTTGCGAATCTCGTCCGGAATCGTCTTGTACCGCTCCCCCTGTACGACGTTCAGCGTCGCCTGGGTGACGAGGTATTGTGCGAACGGACTGACCGCGATCGGGTAACCGAGGTCGCGACGCACTCGCGCAACCTCGTCGAGGATCTCGGGAAGACGGTGCGCAAGCCTCATCGACTCGAGCTGATAGCGCAAGTTCGAGATCATTCCGCCAGGTATCTGGTGCTCGTAGAGCGCCGGGTCATACGCCGCGATCTTCCCGCGCGGCTTATCTTCGCGTTCGCAAATCCAATCAAAATACCCCGCCACTTCCGCCAATGCGGCATCGTCCATGGACGTCGCGAGCCCAAGTCTGCGGGCACGCGCAAGGATATCCTCGGTTGCGGGTAACGAAGCCCCGTTGGCCAGTGGCTCCGTGGCCGTATAGCCGAGACGAAAGCCACTTTGCATCGCAATGTCGTAGACCTCCGGTGCGAGCCCCGACTGGCAGTGCGAGTGGAGCTGCAACGGAATTCCATTTGCCGCCTGTACTACTGCGGGAAACAGGCTGCGGCCACGCTCCGGTGTAAGCAGCCCGGTCGGGTCCTTGATCGAGATGAACTCGACCCCGAGTGCCAGCAGCTCGCGCGTACGCTCCACGTAATAGGCGTCGGTATGTACCGGCGAAAGCGTGTAGGTCATCATGGCGTTGACCTGCATGCCTGCCTCGTGTCCCGAGCGAACGGACGACTCTATGTTGCGATTGTCGTTCAGCGCATCGTATACCGTAAGTACTTTGATGCCGCGGCGGGCGAGGACATGCGAGTTGAGCGACACGACATCATCGGGGAAGAGCTCGAACGTATAAAGACTTTGACCGCGAGTTAGACCGTCGCAGGCGGTCGCAAAGCGACTGCATAGCAGTCCCACGCGCTCCCAGGGATTTTCCTGCAAGTAGCGCACGCATACATCGAAGACTGCACCGCCAAGGATGTTGATGAACGCGTACCCTGCGCGATCGATAACGTCGACGATTGGCGTCATCGTTGCCGTGGTCATGCGCGTACCCCACAGGCATTGGTGTGCATCGCGTAGCGTTACGTCGATGAAGTCGAAGCGGTGCTCACCGGGGCGGAAGTTGGCGCTCATTTATGCCTCTGCGAACTCGTCCTCGACGAAGCGCGTGTGGACATCAGCCCCGAGGAACCGCGCGTCGGCCAACAGGCGCTGGTGGAACGAAGCGGTCGTCGGGATGCCCTCGATGCGCATTTCAGCCAGGGCCCGTCGCATGCGTGCAATTGCCTCATCGCGATCACTGCCCCAAGCGATAACCTTGGCGAGGAGTGAGTCGTAATACGGCGGTACGCTGTAGCCGGGATAGAGATGCGAATCGACACGAATCCCGGGGCCGCCTGGCCAGATCACGGTGTGTATCTCGCCTGGGGTCGGCGCAAATCCACGCTCCGGATCCTCGGCATTGATGCGGCACTCGAGCGCATGGCCGGTTGGCCGCACGTCGCGTTGGTGGAGGCCGATCGGCTCGCCCTGTGCGATGCGGATCTGCGCTTTGACAATGTCGATCCCTGTCACCATTTCAGTGACGGGATGCTCCACTTGGACGCGCGTGTTCATCTCCATGAAGTAGAAGGCTCCGTTCGCGGCGTTGACAATGAACTCGATCGTTCCAGCGTTCACGTAGCCCACCTGTCGACAGATCCGCACCGCTGCCTCACCCATTTGAGCGCGGACCACCTCATCGAGCGCTGGCGACGGACTTTCCTCGACCAGCTTTTGATTGCGCCGCTGTATCGAGCAATCGCGCTCACCAAGGTGCAGTACGGTCTCGCCATCGGACAGCACCTGGATCTCGACGTGCCGTACTCGCTCGAGGAATTTCTCGATATATAGGCCAGCGTCACCAAAGGCTGATTGCGCCTCGTGCGCCGCGTCCCTGAAATGGCGCGGGAGGCTTGTCTCATCACGCACCACACGCATCCCGCGGCCTCCGCCGCCCGCGGTCGCCTTCAGGAGTACGGGATAGCCGAGGGCCGACGCAGCGACAAGCGCGGCAGCGACGTCGGGAACTGTCCCCGCTGAGCCCGGCGTGATTGGCACATCGGCCTCGGCAGCCATGCGACGCGCCGTGGCCTTGTCACCCATCAGCTCGATCGCGCGTGCCCCCGGTCCAATGAAGACGATTCCGGCCTCGTCGCAGGCGCGCGCAAATGCCGCGTTCTCGGAGAGAAAGCCATATCCGGGGTGAATCGCGTCGGCGCCGGCGAGACGGGCTGCGGCAACGATCTTTTCGATATCAAGATAGCTGCTGCGCGACGGCGGTGAACCGATGCATATGGAGCTTTCGGCCATTCGGACGGCAAGTGAATTGCGGTCCGCGGTTGAGTACACAGCCACGGTCTCGAGCCCGATCTCCCGGCACGCACGCAGCACCCGTAGCGCGATTTCCCCCCGGTTCGCCACCAGGACGCGCCGAAACGTGCGCCGCGGACGACTCATTTGGGACGGGGTGCAAGCACGATGAGCGGCGCTTGCGCTTCCACCGGTGCTGCGTCCTCCACCAGGATGTGGGTGACCACCCCCTCGGCCCCCGCCGAGATCGAATTCATCAGTTTCATTACCTCAATGATGCAGACGATTGTGTCCGCGTCCACACGATCCCCAACCGCCACAAACGGTCGCGCACCGGGCTCAGGCGCCCGGTAGAAGGTACCCACCATCGGCGCACGAATCACCATCGCATCCGGCGGCCAGCGGTCGCCTGATGCTTGTTCAGGATGCGGTGCGACCGACACAGGTTGGGCCGGGGGAAGATCCGACGACACCGTAGTCGGCGACGCAGGTGGCGCGTGAGCCGGTGTAGCGGGCAATGCGGGCGACGGCGAGCGTCCCGGTGCTCGCTCGACCGTCGGAAGGTCGGTCGTCGACGGCGCCGCCGGCGCGCGCCGTCGCAGCTCGACTTCGATGTCACCGACCTTCAACCGAAACTCGGAAAACAGCTCGGACGCCTTCAGGATCTCCACGATACGCAGCAGATCCTCGTAGGTGAGCGGGTCGTTGGCCAAGCGCGACTCCGGAAATGAAATTGCAAGAGGTCGTTCGCGCGCCCGGCAGGCGAGCGACGCGATGATTGCACGACAACCGGAGTCTTGCAATAATAAAACATGGTATTTCATCCAACGAAATTTGCGTCGACCGAGGACAGAGGCGAGCTGGCGACCTCTGCAGCCTTACGCGCATTCGTCGTGCTTGAATGCATCGTGAGTGCGGAGCGGCCACCGACCCTCGACGAGATCACTCGCACGAGTGGCTTACCGAAGCCGACGGTTTATCGCGTACTCCAGCTTCTTGTGCGAAGCAGCCTGGCAGAGCGCGAGGTGCATGAAAGACGCTACACGGTCGGTTCACGTACGGCCGCACTTGCCCTCGCGGTACAGGTACACGCACCGCGCCGTGCAGAACGGCGGGCGATCCTCGCGCGCCTCGTCGATACGATTGGTGAGACATGCAACTTCACCATGCTCGATGGGAACGAGGTCGTGTATCTCGAGCGGGTGGAGACTGCGGCCAACGTGCGCCTGCACATGAGGGCCGGTTCGCGTGTACCGCTCCATTGCACGGCGAGCGGCAAGCTCCTGTTGTCCGGTCTTGCGCCGGCGCAGGCCCGGCGGCTCCTGGGGTCGGGCCCACTGCGCCGTTACACCGAGCGAACGATAGTGGAAGTCGATGTGCTGCTGCGCGAGCTTGCGAAAGTGCGCTCTACCGGCGTAGGTACTGACGCCGGCGAGTACCTCGAAGGATCGGTATGCCTCGCGGTGCCGGTATTTGATCCACGCGGCCGAATGTGTGCAACGCTTGCAGTCCACGGACCCGCGCCACGAATGTCGCTCAAGAAGGGCCAGGGGTTCCTCGCCGCTATGCGTGAAGCCGCGGAACTCATGGGCGCCACGCTGGTTTCCGATCGAACTGCTCACGCCACTGCTTCCGGACCTGCTCACCCACGACCACCACGCATTGCCGCATGACACAGCCCGTCATAATCACCGTAGCGATCACTGGTGCCGTACCACGGAAGAAAGACAACCCAGCGGTGCCAGTAACCCCAGTGGAGCAGGTCGAGTCTACGCACGAGGCCTTCGAGGCTGGCGCCTCGCTGGTTCACATCCATGTCCGTAGTTCGGATGAATCCCCGAGCTCCGATCCCCAGCTTTACGCGCGCGTGCAGGAAGGGGTGCGGAAGCACTGTCCGGGCATGATCGTTCAGTTCTCCACGGGTGGCCGCGGACGCGACCAGGCTAAGCGTGGCGCGATGCTCTACCTCAAGCCGGACATGGCCTCGCTCGCAACCGGGTCGGTCAACTTCCCCACCGGAATCTACGAGAATCCACCGGACTTCGTGGAGGGGCTCGCGAAGGCAATGCTCGACAATGGCATCAAGCCGGAGATTGAAGTCTTCGACCTTGCGATGCTGTACAACGCTGCGAATCTAGCGAAGAAGGGGCTCCTCGCCGAGCGACCGCATGTGCAGTTTGTCCTCGGTGTGCCCAATGCGTTGCCGGCAAGGCGCTCGATCTTCGACTTTCTACGTGCAGAGCTCGCCCCCGTGCTACCTGGCGCAACGTGGGTGGCAGCCGGCATTGGACGGCACCAATGGGAAGTCAACCAATGGTGCCTGGAGACGGGCGGTCACTGCCGCACCGGCCTTGAGGACAATCTAAAGATTACACCGGACCGGCTCGCGGTGAGCAATGCGGAACTCGTCCGTAAGGTCGTCGATGCGTGCGCCGGCTACAACCGTCGACCCGCGACGCCCGCGGAGGCGCGGCTGATGTTGGGACTCGCGCCGACACAGTGAATCGGGCACAGGGCAGGCGCTAGATGAGGTTGTGATTTGCCGACGGTCGAATGGGGGCACTGAGCGCCGAAGCTGCTTTAGCTAAGCGAGGAGCCTGGAAGCGTTCGGGATCGACGGCAGCCATAGCCCGAGGATTGCGAAGGGTGCACCACCGTAAGTGCGTATAGCGAGTCGGATAAGCGATCGCGAGGACCTCTCGACCGAAGACCTTCAGTGGAGTTGCGCAGAACACGCGGCGGAGCAAGACGATGGATCTCGAGCTCAATGGCAGGACGGCGCTGGTAACGGGTGCGGGTGGTGGCATCGGCGCGACCATTGCGGCGACGCTGGCGGCCCATGGCTGTATCGTCTACGTCGGCGATACCAACCTTGAAGCCGCGCGCGTGGCGGCGGGCGCGTGCGTTGGTACGGCGCAGCCGGTCTTGCTCGACGTAGGCGATCCCGAAGCGGTCGCGCGGGTGGTCGACCGCGTCGTTCATGAAAATGCCCGCTTCGACATCTTGGTAAACAATGCGGGTATCCTCAAGACCGGGCCGGCTGTCGAGTCGAGCATCAGGGACTGGGACGACGTCTGCCGCGTCAACCTGTCCGGAGTCTTTTACTGCTGCAGGACCGTCCTGCCCGTCATGCTCGTTCAACGCTACGGCAAGATCGTAAATATCGCGTCCGTCTCGGCGGTCAAAGGGGGCGGGACGTTCGGCAATGTGCTTTACGGTACGACCAAAGCTGGAGTGGTCGCGCTTACCAAGGGTCTTGCGCGCGAAGTCGCCCCACACGGCATAAACGTAAACGCCATCGCACCGGGAGTCACCGAAACGGCGATGACCAGCAGCCTCATGACGCCTCAGTCCCGCGAAGTCGTGCTTGCCTCGATCCCCGCAGGCCGGCTTGCGGCAGTTCAGGACGTCGCCAATGTCGCGGCACTGCTCGCGTCGGACGTCCTCTCCTACGTGAACGGCGCAACCATCCCTGTCGATGGCGGCTACCTCACGCGATAAGGCGTCGTGCGAATCGACGGTAGTGCGAGCTAGATCGGATTGATTCACCCGCCCTGATCCGAGACGGCACAACAAGCGGACCAACCGAAGGAGGAGATGAGATGGGCAACTCGAAGCAGAACGGCAATGCGGCGCGCCGCAAAACTCGGCAGCAGCGTGAGTCGTCCCGGCGCCAGTTCCTGGGTGACATCGCGAAGGTCGCCGGAGCCGCGGTTCTCGGAGGAGTCACCCCATCTGCGGCATGGGGTCAAGGCCAGGCGCCTGCCGTCATAGTACGGAAGTTCACCGAATGGGGTTGGCCCCTGCCCTACGAGCCGATCTCCGCGAGATCCAGGGAGTGGCTACAGAGCAAGGGATGGCGACCTCTCGATGCAGCGTGGATGGTCGTATGGTCCGGTCAGGAGATGATCGGCGACGTGACGCAGACGCAGAAATTGCTCGAGAAGCGGGGCATCGATACCAACTGGCGGACCACCGTGGCTGCCGGATTCTCAAATGAGGCGTTCATTCCGGGACGCATTCAGCTCACCAGCACGGGCGCTCTCGGCGTGCTCGCGCTGTTGTCGAACAAGGTTCCTACGTGCGCGTTTGCCGTTCAGTCCCCGGGGATCACGCACGCCGCAACGGTGCCTCTCGACTCGCCGCTCAAGAGTCTCGCAGACTTGAAGGGCCATAAGGTGCTCAAGCGCCCGGCCATCGTCGGCACGACCACCGGATCCACCAACCACTTCGGCTTCCTTGCAGCGGCAGGGTACTTGGGCCTCAAGCAGGACGAGGACTACACCCTGCGAAGCATGCCACCGGGTGATCTCGCAACGGGTCCGAAGGGCGTCGACGTCTTTACGCTCTGGGAGCCCCACATTTCCTACTCGACGGACGTACTGAAGGTGACTCGGTTGCTCGAGTCCCTCAACCCCTACTACATCTATAGTGGCTACTGCTACCTGCGTCAGGAGGTCGAAGACAACGCACCCGATGTCGTGCAGGCGGCCACCGACGCGTTCATCGAAGCGGTACTGTGGGCAAAGGCCAATCAGGAGAAGGCCGTCGCCAATCTCGCCAGCCAACAAGCCTACGGGCGTCTGGGTGTGCCGCTGATCACGAAGATGTCGCAACGCTACCTCTTCTGGCCGAAGCCTACCGTCTACTACCCCTTCGCCGACCCGAACGGGATTTGGCCGAAGGAGGAGTCCCGGATCAGCGAGTGGGCATATGAAACGGGTGCGTCGAAGAACCGTGTCACCACCGAAGACTGGGTCAAGGTACGGCGCACGCGTTACATGGAGGCGACGTTCGACAAATTGGGATGGAACGTGCCGCAGCAGCCGCCTTTCCTGCCCAAAGACTTTGGAGGCGTAGGCAATCTGCCCTACAAACCGTACGCGGCTGCGCTTCTCAACGGACCGGCACCGTTCCCCGAACCCGGTGAATTGAAGCGGCCATGGACCTTCATGGGCAAGACATATCAGCCATGACCACGGCAGCAGGTGCTGCGGCGCGCGTCGGTGGACGCGCGCCGGACCGCCACGCCGATCCGCGGGGCTCGATCCACGCGACGGAAGCCGCGATACCGATGGCTAACGGGGATCCGACCCCGCAGGCAATCGCCGCCATCGTCGCGGAGCTCGTGCCGCGACCTGTTCCGCGGTGGCGACGCGCGCTGTCGCGAGTGGCGCATCTGTGGCTGCTCGTGCTTTTCCTCGTCGTATGGGAGCTCGTGAGTGTCTACGGGACGAGGATCGATCCAGACCTCGGCGTAATGCTGCCGGCGCCTACGACGGTCATTTCGGCGGCGGTCGAATTGCTGCACCGCCACGTCCTGCTCACAAACATCTTCGCCAGTCTCTACCGCGTGCTCCTAGCGGTCGGCGCGGCCACGGCGCTCGGCGTACCCCTTGGCCTTGCGATGGGCTGGTCCCCGCGCTTCCGCCGAGCGGTCGATCCCCTCCTCGAGTTCGTCCGACCGATCCCGCCGCTCGCATGGATCCCTCTATCCATCCTCTGGTTCGGCATCGGCAACGCTCAAATCGTCTACATTATTTTTCTTGCCGCGTTCTTTCCCGTCGTCCTCAATTCGATGGCCGGCGCGCGGGACGTCGACGCATACCTGGTACGCGCTGGCCTCAGCCTCGGAGCACGCGGTGGTGAGCTGTTTCGAACAGTCGTTTTGCCGGCGGCACTCCCGCAGATCTTCACGGGCATGCGCGTCGGACTCGGCATCGGATGGATGGCGCTGGTCGCAGGCGAACTCATCGCCGCGCCAAGCGGTCTCGGCTACATGATCAACAATGCACGAACCCTGTTCCGCAGCGATTACATCCTGCTCGGGATGGTGTTGATCGGTGTGCTCGGCCTGATACTCGACTTTCTCATGCGCCAAATCATCCGACTCACCATGCCGTGGTATCACGGAAAATAGTTAAAGCTCGATGAGCACAAATTCGTCTCAAGTCAAGGTTGATCGCGTCAGCAAGGTGCACTATTCGTTGCAGGGTGAGCCCCTCCTGGCCCTAGTCGACGTCACCTTCAGCGTCGCAAACAACGAGTTCTTCTCCATCGTGGGACCGAGTGGCTGCGGCAAGACAACGCTGCTCAATCTACTCGCGGGGTTCGAGGAACCCACACGCGGCGAGCTGTGCATCGGCAGCGAGCTGATCACCGCACCCGGCTGGGAGCGGGCAGTTGTCTTCCAGGAATATGCGCTGTTTCCGTGGTACAACGTTTACGACAACGTGTGCTATGGGCTCAAGCGCAAACGCGTCCCGGAAACCGAGCAGCGCGCGATTGCGGAGCACTACATCGCGCTCGTGGGCTTGCGCGGGTTTGAAAAGCGTTACCCGCGCGAGCTTTCCGGCGGGATGCGTCAACGGGTAAGCATTGCGCGTGCGCTCGCGGTGAACCCCTCAGTCCTCTTGATGGACGAACCGTTTGCGGCACTTGATATCCAGACGCGCGAGTACATGCAGGACGAGCTGCTGAAAATCTGGGAGCGCGAGCCGAAGACAGTCATCTTCATCACGCACAGCATCGACGAGGCGATCAAGCTATCCGATCGTATCGCGATAATGGCGCCGCGCCCTGGGCGCATCGCGGAGATCAAGTCGGTCGAATTGCCGCGACCACGCAACCTTGCCGATCCCACAATGGCCGAACTTGCTCGCGAGGTGAAGAATTGGCTCCGACAGCATGCGTTCGAGACCGCGCCAGCGTGATCGCGCATCAGGTAAGCCGTTATGCGCTCGTATCACCGGCTTCGCGACTGATGACCCTCCTTCGGTCAAATGCTCACCCGATCTCCAGGACGATCTTTCCAGTGGTGTGCCCCTCCTCCAGCATCCGGTGACCTTCGGCGACGCGTGCAAGCGGCAGGACGGCACTGACGTGGACCCGCAGCTCACCGTTGTCGATCATCGTTGCGGCCGCCTCGAGCATGCGCGTTTGTGCGAGCCGCGCGGCATCGTTGCTCAAGAACGACGGCGCGGTCATCTGCACGTAACCGACGGTCAGGTTGCGCATTCGCGCCCTGTTGACGTCACCGAGCTCGCACGCGGTCGACAGTATGGTCGCAATACGTCCGTACATACGCAGCGCTGTGAACGACTTGTAGAAGGCAGGGCCACCGACGGTGTCGAGTACGACATCCAAGCCACGTCCCTCGGTCCAACGCAGCGCCGCAGCGACGAAATCTTCGCGTTCATAGTCAATGGCGAGCTCGGCGCCGAGGCCGCAAACGAATTCGGCCTTTTCGCCCCCGCGGATCGTGGTCGCAACGTGCGCACCTCGCTTACGCGCGAGCTGGATTGCAACGTGTCCAACCCCCCCGGCGCCGGCGTGGATCAGAACATTCTCACCCTGCGCAAGCGCAACGCGATCGTATAGTGCCTCCCACGCTGTGATCAATACAAGTGGTACCGCAGCGGCCTCCACCATCGACACGCGCTTGGGCTTGAGCGCGGCGTGCGCTTCGTGTACGAGGGTGTATTCGGCATATGTCCCAGTCTCCCGCCCCAGTCCACCGTTAAAGAAATACACCGCGTCGCCCGGTTTGAAACGGGTCACTGCGTTACCGGTGCGCTCCACGATACCGGCACCATCGCAACCAAGAATCGCTGGCAGATGATCCGGGTACATGAAGTGCAACTTACGCACCTTCGTGTCAAGAGGATTCAATCCCGCGGCGTGCAAGCGCACGATCATCTGGTGCGCATCGGAAATCGTCGGCACCGGTATGTCAGCCATCTCAAGCACGTCGGCCGGACCTGGTGCCCGCATCAATATCGCCTTCATGCTCTTTACTCCTCAGCTATCACGTGTGCGCAGCGCATTAGCGCGCAAATCGGCCCCGAACGGATGGTGTCGTCATGCCGACATCAATTCCCGGCTTGGTGAGCGCGAATTCCGTAAGGGTGTTGCAGTGTTTCGACAGCGCGTCGAGACGCGGAAATCGTCCGGGCGTTACGAGCGCAGGGTTGACGAGTTGTGCGAAGTCAAATAAGGATACCGCGGTTACGTCTGCTTGTGTGAAGCGATCCAACGCCAGCCAGAGCTTGCCCGGTCGCGCGTCAAGCCAGGTCAAAGCGGAAGTGGCCTGGTCCTCGTTATGCGCCGCCCAGGGCCCGTGCACCTTCTCGGATGGCCGCATCGTTGTCTCATAGACCCATGCGGTGAGTTTCTCGAGCGCCCCCAAACCACACGCCACCACGCGCAATACCTCATGCCGCTCCGGCTCTCGCGACGGCAGAAGGGCACGCGCTGGATCGACCAGATGATCGATGTAATCAAGAATCGCGACGCTGTCGAACAACACCGTACCAGAGTCCAGAACCAGTGATGGAACGCGGCCTACCGGATTGTATCGGCGGACCTCCTCCAAATGGTTCCAGGCGGTGAGCGGACGGTGCTCGTACTCGAGATCGAAATGGCGCAGGGTGATGGCGACACGCCGTGTAAAGGGTGAGCGGTAGCGGCCAATGAGAATCATGCGAGCGAGTTCCCTGGCGGGTCAGCGTCGAATCCGAGCAGAACGCATGTACCAGAACGCCGAAGCGATCGTACTGTGTACGCGTAGAGATATACCATGAATCGACGATCAATTCCTGATACCCGCAATGCCGGGCGCACGTTCTGGGCGCTCGCTGCGGAAGGGCAACTCGCACTTCCGTATTGCACGCCGTGCAGTCGTGCGTTCTGGTATCCGCGATGGTGCTGCCCACACTGTGGGTCCGCGGCTGTCGAATGGAGGACCACCTCCGGAGATGGCAGCGTTCACACCTTCACGGTCGTGCGCCGATCGGACCATCCGCACTTTCTCGAACGGGTTCCGTACGTCGTGGCCATGATCGATCTCGACGAGGGCGTTCGGATCATGAGCAACGTCATCGGCTGCGAGCCGGAAGTCGTGACGATCGGCATGCGCGTTCACTGCGCCTTTGAGCGGATCGATGACTACGTGGGCCTCCCGCTGTTCGCACCGATGAGCAAGACCGCGTGAGTGCTCGGCCGAGCGGCGAAGCCGCGATCGTTGGCGCATCCACCTGCGGAATCGGGTGGACAACCGATCGCAGCGCTATCGAACTGATGGCGAACGCGTCATTGCGAGCGCTGCAGGATGCGGGTCTCCAGCTCGCGGACGTCGACGGCGTCTTTGCCGTAACCCCGTACCACTGGATGACCTCCGTGGCACTTGCCGATCAACTCGGTATCCAGCCGCGGGCTACAGACTCCACGAACATCGGAGGTGCATCGGCAGTATCGCTCGCGGGGCACGCTCTGCGCGCGATCGCGCTTGGACAGTGCGAGGTGGCGCTCGTGGCCTACGGAAGCACGCAGCGCACGGACACCGGCAAGCTTGTCACCGGCGCCGAATCGCTGCCCTTCGAAGCTCCGTACGGTCCGCAGTATCCGATTTCTGGTTATGCAATGGCGACACAGCGGCACATGTTCGAGTTCGGAACAACGCGCGAGCAGCTGGCCAGCGTGACGGTTGCCGCAAGCCAGTGGGCAGCACTCAATCCCGGGGCCCTTAAGCGCGAGCCGATATCGATCGCCGACGTCCTTGCTTCCCCCCTCGTCAGCGACCCGTTGCGAAAGCTCGACATATGCCTTGTCACCAACGGAGCAGGTGCGGTGGTTCTTACGCACCGCGAGCGCGCAAGGCGTCTCGATCGCCACCCCGTTGCCATTCTGGGTGCAGGTGAAAGTCACAGCCATTTATACCTGTCCAGCATGCGCAGCCTTGTTGCGACGGCCGCACGGCAGTCCTCGAGTGCGGCCTACGAGATGGCCGGCCTGGGTCCTCAGGATATGGACTTCGCACAAATCTACGACGCTTTCACCATCATGGTCCCGATCGGTCTCGAAGACCTGGGCTTCTGCACAAAGGGCGATGGCGGGCCGTTTGTGCAGCGTGGCATCGGACCCGGTTCACCCCTGCCCGTCAATACATCCGGTGGCGGGCTTCGGTACTGTCATCCGGGGATGTTCGGAATCTTCGCCCTGATCGAAGCTGTGCGCCAGCTTCGGGGCGAGTGCGGCGTGCGACAGGTGCGCGATGCGCGCATCGGTGTCGTACACGGATTCGGTGGCATATTTGCGGGCAATGCAACAGTTGTTCTTGGACGCGACAGCTAACTCTCGCACCGGGTGGTATCGATGAATGTCCTTGCAGACTTGATTGCTCGTTCGGCCGAACGGTTTTCGGAGCGCATCGCAGTCGTGTGCGGCGCGCATCAAGCCACGTTCGAGGAAATGGGAACACAAACGAACGCCCTCGCCGGGGCAATGTCGTCTTCGCTCGGATTGCGCAAGGGTGACCGGGTCGCAATCCTCCTTCCAAACTGCGTCCAGTCAATCATTGCAGACTTCGCGCTGATCAAGGCAGCACTAATTCGTGTTCCGATCAATCCACGCTACACCTCTCGCGAGATCGAACATATCCTCCGACATTCCGGTAGTAGCGCGATCGTCACAGACAGCGCCCACGCTACCGTAATCGAATCGCTTATCGCCTCCTTGCCGGAGCTGCGGCACGCAATAGTGATCTCCGACTGTCCGAAGGCCGCACCGTTCGTTCCATGGGAAGAGATCATCGGCGGCGCCCCTGTCGAGCGGTACGCGGTCGAGACGACCGACGACGACGGGTACATGATCGCGTACACATCCGGCACGACCGGGATGCCGAAAGGGGTCGTGACCACGGTCGCCTCTCGCTGGGCAGGTCTTCTCCATACTTATGCCAACGAGCTGTTTATCACTCCCGACGACGTCATGCTGCATGCGGCATCACTCGCGCATGGAAGCGGAACCAAGGTGCTCCCCTACTTTGCGAAGGGGGCTCGCTCGGTTGTCATGCCCAAGTTCGACCCACGCGAGTTCTTCCGCCTCGTCGAAAATCAGTGCGTCACCACGACGTGGCTGGTTCCCACGATGATAGGCATGCTGGTCGAGTCGTTTTCCGCACAGCACTCGCTGAGTTCACTGCATACGATCTTCTACGCCGGCTCGCCCATGCCGCGGCCGCTACTCCGTCGTGCGATGGACACCTTCGGTCCGATCTTCGTCCAGATCTACGGGTTAACCGAGGCGCCCCAGCCTGACCTGATTCTGGGCAAGAACGATCACCAGGTGCAATTCGACCTGGATGATCGTGAGCCGTTTCCAGCCGGTTACCCCGCAATTGGTGTGAGCGCCAAGATCGTCGACGACGCGGGCGAGCAGGTTCCCTGTGGCGAAATCGGTGAGCTGGCCGTAACCGGGAAACACATCATGGCAGGTTACTGGAACGACCCCGCGGCAACCCACAACACGCTCCGTCACGGTTGGTGCATGACCGGCGATCTGGCGCGGCGCGACGCGCGCGGGCTTCACTACCTCGTTGGGCGTAGACGGGACCTGATCATCTCTGGTGGATTCAACGTGTATCCGAAGGAGGTCGAGGACGTGCTTTACCAGCTCGACGCCGTGGAGGATTGCGCGGTCATTGGCGAGCCTGATCCTCTGTGGGGTGAAATCGTCCACGCGTTCGTGACCTGCAAGTCTGGTCTACATCTCACTGAAAAGGCGATCCTCGAGCACTGCAAGCAACAGTTGGCGGAATACAAGAAGCCCCGTCGAATCTCCCTGGTCTCCGCACTACCGCTTACCGCCAATGGCAAGCCCGACAAGAAACAGTTGCTAGCGATGATCGCGAACCCGCTTGACGCGTGCGAAGTCTCGAGATGACCTGCGTTCGCATCAGTCACTACGTCGAATGTGGAGCAACGTCCGGTGAATCGGATTGGTACTTCTGCGACGCGACGTCCCAGTTCGTCCGTATCGAACGTACGTCGGTAGAGCAGTCACCGGGCCTCGAACCCGACGCGCGCGCACTCGTAAGTTGGATCGGCTGCCACACCCGCGCCTTCGGACGTCGGCAGGAAGGTACGATCACCTACGTGCTCAAGTATCCGGTCCCACTGGATTATTTCAACGAATTCGACGCATGGTTTTCGTACGAGCACATGCCGCTGCTTCTCGAGGAGCCCACCTGGTACGGTTGCGATTTCTTTCGCGCACTTGCGCCCTCGACGCACACGTTCGCAGCCATACACTACCTCGAGCCCGGCGCACTCACGTCGAAAGCGAGGGACCGTTCGATAGCTACTCCGTGGTGGAACAGATTGAAGCAATGCCCTTGGTTCGACAAAGGCTTTGACCGCGCGATTCTACGACGCATCTAGAACGACTCGAAGGGAATCTCCCATGTCCAGGCACGTTCCGATCTGCGAAGAAGCATTGCGCGACGCGCACCAGTGTCTCTGGTCGACGCGCATGACCAACGAAATGATGCTGCCCATCGCTAGCGTGATGGACTCGGTCGGCTACGACGCAATCGACCTGATTGGTGGCGCAGTATGGGATGTATCGGTGCGCTTTCTTCGCGAAGACCCGTGGGAGCGGATGCGACACGTCCGTCACCTTATTCCCAAGACTCCCCTCAACGCCTGGGTACGCGGTCAAAGCCTCTGGACTTTTGAAGTGTTTCCCAACGACGTCGTCGAACTCGCCATGGAGCGGCTGTTCGCGAACGGCATCCGCGAGATTGCGCTTTACGATCAGTTCAACGATCTACGCAACGTGGAGGTTGTCGTCGCCAAGGCGAAATCCGTGGGAATCGTCGTACGTGGTGCTCTCGTTTTCTCACGCAGCCCCGTGCATACGGATGCGTACTATGCGGGTAAGGCCGCCGAGTTTGTGCGTCTTGGTGCAGACCAAATCATCGTGAAGGACCCAAGCGGCATGCTCGACGTTCCGCGCGTTCGCTCGCTCGTTCCCGCATTGCGCAGAGTAATCGGCCCGGTTCGGATCAATATCCACAGTCACTGCATGAGCGGGCGAGCTCCCGAAGTTCTGCTTGAGGCGGTCGACGCCGGTGCGGACACCGTGCACACCGCGATTTCTCCGCTGGCGCTCGGACCGTCCCATCCCCCGACGGAATGGGTGGACGAGCAACTTCAAAAGCGTGGCTACTCGACCGATCTCGATCGGGATGCGCTGCATCGGATGGCATCGTACTTTCGCTACGTCTGTCACCGGTGGCGAAAACCTCTCGGCGCCCCCATGCCTGAGGATCCGCTTCTGGACGAACACCAGCTTCCAGGTGGCATGATCACCAACTTACGCACCCAGCTGCGGGAGCGCGGGCTCGAGCAACGGCTCACGGAGATCCTGACGGAGGCCACCCAAGTACGCAAGGATATGGGATATGTCCCGGTTGTCAGCCCGACGGCGCAATTCATGCTGACACAGGCGACACTCAACGTGATTCAGGGTGAAAGATACAAGACAGTTCCGGACGAGTTACGCAAATACGTACTTGGTTATTACGGCACACCTCCGGCTCCAATTGCGCCGGAACTCCTCGAGCGCGCAGTACGCAAGGGTGATCGATTCGTGTCTGGCCGGGCGGGCGACCTGGTGCCACCAGCACTCAAACGCGTGCGCAGAACGCGGGGTCCGTTTCGCTCCGACGAAGACCTGCTAAATGCCGTGTTCTACGGCGACGAGATCCTCAAGCCATTGTTCGAGGCGCGAACGACACGGGACTACGCGCAGTTCTACCGACCGGCGAACGCACTGTCCGACCTTGTGTACGAAATAGCGCGCCAGCCCGACATTTCCTTCATGCGAATCACTCGCGGTAATGCCTTGTCCATGACCTTCGGTGAGACGTAGGCCAAGAGCCGATTTCGCGACGATTAACCTCGGGCCACCGATCGGCAGTCGATGGCGGCCGGGCTCGAACTCCGAGGACCCCCGAAAGAACGCGATCGCTTACTCAAGCCCGGTTTGCATGCGCGCGGCGTACGAACCGGGCAAGTTCCCGGTTGAAGCGTACCGGATCTTCCCAAAAGGGAGAATGACCTGTTTCGGCGTACAACGAGAGCTCTGATCGCCTGACGGC
The DNA here is from genome assembly GCA_025927765.1 of Burkholderiales bacterium. Lineage (GTDB taxonomy): Bacteria > Pseudomonadota > Gammaproteobacteria > Burkholderiales > Casimicrobiaceae > VBCG01. The sequence goes on from JAICKU010000016.1 coordinate 19,110, forward strand.
GCGCGCGACGTATCGTGCCGCACCTGGAAGCTTGATTGCGTCAGCGGTCCCATGCGTAATCAACACTGGAATCCTCACCGACTTCAGCACCGCGTCATAGGACCCTGGCCTGCGCATCCACTGGCGAACTTTGCTCGGTACCGTCATGCTGATCGCCACTAATTGATCGAGGTCGGGCGTCGGTGGAGGTCTGCAAAAGCACGCTCGATTGAATTCCCGTGTTGCGTTTAGGCGCCACGCGAAGTCATCGGAAAGCGCCCTCTCGAGAAACACTAGGCCTGGACCACCATGATCTTCATCGTCGCTCAGCGAGGAACCAATGAAATTGATTCCGGCAATTGCCCTATCGCCATACTTAGTTAGATAGTCGGCAATGATGCGCGTTCCATACGACCAGCCAACGAGTATTGGATTGTGCATAGCGAAAGCGCTGATCACCGCATGAAGTTCATCGGCAAACCTTCCGCTCTCACGATAGAGGTCTTGGTTTCCTATCTTGTCTGATCCTCCGTGCCCGCGAATATCGTAGGTCACCATGTGAAGCGCACGCGTGAGACTGCGATTGCTGAACTGGTTCCACCAACATAGATGGCTTTGTAGGAAACCATGAATGAAGACGCAGTCCACGCCGCCGGAATCGCCCCACTCCTGAGCGCTGACGCTGAGCCCGTCTGGCGCGCCGATTCGAAGTTCTCTACATCGTGCCGCTGCCAGCGCTCTCTGCCTTACGGTTCGACTGCGGCTTTCTTCATCAGTGGTATCTGGCATAAGAGTTGGGCAACCGGGCGGATCAAGAATGGCGTGACCTGGGCAGGGTTTCGGCGACGTAAGCATCACTTCCGACGCTCACGGCGCTGCCGTTTGCATGGGCGGCCGAATACATGAGCGTATCCCGGCGAAGTCGACTGGGGAATCCGATGATGTTGACCACGATCCGATGCACAAGGCCTGATCGCCATGATTCCCCCATTATTCATCATGGGCGTGGTCCGCTCGCGGGCAACACGTTCTAGCGTGGCACTGCCGCTGCTCGAGATGGTGCTCGTCCCGGTACCGCCCAAGATTTCCTCCACACCTCCACTGCGCGGTTTTCGTCCGGCGTTGACAGCACTCTGGTGTTTAGGAAAGAAGGGAGTAACCCCGACAATCGTTCACACCATCGAAAGCAAGCTTTCCGCATTAGAGTTTGCCGCGCTCACTGCGGAAATCGGCATCATGCCCGGTGGATGCGAAGCGCATTCGTGACGTACCGGTTGAAAGGGAAGCGGGGCATCTTGGGCAATGCGAGCACGAGCAGGAGCAGCGCGACTGCGTTTCACGGGTCGCGTGCGGTCAGGCCGCCTTCTGCCGCTCCGCACGCTGCGGCATGAATATGATGCACGCGATGATGAACCCGGCAATGACGGCGGATGCGGTATAGCGACTAAGCGCCAGCCCGCCATGCGCGTGGGGCTTGTCGAGCAAGTCACCCACGGTGGCCCCAAGCGGGCGCGTAAGGATGAACGCGGCCCAGAACAGAAGTGTGCGCGACACGCGGGTATGGAAATAGGCGGCCGCAACGACGCCGAGGCCGACGGCGAAGACGATCGCGCCGCCTTCGTAGCCGAGGCCGGTGGTGTCCGCCATCCAGTCGCCGAGCGCGGTGCCCAATGTCTGCGAGAACATGACGGTGACCCAGTAAAAGACCTCCGCCTTACGGGTCGTCAACCGCTCCACGGACACCGAGCCGAGCGACCAGTGCCACAGCGCGAGCGTCGAGATCAGCAGAACGAAGAGCGTGGCGGCGCCACCTGCGTAACCTATTCCGAATGACCGATCGAACAGGTCGGCCAGCGTCGTCCCGAACGTGGTGGTCGCGACGATGACGGTCCAGAACAGGAATGGATGGAACCGCCTGGCCCGCAGTTGCGCCGTGACAGCAAGCGCAAACAACGCGGCGAAGATGGCCGACCCGATCCAGTAACCGAGATTCATCGACATCGTCACGGCGTCGCCGCCGGTCTCCCCGAGCGTCGTGGCCAGGATCTTGATGATCCAGAAACCAAGTGTGACTTCCGGGAGCTTGCTCAATGCCCTTTCGCGCATCGACCTCATGCGTTCTCCATATTTGCGAGCGCAAGTTTTCCTGACTGCGAGCCCGGGAGCCAAGTTCCGCGCAGGACAATTCCAAGCAGGATGTCCCGAGAATATCGAACCCGCACGAGCGTCGCCATCGGCGCATAGAATGGCGCCAGGCAGGCACCGGCCCACTTTGCGGTCCGACGGCGAATCCTCATGGCAACGTGGCCTCGACCAGCCCCGACGGAATCACCGCCAGCCAAAGCTTCCCACGCAAACGCGACGCGGATGCCTGCGACCGCCGGGCTCGTCGCGTTGGCCGCATTCGCCGGACTGACCGTTGCGGTCACGACGTCCCGGGCGGTGACCGCGTTTGACCTCTCGATCGTTATGTGGGCCGAAACGCATCGCATCGCGTCGGCAACGTGGCTCGCGGTGTGGGTGAGTCGCCTGGGAGGTCCGTCGATCGTCAGTGCGTACGCGGCCGTTCTTCTCGTTGCGCTCGTTTGGCGCGGTCACCTGCTGATGGCCGTCGGCGTCGCGCTCATTGTGTACGGTGGTATTGGCTTGAATGTCGCCGTCAAGTACCTGGTTCACCGCGGTCGGCCGGCCGGCACCGATGCGCTTGTCCATCTGGTCACGTACAGCTACCCCAGCGGACACGCGGCCGCTGCGACGATGTTCGGCGGCGTGTTGACCGTCCTGCTCCTTGCGCGAGCAAGGCGCAGCGCCGCCACCATCGCCTGCATCGTCGTGGTGAGTCTCTGGATTACCGCGGTGTGCGCAAGCCGCGTGTATCTCGGCGCGCATTACCCCACGGATGTCGTCGCCGGCGTGCTCGAAGGCATCGCTTGGCTGCTGCTCGCGTCGCTGGCACTCCGACATTGGCACATCGTGATCAACTGGAAGCGCGCGGCGAACGTTGCCAGGCGCAAGGATCCGTGACGTACGTCGTGCTGCTCAATGCCGGCGCAGCCGGAATGCCGAGCGACGCCGCGAACGCGATACGCCGACGCTTTGCAATGCATGGCGTGCCGGCCGACGTCCGCCTCGTCGAGGCTGGGGAGAACATCAGCCACGCGGCGGCGCGTGCGATGGCCGACAATCCGCAGGTGATCGTCGCCGGCGGGGGAGACGGCACACTCAACGCCGTCGCGGGCGCAATCATCGGTCATGCCATCGCCTTCGGCGTGCTACCCCTCGGCACGCTCAACCACTTCGCAAAGGACGCGGGCATCCCGCTCGACCTCGACGCGGCCGTCGCGGCGATCTGCACGGGCGACGTGAAGGAAGTCGACGTCGGTCGCGTCAACGGCAGGGTGTTCCTGAACAACTCGAGTCTCGGCTTGTATCCACAAGTGGTGAAAGAGCGCAACGCGCTGACCGAGCGGCTCGGCCACACCAAGTGGCCGTCGTTCGTGTGGGCGGCGTTGAACGTGCTGCGGCGATTTCCGTTCCTCGACGTGCACGTAAAGAGCGAAGGCAAGGCGGCGTCGTACCGCGCGCCGGTCGTCTTCGTCGGCAACAACCGCTACGAACTGCACGGCATGGCCATTGGCGAGCGACATTGCCTGGATGCGGGTCATTTGAGCGTCGATATCGTCAGCGCCACGAGCCGGATGGAGTTGCTCGCACTCGCCGCGCGGGCGTTGCTCGGGCGCCTTGGCGAGGCCACGGATTTCATCTCGTTCCAGGCAACCGAGGTCGTCGTGCAAACGCGGCGAACGAGCGCCGTCGTCGCGATCGATGGCGAAGTGCATCGACTGCAGACGCCGCTCGTCTTTGGCATGGAGCCGCGCGCGCTTCGCGTTCTCGTTCCGGCGCACAACCGCTGAGAGTCCATGCGCAAGCTCGCGCACTTGTCGGACCTGCATTTCGGGCGCGTCGACATGACCGTTGTCGATGCGCTGCGCAACTGCCTGGAAGCGATCGCGCCGGAAGTCATCGCGGTATCCGGCGATCTGACGCAACGGGCAACGGCGCATCAGTTCGCCGCGGCACGCCGTTTCCTCGATTCCCTCCCGGCACCCGCGGTCGTCGTGCCGGGCAATCACGACATCCCGCTGCACAATGTCTTCGCCCGCTTCCTCACGCCGCTCGCGCGTTATCGCCGTTTCGTCGCGTCCGAAGCGGAGGCTGCGTTCGTCGACGATGAAATCGTCGTGGTCGGCGTGAACACGGCGCGGTCGAACGTGTTCAAGGGCGGGCGCATCAATGTCGAGCAAGTGCTGCGTGCGCGGCGGATTTTTCATGAGGTGGGGCGCGAACGACTGCGCGTTCTCGTCACGCATCACCCCTTTCAGCTCGCCAGCATGCAACGCAGGGATCGGGTGGGTCGCGCGGACATGGCGTTGGCCCAGTTGCGCGAATGCATGCCCGACATCCTGCTCGCAGGTCACATGCATGCCCATGAAATCGGAACGACGGCACGGCGAAATGAATCCGGCCGTCCCAGCGCGCTCGTGGTGCAGGCGGGAACGGCGACGTCGACGCGCGGGCGCGGCGAGCGAAACTCGTTCAACCTGCTGTACCTGGAGCGGCATGCGGTACGCGTGTGCCGTTACGACTGGAAGCCGGAAGAGGCCGCGTTTACGCCTGCCGCGCCGCGGCGCTACGTGCGCCGCGGCATCGAATGGGTCAGCGACGACGAGGCGACGATCGATGCGCAGATCCGGGATTGAGCCGTCGACGCCACGCGCTTACCTTTTGCGCCGATTCCGTGCTCCGACAGCTCGACCAAGGTCCTGTGACCCTTGATCGCGACGACGGCCACGTTCGCCTTGAATGCTGCCGAAATGGCTAGGGCCGGGTCTTTCATTGCTTCTGCACCTCGGCGACAACGTCGCCGATTTTTGGCGCAGAGCCACACACTTATCCGGCCGTCCGATTTCCCGGAGACACCTCTTCTCCCCTACCACCGACATCGACAGCAACGTCGCAAAAAGTCGTTGCCAACTCTGCCCGTCGCAAGTTATCTTTGCGGCCACGGCGATCCATGCCGATATCCAGCGTGGTGATCCACATCCTGCACCGCGACGAGTCGTAGGGTTTTCATCGTCAAGGACTTAGCCAGGCCGGGCGAGGGAGGGTCGTTCCTCCTCGTCTCCACCAGCTTTCGAAGGCCCTGATCCGTCAGGGCCTTTTTGTTTTGACGCCTCGTCACGCAATTTCACCGGTTGTGGATCCCGTCGGGCACATAGGAACCTGAGGTCGCAACATGGTTCGGGAATCCGATGCTTTCGCCCCCGGTTGGCCCGGCATTCCCGCGCGCTGGACGTCGAGCGCGAAAACCGGTCTCGGCACTTCGATCGGGCGCGAGAGCCGGGTGTGGTTCACGCTGAGCCACGGGATCCTGAACGAGATCTACTACCCGCGCGTCGACAGCGCCTGCACGCGCGACCTCGGCTTGATCGTCACCGACGGACAGTCGCTCTTTTCGGAAGAGAAGCGCGATGCGCGATCCGAGACTTCCACGGTCGAGCCGGGAATCCCGTGCTATCGCATCCGCAACACCCAGGTCGACGACCGCTACGAGATCGAAAAGGAAGTGCTGACCGACCCGAGGCGTGACGTGGTGCTGCAGCGCGTTCGCTTCATGCCGCGTTCGGGCACGCTCGCCGACTACGGACTCTACGTGCTGCTGGCGCCTCACCTCGCCAACCGTGGCGCGGGCAATTCCGCCTGGATCGATGAGTACAAGGGCACCCCGGTACTCTTTGCGCAACGCGAGAGCTTCGCGCTGGCGCTCGCCTGTTCGGCGCCATGGCTCGCGCGTTCGGCGGGCTTCGTCGGCGCCTCCGACGGGTGGCAGCAATTGCGCGCCGACAAACGGCTGACCCATACGTACCGACGGGCCGAGAACGGCAACGTGGCGCTCACGGGGCAGGTCGATCTTGGCGCGTCGGATGGACAGTTCGTCCTCGCGCTCGGCTTCGGTCCAACGCCAAACGAAGCGGCGCAACACGCCTGTCTCAGCCTGCTCGACGATTTCGACGAAACGAAAGCTGCCTATGTGGACGGCTGGAGGCAGTGGCAGGAGGCGCTGCAGCGGCGAACGAGGACACCGCCGCGACGCTTGTTCCTGGCGAGCGCCGCGGTGCTGCGCATTCATGAATCGAAACGCATTCAAGGAGGGGTGATCGCGAGCCTGTCGATTCCCTGGGGCTTTTCCAAGGGCGACGACGATCTCGGTGGCTACCATCTGGTGTGGCCGCGCGATCTCGTCGAAACGGCGGGCGGGTTCCTGGCGGCAGGCGCACTGCGCGAAGTCCGGCGCGTGCTGCGCCACCTGCAGGTCACTCAGGAAGCCGACGGTCACTGGGCGCAGAACATGTGGCTCGACGGCACACCGTATTGGTCCGGCATTCAGATGGACGAAACGGCGCTGCCGATCCTGCTCGTCGATCTCGCGCTGCGCCACGGTGCGCTCGACGCCCGCGGTGAACGCGCATTGTGGCCGATGATCGAGCGCGCCGCCGGGTTTCTGGTCCGCAACGGACCGGCCAGTCCGCAGGATCGCTGGGAAGAGGACGCGGGCTATTCGCCGTTCACGTTGGCCGCCGAAATCGCTGCACTCCTCGTGGCCGCCGACGTCGCCGATCGAGCGTCGCGCGGCAGCATGGCGACCTTCCTCCGCGAGACAGCAGACGCGTGGAACGCGAGCATCGAGCGGTGGCTGTACGTCGAGGACACCGATCTTGCACGGCGCCACGCCGTGGATGGCTACTACGTGCGTGTTTCCGAGCCGGATCGGGCGCGCCCGGCCTCGCCTCGCGAGGGCTTCGTGCCCATCAAGAATCGGCCGGCGGACCAATCGATGGTCCCGGCCGCGTCGATCGTGAGCGTCGACGCGCTCGCGCTCGTCCGCTTCGGGTTACGCACTGCCGACGACCCGCGCATCGTCAATACGGTCAAGCTGATCGACGCCCTGCTCAAGGTCGACACCCCAAACGGTCCGGCCTGGCGCCGCTATCAAGGCGATGGCTACGGCGAACATGCCGATGGCCGGCCGTTCGATGGCGTCGGCATCGGTCGTGCATGGCCGCTTCTCACCGGTGAGCGCGCGCATTTCGAGCTCGCGGCCGGCCGCACGGACGAGGCCGAACGCCTCGCTGGCGTGCTCGAGGCATTCGGGGGCGCGAGCGGGTTGATCCCCGAACAGATCTGGGACAGCGCGGACGTGCCCGCACACGAACTTTTCTTCGGACACGCGTCGGGCTCGGCGAGCCCGCTCGTGTGGGCGCACGCGGAGTACCTGAAGCTATGCCGCTCCCTTCGCGACGGCGAGATCTTCGACCGTCCGCCGCAGACGGTGGAGCGCTACCTGGTGAAGCACACGACGTCGAATCGCTTCATCTGGCGCATCGACGACACGATACCGGCGATGCCGCCGCGCTCGACACTTCGCATCGAGACCTTCGCGCCGGCGCGCGTGCATTGGACCGTCGATGGCTGGCAATCGGTTCGCGACGACGATACCCGCGACACGACGTTGGGCGTGCACGTCGCGGATTTACCCACGGCCGACCTCGGCATCGGCCGCCGCGTGGATTTCACGTTCTACTGGCCGGACGAGCACCGCTGGGAGGGCGCCGATTTCTGCGTGCGCGTCGAGTGCTGACGACGGGCAGCGCGAGCGCTCGACATCGATCAATACCGGTACGCCGCGGCCGCGCCCGAGTCCGACGGCATTCGCTCCGACGGCACCACGATCACCTCGCCACCGGTGCGCAGCACCTGCTCACCGACGTCGTCGAGCACGTCCGCCTGCGCAGGGCTCGCGCTCGGCTCCACCCGGATGGCGCCCGTCGTCGAACCGAGTGTTCCGGCGACGCGCCGATCCGCGTCGATCAGCAGCGTTGCCACGCGCCCCTCGTACGCCGCGCGCGCAATGTCCGCGAGATCGAGCGAACCCGCGTGACGTGCCGTCGCGGCGTGGATGTGGTCGACGAGCGCGGCGAGGCGCGCGAGGTAGGACGGCAGCATCGCCTGCCAGGCACGATCGCGTAACTCCCCTTCGGACAGATCGTCCGGATGGACGTCGAGGGCGACGTCCATGAGCTGCGGATTGCTGCTCACCCTGCGGAACATTGCGTGGTGCTCGGGCAGCGCCGCAAGCAGCAGCGGCAAGCCGGAGGGGCGCGAGTAGTGCTCGGTCACCGCCTGGTCGACGGCGCGAAAGAAGCGCTCGGTCTCGTTGTCGCGAAACTGCTGCTCCCCGCCGGTGCCATGGCGCGTCACGCCTTCGGCGGTCGTCGCACCGTAGATGCGCGTTCCGCGTTCGGCGCCGGGAACGTCCAGGCCGGCCGCGCCGGGCGTCGGCATCACGCCTGACGTATCGATCTCGGCCAGCGCGTCCCGATTGCCTTCGAACAGGCGCGCCTCGCTGCGGCTAAGCGCGAGGATCTGGTAGCGATCGGCGGATTGCTGGATGCGCAGCAGCGGCTTGGTGTGGAAGCTGTCGGCCACGATCGCGAGCTCCGGGACCGCGCGCTGAACGCGGTAGACGCGCATGCCCTCCGGATTTCGCAGCACGGCGAGGCCCTGCAGCACGTGATTCCAGAATCCGCGATCGTGGGCGAGGCCGTGCAGCGGTTCGAGCAACGCGCGGATCTCGGGCGGAGCGCCGCCCTGCTGCAGCAGCGACGCCTCCAGCGATTTCACGAGATTGCGATACCGGATGACGTCCTGCTGCTTCTCGGGATGCGTCGGATGCGTGGGCTGGTACAGCGAAAGGCATGGCGGCGCATGCGCCGCGAGCAACGCCTGCGGGTAGTGCTGATCGAGCTTGTCCATGTGCGTTGGGCCCATCGAGTGCCGATAGCGGGCTCGCCGTCCTGGTCCCGCCTCTGAACCACGGACAGCTACGCGCTGTCGACGTTCGAATTGGGGCCGACGCGTCAGGTCCGCGAGGCCGCACGCGCTTTCTTGCAGCACGGGAACAGCACAGGAGGTCACCATGGCCGGGCAAAACGAAAGCACGAACGACGGTTCCACCACCGGCAGCGGCGCGCCCGCGCCGAGCGACCGGCATTCGCTGACCGTGGGCCCCGACGGTCCGGTGCTGCTGCACGATGTGCACTTCCTCGAGCAGATGGCGCATTTCAACCGCGAGAAGGTGCCGGAGCGGCAGCCGCATGCGAAGGGCGGCGGCGCGTTTGGCCGGTTCGAGATGACGGGGGATGTGTCGCGGTGGACGAAGGCGGCCGTCTTTCGCAAGGGCGCGGCCACCGAGGTGCTGGCGCGCTTCTCCACGGTCGCCGGCGAGCAGGGCAGCCCCGACACCTGGCGCGACGTGCGTGGCTTCTCGCTCAAGTTCTATACGGACGAAGGCAATTACGACCTCGTCGGCAACAACACGCCCATCTTCTTCGTGCGCGATCCGATGAAGTTCCCGCACTTCATCCGCAGCCAGAAGCGCCTGCCCGATTCGGGGCTGCGCGACAGCCACATGCAGTGGGACTTCTGGACCGCCAATCCGGAGAGCGCGCATCAGGTGACGTACCTGATGGGCGTGCGCGGATTGCCGCGCACGTGGCGTCACATGAACGGCTACGGGTCGCACGCCTACATGTGGGTGAACGCGTCGGGGGACCGGTTCTGGGTCAAGTACCACTTCCATACGCGACAGGGGATGGCGTTCTTCACGAACGCCGAAGCCGCGGAGATGGCAGGCAAGGATGCCGACTTCCATCGCCGCGACCTGTTCCAGGCCATCGCGCGCGGCGAGCATCCGAGCTGGACGCTGTCGGTGCAGATCATGCCCTACGCCGAAGGCAAGACGTACCGGCTGAACCCGTTCGACCTCACCAAGACGTGGCCGCACGCCGACTATCCGCTGGTCGAGGTCGGCATCCTCACGCTCGATCGCAACCCCGACAACTTCTTCGCGCAAATCGAGCAGGCCGCGTTCTCACCGGGCAATACCGTTCCGGGCATCGGCCTGTCACCCGACAAGATGCTGCTGGGGCGCGCCTTCGCGTACAACGATGCGCAACGCAATCGCATCGGCACCAATTTCCACCAGCTCCCGGTGAACCGGCCGAAAGTGCCGGTCAACACCTACATGTTCGACGGCCAGATGACGTACGAGCACAGCGGCAGCGCACCGGTCTACGCGCCCAACAGCGGCGGTCGCCCGTGCTCGGATGAGACGGGCCGGATGCCGGAAGGCTGGGAGGCCGATGGCGAGATGGTGCGAAGCGCGTACACGCGGCGGCCCGACGACGACGATTTCACGCAGCCCGGCATCCTCGTGCGCAACGTGTTCGACGATGCGCAGCGCGAACGCCTCGTCGACCAGGTGGCGGGGAGTCTGCTCGGCGGCGTGCGCTCGCCGGTGCTCGAGCGCGCCTTCGAGTACTGGAAGAACGTCGACGCCGACGTCGGGCGCCGCATCGAGGACAAGGTGCGAAGCGGCAGTGCGCCGCGCCCGGCCGAAGGGATGGGCGAGCGCTGAACGCGCGCCACGCGAATGTCCAACGCCCTGATGCGTCGGGGCGTTAGCAATATCGGGCGGGCGTCGTCCGCCGTTGACGGTGCACGCGAAATACGTTAGATCGATTCGAAACCCGGTCGGAAAAGAGCGATCCGTTCGCTTGGCAGCGGCAAAGGAGGCAGCGAAGGCGCGTGTACAGCTTCAAGTTCGCCCCGGTATTCGCCAATTTCGGTCGCCTGCTGGAGGGCGCGGCCGTCACGCTGGAGCTGTCGTGCGGCGCGATGCTGCTCGGGCTCGTCATCTCGATCGTCTGCGCCGCGGCGAGAACGTCGCGCATCGTGCCGCTGCAATGGATCGTCAGCGTGTACGTCGAGGTGATCCGGAACACGCCGTTCCTCGTCCAGATCTTCTTCATCTATTTCGGCCTTCCCGCCGTCGGCATTTCGTTCAATCCGAACCCGGCGGCGCTGGTGGCGCTCACCATCAACGTGGGCGCGTACGGCACCGAGATCATCCGCGCGGGCATCGAGTCGATCCACTGGGGACAGGTGGAGGCCGGCATCGCGCTCGGTCTCAAGCGCCTGCAGATCTTCCGCTACATCATCCTCAAGCCGGCGCTGCGGACCGTCTATCCGGCGCTCACCAGCCAGTTCATCTTCCTGATGCTCACCTCGAGCGTCGTTTCGGTGATCTCGGCCACCGACCTCGCCGCCGCGGGCAACGACGTCAATTCGGAGACCTTCGCGAGCTTCGAGACCTACATCGTCGTCACGGCGATGTACCTCGTGATGTCCACGATCCTGTCGGGAATTTTCGCGGCGATCCAGCGGGTGGCGTTTCGCTATCCGATGGCACGCTGAACGGGGAACGGCGGGATGATCCGGCAGTTCGGGTGGAACGAGTTCGAGCTCCTCGTCTTCGCGGCGCGCTGGACGATCGTTCTCGCGATCATCGCCTTCGTGGGCGGCGGCATCGGCGGGCTGATCGTCGCCCTGCTGCGCACCGCGGACAGCCGCGTGGCGCGCACCGCCATGATCGTCTTCATCCGCGTCTTCCAGGGCACGCCGCTGCTCATGCAGCTGTTCCTCGCGTATTTCGGCATGGCGATCTTCGGCTTCAGCGTGAATCCGCTGATCGCAGCGATGATCGCGCTGACGGCGCACGCCAGCGCGTATCTCGGCGAGATCTGGCGCGGCTGCATCCAAGCGGTGCCGCACGGCCAGACCGAGGCGGCCAAGGCGCTCGGCCTGCACTACTTCGCGCGAATGCGCCATGTCGTGCTGCCGCAGGCGGCGCGCATCGCCGTACCGCCCACGGTCGGCTTTCTCGTGCAGCTTTTGAAGGAGACGTCGCTGACCTCGATCATCGGCTTCGTCGAGCTCACGCGGCAGGGACAGATCATCACCAGCGTCACGTTCCGTCCGTTCCTCGTCTTCGGCCTCGTCGCGGCGATCTACTTCGCGATGTGCTGGCCGCTCACGCTGGTGGCACGGTGGATGGAGCGAGGCATGGCCCGCGCAACCAATCGTTGACGAACCACGCGCCGGAGCGTCGTCCGGCCCCAACCAGGAGGAGCGAATCATGAATGCATTGAAGAACGCCTTGGCAATCGTTGTCGGGGTCGGCCTGATGCTGGCCGGGAGCCTGGCCGGCGCCGACACGCTGCAGGACATCCAGTCGCGCGGCACCATCAAGGTGGGCATGCTCGTCGACTTCCCGCCGTATGGATTGATGAACGAGCAGAACCAGCCCGACGGCTACGACGCCGACGTCGCGAAGCTGCTGGCGCCCGACCTCGGCGTCAAGCTGCAACTGGTCCCTGTCACCGGGCCCAATCGCATCCCGTATCTGTTGAGCGGCCAGGTGGACGTGCTCGTCGCCTCTTTGGGCATCACGCCCGAGCGGGCCAAGAGCGTCGACTTCTCGGAGCCTTATGCCGCCATCACCATCGCCGTGTACGGCAAGGACGACGAAAAGATCACGAAGCCTGCGGACCTCGCCGGCAAGACCATCGCCGTCGCACGAGCGTCGACGCAGGATACGGCGGTGACCAAGGTGGCGCCGCCATCCGCCACCATCCGGCGCTTCGACTCGGATGCCGCCGCGCTGCAGGCGCTGATGTCGGGCCAGGTGCCGCTGATCGGCTGTTCGAACGTGTGCTACCTGACGATCCAGAAGCTCGCGCCTGGCAAGTTCAACAAGAAGTTCGAGCTGTCGAGCCAGGTGCAGGGCATCGCGGTCAAGCCGGGCGAGCAGAATCTGCTCGCGCGGATCAACCAGTTCATCGACAAGATCAAGGCCAACGGCGAGCTCGACAAGATCAACGAGAAGTGGCTCGGCGAGCCGATGCCGGCCGTGCTCAAGAAGAAGTGATCGGCATGCCGCGATGACCCCCAGCGTCGAGAACGTGCGTGTAACCTCGAGGAACGAAGACGCCGACGTGGCCGTCAGGATGGAAGGTGTCGACAAGTGGTACGACACCTTCCAGGCGCTGAAGGACATCAACCTCACCGTCGCAAGCGGCGAGCGCATCGTCATCTGCGGACCTTCGGGCTCCGGCAAGTCGACGCTGATCCGCTGCATCAATCAGCTCGAGGTGATCCAGAAGGGACGCATCTTCGTCGACGGCATCGAGCTTTCGGGGCGCAGGAACATCGCCGAGATCCGGCACGAGGTCGGCATGGTGTTCCAGCAGTTCAATCTGTTCCCGCACATGACGGTGCTCGAGAACTGCATGCTCGCGCCGATGAAAGTGCGCCGCGCGAGCCGCGCCGAGGCCGAGACGACGGCGCGGCGCTATCTCGAGCGCGTGCACATTCCGGAGCAGGCCGATAAGTATCCGGCGCAGCTTTCCGGCGGCCAGCAGCAGCGCGTGGCGATCGCCCGCGCGCTCTGCATGAACCCCAAGGTGATGCTGTTCGACGAACCCACGTCGGCACTCGACCCCGAGATGGTCAAGGAAGTGCTCGACACGATGATCGACCTCGCCAACGAGGGGATGACCATGCTCGTGGTGACGCACGAGATGAATTTCGCGCGGAGCGTCGCCAACCGCGTGATCTTCATGGACCGCGGCGAGATCGTGGAAGCGGCGCCGCCCGAAGAGTTCTTCAACAACCCGAAGCACGAGCGCACCCGCGCGTTCCTCGGGCAGATCTCGTAGGCGACGCGCCTTCCCGTCACATCGCAATCACGTGCGGTTCGCCGGGCTTCAACACCCTGGCCGTCACTCCCGGCGCGATCGTCGCGAGCGCGCGCTTGAATTCGTCGCCCGCCTCGACACCCTTCACCTGCGCATTGTGCGCATAGTGAACCGGAATCGCCTGCGACACGCCGGCCCATTGGCATGCGCGCGCCGCGTCCTCCGGCCCCATGGTGTACGGACCGTCGCCGACGCAAACGATCGCGAGATTCGGCCGGTATCGCTCGCCGATCAATTTGATGTCGCCGAAGAGATCGGTATCGCCGCTGGCATACACGCGCATGCCGCCGATGTCGAGGATGAAGCCTGCCGCCGGATAGGCATGCAGGTTCGAATGGATGGCCGGGACGAGATACGCGGTCATCGCGCCATGTTTCGCGACGCCGCCGAAGTTCATGCCCGCACCGGCGTTGGCGACGATCTTCGACGCATCGAGACCCGCGTGCTTGAAATCGTCGACGAGGCCCTTGCGCATCAGATCGCTCTGGCCGGTCGTCATCACCGGAAGACCGGCTGCCCATAAGCCCTGCAGCATCTCGAAGTAGTCGCCCATGTGATCGCCGTGATCGTGCGTCAGCAGCACGAACACGGCCTCGGGCTTCTTGCCCGAGACGTAGCGGACGAAGCCTTCCTTGCTCGCGTACTCTGCCGGCTTCTGAATGCCGAACCGGCTCCATCCGGTGTTGTTCCAGATCCACGCGTCGATGTATGCGATCTGCTTGTAGTCGGGCGTGGCCAGTTCCATGACGCCACCGCCAAGCCAGCGGGCGGAAATCCTTCCACCCCCTGCGGCAGCATGGCGAGACTGCATCTGCGCGCCAACGGTCGTGCACGACGCCAGCGAGAATGCGCCGCCGGCGACGAGCACGCCACGCAGCAGCAGGCGACGCCGCGCTGCGTGTTCGTCGATTTCATGCTCCTTCGATTCCCGACTCGCCTGTGCCATGAGGTGACCTCCGAGAAGATTGAAATGAGCGAGCGCCAACGCCGGCGACTGGAAGGGTTGCGGTGCTGCGAGCGACGATACCCGCGGCTTGAATCGTTCGCAACCAGCGCGCGCGAACCGTGAACGACGTGTCGAGTCGATCACGCCAAGTGATCGATAAATCGCAGGATTTCGAAAGTTTTCACAAGATTTGGAAAGCGGAACGACGCAATCTGCGTTTGAATGTCCCGCCACTTCCAGGCACCCAGCGTTCGGCGGTCGGATGTCGCCGAATTCACAGGACAAGACAAGGAGTCGATGAATGAATTGCAGCAAGTCGAAACACGCTGTCCCGGCGACGACGGCAGGCGCGCGTCAATGTCTGCGCCATACCCTCGTTCATGTCGGCGTGGCCGCTGCGCTGGGGATGATCGCCGTCGCCACGGTGCCCGTCGCGCAGGCACGCATCACTCGCATCGAGATCACGCAGACCGAATCGCCGACGTTTGGTGGTTACGCGTGGACCGGCGTGGGGCAATACGAGAAGATCGTTGGCAAGGCGTACGGCGAGATCGACCCCACCGATCGCCGCAACGCGGTCATCGCCGATATCGCGCTCGCGCCGCGCAACGCGAACGGCAACGTCGAGTATTCGTTCGACTTCTACCTGCTGCGGCCGATCGACTTGTCCAAGGGCAACCACAAGCTGATGTACGAGCCGCCGAATCGCGGCCGCAAGCTGTTCGGCACGCTCAATCGCACCGCAGGCGGCAACGACCCCGGATCGGTCACCGATTCGCAGGCGCTGTCCGATGCGTTCCTGATGGAGCGCGGCTATTCGCTCGCCTGGAGCGGTTGGGACGCCTCGGCAGGCAGCAGCACGGCCAACTTCAACGCGACGATCACGCTGCCGGTGGCGAAGAACGGCGACTCGACGATCACGGGTCCCGCTTACGAGTACATCGTGAATGCGGGCGCGCACTACAACCTCACCTACCACGCGGCGACGCTCGACCAGTCGCAGGCGAAGCTCACCCACCGCGTGCACCTCGACGACACGCCCGAGGTCGTGCCCGCCAGCGACTGGCAGTACAACGCGGCGGGCACCGCGATCTCGCTCACCGGCGGCAACTTCGCGCAGAACGATATCTACGAGTTCACGTATACCGCGAAGGATCCCACGGTCAACGGCATCGGCTTCGCCGCCATTCGCGACTGGATCACTTTCCTGCGTTACGACGCGCAAGACGGGAGCGGCAACGCCAACCCGCTCGCAGGCGACGTGCAGGAGGTCTACACGTACACGCTGTCACAGCCGGCGCGGCTGCTCAACGACTTCACGTCGCTGGGCTTCAACGAAAGCGAGACCGGGAAAAAGGTCGTCGACGGCATGCTGCAGTGGATCGGGGCCGCCGACGGCGTGAACATGAACTATCGGTTCTCGCAGCCGGGCCGCACCAATCGCAACCGGCAGGAGTTGCTATATCAGGAAGGTGTGTTCCCGTTCGCCAACGTCACGACGTCGGATCCGATCAGCGGCCAGACGGCGAGCCGGTACGACCGCTGCCTTGCGACGAATACATGTCCGGTCGCGATGGAGATCTACTCGGCGAACGAGTACTGGGTGAAGGCCGCATCGTTGCTGCACACCTCGCCGGACGGCACGCGTGACCTGCCCGATTCGCCGTACGCGCGCAACTACTTCATTTCGAGTCACCAGCACGGTGTCGGCAACGGGAAGTCGGCCGGCTCGTGCCAGCAACTGCAGAATCCGCTCGACTCGGCCCCCGTGCAGCGTGCGCTGTGGGAGGCAATGGATCGGTGGGTGATGCAAGGAACTACCCCGCCGCCGAGCATGGTGCCGAAGATTGCCGACGGCACGCTCGCGAAGTCCACCGGGCAAAGCGACGTCGGCTTCCCGAGCATTCCCGGCGTCACGTACACGGGCCTCAAGACCACGCGCTACCGCTTCGATTTCGGCCCGAACTACTACTCGACGCTCGTGCCGACGATCAATCCGCCGGTGGTCTCGCCGCCGTACGAGGACAATCCCGCGAACGGCCCGATCTATCCGAGCTTCGTGCCGAAGACCGACAGCGACGGCAACGACATCGCGGGGGTGCGCCTGCCGGACGTCACCGTACCGCTGGCGACGTACACGGGATGGGCGCTTCGCGCTGGAAAATGGGCGAACGATGGATGCGAAGGGTCGGGGCAAATGATCCCGTTTGCGAAGACCAGGGCCGAGCGGCTCGCTTCGGGCGACCCCAGACCGTCGGTGCAGGAGCGTTACCCCTCGTTCGCGCAGTACCGCAGCGCCGTGATGCGCGCCATCGACAGCATGGTGAGGCAGGGCCTGATGCTGTGCGAGGACGTCGCCGACCAGCAGGCAAGGCTGCTGCAGGCGGGGCTCGACGCAGGCGTACCGCCGCCGAAAGGCAATCCGCTGCCGCAGGAGCAGGTGCCCGCCTGCCACGGCTAGCGAAACGTTTGTCACCCCAAAACCCGCCGGTGCACCGGCGGGTTTTTCATGACCGATGCACGCGGCGCCTGCCACGCATTGCAGAAAGCCAAGCGCATTGCCGACGACCGATACCCCACTCGGCGACATCGCCAGCGCCCCAATGAGTGGCGACAGCAGGATCCAGGGACGAAGCCGATCGTGCGCTCTTGACGTAATTCCATGATTCCACAATCGCCGCCGTTCTCGCATGGCGCGGCGAACTCTTCGGGCATGTCAACGAACTTGACGCGGAGGCGCGGCCGGTTCTAGTCTACCGAAACACGCGGGGACATCCGCAGACTCCCCGATTCAAGACGTGTCGCCGCGTCCAAGCTCTGCTCCTTCATCGGGTCGCCGCATCCGAAGGGGAGTCGCGTTGGACGCAAAGTCGACCTCACCTGCGCATTACTCGCTCGCGGCGCGGACGCGCTATTTCCTAAAGCTCGGCGCGATCGGCTTCGGCGGTCCCGTCGCGCTCGTCGGCTCCGTTGCCGCGATGGTCGGCGTGCTCGCATTCGCCGGCACGGTGCGCGCGCAAACGCCCGCGCCGCTCGAGCTCGCCTACACGGTTCCCCTGCCCGACGTGCGCGGCCGCATCGATCATTTCGCCCTCGATAAGGAGGACGGCCGGCTCTTCGTGGCAGCGCTCGGCAACGGCTCGGTCGAGGTGATCGACCTGCGAGCGAGAACGCGCAGCGCTCGCATCACCGGATTGCACGAGCCGCAGGGCATCGGGTACGTACCCCGGAGCAAGCGCCTGTTCGTGGCCGACGCCGGCGGCGGCGTCGACGTGTTCGACGGCTGGCCGCTCCAACGCACGGCGCGCATCGACGGCTTGGACGACGCCGACAACGTGCGCTACGACGCGTCCGCTCGGCGTATCTACGTCGGATATGGTCATGCGTTGGCCCTTGTCGACGTCAGCACGCACGCGCTCGCAGGCTCGATCGATCTCGCCGGCCACCCCGAGTCGTTCCAGCTCGCGTCTTCCGGTTCGCGCATCTTCGTGAACGTGCCGACCGCGCGACACATCGCGATCGTCGATCGCGACAAACGCACGGTGATCGGCCAATGGCCGATCGACGATGCGAGCGCGAATTTCCCGATGGCGCTCGACGAAGCCAACCATCGGCTGTTCGTCGCCACGCGACGTCCCGCATTGCTGCTCGTCTACGACACGCAAAGGGGGACTCGGGTCGCGACGGTTCGCATTGGTGGAGACGCGGACGACCTGTTCTTCGACGCAAAGCGCAGGCAGCTGTATGTCGTCTGCGGCGAGGGCGTCGTCGACATCGTGCAGCAGCGCGACGCGGATCATTACGCGTCGGCGGAGCAAGTGCCTACCGTGCGCGGCGCGCGAACCGGATGGTTCGCCGACGACGTTCTGTACGTCGCCGTTCCGGCGCGCGGTACTTCGCCGGCCGAGATACGCGCCTATGCCATTCGATAGCGCGATGCGAAACCATCCGAGCAGCGGTTCGTCCCGATGGTGCAACACGCAATCCGCACGAGGTGACCCATGAAAGCTTCACGCAAATTGATGACGTTCGCGCTATTCGCAGGTCGGTGGCGCGCTGGGCAAAAGCGGCTCCGCGATGCCGGGCGGCGTCTATCGGGTGGGATTGCCGCGCAGCGATCTGCGTCACGCTCGATGGCGTCGAAGTGAAGCCCGCGCTTGCCCTCGGATGGCTTGGCTTCGGCAAGACCGGCAACGCGGGCATCACATGCTGAACGACCAGCCGCGACTGTTCTTCGTGCACTTCCGGGCGAATGACGACGTGCGGAAGCTGAGCGCAGGACTGAAATCGGCAATCGCCAACATCAACGTCGCTAGATAGAGATTCTTCGAGCCATCGACGCCGCACCTGCAGGACGGGACCGAAATTTCCGCCCAGGCAACGCTCGTCGAGGCAAGCCAGGCGAATCCCGCAAAGGGATGACGCCCGCAAATTCCCAGTGGGTGAGAATTGAGCTATCACCGCGGAGCGGGTCGTGGCACGATGCCCGCCGTGTCCTCGCGCCCTGCCCGCTCCCATGCCGCCGACGTTGCGTTGTCGCCGTCGGATCGCGTGTTGCAACTGCTCGCCGCCGTCGCGCAACACGGGTCGGCGGTGCCGGTCAAACGCCTAGCTGAACTAGCCAACCTCCCGACCAGCACCGTCTATCGTCACCTCGGCGTACTGAAGCGCTGGGGCTTCGTCGCCGAAGGCGAGCGCGAGGGAACGTACGAGCCGGGGCCGATGAGTCTCCAGCTCGGCTGGGGCGGTCAGGCGTCGCAGCTCGTGAAGACCGCGCACGACGAGCTGCACAACCTCGTCGACGCCACCGGTGAAACGGCCGGCTTGATGGTGACGATCAACGGTAAGTTGGTCTGCCTCGATCTCGTCGAAAGTCCGCAATCGCTGCGGTGCTCGGTCCGGCGCGGCAGCTCGCTGCCGCTGCTGCGCGGCGCATCGGCGAAGGCGCAGCTCGCCTTCCTGCCGATACGCGAGCGCACCGCGGTGCTCGACGTCCATTTCGCACCTGCCGACACCGGGAAGCGACGGGAGCTCGAACGCGAGCTCGCCACGATCCGCGACGCCGGTTACGCCGCCAGCGAAGGCGAAGTCGACTGGGGCGTGTGGGGCGTGTCGGTGCCGCTCATGAGCCGTCACGAACGCCTGCTCGGCGGCATCACGCTGATGGCGCCCTCGATGCGCGTCGCCCGCAAGCACAAGGCTCTGATCCACGCGACCGTCTCCGCCGCCGGGCGGATCACCGGTCGATTCCGATTTTCGCAACCGTAGCCATTCCAGGAGGAAATGCCATGAACCCGATCCGCCGCAGTTTGCTCGCCCTGGCCGCCTCGGCCGCCTTCACGCTCACCGGCGTCGCGCACGCGGAGGAAGTGCTGCGCGTCGCCACCGACGCCACGTTCCCGCCGTTCGAGTACACCGAGAACGGCAAGCGCACGGGCTTCGATATCGAGTTGATCGAGGCGATCGCGAAGGTGCTGAACCGCAAGGTCGAATGGACCGACATCGACTTCAAGGGCCTGGTGCCCGGGCTCGTCGCGAAGCGCTTCGACGTCGCGGCGTCCGCGATCTACATCACCGACGAGCGCCGCAAGGTCGTCGACTTCACCGATCCGTATTACCCGGGCGGCCTGGTGATCATGACGAAGAAGGGCGACACGTCGATCAAGGGTCCCGAGGATCTCAAGGGCAAGAAGGTGACCGTGCAGGTCGGCACGAAATCGGTCAATTACCTGAAGGAGCACTACCCTGCCGCGCAACCGGTCGAGGTGGAGAAGAACCAGCAGATGTTCGAGCTGGTCGAGATCGGCCGCGCCGACGCCGCCGTTACGGGCAAGCCGGCCGCGAAGGTGTACGCGCGCACGAAGGGCACGCTGCAGGTCGTCGACCAGCCGCTCACCGTCGAGGAATACGGCTACGCGCTGCGCAAGGACACGCCGGAGCTCACGAAGCAGTTCAACGAGGCGCTGAAGAAGCTCAAGGCCGACGGCACGTACGACAAGCTGGTCGCGAAGTACCTGTAACGCGTAACGCACTCGAGCGCGCGAACGGTGGACTTCGACTTTGCACCGGTCTTCCACGGCTGGCGCGCGCTGGCGCACGGCGCGCTCGTCACGGTCGAAGTCTCGGTCGGCGCGATCGCGCTCGGCTGCCTCGTCGGCCTCGTCATCGGGCTCGGGCGGCTGGATCCGCGGCGCCGCGTCGTCTACGCGCTGTGCTCGGCGTACCTGACCGTCGTCCGCGGAACGCCGCTTCTCGTCCAGCTCTTCATCTGGTTCTTCGGGTTGCCGGTCATCGGCATCCAGTTGCCTGCCTTCTTCTGCGGTATCGTCGGCATCGGCATGTACAGCGGCGCCTACGTCTCCGAGATCGTGCGCGGCGCGATCCAGTCGATCGACCGCGGACAGATGGAAGCGGCGCGTTCGCTCGGCATGCCCTATCGGATGGCGATGCGCAGCATCGTCATTCCGCAGGCGGTGATCCGGATGATCCCGCCGCTCGGCAACGAGTTCATCGCGGTGATCAAGAACTCGTCGCTGGTGTCGCTTGTGACGATCGCCGACGTGATGCACGAGGGACAGAAGATCATCAGCGTGTCGTACCGCTCGCTCGAGGTGTACCTCGCCATCGCGGTGGTGTACTTCGCGCTCACGAATCTCACCGGATTCGCGTTGCGCTTCGCCGAGCGCCGCCTGGCGGTCGGTGGGCTCGTGCAATGAGCGAGGTCGGGGCAGCGGCTCCGCGGCGTCCCATCATCAGCGCTCGTGGCCTCCGGAAATCGTTCGGCGCCCTCGAAGTGCTGAAGGGCATCGACTTCGACGTGCTGCCGTCCCAGGTGAGCGTCGTGATCGGCCCGAGCGGCTCGGGCAAGAGCACGCTGCTTCGCTGTTGCAACGGCCTCGAGACGGCGGACGCCGGAAGCCTCGAGATCTGCGGCCGCACGCTCGTCGACCACGGCCGGCGCCTGCCGGAGCCCGAGCTCAATGCGCTCCGCACACGCGTCGGGATGGTGTTCCAGTCGTTCAATCTTTTTCCGCATCTGACGGTGCTCGGCAACGTCACGATCGGGCCGCGCAAGCTGCGCGATTTGTCGGCGGCAGACGCGGAAACGGCGGCGCGGCGGCTGCTCGACAAGGTCGGACTTGCCAGCAAGGCCGACGCGTATCCCTCGACGCTGTCCGGCGGACAGAAGCAGCGCGTCGCGATCGCGCGCGCACTCGCGATGGAACCGCAGGTGATGCTCTTCGACGAGCCGACGTCGGCGCTCGATCCCGAGCTCGTCGGCGAAGTGCTGCTGGTGATGAAGAACCTCGCGCGCGAAGGAATGACGATGATGGTGGTCACGCACGAGATGGGCTTTGCGCGCGAAGTGGGCGACGTCGTCTCGGTGATGGACCACGGCGTCGTGCTCGAATCGGGGCCACCCGCGCAAATCTTCGATGCGCCTTTGCATGCGCGTACGCGCGAATTCCTTCAGGCCGTCGTCACGCGCGCCGGACCGAAGCCGCAAGCGACGCAGCCGGCGACGGCGCCGCTCGCGATCGACGATCATTGAGATGACGGATACGACAGCCCTCTGGCGCGGCCGCGACGATTCCGGCGATTCGGGCGATACCCGTCGCTGGCATCACGTGGTGCGCCGTTTCGACGACGACACGCGTGCAGGTGTGGCGCTGATCGGCTTCGCGTGCGACGAAGGCGTACGCCGAAACGG
The DNA here is from genome assembly GCA_025927765.1 of Burkholderiales bacterium. Taxonomy (GTDB): domain Bacteria; phylum Pseudomonadota; class Gammaproteobacteria; order Burkholderiales; family Casimicrobiaceae; genus VBCG01. Next base: position 41,464 of record JAICKU010000016.1, read on the forward strand.
GGGTCGTCCCGGGGCATCGGAGGGCCCGGCGGCACTGCGCGCCGCGCTCGCCAACATGCCGCTGCATGACGAGCCCGCGCTCTACGATGCCGGTGACGTCGCATGCGACGACGGCGCGCTCGAGGATGCACAGGCGCGGCTCGCTACGCGCGTTGCGCAGGTGCGCGCGCGCAATTCATTGCCCGTGGTGCTCGGCGGTGGACACGAGATCGCGTTCGGCACCTTCCAGGGTTTGGCGTCGTCATTGTCGCCGCACACCCGCATCCTGATCGTCAACCTCGACGCACACTTCGACCTGCGCGAAGCCGCCGAGGGCAATTCGGGCACGCCGTTTCGGCAGATCCAGGAATGGTGTGTCGAGCGTGGCATGTCGTTCGACTACCGCGTGCTCGGCGTGAGCCGCTATGCGAACACGCGCGCGCTGTTCGATCGCGCCGATCGCTTGGGCGTGCGCTATTGGGAGGACGAGAGGCTGCAGGATCTCGCCGGCGCTGCGAAGGCCTGTGCAGACCTCGCCGACGACCTCGCCCGCGCGGACGCCATCTACCTCACGATCTGCCTCGACGTCCTTCCCGGTGACAAGGCGCCCGGCGTATCCGCGCCGGCAGCGCTCGGCGTTCCCCTCGCGTGCATCGAGCGAAGCGTCGATACGATCGTCGCCAGCGGCAAAGTGGCGGCGGTGGACATCGCCGAGTTCAACCCGCGATTCGACCGCGATGCAATGACGGCGCGCGTCGCGGCACGCCTCATTGCGCGCGTCGCGCGGGGTGCGGCGCGTGCGGGCTGGCTTCCTCCGGCGGGTGCACGTTTCGAAACAGCGCGAGCAGCATCAGGTCGTACGCGATCTTGATGGCACCGGCCAGCACCAGCGGCCATCCGAATGGAGACAGCCCCAGCAAATAGCCTGCAAGCAGCGGACTGCCTGCTGCGGCCAGGCTGCGCGGGACTGCGGTGGTGCTGGCGGCGGCCGGCCGTTCGACGGGCGTGACGACGGCCATCACGTAGGAGCTTCGCGTCGGCACGTCCATCTGCGACAGGGCGCTGCGCACGAGCAACAGCGCCACGGCGACATGGACGTCGCTCACAAATGGAATGGCGATCAGCGCCACGCTCGACGGTATATGCGTGAACACCATCGTGTTGACGAGGCCGAAGCGCTGCGCGAGCGGCACTGCCGCGAGATACGACGCCGCGGCAAGCAAGCTCGTGGCGGAGAACAGCACGCCGAGCTCGGCCGGCGCAAGCGCGAAGCGCTGCACGAGCCACAGGCTCAGCATCGACTGCACGATCAGGCCGCCGGCGAACGCGTCCACGCTGAAGAGCGCGGCCAGCGTCAGGACGATGCGTCGCGATTCGTGCAGCGGCGCCTCACGTTGCGCGCTCTCGGAAACGCCACCGGCGCGAACGGGCAGGCGTCGGTACAGCAGCCACGAGGCGAGGCCCAACGCTGCATAGAACACGAACATGCTTTGCAGCGCGACGCGCCAGGGCACGTGCAGCGTGTCGGCCAGCATCTGCGGCACCGCGGCGAGCAGCGCGCCGAGCGCGCCGCAAAGTGCGCCCACCAGGCTGTAGCGCGCGAACGTGCGCGTGCGTGCTTTTGCACTGACGACATCGGAGAGCACCGCGTGCTCGAGCGGCAGGAACGCGCTGACGTCCCCGCTCGACGGATTGAGCGTTCCGACGAACGCCACGACGAGCAGCGGCCAGAAATCGCGCACAGCAGTGAACGCGATGCCCGTCGCGAGCATCAGCAGCGCGGTCCCGAGCAGCGCGCGGCGATAGCCGATGCGCGTCGCATGCATGCCGATCGTCAACGACAAGGCCGCGGAACCGAGCAGCGTCGCCGTGGACACGAGGCCGACTTCGAGCGGCGAATAGCCGAGCGCGAGCAGGTACAGCGGCAACGTGAGGCTGACGAAGCCGTCGCCCAACGCGCGTACGCCGCGGGCGGCAACAACGAGTGAAACCGTGGAGTCCATGCCTTCTCCCACGCGGACCCGGATGGCTCCGCATCAGGAGCAGCGCTTGGACGGACGATCGTCTTGGGAAGCGGGGAGCCTGCCGATCCCCGCGATTTCGACTCTAGCGCGACGCGGCGAGCGACGCAAACGCCATCGCTCGTGGATTACGCAATCTCGAACAATCCGGCCGCGCCCATGCCGCCGCCGACGCACATCGCCACGACCACGTATCTCGCGCCCCGACGCTTGCCTTCGATGTCGTCGATCGTGAGCCGGCATTGGCGATCGATCGTCCGTCCGGGCACCGTCACCGGCAAGCCCGCGGCGAGCGCGCCGAGCCGCGCGACGTTCAGGCTGCGGTTCCGGCCGCGAGCACCGTTCCGAACACGACGTCGTCGACCTCTCCCGGTTCGACGCGCGCGCGTTCGACGACGTGGCGAATCGCATGCCCCGCGAGCGTGGGGGATTTCGTGCGATTGAAGGCGCCGCGGAACGCGCGGCCGATCGGCGTGCGCGCGGTCGAGACGATCACTGCATCGGTCATGTCAAACGCGTGCGCGACATGGTTCGCTTCAGCGAAACGCCACTTCCGCAAAGCTTCGCAGCTTGCGGCTGTGCAGTTGCTCGGGCGGCTGCGCGCGCAAGAGCTCCATCGCACGCAGCCCGATGCGCAAATGCTGGTCCACGCGCTCGCGGTAGAACGCGTTGGCCATGCCCGGCAGCTTGATCTCGCCGTGCAGCGGCTTGTCGCTGACGCACAGCAATGTTCCATACGGAACGCGAAAGCGGAACCCGTTCGCGGCGATGGTCGCGCTTTCCATGTCGAGCGCGATCGCTCGGCTTTGACTGAAGCGGCGCACCGGCGTGCCGTGGGGCAGCAGCTCCCAGTTGCGATTGTCGGTGCTCGCCACCGTGCCGGTGCGCATCACGCGCTTGAGCTCGTAGCCCTGCAGCCGCGTGATGTCGGTGACCGCGGTTTGCAACGCGATCTGAATTTCGGCAAGCGCGGGAATCGGCACCCAGGGCGGAAGGTCCTCGTCGAGCACGTGATCCTCGCGCACATACCCGTGCGCGAGCACGTAGTCGCCGAGCTGCTGCGTCGTGCGCAATCCGGCGCAGTGCCCGAGCATCACCCACGCATGCGGTCGCAGCACGGCGATGTGGTCGGTCACCGTCTTCGCGTTCGCGGGACCGACGCCGATGTTGACCATCGTCACGCCCATGTGGTCGTCGCGCACGAGGTGATACGCGGGCATCTGCGGCAAGCGCGTCGCCGGATGCGGCAGGCCGTGCGCTTCGCCTCGACGCGTGACCAGGTTGCCGGGCTCGACGAACGCCGCATAGCCTTCGCCCTCCGACACCGACTCCTGCATCAGCGTGCGGCCGAGGCGCACGAACTCGTCGACGTAGAACTGGTAATTGGTGAACAGCACGAAGTTCTGGAAATGCCGGGGCGACGTGCCCGTGTAGTGGCGAAGCCTATGCAGCGAGTAATCGACGCGCGGCGCCGTGAAGAGCGCGAGCGGATGCGGCGCGCCCGGCTGGAACTCGCGCGTGCCGTTGGCAATGCCGTCGTCCATCGCGGCGAGATCCGGGAAGTCGAAGCGCTCCCGCATCTGCCGCTGCCGCGCCGGCGTCAACGTTCCTTCGATGTACTCGTCGTCGCCGAACGCGAAATGCACCGGGATCGGCTGGTTGCTGGTGCCGATCTCGAGCGGGACCTGATGGTTGGCGAGCAGCAGCCGCAACTGCTCGAGGTAATACGCCTCGAACAGGTCGGGGCGCGTGAGCGTGGTTTCATAGACGCCGGCCCCGGCGGCGAAACCATAGCTTCGGCGCGAGTCGGTGCGCGTGCCGGTGAGCGTGCGCAATCGCAGGTACGGGTAGTGGGCGCGCACGTGGTCGTCGAGCACTTCGCCGCGGATGAACTCCCGCGCGGCGTCGCGAAGAAAGCCGGCCGCCGAATCGTAGATGCGTCGCAGCTGGGCGAGCGCGACGTCCGCATCCTCGGCGTGAATGGGCGCGATGTAGGGCGGGCTGATCATCGGCCCTGCAGATTATGCGATGCCGCGGCCCCGGCGATCCCCGCAAGTGCTATTGCAACCCGGCGCACCCCTCAGCGCTGCATCAGGCCAACCCGTTCCACTGATCGCGGGGCCGGTCGAGCGCTGCGCGGTCCCACGCGGCGAGATCGGCGGCGGCGTCGTACGTCGATTGCATGAACGCGAGCAGCGTGGCGTCGGGATCGCCCGCCCGGCGCACTGCCTCGTAGGGAAGCACGAATTCGTGCAGCTCGGGGTGGTAGTAGGCCGCGGAAACGTCGAGGCTGTGCTTGGCGTAACCCTCCGGTTCCGGATAGGCGTACGCGTAGAACGCCGCTTCGCTCATCGCGCCCCCGCCCGGCCAGAATCCCCAGCTCGCGCATTCCTTCGAGTAGGCCTCGACCACCACGTAATCGGGGCAATTCGGAACGCCGCCCGGATGCCGCGGCGCATCGCGCCCCGAGAACCGGGTGGTCGCCAGATCGAAGCTGCCCCAGAAGAAGTGGACCGGGCTCGCCTTGCCCTCGAAGCGCGTGCGGAAGTGCTCGAACACGCGTTGCGCCTGCAGCAGAACGCGCCAGTGGCGCTGCGCGGCATCGGCGTCGTACGCGGCGTGCACGCGATCGTCGGCGAACGGAATCGCCGTCGCCACTTCGACGGGCACGGGATGAATGCGCGCGGGTACATCGAGCGCGCGCAACGCGTCCATGTAATCGGCGTAGAAGTCGGCCACCGCGCGCGGCGCAAGCGCGAGCGACGTGCTCGTGCCGTGGCTGGTGGCGATGACGAGCCGGTGATCGAGAAAGTCGAAGGCCACCTCGACCGTGCGCTCGCCGCAGGGCATGGCCCCGGTCGTGAGCCCGCGCGCCGTGGGATAAAGCGTGACCTCCCACCAGTGGTTCTGCAGCGGCGCGAGCGCGAGCCGCGTCTTGCCGACGATCTGCGTCCACATGTGCAACGTTTCGTACGTTGCCTGCCACTCTGCGAGCGGCAGCGCCGGCCAGGAACCCGCGCTCGCCGGATGACTGTCCCGCGCCGTTGTGCCCATGGCCTGCCTCGTTCCCCGCGTTTCCGTAGCGATTGGAACGTGGCGGGTATGAACAGTTCGAGCTGACGGAGCAGCGGGAAGCCCGCGACCTTACCGTGGTGCGTTCGCGCGCGTCGGCGCGTGGTCGAGCGACATGATGTAGCGCGCCATCGTCTGCGCCTCCGCCGGCGACACTTCGGGATGCGGCGGCATGTGCCACGGCCCGCCGCGTCGCATGCCGCGGCGAATCTCGCGCGCGATCGTGGGCACCGCATCGGCACGCCCGCGGAAGTAGCGGGCCACGTCGACGTAGGCGGGCCCCGCCTTCGTCTCGTGATCCGCGTGACAGATGTAGCACTTGTATTGGCCGAGCAGGCGTTGCGCGTCTGCTGCGGCGATGCGATCGGCGGCGGCAGAAGCCGAGGGCGTCAACGTCGCCGCGGCGGCGATCGCCAGCGCGACAGCGAACAGGCGACGTCGCGCCACGCGTTCCTTCGCCGGAGCAAACGGCCTGCCATTCATGTCGACTCGATCGTGAAGCATCCAGCCGATTCTAGGGCTCGCAGCCTTCGCGACCGTTGACGCGCGTCAAGGAAAGATGCCGATCCAGCGGGGCGAGCCGGGCTCCGCATCCCGCGAAAACAGTGCGAAGATGGCACCCACGGTTCTATCGATCACAACGTCCACCGAAGGAGGCGCCATGAAGGCGCTCGCTCTCGTCGTCCTGGTGGTAGCGCTTGCCGGCTGTGCGAGCATGCCGACGCAGTCCCCGGAGCCCATCCTTCACGACGCCCTGTTCGGGCCGCCCACGCAACCGGTGCGCGCCGACGACGTGTTTGCGGCGAGCCCCGCGATGAAGGCATTCGTCGCGACCGACATCGAGCGACTCGTGCGCATCAAGGGGACGCGGCGCGGGCTGTTCGAGGCGTTGCGCGACAAGGCGGGACTGTCGCTCGAGTACGACTCCACCCTGACGCGCAACGCGGCGGAGGCGTTCGAGGCACGCAAGGGCAATTGTCTGTCGCTCGTGATCATGACGGCCGCGTTCGCGAAGGAAATGGGCTTGCCCGTGCGGTTCCAGAACGTGTTCACCGATGAAACGTGGAGCCGCAACGGCAGCTTCTACCTGTCGATCGGCCACGTTAACGTGGTGATCGGCGGCACGCACGTCGAGCCGGGCTATGGACATTACGACCTCGACGCGATGGTCGTCGACTTCCTGCCGCCGGTCGACGCGAGGAGCCTCAAGACTTGGATCATCGACGAGTCGACGATCGTCGCGATGTACATGAACAACCGGGCCGTCGAGGCGCTGATCGCGGGCAACGTGAACGACGCCTACTGGTGGGCGCGCGAGGCGGTGCGGCAGGACGCGCATTTTCTCGGTGCGGCCAACACGCTCGGCGTTGTCTATCGCGCCCACGGCGACCTGCCCGAAGCACAGCGCGCGCTCGACTACGTTCTCGCGCGCGAGCCCGATAACGCGAGCGCCTTGTCGAACCTCGTCACGGTGCTGAAGCAGCGCGGCGACACCACCGGCGCGCGTGTCGCGGCCGAGCGCCTCGCGCGCATCGAGCCCACGCCGCCGTTCGCGTACTTCGAACGCGGCATCGCCGCGATGAAGGCCGGCGATTACCGTTTGGCGCGCGACATGTTCACGCGCGAGGTCGACCGCGCCGCCTATTACCACGAGTTCAGGTTCTGGCTCGCGCTCGCGAATCTCGGTCTCGGCGACATGGATCAGGCGCGCGCAAACCTGGCGATCGCGCTGGAGAACAGTCCCGCAGGCCGCGAGCACGACCTGTATGCGGCGAAGCTCGAGCGATTGCGAGCGGAGGTGCCGGTCATAAGGCGGTGAACCGCTTTGGCGCGGCTCCCGGGATTCGAGCTCCTGCGAGCCTAGCGGCCCGCCCCACACATGCCGAAGCGAAGCGGATCGGCCTCGTCGAAGATCAGCGTCGATTCTGCCGTAACGTACGCATTGCCGGTGATCCTTGGCAGCACGCGTCCGTGCTCACCCATCGCATACGAGGCGTCGAACACGGTCCCGATCACGCTCTGCTGGCGCCACGGTTCGTCCGGCTCGAGCTCTCCGCGCGCGTGAAGGCAGGCGAGCTTGGCACTGGTGCCCGTGCCGCAGGGTGAGCGGTCGTAGGCGCCACCGGGACACAGCACGAAATTGCGCGCACCCTTGCCCGCGGCTTCGAGCGGCTCGTACACCTCGATGTGATCGATCGTCGCACCGTCTTCCCCGCGAATGCCCTGCTGCTCGAGCGCGGCACGAACCGCGCGCGCGAAGCCGCCGAGTCTCTCGATGTTCGGCAAAGAAATTTCGATACCCGGCGATTCGACGAGGAAAAACCAATTGCCGCCCCACGCGATGTCGCCCGTCGTTTTCGGGAACCCAGGAACGTTCAGCGAAACGTCGGCTGCGTGCCGATAGCTCGGCACGTTGGCGACGGTGACCCGGTGCTTGTCGTGCAATTCGACGCTGACGGCGCCGACCGGCGTTTCGATTCGGTGTATACCGGGTTCGATCCGTCCGAGGTGCGCGAGCGTGACCGCGACGCCGATCGTGCCGTGGCCGCACATGCCGATGACGCCGACGTTGTTGAAGAAAATCACGCCCGCGGCACAGGACCGATCGACCGGCTCGGAGAGCAGCGCGCCGACGATGACGTCCGAACCGCGCGGCTCGTTGACGACGCCCGAGCGGAAATGGTCGAAGTCGCGGCGGAAGATCTCCCGGCGGGTCGCGAGATCACCGCTGCCAAGATCGGGGCCGCCTTCGACGACGACGCGCGTCGGCTCGCCGGCGGTGTGGGAATCGATGACGCGCACGGTTTTCATCGCGATACACTAACCTACGGCAATTCAGAACGAGCCGAGGCGTCGTCGCCGTCAATCAAGCGCGCGCGTCTTTGCAGGCGACGATGTCGCTGACGAAGATCAATTCCAGCGCCGCGTTCGATCCTGTAATGTCGCCAAACTGAGGCCATTGCCCGCTCTTTTCCCCGACCCATGAAATCCGACAACCCGAAGCACCTCCGCCCCCTCGCCCCCACGCTGCCGGCACAGGCCATCTCGGAAGAGGTCCTGCTCGAGAAGTACGCGAAGGGCGACGAGCGCACGATCGCGGACGTGCGGCGCCGCGTCGCGCGCGCGCTCGCCGCCGTGGAGGCGCCCGAGCAGCGCGCGCAATGGGAAGAGGCGTTCTATCGCGCGCAGGAGAACGGCTTGATCCTCGGCGGCCGCATCAACTCCGCGGCGGGCACCGACCTCAAGGCGACGCTCATCAACTGCTTCGTGCAGCCGGTGGGCGACAGCATTTCCGGCGGCGCCGATGGGCCCGGCATCTACGTTGCGCTGAACGAAGCGGCGGAAACCATGCGCCGCGGCGGTGGCGTGGGCTACGACTTCTCGCCCATCCGCCCGCGTGGCGCGCACGTTCGCGGCACCGACAGCCGTGCGAGCGGGCCCCTCTCGTACATGCGCGTGTTCGACCAGAGCTGCGAAACCGTCGAATCGGCGGGCTCGCGGCGCGGCGCGCAGATGGGCATCCTGCGCTGCGATCATCCGGACATCGAAGCGTTCGTCCACGCGAAGGACGACGGCAGCCTGACGAACTTCAACATCTCGGTCTCCGTCACCGACGCATTCGTCGAAGCGGTGCGCGACGACCGCGACTGGGAGCTCGTGCACAAGGCGCCACCGGCTCCCGACCTCATCGCCGCGGGTGCACGTCAGCGCGACGACGGGATGTGGGTGTATCGCACGGTCAAGGCGCGCGCGCTGTGGGACGAGATCATGCGTTCGACGTACGACCATGCCGAGCCGGGGGTCGTGTTCATCGACACGATCAATCGCGACGACAATCTCTCGTATTGCGAAGCGATTGCGGCCACGAATCCTTGCGTGACCGCCGATACCTGGGTCATGACGTCACAGGGTGCGCGGCAGGTACATCAAATCGTCGGCAAGAAATTTTCGGCCGTGGTGGGCGGCATCGTCCATGACGTCGAAAGTGCAGGTTTTTTCCACACTGGCACCAAGCCCGTGCTCCGCGTCAGGACGCATGAGGGCTACACGCTGCGGCTTACCCACGATCACCCAGTCCGCCGCGTCACACGCATCACTCGATACGCACAGGACTCGGAATGGGTTCCGGCAGCGCAATTGCGCCCGGGAGACAAGGTGGTCCTGAACGATCACCGACAACTGCAAACATGGGCCGGCGCCGGCACCGAGAACGAGGGGTACCTGCTGGGACTCCTCATCGGTGACGGCTCGCTAAAGCAAGAGGAGGCCCTGCTCTCGGTGTGGGCACCCGATATTCCTCGTGTCGCCAACGCTTCCGTCGACTACGCCTCGACGCGCGCGGCTGGCATCGTCGCAGGCGCCGAAGCAGCCATTGCCGGTCTGAAGCACCGAGCCGATTTCGCCGGCTTTCGGCGCCCTGCTGCAAATCGGGCAGAGGCGCGCCTGGCTTCGGTGCCGTTGCGTGACCTCGCGCTCGCATGGGGTTTGCGACGCGGGCACAAGACGCTGACGCCCGAGATGGAAAGTGGCAGCAGCGGATTCACACGCGGCGTGTTGCGCGGCCTCTTCGACGCCGACGGACGTGTTCAAGGCTCGCACGATAAGGGCGTAAGCGTACGACTCGCACAATGTGACGAACACCTGCTCGAAGCAGCATCCGCTGTGCTGCTGCGACTGGGCATCGCATCCACGCTTTATCGAGATCGGCGGCCGGCCACGATGCGTCGGATGCCGGATGGTGATGGTGGAACCGAAGTTCATCCATCCAAGGCTTTCCACGAACTGGTCGTCAGTGGCGAAAATTTGGCAACGTTCCGTGAGCGCATCGGTTTCTCCGATTCCGAAAAGGCACGACGGCTCGAACGCCTGCTGCGCGAGTCTCAACGACGCCTGAACCGCGAACCGTTCACCGCTACGGTCACGTCCGTGGTCGAGGACGGGCGCGAAGATGTGTTCGACGTAACCGTCGCCGACGTGCACGCCTTCGACGCCAACGGGTTGCTCGTGCACAACTGCGGCGAACAACCGTTGCCCCCGTACGGCTGCTGCGATCTCGGCAGCGTCGACCTGACGCGCTTCGTGCGCCAGCCGTTCACGCCGCAGGCCGAATTCGACTTCTACGGCTTTGCCGCGACGGTCGCCGTCGGCATTCGCATGCTCGACAACGTGCTCGACGTCACCGCATGGCCGCTGCCGCAACAACAGAAGGAAGCGATGGCGAAGCGTCGTGTCGGTTTGGGCTTCACGGGACTCGGTGACGCGCTGATCGAGCTCGGCTTGCGCTACGACACCGACGAAGGACGCAACATGGCAGCCCGGATCGCCGAGGAGATGCGCGACGCAGCGTACATGGCGTCGGTCGACATCGCCAAGGAGAAAGGCGCGTTCCCGCTGCTCGACGCGGACCAGTATCTCGACGCACCGCGCTTTGCCTCGCGGCTACCCGATGCGATCAAGATCGCGATCGGCGAGCACGGCATCCGCAACAGCCATTTGCTGTCGATCGCACCCACGGGCACGATCTCCCTCGCCTTCGCCGACAACGCGTCGAACGGCATCGAGCCTGCATTCAGCTGGACGTACAAGCGCCGAAAGCGCATGCCCGACGACTCGATGAAGGAATTCATCGTCGAGGATCACGCGTATCGCGTCTTCCGGCATCTGCACGGCCTCGACGAGGACGTCGAAATCGTCAATTTCGACGCGGCGAATACCCGTAAGCCGGGCGAGCCGTGGACCGACGCCGACGGCACGCGTCGCGCGATGCTTTCGCCTGCGTTCGTCAGCGCGCTCGAGATGAGCGCGCTCGATCACATGCGCATGAACGCAGTCGTGCAGCCGTTCGTCGACACCGCCATCAGCAAGACGGTGAACGTGCCTGCCGACTATCCGTTCGACGCGTTCGAGGACCTGTACTTCGAAGCGTGGAAGGCGGGCCTCAAGGGCATCGCCACGTATCGCCCCAATGACGTACTCGGCGCGGTGCTCGAAGTCGCGTCACCCGCGGCCCCTGCGGCGACGCACGAGGATCTCGACGTTGCCGATCCCGATCGGCGCATTCGACTCGATCGCGCGATCGAGCCGCCGCTCGCGAGCCTGCGCTGGCCGGGCCGTCCCCAATTGCCGAACGGCAATCCGTGCTGGACGTACGTGGTGCGGCATCCGCTCGGCGACTTCGCCGTGTTCATCGGCCACATCGAGAACGGCCATTCGTATCCGTTCGAAGTATGGATCAACGGCGCCGAGCAGCCGCGCGGCCTTGGAGCAATCGCCAAGACGCTGTCGATGGACATGCGCACCGACGATCGCAAGTGGCTCGACATGAAGCTCTCGGCGCTGCAGAAGGCGGTGGGCGACGACGCGTTCGAGATGGCGATGCCGCCCGACGGGCGCAAGGTGCGCGTGCCGAGCCTGGTGTCGGGCTTCGCGAAGCTGATCCGCTATCGTGTGAACGAGCTCGGCGCCTTCGACGACGAAGGCAGCGATAACACGCCCGTGATCGACGCGCTGATGGGGGTGAAGGAACCGAAGGCGGGCCCGGACGGCACGCTGTCGTGGACCGTCGACGTCGTCAATCACACGACCGGCGACGACTTCGTGCTGTTCCTCAAGGAACTCGTGATGCCGAACGGCCAGCGGCGGCCGTATTCGATGTGGCTGTCGGGCGAATATCCGCGCGTGCTCGACGGGCTGTGCAAGGCGGTGTCGCTCGACATGCGCGTGTACGACCCGGCGTGGATCGGCATGAAGCTGCGCAAGCTCCTGAACTACGGCGAGCCCAACGGCGAGTTCATGGCGCGCATTCCCGGCTCGAACAAGTCGCAGACGTATCCGTCGACGATCGCGTATCTCGCGCAGCTCATGATCCACCGCTACGCGATGCTCGGCATCCTCACCGAGGAGGGCTATCCGGTCGCGGCGGCGGGCATTCTGGACGTGCCCGAGACGGAGCAGGCGCAGCGCACGTACAAGACGCTGCCGGGAAAGAAGTGTCCCGAATGCGGGAACCGCGCGATGATCCGCAAGGACGGTTGCGACTTCTGCACCGATTGCGGGTATACGGGGGCGTGCGGGTAAGACCTCGTACGCGGGCTCCGGTGGGGTCCCCGCTTCATCGGTCCCGCCCGCGCCTTCGCCAGGTGGCGTGGATGATCGCCGGCGTGCTGGCGCTCGTCACGGGAGTGGTCGGCATCGTGGTGCCGCTGCTGCCGACCACACCGTTCATCCTGCTCGCCGCGTTCTGCTTCTCGCGCGGTTGCGAGCGCTGCGAGCGCTGGATGCTCGAGCATGCGCGTCTCGGCCCGATCGTGCGCGACTGGCGCGCGCGTCACGCGGTGCCGCGACGCGCCAAGCAGCTCGCCACCGTGATGATGGCGCTCGGGTCGGCCGCGGCGGCGTTCATGCTGCCGCCGTCCGTCGCACGGTTGCCGGCGCTCGTGTGCGTCGGGGTGGCCGTGTGGTTGTGGCGGCTGCCGTCGAGCGCCGCATAGTCCCGCGGCGCCCGAGCTATCCGGCGCGAAGCCGTTACGTCACCGACACGCCCGCGGGTCGGGCGGACGACCCGCGACTGCCGGGCAGCATGCGGCGCAGCGTGTCGTCGCGCATGAGGTAGTGATGGAACAGCGCCGCGCCGGCATGCAGTCCGATCAGGTAGTAACCGACCACGCCGATAAGCTCGTGGATGTCCTCGATGTCGTGGGCCAATGCCTTGTCGGGCCCGATCAACGCAGGCACCTGCAATCCGAAGAATGGAACAGCCTTGCCCTTGGCGCTCATCATCAGCCAGCCCAGCAACGGCATTGCCACCAGGAAGGCATAGAGCGCGGCGTGCATCGCCGACGCGAGGAAGCGCTGCCAATCAGGCGGCGCCGGCGTGATGACGGGCGACCGCAGTACCAGCCGCAGCGCCAGTCGCACGAAGACGAGGCCGAAGATCGTCATGCCCAGCATCTCGTGCCACGTCTTCATCGCATCGCGCGGATCGCTTCCCTTGGGGAAGATGCCGCGCAACTCGATCGACGCGTATACGGCGATCAGAAGCGCCAGCATCAGCCAATGCACGCCGATCGCAAGCGGGTGGTAGCGGCCGACCGTGTCGTTCGTCGTCATGATTTCTCACCTCGTGGTTTCAGGTGAGGCCGACGATACGAACGGTTTCTTAATTCACGCTTAATGAACTCGAGTGGCGCCACGCGCGCGGGTTCACTATGATGCCGCAACCAACGGCGCTCCGGGAGGGATGGGTGGCGCGCGATCAGCGACGTCTCGCGGCGATCGTCTCGTTCGACGTGGCGGGGTATTCGCGCCTGATGGGCCGCGACGAGAGCGGCACGCTCGCCGCGCTCAAGGCGCACCGGCGCGAGCTGATCGACCCGAAGATCGCCGAGCACGGCGGCCGCATCGTCAAGACCACCGGCGACGGCCTCCTCGTCGAGTTCTCGAGCGTCGTCGACGCGGTGCGCTGCGCGGTCGACGTGCAGCGCGGCATGGCCGAACGCAATTCGGGCACGTCTGTCGACAAGCGGCTCGAATATCGTATCGGCATCAACGTCGGCGACATCATCATCGACGGCGACGACATCTTCGGCGACGGCGTCAACGTCGCGGCGCGCCTCGAGGCGCTCGCCGACCCGGGCGGCATCTGCGTAAGCCGCGTCGTGCGCGACCAGGTGCTCGACAAGCTGGCGTTCTCGTTCGTGGACCTCGGCGCCCGCGAGGTCAAGAACATCGTTCATCCGGTCGAAGTGTTTCGCGTCGCATTCGATGCAGCGACGGCGGCCCTACCGGCACGGCGTCGCTTCGTGCCGCGCCGATTCGTGCGCGCGGCACGATCCCTCCGCGTGCTGCTCGGCGCGGCGGCCCTGGTTGCCGTCGGCATCGGGGCCTTTGCCGGCTACGCTGCGTTCCTGCGGCCGCAGGTCATCGCCCCCTATTCCGCGCAGGACCGGCGCATGACGTTCGCGGTGCTGCCGTTCCAGGCGCCCGTCGACGACAAGGCGGGCGCGGAGGTGGCCGCGGTGCTCACCGACGCCGCGACCGGCATTCAGGAAGGCAAGGTGGTGTGGGCGCAGGTCGCGTCCCGCCACAGCGTCGAGCAGGCGGTGAAGGAGCACGCGACGGCGAAAGCGATCGCCACCGCCCTCGATGTCCATTTCCTGATCCGCGGCAACCTGGCGCCGGCCGAGACGGGTTACCACGCCGAGCTGCTGGTCGTCGAGGGTCCCACCGAGCGCGTGCTCGGCACGAAATCGCTTCGCGTGGCAACGCGCACGCCGAGCGCGCGCGAGCGAGAGGACCTGGAGGTGGCACTCGCCTCGCTCACCTACAACGCGCTCCAGGCCGAAGTGCAGCGCGCGAGGAGCAAGCCCGATGCGGCGCTCGACGTGCGCGACCTGTCGTTCCGCGCGTACGTCGACTGGAACGACAAATCGAAGGAGCGCGACGCGAAGGGCGCCTACGTCGCCGCCACCGACCTGCTCAATCGCGCCCTGGCGCTCGCGCCCGACGATCCGCTGGCGCTGTACCTCACCGCGCGCGTAAACCTGTGCGATTGCGTGGACGGCTGGTCGAAGAACGTCGACGAGCAGCAGGCGATCGGCGCCGCGGCGCTCGAGAAGTACCTGCGGCACGACCCGGACTCGGCGTCGATGCTCAACGTGAAGAGCGAGCTCTTCGCGCTGCGCGGCCGCTACGAGGAGTCGTTGCTGGTCACCGAGTCGGTGCTCCGGCGCCATCCCAACGATGGCGAGGCCCTTCACGACAAGGCGTATGCGCTGCTGAAGCTCGGCCGGCCGCAGGACGCCCTCGTCGCCCTCAACGAACTGCTCGAGAGCGGCCGGCGAATCGCCAGCGACAGTGCCGCCCTGGCCGCGAGCATCCAGTACACGCTCGGGCGATACGACGCAGCGGCGCGCATGGCGCGAACGGCCGTCGCGCAATCGAGCGCCGAGGAATCGCGCAATCCCAGGCTGGGCGCGGTCGCGCTGACGCTGGTCGCCGCCGAGGCCCGGCTTGGCCACATGCCGCAGGCGAAGGCGGCACTCGCCGATTTCAATACGGCCGTGCCGACCGTGCGCACCGTCGCGCAGGTCAAGGCGTGGATGCATCCCGCCGCCGACCTCGCGGGTTACGAGCCGCTGTTCGAGGGACTGCGGCTGGCAGGCGTCGAGGATTGAGACGCGCCGGCGGCGAGCGCCGTCAAGAAGAGCGCCCGTGCGACGGTCGCACGGGCGCTAGATGCGTGACGACTGCATCACTGCTGTGAAGTGCGATCGTTGGGCCTGTTCGTGCCGCCCCACGGGTCGTTGGCACCGGACGGCCACGGCGCCGCCGAATGCGCGCGGTCCCGGTCGCCGCGCCACTGATTGTTGTCGCCGCCACGATAGTCGTTGTGTTCCCTGTAGTCGTTGCGCTGCCGGGAGTAATCGCGGTCGTAGTGTTCCCGGCCGCCGTCGCGATAGGTGAAGCCGAACCCGACCGACGGTGCGACGTAGCCCGAAGGACCGTAGTCGTAGTAATAGCCGTTGTCGTACGAGTACGGGCCGTAGTCTTGGGCGTCGTTGTACCCGTATGTGTACCCGTAGCCGGGCGCGTAGTCGTAGGTTGCGCACCCGGCGAGCGCCGCGGCAGCGGCGACGGCAAGCGCGGATCTGACGACCCATTTCATGCGCGTCTTTCCCCTTCCTTGGGCTTGATTCCGATTCATGAGGAGTTCTCCTTCCTGATGCAGCGTCGGAGTGCTGCCTCCGCATATAGTGACGGTGACGCCTCGTCGCGACCACGCTCGCCGTGCTGATTCGGCTGTCGCTTCACGGCCGACATTGAACGCCGTTGCAACCTGGCAGCTCACGCCGACCTCGCGGCTGGAAGCGCACGCGTATCGAACGGGGCGAAGTCGGGCAGCGCGCGCCAAAGCTCTCCGAGGTATGCGTGATGTCCCCACCTCGCGGCTTCCTTCAGATCGAACTCACGGCCCGATGATTTCGCGAGTGTGAACATCGCCTGCAGCTTCGGCACGACGGCCGCGCCGGTCAGTGCGCGGCAATCGAGCACGACGCGTCGCCCATCGACGATCGCCTCGCCGTGCGCCGGCGCATCGCTTCCGGGGTAGTACTCGAGCGTCACGCGCGCTTCGTCGCAGCCGCGCTCTTCGACGAGGCGCTGGGCCATCGCGCGCGCG
>JAICKU010000024.1 GCA_025927765.1 Burkholderiales bacterium
GCCTGGGAGACCTATCGCACGCTGGGCAGCATTCCGCTCTTCGGCGGCGAGGCGCAAGACGCATGTTGCGCAGGCGAAACGCATGGCCAGGCCACAGCAGCGGATGCCTGCTGCGCCTCGCGAGAGAGCGCGGAAACGTCGCATTGTGCGCCCGCCGAAGCGCGTGAGCAGGCGGCCGTGAAGGCATGTTGCTCGCCGTAGGTCGACCGACGCTTTCCGATCGGCCGTGTTCCCGTCGCATCGCCGCGCGGTCGGCAACGCGAAGCGCCTGAGGATATAGCTCGACGCCCTGCTCCAACGAAAGCACGGAAGGCAGGATGCACATTTTCGCGACCGTCAGGAATTCCCCCACTGCGCATGAGGTGCAATTGCGCACCGGTGCGGTTGCGCAGACGCTGCCGGTGGCGGCCAAGGCTACGGGCCGAGGCTCTTCGATCAACGGTGGCGAATTCCTCATGCTGGCGCTCGCCACCTGCTACTGCAACGACCTCTTCCGAGAGGCTGCCCGGTTGGGCGTTCCGCTGACGGCAGCGGAGGTCGAGGCGAGCGCGGACTTCCCGGGCGTCGGTCTCGCCGCGACCAACATTCGCTACCGCGTGCGGGTGGAATCGTCCGCCTCCGAAGCGGACGTCGCGAGGCTGGTCCGCGAGACCGACGCCGTGGCCGAGGTGCACAACACGCTCCGCGCAGGTGTTCCGGTCGAACTCGCGGCCGGGTAGTCACACGTCGCTGCCGAATGTCGACACCGACGCCCGCGCACCACGCCCCACAGAGCCATTTCCTCTCGCAACCCCTTCCCTCGCCGGATGGAGAGACAGCCAGTATCACTGGCTCCCCACCCTCTTCAAAGGGTGTTGCAGTTACTTTGTGAATCCGCCGGGCCTAACCCTACGGTCAACCGGACGCGCCGGTTCATGCCTTGATCTTCGGTCAAGGTCGGGGCGGAGCGCCGGTTACCTCCAACGTTAGGCGGCGCGCGGCAGTATTCACCCATCCGCCGGACGCGATCTCGTGATCAAAGCCGTCTTCTTCGACTATGACGGCGTACTGACCAGAGACAAGACCGGATCGCTCACGACAAACCGCTTTCTGAGTGAGCACACAGGGATTTGCTTCGAAACGGTTTGCGAGGCCTTCCGTCCGTACAATGCCGAGCTGAACGAAGGGAAGAGGAATTACTCGGATATATGGCCGGCAGTTTGTGCCACCCTGCGGCACGCACTCCCACGCGAACTTCTTCTCGCAGCGTTCGAGAGCACCCCTATGAATGCAGAGATGTTCGCGATGGCCCGTGAGCTCAAGACCCGCTGCTCCGTTGGCATCATCACCGATAACAAGAAGGAACGGATCGAGCACCTGAGGCAATACCAGCACCTTGATGAACTGTTTGCTCCGATCGTGGTATCGGCGGAGCTACGCTGTACGAAGGCGACACCTGCCATCTTTCAGTACGCACTTGCCTGTCTGGGGGTGCGACCCGAGGATAGCCTGTTCATCGACAACAGCGTAGAGAATCTTTTTGCGCCCGCTGCGCTTGGAATGAAGGCGGTCTACTTCGATGAAGAGAAGAATGACGTTCCCGCCCTCGCCCGCCACATCAGCAACGAGCTTGGAGCTTGAATGCTCGCCGCCCAACCATACGGTCGATCGAACGGGCCGGCGAGGCCATCTGGGACAGCATCACCGGCACCCCGGAAGCTGTCGAGTTGACCGATGAGCAAAGGGCTGAACTCGGTCGCCGGCTTGGCGTAAACCAATGCACGTCGCGGAGCGAAGAGCACGATGAACGCTTTGGTCCACGGCACCTGCCGTCTCCGTCTGGTCATTGAAGATCGACCACGTTCGCAAACACGCACTGTCGCTCCGGGTTGTCACAGGGGCGTCGGTTGGAGTGCGCGTGCGATTACCGATGGCGGTTCCGAGTGTTGTCGAGCAACTCGTTACTCTCGCCTATGAGACCCGGCTTGCGAACAACGCCCGGCGAAAGACGAAGAGGCGAACACCGCGACGGTCCGTCTCTCGAAGCCGCTGACGAACTTGGTGCCGGCAGGTAGCCGACACATCGACCCCGGGTATCAAATGCAGAGAAAACTCATCAGTTCAGGTTCTCCCTTCGAGAGCGAGATCGCCTATTCCCGGGCCGTCGTGCAGGGTGATTGGATTTTCGTTTCGGGAACCACCGGATTCAATTACGGGACGATGAACATCTCCGACCGGATAGACGAGCAATGCGAGCAATGTTTAAAAAATATAGAAGCAGCACTTGGGGAGGCCGGGGCTTCTTTGCACGACGTAGTGCGAGTGCGCTACATCCTGCCCAATGGAGAAGACTTCTCGAAATGCTGGCCGGTGCTACGCAGGTATTTCGGGGAGATTCGACCTGCAGCCACCATGATTTCAGCCATGCTTCTCGATCCGCGGATGTTGATCGAGATCGAAGTCACTGCGCTGCGCGTTGAACGTCAGCAGCGTGAGGCGTGAAAGAATCGTTGTGCATGCAATCGAAAGTGACGCCCTGACCGACGAACCACGCTACTGGTTTCCCGCCAAACGATATGGGTGGGGATGGGGCCCGCCGCGGACGTGGCAGGGCTGGGCGGTCATTGTCATGTACGTGGCATTCGTTGCCGCTGGCCTCGTTCTGATTTCTCCTGCTGTCAAGCCGGGACTATTCAGCGCCTATTTGCTTCTTCTCACACTTTTGCTCGTCGTCATCTGCTGGTTGACAGGTGAACCGCCGCGCTGGCGTTGGGGCAGGCGAAAGGGTGGTTAGAGCCGTGCGCTCCTTCAGCCGTAGGTCGGGACCAGCGCGGCGGTTCCTGAAGCGCATCCCTTGCGCGCATCGGTCGTAATACCATTGAGTCTGCCTTGTACGACGCCGCCCCGACATGACCGCCCCGTCCTCGCACCCGCGTACGACAGCCGCGCGCGTTGCCGTCGCGGCTTCCGCTGCACTCGCCGCGCCGGTCGCGCCGCCGGCCATGGACTTCATGCTTTCCTCGGGTCTGTTCACCGTGGAATCGGTAGGTCCGTCGACGCTCCTCGCGGCTGCTGACGGCGCCTGGGTTCTCTACGCGCCGACCTTGTCGGTCGATTGCTCACCGCCACGCGGCTGCTATGCGAAAACGCAGCGGATCCATTACGACTTCCGCTGCTCGCCGCGCTATGCGGTCATGACCGAGCGGATATCGATGGACATCAACGGCGCGATCGTCAAGCACGAGGTGGCCGACGCGTCTTCGGCGTATGCGCCGTCGTACGACGCGGGCGCGAGCAGCGTGCTGGACGCGTTCTGCCCACTCCCACCGCGCGACTGACGCGTCGCGCCGCTGCATTTTCGGAGGCGATATGGCCGAGGCGAACAACGAGCAGGACGTCGCAACGTGGCATCGCAGGTTCGCCGTCGAGTCGAACAATCGCGCATGGCAGCTATCCGAAGCCGAGGCACGCTCGAGCGCCGAAGACCAGGAGATGCTCGAGGCGGCCCACGCCGCCGCCTACCATTGGCGCAAGGTCGGCACCGCCGTGCATGCCGCGCGCGCCGACATGCTGCTGGCCCACGTGCATGCGCTCCTCGGGCATGGCGCCATCGCCATGCCGTATGCGCAGG
This sequence comes from Burkholderiales bacterium, assembly GCA_025927765.1. Taxonomy (GTDB): domain Bacteria; phylum Pseudomonadota; class Gammaproteobacteria; order Burkholderiales; family Casimicrobiaceae; genus VBCG01. The sequence goes on from JAICKU010000024.1 coordinate 3,611, forward strand.
CGTCGTTCGCATCGGTCACTTCGCGCGAGAGCCCGGATTGGGAACTCGCCTTCGCGCACGCCGTGCTCGCCAATGCGGCCTTCGCCGCCGCTGACGCCCCTCTGCACGCGCATCACTATGCGCTCGCGCAGAAGATCGGGTCCGGTCTCGCAAACGCGGAAGACCGCACGATCTTCGAAGCGACGTTTTCGCGCATCCCCGACCCGAATTCGACGCTCGACCGATGACCGGAGCCTCGTCAGGCGCGTGTGTCGTGCACGGCAGCACGCGGCTGCGACCATCCGCGTTCTCCGCATCACCCAAGCGACATGATCGAAGCATCAGGCGCCACGAACGACGCCGCTCCCGCTCGTGATCCGCAACGGCTGGCCGTCGGCGACGTCGACCGCCACGTCGATCCTTGCCGTCGTGCTGCAGGTGGTAGCCCTGTTTCGATCGCTTCGCCTCGAAGACAACGACGAGGGCGAATATCGGAAGACGGTCCACTGGTTCGTCGCGTCGGCGGTCGTGCTCCTGATCGGGTTCTTCGTGGCCCTCGTCGAATCCGGGCTCGAGTAATGATCGAAATCCGTGTGGACGATCTCACCGCCGCGGACATCCGCGCGCTGCTCGAAGAACACCTGGCCGAGATGCATCGCACCTCGCCCCCGGAGAGCGTGCATGCGCTCGACCTCGCCGGCTTGAAGCGGCCCGACGTGACGTTCTGGAGCGTGCGCTCCAACGACCTGCTCGTGGGTTGCGGAGCCCTGAAGGAACTCGACCCGGTGCACGGCGAAATCAAATCGATGCGCACGGTCCGAGGACGCCGGCGCGAAGGCATCGCGTGTGCCATGCTCGCGCACATCATCGCGGAGGCGCGCCACCGACGCTACCGCCGGCTGAGCCTTGAAACAGGCTCCATGGAAGCGTTCGCGCCCGCTCGCCGCTTGTACGAAAGCTTCGGGTTCACCTACTGCGCGCCGTTTGCGAGTTACGTCGACGACGCGAACAGCGTCTTCCTCACTCGCGTGCTGGAACCTTAGTCGAGAAGCGTCCCGTTTGCGACGCGCGACTCGGCGCGATATTCTCGCGTCTCCCGATTGGGCCGAGGGGGACCCGATGAGACTCAGTGCGCTCGCCGTCATTGCACTCGTGCTGGCCCGGGCGTCGGTCTGCGCATCTGCAGCGCGCATCTCGTGCGAAAGCCGCAACTTCCAGCGCAACTATTGCTCCACCGCCGAGCGCATTGCCAGCGTCCGCCTCGTCGCGCAACAGTCTCGATCGCCGTGCGTCCAGGGCCGCACGTGGGGTTACGACAGCCGCGGCATCTGGGTCACCCAGGGCTGCGCGGCCGAGTTCGATTACAAGCGAGCCGGCGGAGGTCCGCCAATGCCGGGACCGGGGCGCCAAATCGCCTGTGCCAGCAGGGATTATCAGCAGCAGTTCTGCCGCAGCGAGCGCCGCATCGCCCGCGCACGCCTCGTCGAGCAACGCTCACGGGCGGCTTGCGTGCAAGGCCGCAGCTGGGGATTCCGCGAGGACGGCATCTGGGTGTCGAACGGATGCAGCGGCCTCTTTGCCGTCGAAGAGCGTCACCGGCCTCCTTCTCCACCGTCGGTGAACCGCGTCACATGCGAGAGTCGCGGCTATCAGCGTTCGTTCTGTGGCGTGGGGCCGGCGATCCGGCGCGCATGGCTCCACGAGCAGCGCTCGCGTGCGGCGTGCATCGAGGGCGACACGTGGGGCTATCAGCGCAACGGCATCTGGGTCGATCGGGGCTGCAGCGGCGTGTTCGCGTTCGACACACGATAAGTCCGCGTGACGCGCATCCTCGACGTCGCGATCACGCACGCGGCCAAGCCCGCCGTGATCGAGCGTCTGCTGGACGCTTATCTCGAGGAACTGCTCGGCGCCGGGCATCGCGATTACCCCTACCTCTCCCGCTATTGGTCGGAGCCGGACCGCCATCCTTTCGTCATCCTGGCCGATCGTCGGACGGCCGGATTCGCCCTGGTACGCGACGTCGAGCCGGATGTCCTCCACGAAATGTCGGAGTTCTACGTGGTGCCTGCGCTGCGGCGTCAGGGCGTGGGACGCAGGGCGGCCACGCTGCTCTTCGAGCGATTCGGCGGGCGCTGGCAGCTGCAGTTCGCGGTTGCGAACGCCAGGGCGCGAAGCTTCTGGCGATTCGTGGTGCCGGCGGCCACGGAAACGCCGAATCCGAATGTCCTCGTTCACACCATGACATGGATCGCCTCCAACCCGTCGACCGGCACGCGCACGCCGGACGTGTCGCGGTGAAACACGGATGAAGCCAGCGAAGAAGTGGCAGCTGCTCGCCGTCGTCGCCTGTGTGCTGGCACGATACCCTCGGTGGTGGCGATCCGAACCTCTTTGCGCATAATGGGCGCTTTGCCCGCGACCGCCGACCCATGTACATCCCCGAGCACTTCGCCGAAACGCGCAACGAGCAACTGCACGCACTGATCCACGCGCATCCGCTCGGCGCGCTCGTCATTGCGGGACCACACGGGCTCGATGCCAACCACGTGCCGTTCGAGCTCGACCTCAACGCAGGAGCGCACGGTCACCTGCTCGCTCACGTCGCGCGCGCGAATCCGCTATGGCTCGAAGCGAAGGACGGCGCCGAGGCGCTGGTGATCTTTCGTGGGCCGCAGGGCTACATTTCGCCGAACTGGTACCCGAGCAAGCACGAAACGCATCGGCAGGTGCCCACGTGGAACTACCAGGTCGTGCACGTGCACGGGCGGTTGCGCATCCGCGACGACGAGCGCTTCGTGCGCGGTCTCGTCGCGCGTCTCACGCGCGCCCATGAAGCGCAGTCGGGTGCCGCCAGGCCGTGGCGGATGACGGACTCGACGCCCGAATTCATCGACCAGATGCTGGCCGCAATCGTCGGCATCGAAATCGAAATCGAGCGCATGGTCGGCAAGTGGAAGCTCGGCCAGAACCGCGAAATGCGCGACCGGGTGGGCGCGGCCGAAGCGTTGCAGCGTCTCGGCCACGAGGACATCGCCGCTGCCATGCTGGCCGTTGCGACGTAAGCGCGTTCCACCACGCGAACGCTCGCGACGATGGACGCCACCGCAAGAACGATCCGCGTGCGCGTCAAGCCGCGTTCGAGCGTGAGCGCGCTCGAAGAAACCAGCGATGGCACCTACATCGCGCGACTCAAGTCGGCGCCGGTCGAAGGCGAAGCCAACAAGGAACTGGTGGAACTCGTCGCGCGCCACTTCGGTTGCAGCAAGTCTTCGATCTCGATCAAGAGCGGCGCCACGGCGCGCACGAAGTTGCTGAAGATCGCAACCCGAGGAGAATCGCACTGATGCCCGCACTGCTCGCCGCCGGCGGCGCCGTCCTGCTTTGACTCGTCGCGTCGCTCGTTCTCACCCTTCCGATATCCGTCACCGCTCATGTCCAAAGTTCGCGTGCACTCGATCGCGATGTCGATCGATGGGTTCAGCGCCGGTCCGCATCAGGACCTCGATCATCCGCTTGGCGTGGGCGGCCCCGCCCTCTTCGACTGGTTCTTCCCCACGCGCACGTTCCAACGCATGCATGGTGCGGGCGACGGCGAGACCGGCCTCGACGACGACATCGCGGCGGCAGGCTTCGAGAACGTCGGCGCATGGATTCTCGGACGCAACATGTTCGGCCCGGTGCGTGGTCCATGGCCTGACGACGCATGGAAGGGCTGGTGGGGCGACGAGCCGCCGTATCACGTGCCCGCGTTCGTGCTCACGCACCATCCCCGCGCTCCAATCGAAATGACAGGCGGCACGACGTTTCATTTCGTCACCGAAGGCATTCACGTCGCACTCGATCGCGCACGCGCAGCGGCTGGCGGACGCGATGTGCGCGTGGGCGGTGGCATGGCCACGATTCGCCAGTTCCTCCGCGCGCAGCTCATCGACGAAATGCACGTGGCGATCGCGCCCGTGCTGCTTGGCGGTGGCGAATCGCTGTTCCACGGCCTCGACCTGCCCGCGCTCGGCTACGCGTGCACCGAGCATCGGCCGGGAACGCGTGCGGTCGCGCACGTCGTGATTCGCAGGCGATGAGCCCGTTTGCCGGACGCTGACGGCCTGCCCGCACTTCCCCTCGCCGTCGCGCTCGCCGCGACTGCGGGCTGGGTCGACGCCGTGGGCTACCTGCACTTCGCGCACGTGTTCGTGTCGTTCATGAGCGGCAACAGCACGATCCTCGGCATCGCCGTCGGACAGGCGAACTGGGGGCAGGCATTGTCGCCACTGCTCGCCATCGCGTTCTTCGTGCTCGGCTCGTTCATCGGCTCGTTCCTGCGCGGATCCGCCGACGCATGGCGCGTGCCGGCGATTCTGTCGTTCGAGGCGACCGTGCTGATCGTCGCGCTCGCGCTACCCGAGCGCGCCGGTGAATTGGCGCCTGCACTCGCGCTGCTCGCGAGCGCGATGGGCGCGCAGAACGCGGTGATGCGTGAAGTGGGCGGTGTGCGCGTGAGCCTCACCTACGTCACGGGCGCACTCGTGAATCTCGGCCAGAGCCTCGCCGAAGCCGTGCTTCGCCGCGATGCGCCGTCGGGCTGGTCCGTCCACGCGATCATGTGGATCGGACTGATCGCCGGCGGGGTTGGCGGCGGGTTCACGTACCTGCATGCCGGCTTCGACGCCCTTGCCGTGCCCACGGTGGCGCTCATCGCGCTCGGCTCACTCGAAACCCTGCTGGTCGTACGCAGCCGTCGACCGACGCCGTTGTAGTATGCCGGTTCGAGATCCCGCCTTCGACGCTTGCCCGCCGGCCGTCTTCATCGCGACAACAACTTCGACGCGCTGCGGCTCGTCGCGGCGACGCTCGTCATCCTCTCGCACAGCTGGGCGCTCACCGGCAGCGTCGTCGACCCGGTCGTCGCGCTGACCGGCGGTCGTCTCTACGCCGGCGAGCTCGGCGTGTGGATCTTCTTCGCGATGAGCGGCTATCTCGTCACCGATAGCTTTCGCACGCGCCGCTCGCTCTTCGCGTTCCTCGAAGCGCGTGCGCTGCGCATCTATCCCGCGTTCTTCGTCGCGCTCGTGTTCGGAATCGCGGTCGGTGCGCTCGTCACGACGCTGCCGCTCCGCGCGTACATCGCACACGCCGACACGTGGGGCTATCTCTTTCGCAACCTGTGGTTCGAACTGCGCTACGACCTGCCCGGGGCCTTCGCGACGAACCCCTTTCCACGCGCGGTCAACGGCTCGATCTGGACGCTTCCCGCCGAGGCGGTCATGTACCTGTTCGTCGCGGCACTCGGCCTCATGACGCTGTTGTGGCATCGGCGTGTCTGCGGCTTCCTGTTGGCGGCGCTCGTCGCGATGATCGCAGCCGAGCCGTCGATCGTGGTGGCCGTGCCCCGCATCGGGTCGCCCATCTACGCGTTGCCCGCGATCAGCTTCCTGCTCGGCATGCTGATGCTGCTCTACCGCGACCGCGCCGTGCTGCATGCGGCGATCGTCGTCGCGCTCGTCGCGCTGATACTGATCGCCGCGCCGTACGTGCCCGACGCGGTGCCGCTCTATGCCTGCGTCGCCGGCGTCTACGTCACGTTCTATCTCGCGTTCCATCGCGTGCGCGTGCGCGTTCCCGGGCGGATCGGCGACGTGTCGTACGGCCTGTACGTCTACGCGTTCCCCGTGCAGCAGCTCGTCGTCTGGCTCGTCCCCGCGATCGGCCCGTGGAGGCTCTTCGCTGTCGCGTTCCCTTTGACGTTCGTGCTCGCGTGGCTGTCGTGGCATTTTGTCGAGCGGCCGGCGCTGTCGCTGAAGGGCAGCCTCGCCCTGCCGACGCCGCAGCCAACGTGATCCCGGCCGCACGACGTCACCGCGAGCGCCACAGCACGGACCGCGTCGGGTGGCTTCGCGCCGCCGTGCTCGGTGCGAACGACGGCATCGTTTCGACCGCGAGCCTCGTGCTCGGCGTCGCGGCGGCGAGCGCGACGCACGAGGACATCCTCGTCGCCGCGATCGCGGCGCTCGTCGCGGGCGCGATGTCGATGGCGGCCGGCGAATACGTATCGGTACATTCGCAGGCCGACGCCGAGCAGGCCGATCTCGAGCGCGAGCGCAAGGAGCTCCATACCGATGCGCATGGCGAGCTGAACGAGCTCACCGCGATCTACGTGCGTCGCGGCCTCGAGCAGAAGCTCGCGCGCGAAGTCGCGAAGCAACTGACCGCGCACGACGCGCTCGCCGCGCACGCGCGCGACGAGCTCGGCATTTCCGAGCTCAACGCGGCACGCCCGCTGCAGGCGGCGCTCGCGTCCGCGGCGAGCTTCGCCACCGGCGCCGCGTTGCCGCTTGCCGTGACCGCGCTTTCGCCGGTGAACCTGCTGATTCCGCTGGTGGCCGCAACATCGCTCGTGTTCCTGGCCGTGCTCGGCGCGGTGGCCGCGCACGCGGGCGGCGCGCCGCTGCTGAAGGCCGCGACACGCGTGACCGTATGGGGCGCCATCGCGATGGCGGTCACGTCGGCCATCGGCAGGCTGTTCGGCACCACCGGTTGAAGCCGCGGAACCAAGCCGTGAATCTCGACCTCCATACGCTCGGCGCCCACGACTTTCCGCACGTCGTCGACTCGCTCGCCGCGCACCTCGAACGCACCGAGGCGTGGTTGCGCCGCTTCGGCGCGCGCGAAGCGTTGTGCCGTGCGGGGCGGCATCACGCGATCTACGGAACGGCGGGCATCGCGGGCAAGCTGCTTGCGCTATCGGCGCGGCGCGCGGTCGCCGCGGCGATCGGCGACGAAGCCGAGGCGATCGTCTACCTCTACGCGGCGAGCGATCGCGATCGTTTCCACCCGCGCATCGGCACGCGTGACGAATGCGCGTTCGCCGATCGCTTCGACGGATGCGACCATCCGATCTCAGGGACGATGCTTCGCGACTTCTGCGAGCTCACGCTCGCGAACGAACTGGAACTCGCGTCGTCGTCGGCCGCGTTTCGTCGCAAGCATCGAGACGATCTGCTTGCCTTGACCGAGCGCATGCACGCGTACGTCAGCGTCGCTGCGTACGCGGCGATGCGCGAGACGCTGGGGTAACGCAATGCCGATGTCCGATTACATGCGAAAGCTCCGCGCGATGGTCGGCACCACGGTGCTCGAAGTGCCGACCGTGAGCGTCGTCGCCTTCGACGACGCCGGGCGCGTGCTGCTCGTGCGGCACAGCGAAGGCGGCGACTGGACGACGCCCGGCGGCATGATCGAGCCGTTCGAGCTTCCCGCCGACGCCGCCGTGCGCGAAACGTGGGAGGAGACGGGACTGTTCGTCGAGCTGACCGGACTGATCGGTGTGTTCGGCGGGGAACTGTGCGCCAGCGCGTACGCGAACGGCGATCGGCTGTCGTGGATCGCGAGCGTGTTCGCCGCGAAGCCGATCCGCGGCACGTTGCGCCCCGATGGCGAAGAGACGCTCGACGTGCGCTGGTTCGCGCGCAACGACGTGGCGTCGCTGCGCTGCAAGCCGCATGTCGCGCTGTTCCTCGACGCGGCGTGGGCACAGGATCCGCGCGCGCACTTCCAGCCCGCGACGTGGCGCCCGGAGCCTTGAGGCGATCCGCATGTTCGCCCATGTCGCTGCCGATGCCGTATTGCTGATCCACTTCGGCTTCATCGTGTTCGTGCTGCTCGGGGGCCTGCTGGTGCTGCGCGTGCCGGCGTTGGCGTGGCTGCACCTGCCCGCGATCGCATGGGCGGTGTTCGTCGAAGCGACCGCGCGGATCTGCCCGCTCACCTACGTGGAGAATGCGTTGCGCGCGAAGGCCGGGCTGGCCGGTTACCGCGGCGACTTCCTGTCGCACTATCTGCTGCGGCTGATCTACCCGGCCGGACTCACGCCCGCTACGCAGGGGGTGCTCGCGCTGATTGTCGTCGCCGTCAATGCGGCGATCTACGCGCGCTGGTTCGCGCGCCGGCAGCAGCGGCGACGGGCGGCGATGTCATGAGCGAGACGACGCACGCCTTTCGCGTCGGCCTGATTTCCGATACGCACGGATTGTTGCGCCCGGAAGCGCGGATCGCGCTCACCGGCAGCGACGCGATCATCCATGCGGGCGACATCGGGTCGCGCGAGGTGCTCGACGCGCTTCGCGCCATCGCGCCGGTCATCGCCGTGCGCGGCAACAACGATCACGGCGATTGGGCGGACGAACTGCCGCTGGGCGTGCGCGTCGAGTTCGGCCGCATCGGCATCTTCGTCATCCACGATCTCGCCCTGCTCGCCCTCGACGCGCACGTCCAGGTCGACGTCGTCGTGTCCGGACATTCGCATCAGCCGAAATGCGAGCGTCGCGGCAAGATGCTCTACGTGAATCCCGGCAGCGCGGGTCCGCGGCGCTTCCGGCTGCCGATGACCGTGGGCCGTCTCGAGGTCGCCGGAGGCGACGTCGAGGCGACGATCCTGCCGCTCGACATCCGCGCATCGGGAGGGAAGCCGTCATGAACGTCGACCGCATCGACCATGTCGTGATGACCGTCACCGACCTCGACGCGACCTGCGACTTCTACACGCGCGTGCTCGGCATGCGCGTCGTCACGTTCGCCGGCGGCCGCAAGGCGCTCGCCTTCGGCCGCCAGAAGATCAACCTGCACGTGGCCGGCCGGGAGTTCGAGCCCAAGGCGGATCGACCAACGCCGGGCTCGGTCGATCTCTGCCTGATCACGACCGTGCCGCTCGACGCGGTGCAGGCGCACCTCGCCGCATGCAACGTGCCCATCGTCGAAGGGCCGGTCGACAAAACCGGCGCGATGGGACCGATCCGCTCGGTGTATTTTCGCGACCCGGACCGCAACCTGATCGAAGTCTCGACCTACGGGACGTGAGCGCATGGAACGAGGATCCGACACGAACGCCGACGCCGGCCGGCCCCCGGTGCACGCGCGGACGCGCGCGCACCGTCCAGGATCGCGTCGACCGCTCAGTGAAGGTCGACCCGCACCACTTCTCCGGCGCCGGCCGGAAAGCCGTAGCCGAAGTTCGACACATACAGGTTGCCGTCGGGCCCCATCGTCATCGCACTGGGAAAGAAGAGCCCGGTCGCTACGACGTCGAGCTTCGCCTGGTTGCCCGAACGTGGCACGCGCAGCACGCGCCCCGCGCACGGCGCGGCCACGAACCCGCCCTCGTTTTCCAGGATGTAGATCGACCCGCCGGACACGACGAGCCCGGTGATCGACGTCAGGCCGTCGACGACGGTTTGCATCTGCCCGCCAGGCGTGACCTTGATCACCTTGCCGAGGAAACCGTCCTCGAACGTGCCGAGCGTGCCGACGTAGAAGTTGCCGTCGTACGCGAGGGCCGTGGGCACGAGGTGGCCGTACTTGGCGGACACGTCGGCAACGCGATGGATCGTGCCGTCGAGCGACACCCGGTCGATCTCCCCGTGATTCGGCTCCACCGTATAGAGCTGCCCGCGAACGGCGGCCAGGCTGTACCACGTGCCGTCGGGCTCGAAGTCGCCCGGGTTCTCGTTGGCCGTCGGGTTGGCGAGCGCGAACGCGCCGACGTCGGCAATCGGCTGGATGCTGCTCCCGCTGACGGCGAAGACCGTGTTTTGCGAATCGACGTGGGCGTGCGAGCATCCGGCACCCGCCATCACCCCATACAGTGCGTTGCCGATGAACGCGACGTCGGCGACGCCGCTCACGAACGCTCCCGTGTCGTCCGTCGTGCGACTCGACGGCAGGCCGGTCACGATCCGCGCGAGCGTGCCGTCGGGCTCTATGCGCGCGATGCTCGAGGTGAATCCTCCCGTATACGGGCCGACCTCCGGCACCTGCAGTTCCGGGCAGATGTCGACGGTCGAGAGCGTGCCCTCGGCGGTGCCGCCCTCGGCCACGTACAGGTTGCCGTCCGGCCCGAACTTCAGTCCCCGGGGATTGTTGAGGCCCGCCTTGACCGTACTCACGTTGGGGGACGTCGTGCACACTTGCGACGTCGCCGCGATGGGCGCGCCGGCCAGCGCGGCCACGAGACAAGCGGCGAGGATTTTCCTTCGTCTTGTCATCCTGTTTCTCCTCGGAAACGTTGAACCACGACCATGCGACACTACTCGCACGGAAATTGCCTTCGTGGAATGGAGACAAGGGGTGGCCCGCAACGGAGACGCGAGCCCCGAACCTCCGCGATGTCGCGACCGAAGGCGCGGCCGATTCTCCTCCCATTTCAATGACACGTCGCCTCCCCCGTTTGGCATACGCCGCGTGGTTCGCCCTCGCGATTTCGGCTCATGCCGCCCCGCTTTCGACCGTCGCCGTCACCGCGCCTGCCGGGTATGGGTCGCGCTGGGCGACCGCGTTTGCAACGTTCGACGCCGACGACGCCGCGCACCCGCGTGCGCCCGGCGGCGTGCTCTTCGTCGGCAGCTCGTCGATTCGCTTCTGGACGGACGTCGAGGCGCAGTTCGCGAACCTGCCCGTCGTCATCAACCGCGGCTTCGGCGGATCGCAGCTGTCGGATTGCGTGCGTCACCTGAGCCGGCTCGTGCTCGCCTACCGCCCGCGCACCGTGCTGGTGTATGCCGGCGACAACGACCTCGCCGCCGGTGTGGCGCCGCAGGACGTGCTGCGGCGCTTCGTCACGTTCGTCGACGGCGTGCACGAAGAGCTGCCGTGGACCCGGATCGTCTACATCTCGATCAAGCCCAGCCCGTCGCGCGCCCGGCTGCTGTCGAAGATACGCGAGGCCAATGCGCTGATTCGCGACTACGCGTCCGAGACCGAGGAGGTCGCGTTCGCCGACGTCTTCACGCCGATGCTCGACGACGCCGGCCATCCCCGCGGCGAATTGTTCCGCAAGGACGAATTGCACCTGAACGCGCAGGGCTACGCGCTCTGGAAGCAGGTCATCGCACAGTACGTGTACTGAGTCGCCGTCCGAGTGCCTGACGGAACGTCAGCGTCCACCCGGAAGCCTCCTGCAGCACGCGCGCCACGCCGTAGAGGGCCAGCAGCGTTGCAGCGACGAGGTTGATCTCGAGAATGCTGAGATGCGGCTTCGGCGCGTCGCCGAGTGTGGCGAGCAGCGTGAGGCAGATCACGAGATGCGCAGCGAACACGCCGAGCGACGAGCGGCCCATCACGGCGATCGACGACGCTTCGGCCCATTCGCGCAGTACGCGTCGGCCGCACACGACGAGCCACGCCAGCACCGCGAAGTTCAGCAGGCGCAGCGGCCCGAGGTGCCATTTGTCGACCAGCGCGTTCAATGCGATCCCGTTCGGGAACGGCACCTGGCCGGCGAGATGCCGCCACACGAAGAACGCGCCTGCGACGCCGACCGCAATGCCGAGCGCCATGCGCGACCTGCGATCGCCGTATCGTGCCGGCGGCGTCTGCGGCCGGGCGCCGAGATACAGCCCGACCAGCCACAGCAACTGCCACGCAAGGTAGACGAAGGCGCCGGTCGCGGCATAGGGCACGGGCCATCCGGTCAACGCCGCGACAGCCTCGTAGACATGGCGACCGCCGTCATACTGCGCGAACAGCCACACGACGCTGCTGACGGCGAGCAGGCCGCCGAAGCCGTTCCGCAGGCCGTGCCGAAGCAGCCACGGCGACGCCGCCAGGAACAGCACGTACATCGGCAGGATGTCGAGGAGCGGCGGGTTGTACGTCAGCAGAAGGCCGCTGGCGAGCGCGAGCCGCGGGCGCTCGAGGTAATACGACGCGAGGTCGGTGATCGCGTGCGCGTCGCGCGACAGCGCGAACGGCACGAGGACGAGCAGCAGGAACACGAGCAGCGCGGCGTGCACCGCATACACCTTGAGCGTACGGTGCCAAAGCGCGCGGCGCATCGCGTCGACGCCGTGCACGCGCGCCCGTCGACCGTACACGGTGCCAACGAGATACGCCGACAGGAACACGAAGCCTTCCGCCGCGGAAACGTAGCCGAACGGCTGACCGGCACGCGTGCTGAACCATGTAGGCAGGTGCGTGAACGTCATCAGCACCAGCATGGTGCCGCGCAACCAGTCGAGCTCAGCCTGTCGTTCCATCGCATGCGCGCTCATCGGGTTGGGCGAGCGGGTTGTGACCGTCGTGCTGGTCGCGCGTTCAGTCGCCGGGCGCGATTGAAACGAACGGTTGCAATGACGCGTCACGATGGATGAGCGCGCGTTCGACGGCGCGCATCGTGCCGAGATCGAGCGGCGCCAGCGGCACGACGTCGCCGGCGACGAGCGCGGCGAGTGCGATGCCATCGCGAAAGAGGATGCGGTTCCCGGTCAGCGCGGGAACCTTCGCGCCGGGCAGCAACGTGCCGACGAGATTGAGCGGGTCAGCGGCGCTCACCACGGTCGTTTCGTTCGTCACCGGCGAGCGGCGCACGTCGCGCAGCAGCGAGATCGCATCCGGGAGCGCGAACTGCTCGCCGGTGATGCTCGCGACGAAGCGGCCGCCGCGCACGTCCCCGCGCGCTTCGAGGCGGCGATAGGTCCGGGAAAGCTCGCGCCACGGCGGAAGCCACGCCGCTTCGCGCGCAAGCACCTTCCACGAGACGACGCCGTAGCGGCGCAGCAGCGCGAGCGCGAGCGCCTCGACGTGCGCGTGGGCCGTCTCCGGTGCTGCTGCGTTGCGACGGCGTGCGAGTGACCAGCGGCCCGCGTCGTCGATGCCGAAAAGTGCACCGCGGCGCCGGCCGCGGCCGGCGAGCCGCTTGCGCTTCGCCGAGGGCGTCAGCAGCGCACGCAATCCGGCGAAGCTGTCGGAAGTCACGAGGCCCAGGGCGACCAGTTCGGCGAGCGCCTCCTCCACCTCGGTGCGCAGCATGCGCGTGGCGTCGACGATCTCGTCGAAGAACGACGCGCCGTGCGTGCGCAGCATGTCGGCGATGCGCGCGGCGCGGCCGCTCGTCGCGATGCGCTCGGCATCGAGGGTCGGGGCCGTGTCGAGCCACGGCGCGCCGGCGCGCCGCGGCAGCAGCGCGATCGGTGTCGAGCGCAGCACGCCGGCGCTCGCCGTGGCGAGCGGCGGCGACAGCCGCGCCCACACGACACGGCCGGCCAGGCACGCGTCGTCGAGCCACGTGAAGTCGTAATCGATGAGGCGCAGCGGCAGCAGCTCGGACTCCCACGCCGCCGCGGGCGCCTCGAATCCGGCGAGCGATGCTACGACGGCGTCGAGCGCATCGGGACCCTGCCGAGCGTCGCCTCGCGCGATGCGCTGCCAGCGGAACAGAAAGCGGACGAAGTCCTGCGTCGAGACCGGCTGGATTTCCTGGCGCAGCCGCTTGACGGTGTAGCGATGGATGCGCGCGAGCAGCGCGCGGTCGCACCACTGGACGTCGTCGATGCGGCGCGTGTAGCGCCCCTCCATCGCGACGCCTTCCTGCCCAAGACGTCCGAGGGCGATCGCGATTTCCGCCACCGGAACTGCGCAGGATGCCGCCATCGTGGCGACGGTGACCGGGCCGAGCGCCTGCAGCCGGCTGCGGACGAGTTCGAGCACGGCGTCGTCGCGCGTCCACGCCTTCGCGCATTCGTCGGGTGCCTGGATCGACGGCGTACGCAAGGCGGTCGGATGCACGGCGTCGACGAGCGGCAGGCGCTCGGCGGCGACGAGCACGCGCGTCGCGGCGTCGAGCGTGACGAAGGTCGCGCGGCGTGCCTGCGCGAGCGCGTCGACCCAGGCGTGCGCGTCGTCGCCGAACGCCGCGACTTCGGCGTGCGCGAGAAAGCCGAGCGTCAGCAAGGCGTCGTGCAGTTCGTCGGCATCGCGCGCAAGCGGCCACGCCTCGCTCTTCACGCGGTCGATCGCGTCCTCGTCGAGATCGCCGAGGCGGCCCGCGGCGTCGTCCTCCGACCAGCGGCGTGCCATCACGGCCTGCGTGCGGCGCTCTTCGAGCGGCGCGTCGTCGAGATACGCGTAGGGACGCGCGTTGAGGATTTCCATCGCCAGCGGCGACGGCGCCGGCAGGTCGCGCGCGACGATGGCGATGTCGCCGCGCTCGATGCGCGTCAGCAGGCGCTCGAGGCCGTCGACGTCCATCGCGTCGTGCAGGCAATCGTCGATCACCTGCCGCACCAGCGGGTGATCCGGGATCTCGCGGTCGCCGACGATGTTCTCCGCGCACGCGATCTGGTCGGGGAACACGCTCGCGATCAGGTCCTCGGCGCGCATCCGCTGCAGCGGTGCCGGCACCTTCTTCCCGCCGCGAAAGCGCGGCAGCGCGAGCGACGTCGACGCCACCCAGCGCCAGCGCGCCGCGAACATGGGTGCTGCGAGCATCGCCTGCACGAGCACGTCGCGCACCGTGCGTGCGTTGAGGTAGCGCGCGACGTCGGCGAGCGGGAAGCTGTGCGACGTCGACAGCGACAGCACGATCGCGTCCTCGGTGGCCGCCGCCTGCAGCTCGAAGTTGAAGCGCACGCAGAAGCGCTTGCGCAGCGCGAGCCCGAAGGCACGATTGATGCGGCTGCCGAACGGCGCGTGGATGACGAGCTGCATGCCGCCCGACTCGTCGAAGAAGCGCTCGAGCACGAGCGTGTCCTGCGTGGGCAGCGTACCGAGCACGGCGTGCGCGCTCGCGAGGTACTCGACGAGCTGCGAGCGCGCGGCGGCGCCGACGCCTTCGGCAAAACGAGCGTCCGACCCACTTTCCTGTCTGAACCGTGCGCAAAGCCGCGACACCGCGTACGACAGCTCGTCGCTGCGCGCCGGCGCTTCGCCCAGCCAGAACGGGATGTTCGGCGCCTGACCCTGCGCGTCCTCGACGCGCACGCGTCCCGCCTCGATGCGGCGGATCCGGTACGACGTGTTGCCGAGCTGGAACACGTCGCCGGCGAGGCTCTCGACCGCGAAGTCCTCGTTGACCGTGCCGACCATGTGTCCGGCAGGCTCGAGGATCACCTCGTAATCGGCCGTGTCCGGGATCGCGCCGCCGGACGTCACGGCCGTCATGCGCGCGCCGCGCCGCGCGCGCAGCATGCCGTTCACGGCGTCGCGGTGCAGGAACGCGCCCGCGTGACCGCGCTGCGTGGTGAAGCCGTCGGCGAGCATGCGCACGACCTCGAGGTAATCGTCGTACGCCAGTTCGCGATACGGCCACGCGGTCGTGACGAGCGCGTAGAGATCGCGCTCGTGCACGTCGCGCCCGGCCACCTCCGCGACGATCTGCTGCGCGAGCACGTCGAGCGGCTTCGCCGGAATGACCAGCCGGTCGAGTTCGCCGCGTTGCACGGCCTCGAGCAGCGCCGCGCATTCGACGAGATCGTCGCGCGACAGCGGAAACAACCGCGCCTTCGGCGTGCCGCTCACCTGATGGCCCGCACGGCCGGCGCGCTGCAGGAACGTCGCGATCGAGCGCGGCGAGCCGATCTGGCAGACGAGGTCCACGTCGCCGATATCGATGCCGAGTTCGAGCGACGCAGTCGCGACGAGCGCCCGCAGCTCGCCGTTCTTGAGGCGCGTCTCGGCGACGAGGCGCAGCTCCTTCGCCATGCTGCCGTGATGCGCGCCGACGTGCTCGGCGCCCACCAGCTCGGCCAGATGACGCGTGACGCGCTCCGCCATACGGCGCGTGTTCACGAACACGAGCGTCGTGCGATGCGTGGCGACGAGATCGGCGAGCCGCGCGTACACCTGCTGCCACGTCTCGTTCGACATCACCGCCTCGAGCGGCGACGCCGGCACTTCGAGCGCGAGATCCCGGTGCCGCATATGACCGTCGTCGACGATCTCGCAGCTCCCGTTCGGGCCGGCCAGAAAACGCGCGACGTCCTCGATCGGCTTTTGTGTCGCCGACAGGCCGACGCGCACGAGCGGCCGCCCGGCGAGCGCCTCGAGGCGCGCGACCGACAGCGCGAGATGGCTGCCGCGCTTGTTCGGCGCGAGCGCGTGGATTTCGTCGACGATCACGCTGCGTGTCGTCGACAGCATGCGACGGCCCGACGCCGAGCCCAGCAGCACGTACAGCGACTCGGGCGTGGTGACGACGATGTGCGGCGGACGCTTGCGCATCGCCGCGCGTTCGTGCTGCGTGGTGTCGCCGGTGCGCACGAGCGTGCGGATCGCAACGTCCGGATCGCCGCGCGCGCGAAGCTCGTCGCGAATGCCGGCGAGCGGCACTTCGAGGTTCTTGCGCACGTCGTTCGACAGCGCCTTCAGCGGCGAGACGTAGACCACCGACGTTTCGTCGCGCAATGTGCCCTGCTCGATGCCCTCGCGCACCAGCGCGTCGATCGACGCGAGGAACGCCGCGAGCGTCTTGCCCGAGCCGGTGGGTGCGGCGATCAGGACGTTGCGTCCCGCGGCCACGTGCGGCCACGCCCGCGCCTGCGCCGGCGTGGGTGCTGCGAACGCCTTGCCGAACCACGCGCAAACGGCAGGATGAAACACGTTGTTCATGCCTGATTGTGACACGTTTGCATCACCTCTTCCGCCGCTCGGCGGGAGACCTCTTCCGAGCGTGGATTTCGGGGTTTCGCTGCGCTAACCTCGCGGACTCCCCAACCGCGCGAATCGACGATGCGCCTGTCCCTGCTGCCGCTGCTTGTCGCGCTTTGCACCTCCGGCGTGGCCCCGGCGCAGGCCGACGGCTTTCGCTTTTCGCAACCCGATACGAGCGAACAGCGCGAAGCGCAGGCGCGCGACGCGCGCGTCGCGCAGGACCTCGCCGTGCCGTGCCGCGCGGACCTCCTGAACCGCAAGATCATGGTCGTGATCGGCGAAACGATGTCGAACGGCACGATCGACGCGCACCAGGAAAACTTCGGGCCGCATTACCGTGCGATCAACCGGCGGTTGCAGGCGCTGGGGCTGCGTACGTACACGCCCGAGCAAATCAAGAAGCAGATCGCGCAGGCGGAGCTCGACGCGTATTTCCGCAACGACCCCGACACCGCGCTCGCCGCGTCGAAGAAGCTCGGCGCGAGCTTCGTGCTGCGCGGGCTCATCACGACCGACGCGGCGATCAATCCGATGATGGCCGTGAACCAGGTTTCCGTGAACATGGGATTCACGCTGACCGCGAGCAACGGTCGCGTGGTTTCCGACACCGAGGCGAGCGCGAGCTCCTATGCCGGCGCCGACGTCCGGCGCATGGCGCTGACGCTCGTCGACGAGCAGGCGGACGAGGTCGTCGCGAAGCTCTACGGGGACTACTGCCGCAACGCCGCGCGCAAGTGACGCGTCCGGCGACAAAGGGAAACTACCACCGGAGTGAGATCATGAAGCAGCGCTTTGCCCGCATTGCCTCGCCGCTCGCCGGCGTCATCGTCGCGCTTTGCGCGACGCCGCTTCTTGCGCAGCCCACGTTCGGCAATCCGTCGCCGACCGCAGGCAGCGACACTTCGCAGCGTGCCAACGAGTCCGCCGACCAGGCGATGTACCGGCCGGTCGAATACGTGAACAAGGCAAAGAAGGGACCCGCGGTCATCGTGATCCCGGGCGAGATCAAGAGCAACAACGCCACGTTCATGCAGAAGTTCACGGCGAACAACATCGCGGACTTCGGCGAGCTCGAGCTCTCGAGCGCCAACTTCCCGGTGCTCGAGCGCGCGAACCTCGGACCGCTGCTGAACGAATTCCAGCTCGCCTACAACCTCGGCGATCCGCAGGCAGCGCGCAAGTTCCTCGGCATGGGCAAGTTGAAGAGCACGAAGTACGTCGTGAAGTTCGACATCCTGAAGGCCGAGCAGGTCGCCGCCGCGCAGCAGGGGTTCGATGGCGGGGCGATCGGGCAGATCGCGGGTGCGCTCGGCGCGTTCAGCGGGTCGTGGGGTGGCGCCCGCGCAGGCGCCGTGGGCCAGGCGGCGGTAGGCTCCGTGCACACCGGCGAATCGTCGGGCGTGTGGATCATCGGCATGCGCTACAAGATCATCAACGCCGAAACGACCGAGCAGGTGGCGCAGGGCTACACCGAGGAGAAGATGGAGGTTGGCGCGAAGTCGACGTCGGTGCTCGGGGTGTCGCAGTCGCAGCAGGGCGGCGTGTCGCTCGACACGATGGTGCAGCGCCTCGTGCAGAAGTCGGTGTGGGACATCGACAGCAAGTACAAGTAAGGTGATCGAACGGCTCGGCAAGTACGAGATCCGCCGCGAGCTGGCGCGCGGCGCGATGGGCATCGTATACGAGGCGTACGACGCGCAGATCAAGCGGCGCGTCGCGCTGAAGACCATTCGGCCCGACCAGCTCGACGGCGAGCGCGCATCCGACATGATCGCGCGCTTCCGCCGGGAGGCGCAGGCCGCCGGGCGCCTGACGCACCCCAACATCGTGGCGATCTACGACTTCGACGAGGACGACGGCACGTCGTACATCGCGATGGAGTTCGTCGAGGGCCGCGAGCTGCGCGAGCGATTCGCCGCGGACGAGCGCTTCCGCCTGTCCGACGTCGTGCGGATGATGAGCGAGATCCTCGCCGCACTCGAGTATTCGCACGCGCGCGGCGTCGTGCATCGCGACATCAAGCCGGCGAACATCTTCGTGCAGGACGACGGCACGGTGAAGGTCGCCGATTTCGGGATCGCGCACATCGAGGCGTCGAATCTCACGCAGGTCGGCACCGTCGTCGGCACGCCGAACTACATGTCGCCCGAGCAGATCATGGGAATGCCGGTCGACGGGCGCACCGATCTCTTCGCCGCGGGCGTCATCCTCTACCAGTTCCTGACCGGCGAGCGGCCATTCGCGGGATCGACCGCGACGACGATGCAGAAGGTGCTGAAGGAGGAGCCGCTGCCGCCGTCGACGCTCAACGTGCAGCTGCCCGCCGCGATCGACGCGGTGGTGAAGAAGGCGCTCGCCAAGCGGCCGGAAGAGCGGTTCCAGACGGCGGCGGAATTTTCGCGCGCGCTGGCCGATGCGGCACGTGTCGCGACCTACGCTGCCGATGCCGATGCGACTGCGATCGCCCCGGCATCCGAGGCGGTCGCCGGAACGGTCGTGCACGCACCGGGCGTTCCGTCGCCTCCTTCGGCGATGCCGAAGCCGGCGCCGTCGCGACAACGCGCAGCGATCGCGGTCGTCATCGTGCTGCTCATCGTCGGCATCGCCGCGGTGACCACGGCGCTGCGCACCGCGCCGGCGCCGTCCTCCGGCGCGGTCGACGTCGCCGCCGCGGCAAGGACGAAAGCCGGCGACCCGCCGCTTTCGAAGGGCACCAACGCCGAGGACGTCCGACCGGCCAGCGCTGCCGCAGCGGCTGCCATACCGGCGACGCAACCCGGCACCCTGCTCATCACGGCGGTCGGCTATGCCGATCCGTCGAGCCCGCGTTACGCGAGCGACCGCACGCTGCTGCAGTCCGACGTGCGCGCCGATTCGCGCCGGCAACTGGTCGAGAAGGCGGTGCGGCTGATGCTCGACCGCCAGTCGGTGACGAGCCACTACGACCTGCTCGACGCGAAGCTGCTCGCGCAAAGCAGCGATTACATCGGCAGCGTCGTGAAGGAAGATGCGCCCGTCAGCGGCGCCGACGGACTCGTATCGGTGACGACGCAGGCGGTCGTCGACGTGCAGGCAATCCGGCGTGCGCTCGATCGCATGTCGCGCGACGAGCGCGTGCAGTGGATCCGCGCGAGCGGCGACCCGAGGGTCGCCGTGCGCATCGGCGTGCGCGACGAAGGCGCGGGCGGCGCCGGCGCGCCGTCGTCGATCGCCGAGAACATCGTCAAGGAACGCATCAAGTCGTTCGGGTTTCGCACGTGGACCGAAGCGCCCGACCGCGCCGGCATGCAGGACGCCGACTTCGTCGTGACCGGCGAAGTGTCACTGCGCAAGCTGTCGACGAAGCTCGCCGCCTCCGGGCTCGTGATCACGAAGTACGCACCGGCGTCGTGGACGGTCAAGTGCACCGATCGCGCGAGCGGCGAGGAAATCTACTTCGATACGAAGATGCCCAAGGGCCTCCGCAGCTACGCCAGCGAGGAAGCCGCATTGCGGGCGATCGGGGCGAGCGTCGCCGACGCGTTCAGCCGCGACTTCTTCCTCGCCCATCTGCCGGTGCGCGGACAAACGGTCGCGCTCGCGATGAGCGGGCTACCCGATCGCGAAAGCGAGAACCTCGTCGCGCGCGAGATCGTCGCGCTGCCCGGCGTGATCGGTGCGCACGTCGGTCCGCCGGCGTCGCCGCGCATGTACGAGGTCGACCTGCCCGCCGGCAGCGGCAGTGCGTCGATCGTGCGCGACATCGTGTCGCCGCTCAATGCCAAGCTCGGCGACGCATGCTTCTCCGTCGGTGCAAGCACGCCGGCACGCGTCGAGATCGCGTTCGACGCCCGCTGCGCGGATGGGTTGCGTGCACGGCTCGAATCGACGCCGCCCGCGGCGCTGTACGATGCGCCGCCCGCGCGGCGAAAGGCCATCATCAGCAATCCGGCGCTGCGGAAGAAGCTGATGGTGTGATGCCGGAAAGTAGGGTCAAACCCCGGGTCGGACCCTACTTTCCTCGCTCAGTCCTCGATGCGGAAGCCGACCTTCAGCGCCACCTGGTAGTGCGCGATACGGCCGTTCTCGACATGGCCGCGCGACTCGATCACCTGGTACCAGTCGATGTGCTTGACGGTGGCCGCCGCTTTCTCGATCGCGTTGCGGATCGCGTCGTCGGTGCTCGCGGGCGACGTGCCCACGAGTTCGATCAGCTTGTACGTATGTGCGGCCATCGGCATCTCCTGTGCATCGCGGCGTGACGACGCCGCATCGGGGTCATCGTGACAACGCGTCGTCGTCGCGCACCGCGAACGCCGGCAGGCTCACCACGAGCGTCTCCTCCTTCCACTCGAGCCGCGGCACGTCGACGACCATGTCGTCGCCCGGCGCTCTCCAGGTCGGCACGTCGACGTCCAACGTCTCATCCTGCAGCACCGGCACGGCGACGTCGACATACACGTCCTGCCAACGCGTCGTGCACGTATTCGGCAGCCAGGAATCCGCGTACTTGCATTCGAACACCGGCACCACGCCGATCTTGCGCTGCACGAACTCGAAATCGGGCAACGCGTGGCGGACGGGCGCGCTGCGCCATTCGAGCGACGCCGGCGCGCGCACCACGCGATGGTCGACCGTCCAGTGCGGCGCGAGCAGATGCCAGCGATATTCGACGACGGTCGGCACGAGCGGCCGCAGCGGCGCGTCGTGCGCGGCGACGGACGCCGACGACGCGGCGAGCAGTACGACCACCGCACGTCCGCAGGACATCGCGCCCATCGCTATTCGCCCATCGTCTCGCGCTGCTCGATGTCGATGCGCAGTTCGTGCAGGTCCTCGTCGAGCGCGTCGCGCACCGACACGACGCCGAGCGGTCGATCGAACTCGACCACCGGCAGGTGGCGAAAGCTGCCGTCGTGCATCATCCGCAGCGCGCGCACGAACGGCTCGTCGGGGTGGATCGTTTGCGGGCGCGGGGTCATGACGTCGGCGAGCCGCGTGGTGCGCGGGTCGCGGCCGTCGGCGAGGACGCGAAACAGCGCGTCGCGCTCGGTGAAGATGCCGATGAGGCGCGCGTGGTCGACCACGAGCACGGCGCCCACGTTCTCGCGCTTCATCAGGCGCGCGGCCTCGACGACGGTGGTGATCGAGGGCGCCTCGACCGGCGGGCGTCCGGCGATGATGGAGCGAAGTGACCGAAGCGGCATGGCGTCGTCCTCGCGTCGCGAAATCAAAGCGAAGGATACGCGCGGTACCCGGCCGCGAAAAGCGCGCGCTGCCGCGCTAGCGGCGGCCGCGGGGGCCCGGTTGTGAGAGTCGGTCGACGTCGGCGCGCGCGGAAATGCCCTCGACATCGGAGAGCAATCCCTGCGGCCGCGCGGGATCGTGGTCGACTCCGCCGATGCTGGGCGGGTCGTTCGCGCTCGCCTCGTTCCATGCCGTGGGTGCGTTCGGCAGCGAATGGACCTGCGGCCCCGACGGCGCGAGCACGCCTGCCGCAACGCGACGTTCGTGCTCGGACGAATAACGCACCGCCAGCAGGCAGCGTCCGCCGCGCAGCGAATCGACGTACTTCTCGACGTTGGTGTCGTCCAGCAGTGCGCCGCTGAACATGCGGCTCACGACCTCGGCGAAGCCGTGCAGCTTCGGGGGCGGCTCGCCGACCTCGCGCATGGCGAAGCGGTCGCCCGCTGGCATCGGCGCTTCGCCTGGCGCGGGCCCGCATTCCACGTGAATGACATCGGCCGCCACGCCTTCGGCGAGCAACCGGTCGCGCGCGGCTTCGGCTTCGGCGCGCGATGCGAACGTCCCGATGATGATTTCGTCTGTCATGGCGGGTTGGAGGAAATGGCGGCGGCGAAGTTCGCCGCGCAGCGAACGCACGGTGGCGCGCCCGCCTACGCGTCGGGAAATCTTGCGCCGGGAAGCGCCCCTTTTTGGGGATCGCGCGGGCGCCAAGACCCCGATCGCCATGCCGCCTCGCCTGTGCGGCACAGGCGGATTGCGTGGCATGCAGCCTGCTCACTGCCCATGGCACGTCACGGCGTCGCACACACGAGCGCGTCGCCAATCGATGACACGAAGGAGACCTCGATGAAGACATTCACTTCCTGCGCACTCGCGTCCGCGATCGCGCTCGCGTTCAGCATGTCGGCGAGCGCAGCGAGCACCGACGGCACCACCCATGCGTCGAAATCCAACGTACCCGCCGCCTGCGCGAGCATGACCGGTCAGGAACGCAACGATTGCGTCAAGGAACACAAGACGTCCGGGAAGAGCGCCACCGCGAAACACGGCAGCAAGTCGAACATGCGCATGGGCGACAAGGACAAGAGCGGCAGCGGCTCGGGCAGCGTGGGCGGCAGCACGGGTCCTGCCGGCACGGCGGGCACGACCGGCTCGACGGGCGCGGCCGGCGGCGCCGCGGGCGCATCGGGCGGCGCGACGGGCGGCAATGGCGGCGGCCCGGGCAAATGATTGTCGGGCGTTGACCTACGCGAAAACGGGCCCGCGTCCGATAACGCACGCGCGCCCCGTCACGCATGCTCGATAAGCCGCGACAGCGACCTACGGAGAGAACACCATGGCAGAAACGACCGCGAAGATGGACAGCACGGGCACGGCGCGCATCCAGGATGCCACCGACAAGGCCCAGGATTACCTCGATCGGGCGGCAAATACCGCCTCGTCGAGTGTGGACAAGGTGACGGACACGGCACGCCGGAGCGTCGACACCGCTGCCGACAAGGCGAAGCAGGGCCTCGACTGGGCAGCGGACAAGGCATCGCAACTGCGCAATCGCAACGAGGCGTGGGTGAACACGCTGACCGACACCGTCACCTCGCGCCCGATGATGGCCATCGGCGTTGCCGCCGCGATCGGCTACGTGCTCGGCCGCCTGATGACCAGCCGCGACTGAACCGGCGCGTGACCTCCGGGGCGGCCGCCGCGGCGGCCGCCCCTCCTTCCTCGACGTGAAACTGCGCCGAAGCGTCTGGCCACGCTTCGCGCACTTCGCATTGCGTGGCTGATCGCGCAACGCGCCGTCTCGTCACGGTCGCGGCGGCGCTGGCGCTCGCCGGTTGCGTCACGATCATGCCGACGCCGCGCGCCATCCTGCGCCACGCGGGCGCGGTATCGCTGCCATGCGACGTCGCCCGCCCGCTCGCGGCAACGTTTCGCACGAGCGCACTCGACCCGCATGCGATTCGGATCCTCACCTGGAACATTCACAAGCAGGCCGACGCCGGTTGGCTGCGCGATCTCCGCCGCTTCGCCGCGCAAAGCGACGTCGTGCTGCTACAGGAAGCGGTGCTGGACGAGCCCATCACGCATCTGATCGACGGCGAAGGCTTCGATTGGGCGATGGCGAGCTCGTTCGAGTTCGCCGGCGCCGATATCGGCGTGATGACCGTGTCGCGCGTCGCGCCGCTCGACGTGTGCACGCTGCGCGCCGACGAACCGCTGCTGCACATTCCGAAGTCGACCGTCGTCGCGCGCTATGCGCTGGCCGGACGCGTGCAGACGCTCGCGATCGCCAACATCCACGCGATCAACTTCTCGCTGTCGCTGGATGCGTACCGTGCGCAGCTGGACGCGATCGCCGACACGCTCGCGGAGCACCGCGGGCCGCTGATCGTCGCAGGGGATCTCAACACCTGGTCGTCCGCGCGCAGCGCCGCGGTGCGCGACGTCGCGTCACGCCTGGGCCTGGCCGAAGTCGCGCTGCCGGGGAACGCACGCAGCCGCTTTCTCGGGCGCGAGGTCGACCATATCTACGTGCGGGGACTCGCACCCGTCGCGGCGTACGCCGTGGCGGTCACGTCGTCGGATCACAATCCGGTGCTCGCGACGCTGCGCGCCGGGAAGTGAGCCGGACCGTCGTCAGACGAGCGTCGGCTGGAACACCCAGAGGACCACGAGGACGACGAGCAGCAGGTCGAGCGTCGTTCGATTGAGGAGCTTTTCGCGCATGAGGGCAGCTTCGATGCGGTCGCGCATTTCACGGCCGCAGGGCCAGTGTCGGCATTCGAAGCACGCTCGACTATCGGCGTACGCCGCGTCGGGCTGTAGGACGTGCGTGCAAGTGCACCGGTGGCCGTGAACCTGATCGAGCTTTCCCCCGCAGGCCTCTACTGCCCGCCCGGCCGATTCCACATCGACCCCTGGCGACCGGTTGCGTGCGCGGTGATCACGCACGCGCACGCCGATCACGCGCGCGCCGGTAGCGAACGCTATCTCGCCTGCGACGACGCGGCGCAGGTGCTGCGCGTGCGACTGCCAGGTGCGGCGATCGACACGCTGCCATATGGCGCGCCCATGCTGCGCGACGGCGTGCGCGTGTCGCTGCACCCTGCCGGACACGTACTCGGCGCAGCGCAGGTGCGCATCGAGTATCGCGGCGAGGTCTGGGTCGCATCCGGCGACTACAAGCGCGACGCCGATCCGACGTGCGCGCCGTTCGAGCCGCTCCGCGCGCACGCGTTCGTCACCGAGTCGACGTTCGGCCTGCCGATCTTCCGTTGGCGCGCGCCCGCAGAGGTCGTCGACGACATCGCGGGCTGGTGGCGCGCGAACGCCGCGGCCGGCCGCACGAGCATGCTGTTCTGCTATGCGTTCGGCAAGGCGCAGCGCATCGCCGCGATGCTCGCGCGCGCACGCGCGCTCAACGTCGGGCCGCTCGCCGCGCACGGGGCGATGTCCGCACTGAACGACGCGTACCGCGCATCGGGCGTGGACCTGCCGCCGATCGTGCACGCGACCGCCCTCGCCGCTGCCGACGTGCCGCGCGCGCTGGTGCTGGCACCCCCGTCTGCGGCCGGCTCGCCGTGGATGCGCCGGTTCGGCGACTTCGCGAGCGGCTTCGCGTCGGGCTGGATGCAGACACGCGCCGGACGCCGGCGCCGCGGCATCGAGCGCGGCTTCGCGCTGTCCGATCACGTCGACTGGCCGGGCCTCCTCGCGACGATCGCGGACACCGGTGCGTCACGCGTGCTCGTGACGCACGGCGAATCGTCCGCGGTCGTGCGCTGGCTGCGCGAGCACGGGCACGATGCCGCGGCGCTGGCCACCGAGTTCGCCGCGGAAGGCGAGCCCGAGGCGATGCCCACCGCCGGCGCCGCGTGATCGCCGATGGAAGCGTTCGCGAGGCTCCATCGGACGCTCGAGGCGGAACGCGACGACGCGCGCATCGCGGCGATCGGCGCGTACGTGCGCGACGCGCCGCCGGACGATGCGGCGTTGGCGGTGTCGCTGTTGAAAGGCCAGCGGCCTCGCCGCATCCTGCCGGCAGCCGTCATGCGCGACGCGGCAATGCGCGCGGCCGGCATCGCGCGCTGGCTGTTCGATGCGTGCAAAACGCAGGTCGGGGATGTCGCCGAGACCGTTGCGCTCGTCGTGCCAAGCGCGTCGCGCACGACGTTGCACGGCCTCGCCTGGTGGAGCGAGCGCATCGCTTCGCTCGCGACGGTGGACGCAGGCGCTGCAGCCACGCGCCTCGTGGAGGATTGGGACAGCCTGTCGACCGACGCGCGCATCGTCTACGCCAAGCTCGTCAGCGGCACGTACCGCTCGCCGGTGTCGCCGGCGCTGGTCGATCGCGCGCTCGCCCCGAATTTCAGCGTGCCGGTCGATCCACGGCCGCCCTTTGCGGATGCATCGCTTCGCGTCGACGCCGTGCTCGTTTACGCCGAGCCGGCGGCCCCCAAGGGCTTTGCACTCGGCGCGTTCACGTTCGCGCTGTGGGACGAGCGCGGCGGTGCGCGCACGCTGACGCCCATCGCCAGGATCGACGACGTGGCCGAGCACGAGCGCTCGGCGCTCGAAGCGATCGTGCGTCGCACGACCGTCGAGCGCTTCGGTCCGGTGCGCCGCGTGACCCCGACGCTCGTGTGCGAACTCGCGTTCGAGGCTGTCGAAGCGTCCGGGCGGCGCAAGTCGGGATGGCGGCTGCGCGCGCCCCGCGTAGTGCGCGTGCGCGACGATGCGTCGGTCGACGACGCCGCCACGCTCGCCGACCTCGGCAAGTACGCGCGTTGAGCGGTGCTACTGCAGCGCGTTCGAGACGACCTTGTCCCAGGTCAGCGTCAGCGTGTTGACGTCGCGGCGCGCGAGATCGAGCCCCAGATCGGTGGCCGGCACGACGAGCCTGAAGCCGCCACCGACGCCGCGCGCGACGTCGATCACGAGCGTCAGCTTGAGCGACGTGAGCCGCACGCACGGCGGCTCGGCGGACGAGCGCATGAACGCGTCGATCGCCGCGTTCACGCTCTTCGCGACGTCGCCGGCGCCCGCCACCTCCTCGCCCACCTCGTAGATGCGCGCCGGGCCGGTCACGTCGAACTTGAGCGCCATGTCCTGCGTCCATTTCCGATCCGCGGACGCGGACGCGTAGGGGACGAGCGCGACGCCGCCGAGCGGAATCGCGACGAGCCGCACCTGACCGCCCACGCCGATCGTGCCGAGGCGCTGCAGGTCGAGCGCGACCTGCGCGTTGCGCAGGTCGATTTCGCGCGGCTCGCCCGTGCCGCACGCCGCGCTCGCGCTCTTCACGCGCCAGTGCACGGCGCGAAGCTCCGTCTTGAGGTCGTCGAAGAACTCGGGCAGCGGCTTGCCGACGACGGGCGCCGGCGGCGCGCTCGCGCACGCGGCGACGAGGCTTGCGCAGACGACGCCGGCGAGCGCGACGAACGGCTTCATCGCCGTTCGCGCGCCTTGCGCGCCTCGCCGCGCACTTCGGCGACGAGATCGCGCAGCGCCGGATCGCCAATCGGCTCGTGCACGGTCATCGTCCGGCAGCGCGGTCCGTCGTCGACGGTGATCGTGAAGCTTCGCGCGTCCGGCATCGGCGCGCCGGCCTGCGCTTCGGGGCGCGTGAAGAAGTCGGCGCGCTGCACGAGATCGCGCAGTTGCGCTTCGCGCGCGGGCGGCAGCGTGTCGCATTCGATCGACACCGGCGCGTTGAAGCCCGGCAGCGCCGCGAATCCCCCGTCGACGCGAAATTGGATGCGCATCACGCGTCTGCGGCGACGCCCACCTCGGACCACGCCGCCGTCACCGCGTCGCGCTCGTGCGCGCCGAACGCGTGCTCGGCGTTTTGCACGCAGAGGCGCGCGAACTGGCGAAAAGTCGCGGTCGGCTTCAATCGCCGGTCGCGCAGCGTGTCGTACCAGATGCGCCCCGCCTTCTCCCACGCGTAGCCACCGAGCGCGACGGCGACGAGGTAGAACGCGTGATTCGGGATGCCCGAGTTCGTGTGCACGCCGCCGTTGTCGGCCGACGTACGCACGTAGCCCGACATGTTCGCCGGCTGCGGATCGCGGCCGAGCACCGGATCGTCGAAGGCGCTGCCCGGCGCCTTCATCGAGCGCAACGCCACGCCGTGCACCTTCGCGGTGAAGAGGCCCTCGCCGATCAGCCAATCGGCCTGCTCCGCCGTTTGCCTGCGCACGTACTGCTTGACGAGCGAGCCGAACACGTCCGACAGCGATTCGTTCAGCGCCCCCGCCTGGCCGAGATACACGAGCTGCGCCTCGTCGCCGGTCACGCCGTGCGTGAGCTCGTGCCCGATCACGTCGAGCGAGATCGTGAAGCGGTTGAAGAGGTCGTCGTCACCGTCGCCGAACACCATCTGGCGCCCGTTCCAGAACGCGTTGTCGTACCGCTGCCCGTAGTGGACGGTGGCGTCGAGGTGCAGCCCCGCGTCGTCGATCGAATTGCGGTCGTACGCTTGCGCGAAGAAATCGAACGTCGCGCCGAGGCCGTCGTAGGCCTCGTTCACCTCGACGTCACCGCCCGCGGCCGCGCCTTCGCTGCGGACCACGCGCCCCGGCAGCGTTTCCGTGTGATCCGCATCGTAGACCGTGCGCTGCTTGATCGCCCCGGCGAGTCCGAACAAGCCGCGCCGCGCCGGGCCACCGAGCAGTTCGAGCGTCGCGCGGCTGGCGCGCAGCGTGTGGTCGAGGCCGAGCGTGTCGAGGGCCGCTTCGCGCTGCCGCCGGTTGCCGTTCCGCGCGATGCGCCGCAAGAGATCGGGCGGCAGGATCGAGCAACCGTGGGGACACCGGACAGGACCGTGCATGGCTTCGAGCGTCGAGGCCGCCACGAAGCGGCGCCGCCGTTTTACCACGCCCCCCGTCGGATAAGTAGGGTCAGACCCTGTTTTCCGGGACGTGCCGGGCCGAAAGGCAGGAATCGACCCTACCTAATCGCACTCGGCAAAAATTTCCGACTTCCGGCGCGCTATTTCCGGAACGGATCGGCCACGCGCGTCAGGCGGCCGGGCGCTGGCCGCGAAAGATGGGCGTGACCTTCTTCACCCCGTCGTCCTCTTCGCGCGCGCTGGTGGCCTGCGCCTGGCGCCGTGATTCGCGGCGAATGCGCGCGAACGTCTTGCGAAGATCGGTGTTCGCACTGGACGTGTAACGGAACGTGGGGTCGAGAATCGATTTCATTGCGCGCCTCCATGCGCTACGCGGCGACGGTTGCGGCGTGGGTTTCCGGATGGATGACCGATTGTTGCTGCAACCGGCAACGACATCGCTTGTGCAAGAACTTTGCCACGTCGGAAGACCACGCGCGCCGCGCACGTCGGCACTTTGCGCGCGGCGCCGCGCGCGTGTCAACGCGACGAACGGCGGATGCCGCCGCGCCAGAACCGCAGCAGCAGGTACGCGCCGGCCATGCCGCCCAAGTGGGCGAAATGCGCCACGCCCGGCTGGGTGCCGGTCACCCCGAGGAAGAGCTCGAGCACCGCGTACACGACGACGAACACGCGCGCCCGCATCGGGATCGGCGGGAACAGCAGCATCACGCGGTTGTGCGGGAAGTACATGCCGTACGCAAGCAGCAGCCCGAACACCGCGCCCGAGGCACCGATCGTCGGATAGACGGCGCCGGTCAGTGCCGCGACGATCAACTGCGTGATCGCGGCGGAGAGCACCGACACGAGATAGAAGATCGTGTAGCGCCGCGGGCCGAATACGTGCTCGACCGCGCTTCCGAACATGTAGAGCGCGAACATGTTGAAGCCGAGGTGCAGCAGGCTGCCGTGCAGGAACGCGTACGAGAAGAGCTGCCACGGCATGAACGGCGCGCCGCCGCTGGCGCTCGAGCCGAGCGGCCACAGCGCGAACGGCACGACGATCTGCGGGGCCAGGCCCTGCAGCAGGAATATCGCGACGTTCGCGACGATGAGGGCGGTCGTGACGGGTGGCATGGCGAGGGGAGGTGCGCGAAGGCGCACGCCTGACAGTTGGGGGCATGGACGGGGCCGGGCAAGCCGGCGCCTCGTAGAATACCGGCAGAAGGATCTGCACCTTGTCCGCGCCGTGTTCTTTGGGCGAAGACGATGCACGAGGTGACGCGCGTCGACGTTCCCTCGCGCGCATTCGCCGACGCGCGCTTCACCGTCAACGGCTGGATCAACGCGGCCCGAGGCCGCGCCGCCGACGTCGCGTCGCGCGTCAGCGCGCCGTGGTCGCGGAAGGCTCGCCGCGCATCGCGATCGCGTCGCGTGCCGGGACGTCGGCGTGGGCGGCCGGCGCCGGCGCGAAGTCGAGCATGACCGAGCGATGCGTTCGTGACGAGTCGTGCTGCACAAACACGGCGCTGCCGGCGCCGGCGACGCCGACGCAAAACGCGAGCGCGATGACGTTGCGCGGCGCACGAAGCTTCGTCGTCCAGCCGCTTCGCGCGTTCGCATCGGCGTTGGTGCGCGTGACGACGGCGGCCAGGTCGCCCACCACCACGTCGGCGTGACGCGCGCGCTCGAGCTCGCGTTCGCACTCCCGGCAGAGCCTTCCGGGCCGGGGCAGCTGCTGGCTGCACAGGCGGCACTTCATGACGGATCCCTCGAGCCGGTCGTGGGTGAAGGCGAGCGCAATTCGTCGGCGGTTCGCATCGATGTCGATCGCATGAATGGCGTTGCGCGCTGAAAAGCAAATCGCGCGCCGAACGCGCTGCATTTCATCGGTCGTGGTCCATCGCTTGCTTTTCCCGGCGGAGTCACCGATGCGGCAACAGGCCTTCCCATCGCGCTTGTCATGCACAACGTCACGTCGACAAATCGTCATCCTTCCGTCTTTCGCGTGCTGCGGCTCACATGGCCGTTTCTCGCGATCGTCGCGCTGCTGCTCGTGCTCGGCACGGCGAGCCTGCAGGTGATTCGCGGCGTGCGTGCCTACATCGCCGCCGAGAGCGTATGGTCGAACGCGCAGAAGGCGGCCGTCGAAGCGCTCGAGCAATACGCACAGACGCGCAACGAAGACCACTTCGATCGTTACGTCGACGAGGCGCGCGTGCTCGCGGGCGCACGCGACGCGCGCGTCGAGCTCGACAAGCCGTTTCCCGATTTCGCGAAGGCGCTCGCGAGCCTGCTCGCCGCGCGCAATCATCCTGCCGACATCGGCGGCATGGTCGATCTCTTCCGTCGCTTTCGCCGCGCGGGCTTCATGTCGGACGCGATCGTGCTATGGACCCGCGCCGATGCGTTGAACGCGCGCATCGACGACGCGGCGCGGGCGATCCACGCCGCGGTGCAAAGGCAAGGCGCCGGCGCCGACCTGCAGCCGACGCTCGTCGAGATCCGCGCGCTCGACCGCGAGCTCACCGGCGTGGAGCGCGCGTTCTCCGCGACGTTCGCGCAGGCGTCGCGCAGCGTCGAGCTCGTGCTGACGATCGCCACGCTGGTGATCGCCGTCGCGCTCGTCGCCGTCGCGGCATTGCGTACGCATCGCCTCGTGCGCAAGGAGGATGCGTATCACGCGGCGCTGCGGGAGAGCCAGCAGCGCTACGACTACGTGATCAGCGGCACCAACGACGGCATCTTCGACTGGAGCCTCGAGCATCGCGAGCTCTACCTGTCGCCGCGCTTCGAGGAGCTGATCGGCTACGCGCCCGGCACCGTGCACGAGACGGCGGCGTCGTTCCTGCGCCGCGTGCATCACGACGACCGGCGCGCCACCCGCGCCTGCCTGCAGCGGCACGTCGCGCAGGGCGATCCGTTCGACATCGAGTTTCGCCTGCGCACCCGTGACGGCGGCGTGCGCTGGTTCCGCGCGCGGGGACGCCCGGTGTTCGACGAGCGTGGCCGCCCGCGGCGCCTCGCCGGCTCGATCACCGACATCTCCGATCGCAAGCACGCGGAGCGCGAGACGCGCGAGCAGAAGGAGCGTGCGCAGGTCACGCTTGCGTCGATCGCCGATGCCGTGATCACCGTCGATCTCGGCGGCTTCGTCGAGTACATGAATCCCGTCGCCGAGCGGCTCACCGGATGGCGCGACGACGAGGCGCGCGGCGCGCCGCTGCCGCTCGTGTTTGCCGCGGTCGACGAAGCGACCGGCGTCGACGTGCCCGATCCTGTCGCGCGCGCCTTTTATGACGGGGCCACCGTGCAGTCGGACGGCAACGTCGTGCTGCGTCGCCGCCACGACGGCCCGGTTGCGGTCGACTACGCGGCCGCGCCGATCCGCGACTACGCGGGCGACATCGTCGGCGTCGTGCTCGTGTTCCACGACATGAGCCGCGAGCGGCAGTACGCGATGCGCCTTGCGCATCTCGCGAGCCACGACCCGTTGACGGGATTGCTGAACCGCCGCGAGTTCGAGCGGCGAGTGACGATGGCGCTGGTCGAGAACCAGTACGACGCGAACCAGCACGCGATCCTGTACATCGACCTCGACGAATTCAAGGTGGTGAACGACACCTGCGGGCACGCGGCCGGCGACGAGCTGCTGCGGCAGATCGGCGCCCTGCTGCGGCCGCGCCTGCGCGAAGGCGACACGCTCGCACGCCTCGGCGGCGACGAATTCGGCGTGCTGCTCGAACATTGCGCGGCCGCCCCGGCGCTCGCCATCGCCGAAGGCCTGCGTACGGCCATCGGCGAATTCCATTTCCAGTGGAACCAGCGCTCGTTCAAGATCGGCGCCAGCCTCGGCGTGGTCGAAGTCGCCGGCGGTCCGCATACGCTGGCGGGCGTGCTGTCGGCCGCGGACGCCGCGTGCTACATGGCGAAGGACAAGGGCCGCAACCGCGTGCAGATGTACAGTCCCGAGAGCGACGAAGTGACGCTGCGCAAGGGCGAGATGGAATGGGTGAACCGCATCCACCGCGCACTCGCCGAGGACCGCTTCTGCCTCTACGCGCAGCCCGTCGAGGACACGTGCGGCCACGGCGACGGCACGCCGTACACCGAAGTGCTGCTGCGGCTGCGCGACGACGCGGGCGAGCTCGTGCCGCCGACGTCGTTCATCCCCGCAGCCGAGCGCTATCACCTGATGCCCGCGATCGATCGCTGGGTGATCCGCTCGGCGTTTGCGATCATCGCGCGCCAGCTCGCGTCGCCGAACCCGCCGCTCGGCGTGTTCGCGATCAACGTGTCGGGCGCGTCGATCGGCGATGACGACTTCCTCGACTTCGTGCAGGCCGAGTTCGTGCGCGCCGACGTGCCGCACACGAGCGTGTGCTTCGAAATCACGGAGACGACGGCGGTCGCGTCGCTGTCCAAGGCGACGCAGTTCATCGATGCGCTGCGCGCGCTCGGCTGCCGCTTCGCGCTCGACGATTTCGGCGTCGGCGTGTCGTCGTTCACGTATCTGAAGCACCTGCCCGTCGATTACCTCAAGATCGACGGGAGCTTCGTCAAGGACATGCTCGACGATCCCGTCGACTACGCGATGGTCGAGGCGATCCACCGCATCGGCCACCTGATGGGGAAGAAGACGATCGCCGAGTCGGTCGAGCAGCGCACGGCGCTGCGTGCCTTGCGCGCGATCGGCGTCGATTACGCGCAGGGCTACGGGATCGCGAAGCCCGCGCCGTTCGGGGCCCTGCGGCGCGTCTCGAAGCGCGTCGCCGCCGGCTAGGGTCGACCCTACTTTTCGCCGGCCAGGGCCAGACCCGGCTTCTGGCGAAGTCCCTGCGCCTGCCCGCTCCGCGCCGTCGGATCTTTACGGCGGTGCACGGCGTCCATCCCTCTGCTGCGGGGAAGCATAATAATTGTCTATGCTTGCGATCAAATAATTAAACTTGCCTTATGACATCGCGCGCCCCACCATATCGATACGAACCCTGAATCCACTCGCAAAGGAGCAAAACCATGGCTGAACACCTGCAAGGCCGCGAAGGCAAGCACATTCCCGACGTCGCGTTCCGCGTCCGCCGCAACGGCGACTGGGCGACCGTCACCACGAAGGACCTCTTCGCCGGCAAGAACGTCGTCGTCTTCTCGCTGCCGGGCGCCTTCACGCCCACCTGCTCGTCGACGCACCTGCCGCGCTACAACGAGCTCGCGCCCGTGTTCGCGAAGGAAGGCATCGACGCGATCGTCTGCATCTCGGTCAACGACCCATTCGTGATGGAGGAATGGGGCAAGGACCAGGAAGCGGCGAACGTCGTGCTGATTCCCGACGGCAACGGCGATTTCACCGAGAAGATGGGGATGCTCGTCGACAAGTCCGACTTGAATTTCGGCAAGCGCTCGTGGCGCTACTCGATGCTCGTGCGCGACGGCACGATCGAGAAGATGTTCATCGAGCCGCAGGAGCCGGGCGACCCGTTCAAGGTGTCGGACGCCGACACCATGCTCCGCTACATCAACCCGAAGGCGAAGAAGCCCGACCAGGTGGCGATCCTGACGCGCGAAGGCTGCTCGTTCTGCGCGAAGGCGAAGCAGCGCCTCGCCGACGCCGGCTACGACTACGTCGAGGTGCCGCTGCCGCATACCATCCGCACCAAGGCGGTCGGCGCGATCGCCGGCGCGCAAACGGTGCCGCAGGTGTTCGTCAACGGCAAGCTGATCGGGGGCTCGAACGAGCTCGAGGCGTACCTGCGGAAGGCAGCGTAATTCATGCAAAAGCTCACGACCGACGTTGCGGTCGTCGGCGCCGGCACGGCGGGCCTCGCGGCGTATCGCGCCGCGAAGGCCGCCGGCCGCTCGGCGCTGCTGATCGAAGGCGGCGTCTACGGCACCACGTGCGCGCGGGTCGGCTGCATGCCGAGCAAGCTGCTGATCGCGCCGGCCGAAGCGCTGCATGCGCTCGAGCGCTTTCCCGGCTTCGGGCTTCGCCTCGAGGGCGGCGTGAAGGTCGACGGCAAGGCGGTGATGGCGCGCGTGCGCAGCGAACGCGACCGCTTCGTGGGCTTCGTCGTCCAGGGCGTCGACGGGATTCCCGAGCACGACAAGCTCGGCGGCTACGCGCGCTTCGTGGACGACCACACGCTCGACGTGCACGGCATCGAGGTGAAGGCGAAGGCGATCGTCATCGCGACCGGCTCGTCGCCGGTGTACCCGGCGGCGTGGGCGGCGCTCGGCGATCGTGTCGTCACCAACGAAACCGTGTTCGAGTGGGCCGATCTGCCGGAAAGCCTGGTGGTGTTCGGTCCGGGCGTGATCGGCCTCGAACTCGGACAGGCGCTCCATCGCCTGGGTGTTCGTGTCAGGGTGCTCGGCCGCGGCGGCGGCGTGGGTCCACTCACGGATCCGGCGCTGATCAGCGAGGCGCGGCGCATCTTCGCCGACGAGTTTCGCCTCGACACCGACGCGGGCGCCGAAGTGTGGCGCGAAGGCGATCGCGTGGCCGTGCGGCATCGTGATCGCGGTGGCGAGTGGGTGGTCGAGCATTTCGATCACCTGCTGGCGGCCACCGGGCGCGCACCGAACGTCGCGAAGCTCGGGTTGGAGAACACGACCGTTGCCCGCGACGCGCGGGGCGTACCGCTCTTCGATCGCCAGACGATGCAATGCGGCACGTCGCCGATCTTCATCGCGGGCGACGCGAACGACGACCTGCCGCTGCTGCACGAAGCGGCCGACGAAGGCCGCATCGCCGGCGAGAACGCCGCGCGCTTTCCCGACGTGCGTCCGGGATTGCGGCGTGCGCCGCTCGGCATCGTATTCAGCGATCCACAGATCGCGGTGGTCGGCGGCGGCCACCGCAGCGCGCAGTCGACGCGCTTCGTGACTGGCGTCGTGTCGTTCGACGACCAGGGCCGTGCACGGGTGATGCAACGCAACCGCGGCCTGCTGCACGTGTACGTGGAAGTGGGCACGGGCGCGTTCCTGGGGGCGGAGATGATCGGCCCCGACGCCGAGCATCTCGGGCACCTGCTCGCATGGGCGCGCCAGCTCGACCTCACCGTCGCCGAGATGCTGACGCTGCCGTTCTACCACCCGGTGGTGGAAGAAGGCCTGCGTACCGCGCTTCGCGATGCGTATGCGAAGCTCGAGGCCGCGGCAAAGGAACGCCGCGCGGCATAAGGCCGATCCCTACAGCAGGAAGTAGAGCGCGTACGCGATCACGACGACCACGAAGATCGCCACGGGCACGAGCACCTTGCGCGAGCGCCACGCCGGCGGCCGCTCGTAGACGCCCACCGTGTTGTGTTTAGGTTCGCGTTCCATGGCTCATGGGCGAGAGCGGCCGGCAGATCCGGCCGCTCTCTTCTGACGCTCAGTACGTGCGTGCGCCGGTGCGTCGCGGCGTCCCGCGATCCGCCGCGGATCCCGCGGTGCCGCGATCGGCGATGGCCCCGCCGGGCCCCGCCGTCGTCGGGCCGCCCGTGACGTCTCCTGCCGGAGCGTCCTGGTACCACGTCCGCTCGCGGTCGACCTGCTCGGACGTGTACGGCTGCGCGCCCTCGTCGAAGCCCGTCCAGCCGTGCTCACGCCATGCCTCCGCACGCCGCTCGATGTCGACGGCGCCGTGCGCGCGCATGATGTCGGCGGCACGCTCCGCCCGGGCGTCGTCGGCACGCACGGTGACGAGCGCGCCGCCGCGACGGACCGCTTCCGCGTAGTACTCGGCATCGGGTGGCGATACGCCCATGTCGGTGAGGCCGCCGATCAAGCCCCCGGCGACGGCGCCGACGCCGGCACCGGTCAGAAGCGACACGATCGGGCCCGCCGCGATGATCGGGCCGATGCCGGGAATCGCGAGGCCCATCAGGCTCGCCGCCAAGCCCGCGGCACCGCCGACCACCCCGCCGGTCACTGCGCCGGCGGCCGCCCCACTCGCGTCGTCGACGCGGCCGTCGCGATCGCGGGCCTCCGGCGTCAGCCCGGCGCCGTCCTCCGTAAGCGCGTTGTCCGCCGCGGTGGGCGTGTAATGCTCGTTGGTGGTCGTCGTGTCGATCCGACGCGCCATGTCCGGCCCCATGCCGGGCATCGTCCCGGTGCCCGTGTCGTTGGTGAATCCGGTCGACGTGCGAGCGCCGGTCGTGCCGAGCATCGTGCCCGTGCCGGCCACGCCGGTCGACGTGTCCGCGGGCGCGTTGACGTTCCAGCCGCTCGACGTTCCGGTACCGCTATGCACACGGCTTTGCAGGTTGCTCGCCACGACGCTTACGTCGCTGTCGCGAAAACCGTCGTCCATCAGCTCGCGCGCTACCTGGTTCGCTTCGTCGAAACTGTCGAACGACCCTACGATTGTCTTCATGAAATGTCCTCGCGTCGAAGTGGAAGGAATGCGCGCGTCGCTTCGCGCCAATGCGCGGTACGATGCCTCCCGCGCGCCGCCGCGCGGCGAGACCTAATGTAGGCAATGCGCCGCATCGAAATCAGCGGCCGAGCGCGCGAACCGCTGTGGGCGGCGTCCTACCTCTCCGCGCTGACGGCCTTTACAGGCCCTGCGCGGGCATCGACAATGCTTGGCCACCGTCCACGTGCAAAGGCTCGCGGTGAAATCGACGCTGATTCGCATCTTCGCAATCGTCGCCGTCGCGCTGTTCGTGGGCACTTCCGCCCGCGCCGACGACTACCCGTCGCGGGCGATTCGCGTGATCGTGCCGTTCTCGCCGGGCGGCGCCGTCGACGGGCCCATGCGACTCATCGCGCAGGAGCTCGGCAAGCGCCTCGGCCAGCCGGTCGTCGTCGAGAACAAGCCCGGCGCGGGTGCGACGATCGGTACCGACGTCGTCGCCAAGTCGGCGCCCGACGGCTACACGCTGCTGCTCGCGTCGCAGACGAACGCGATCAGCGCCACGCTCTACGCGAAACTGCCGTTCGATCCCATCGCGGACTTCACGCCGATCACGCTGATCGGGCGCGAGCCCGGCGTCGTCGTCGTGAATCCCAAGGTGCCGGCGAACACGCTGCAGGAATTCATCGCCTACGTGAAGGCGCATCCGGGCGAGGTCGACTACGCATCGTCGGGCAACGGCAGCGGGCAGCACCTGTTCGCCGCCCTGCTCGCGTCGCGCACCGGCATGCAGATGAATCACGTCCCGTACCGCGGCAGCGGCCACGCGACGACCGATCTCCTCGCGGGCGTCGTCGCGATGGCCATTCCCGGCACGGCGGGCATGGTCGGCCACATTCGCGCAGGTAAACTTCGCGCGCTCGCCGTCACCGGCGCGAGGCGTTCGCCGCAGTTGCCCGACGTGCCCACGGTCATCGAGTCGGGCGTACCGGGGTACGAGGCCTATGTGTGGATGGGCCTGCTGGCGCCGAAGGGCACGCCGGCGCCGATCGTCGAGCGGCTGCATCGCGAGACGCTCGCCGTGCTCGGCGAGGACGACGTCAAGCGCTACATGGCGAACGCCGGCATCGAGATCGTGGGATCGACGCCGGCGGAGTTCGGGAAATTCTTCCGCGACGAGAAGGCCCTGTGGGCGAAGGTGATCCACGACACCGGCGCGCACATCGAATGAGGGAGAGGCAGTGACGACGAGCGCGCGGACCGCGACGCAACCGACGCCGTTGCGCGAACGCGCCGACGCGGTCGAGGGCATCGAGCATTACACGCACAAGGACGGCGTACGGCTGTTCCTGTGGGAGAAGTTCGTCGGCGAGCCGCGGGGCAAGCCGGTGGCGCTGTTCGTGCACGGCTCGTCGATGGCGTCGCAGCCGACGTTCGATCTCACCGTGCCCGGCCGTCCCGACTCGTCGGTGATGGACTGGTTCGCACGCCGCGGCTTCGCCTGCTGGAGCGTCGACATGGAAGGCTACGGGCGCTCCGACAAGCATCGCGACATTCCCTGCGACATCGCCAACGGCGCCGACGACCTCGCGGCCGCAACCGCCTACATGCGCGAGGCGCGCGGCATCGAGCAGGTGATGGCGTACGGCATCTCGTCGGGCGCGCTTCGCGCCGCGCTTTTTGCCGAGCGCCACCCCGAGCGCGTGGCGCGACTCGCGCTCGACGCGTTCGTGTGGACGGGCGAAGGCGCGCCCACGCTCGAGCAGCGGCGCAGGAAGCTGCCGGAATACACCACGCGCAACCGCCGACCCATCGACCGCGCGTTCGTGCAGTCGATCTTTGCGCGCGATCATCCGGGCTGTGCCGAAGCGCGTGTCGTCGACGCCTTCGCCGACGCGATCCTCGCCCTCGACGATTCGATGCCCAACGGCACGTACGTCGACATGTGCAGCAGGCTGCCGCTCGTCGACCCGGCGAAGATCGTCGTGCCGACGCTGATCATGCGCGGCCAGTACGACGGCATCGCCGCATTCGACGACCTGCTCGAATTCTTCCGGCGGCTTCCGAACGCCGACAAGCAGTTCGCGGTGATGCCCGGCATCTCGCACGCGAGCTTCCAGCAGAAGAACTACGCGATCGTCCATCACATCCTGCACGCGTTCTTCACGCAGCCTGCGCCCGTCTATCGCGGCGATTGACCGCGGGTCCGGAACGCGCCATGGCGGATCTGATCGACGTTCGCGACCTCTCGATCGATTTCGACGATCGCGGCACGCGCATTCGCGCGCTCGACCGCGTGTCGTTTCGCATCGCGCCGGGCGATACGCTCGCGCTCGTCGGCGAGTCGGGGTCCGGCAAATCGGTGACCGCGCAGGCAATGATGCGAATCCTGCCGCGCAACGCGACGATCGCGTCGGGCAGCGTCGTGTTCACGCCGCCCGACGGCCACAACCCCATCGACATCGTGCGCCTCGTGCCGGATGGCCGGGCGATGCGGCGCATCCGCGGCGCGCGCATCTCGATGATCTTCCAGGAGCCGATGGTGTCGCTGTCGCCGCTGCACACGATCGGCGACCAGGTGAGCGAGGCGCTGTTCCTGCACCGGAAGATTTCGCATCGCGCCGGCATGCGCGAAACCGAGGACATGCTGCGCCGCGTCGGCTTTCCCGATCCGCCGCGCGCATTGCGCACGTATCCGTTCGAGCTGTCCGGCGGCCTGCGCCAGCGCGCGATGATCGCGATGGCGCTCGTGTGCCGGCCGTCGCTCCTGATCGCCGACGAGCCGACGACGGCGCTCGACGTCACGATGCAGGCGCAGATCCTCGAGCTCATCAAGTCGCTGCAGGCCGACCTCGGCATGGCGGTGCTGATCATCACGCACGATCTCGGCGTGGTCGCCAACGTCGCGCAGTCGGTGGTCGTGCTCTATCGCGGGCGCGTGATGGAATCGGGGCCCATCGACGCGATCTTCGAGCGACCCGCGCATCCGTACCTGCGCGCTCTACTGCGCGCCGTGCCGCACTTCGACATGAAGCCCGGCGAACGCCTCGTGCCGGTGCGCGACGTCGAATCCGAAACGGGCCCGCTCGTGGAGACGCGCAAGGCGTGGCCGGCCGACGCGGGGTCGGAGCACCTACGTGTGCGCAACATCGTCAAGAGCTTCACGACGCGTGCCGGCGGCTTCCTGATCCGGCGCGAAGGCCCGGCGTTTCGCGCCGTCGACGACGTGAGCCTGACGATCCGCCGTGGCCAATGCTTCGGCCTCGTGGGCGAGAGCGGCTGCGGCAAGACGACGCTGTCCAAAGTGATCATGCGCGCGCTCGAGCCGGACCGCGGCGAAGTGACGTACAACGATCGCGGCCGCACGATCGACGTCGTGCATGCGAGCAGCGACGCGCTGATGCAGTTCCGCCGCCGCGTGCAGTACATCTTCCAGGATCCGTTCGGATCGCTGTCGCCGCGGATGACCGTGTTCGACATCCTCCGCGAGCCGCTGGTGATCCACGGCATCGGCGACGCCGACCATCGCGCGCAGATGGCGAAGGAGCTGATGCGTCTCGTCGGCCTCGACCCGCGCTACCTCAACCGCTATCCGCACAGCTTCTCGGGCGGCCAGCGACAGCGGATCGGCATCGCGCGCGCGCTGGCGCTGTCGCCCGATCTCATCCTGTGCGACGAGCCGGTGTCGGCGCTCGACGTGTCGATCCAGGCGCAGGTGCTGAACCTGCTCAAGGACCTGCAGGCGGACCTCGGCCTCACGTACCTGTTCATTTCGCACAACCTCGCGGTCGTCGACTACGTGGCCGACGAGATCGCCGTGATGTGCCGCGGCCGGATCGTCGAGATCGCGCCGCGCGAAGTGCTGTTCCGCCATCCGATGCACCCGTACACGCTCGGACTCCTCGCCGCGGTGCCGTATCCCGACCTCGCACGTAAGCTCGATCTTGGCGCCGTCATGCGCGGGGCGGCGCGCCGCCCCGAGGAGTGGCCCGCCCCGTACGCGTGGACCGATGCGAGCGCGGGCGAACTCGTCCACGTCGGCGACGGGCACCGCGTGCGAATGCAGACGGCGAACGTCCGCGAGGCTGCGTGACCCCATTGCGCATCTTCGCGTTCGCGCTTCTCGCGCTCTCTTTCACGGCAGCGTTGGCCGAGGAGCCGCCCGCGTTGGCCGACGACGTCGCGGCCAAGCGTCTGCCGCCGCTCGCAAAGCGCCTGCCGGTCGTGCCGAAGGTCGTCGACGTGGTGCGTCCCGGCTGGGCGCCCGGACGCTACGGCGGTGACCTGCGGATGCTGATGGCGAAGGATCGCGACATCCGCATGATGGTCGTGTACGGCTATGCGCGGCTCGTCGGCTATGACGAGCATCTGCACCTTCAGCCCGACATCCTCGAGCGCGTCGACAACGTCGGCAACCGGATCTTCACGCTGCACCTTCGCGCCGGGCATCGCTGGTCGGACGGCGAGCCCTTCACTGCCGAGGACTTCCGCTACTACTGGGAAGACGTCGCGAACAACAAGGACCTCTCGCCGTTCGGCTTGCCGCGCGCGCTCCTCGCCGATCACAAGGGCCCGACGTTCGAGGTGATCGACGACGAAACGGTGCGTTTCCGCTGGGACGCGCCCAATCCGCAGTTCCTCGCCGCGCTCGCCGCGCCGAGCCCCCTGTTCATCTTTCGCCCGGCGCATTACCTGAAGCAATTCCACGCGCGCTACGTCGGACTCGACAAGGCGAACGCGATCGCCGTGGCCGCGGGGTCGCGCAACTGGGTGGGCTATCACCAGAAGCTCGACGAGCAGTTCCGCTTCGACAATCCGGCGCTCCCCACGCTCGAGCCGTGGATCAACACGACCGCCCTGCCGACGACGCGCTTCGTGCTCGAGCGCAATCCCTATTTCCACCGCGTCGATCGCCTCGGGCGCCAGCTGCCTTACATCGATCGCGTGATCATCAACGTGACCGACGACAAGCTGATTCCGGCGCGCACCGGCGCGGGCGCGGTCGACCTGCAGGCGCGTTATCTGCGCTTCGACAACTACACGTTCCTGAAGCAGGCGGAGGAACGCAACCGCTACCACGTGTACCTGTGGGAAAAGGCGATCGGCTCGCAGGTGGCGCTGTATCCGAACCTGAACGTCGCCGATCCCGTGTGGCAGAAGCTGATGCGCGACGTGCGCTTCCGCCGCGCGCTGTCGCTCGGCATCGACCGCCACGAGCTGAACGAGGTCGTGTACTTCGGGCTCGGCGAGGAATCGGCGAACACGGTGCTGCCGCGAAGTGAACTCTTCCGGCCGCAGTTTCGCCGCGCGTGGGCGTCGTTCGACCTCGCGCAGGCGAACGCGCTGCTCGATCAGATCGGGCTCACGCAACGCAGCGACGACGGCCTGCGGCTGCTTCCGGACGGCCGGCCGATGGAGCTCATCGTCGACACGTCGGGCGAGAGCACCGAGGAGACCGACGTGCTCGAGCTGATCCGCGACGACTGGCGCAAGCTCGGCATCGCGCTCTATCCCCGGCCCTCGCAGCGCGAGGTGTTCCGCAAGCGCGTGTTCTCCGGCATGTCGATGATGTCGGTGTGGTCGGGCCTGTCGAACGCGATCCCGACCGCGGAGATGAGCCCGGCGCAGCTCGCGCCGACGACGCAGGAGCAGCTCGAATGGCCGATGTGGGGCCAGTACTACGAGCTGTCCGGCAAGGGCGGCGAGAAGCCGACGCTGCCCGACGTGCTCGCGCTCGTGCGCCTGTACGACGAGTGGCGGCGCGCCACCGCCGACGACGAGCGCGAGCGGGTGTGGCTCGCGATGCTCGCGATCCAGGCCGACCAGGTCTACACGATCGGCACCGTCGCGCGCGCGCTGCAGCCGGTCGTCGTGCGCGACGATCTTCGCAACGTACCGCAGGAGGGCTTCTTCAGCTGGGATCCCGGCGC
The DNA here is from genome assembly GCA_025927765.1 of Burkholderiales bacterium. GTDB lineage: Bacteria > Pseudomonadota > Gammaproteobacteria > Burkholderiales > Casimicrobiaceae > VBCG01. The sequence goes on from JAICKU010000024.1 coordinate 46,329, forward strand.
CTACTTCGGGATGTACCACTTCGACACGTTCTGGTTCGATCGCTGATGCTGCAATACATCGTCAAGCGCATCCTGATGATGATCCCGACGCTGCTCATGGTGAGCGTCATCGTGTTCACCATCATCCAGCTGCCGCCGGGCAACTACCTCGAAAGCTACATCGCGGAACTCGAGGCGCAGGGCGAGTCGGTCGACCGGCAGAAGGTCGAGTTCCTGCGCGAGTACTACGGACTCGACCAGCCGCTGCCGAAGCAGTACCTGCGCTGGGTGGGCGGCATGCTGCGCGGCGACTTCGGATACTCGTTCGAGTTCAACATGCCGGTGACGAAGGTGGTCGGCGATCGCATGCTGCTCACGGTGATCGTGTCGTTCGCGACGATTCTCTTCACGTGGGCGATCGCGTTTCCCATCGGAATCTATTCGGCGACGCACCAGTACAGCTGGGGCGATTACGGCCTCTCGTTCCTGGGGTTCCTCGGCATCGCGATCCCGAACTTCATGCTCGCGCTCGTGATGATGTACGTCGCGAACGTCGTGTTCGGCACGACGATCGGCGGCCTGATGGACCCCGAGTACATCGGCAAGCCGTGGACGTGGGACAAGGTGAAGTCGGTGCTCGAGCACAGCTGGATTCCGGTCGTCGTGATCGGGACGAGCGGCACCGCCGGGATGATCCGGCGGCTTCGCGCCAACCTGCTCGACGAGCTTTCGAAACAGTACGTGGTGACCGCGCGCGCCAAGGGATTGCCGCCGCGCAAGGTGCTGCGAAAGTATCCGCTGCGAATGGCGCTCAACTTCTTCATCTCCGACATCGGGAGCCTGCTGCCGCACATCATCTCGGGCGCGGAGATCACCGCGGTCGTGCTGTCGCTGCCGACGACCGGGCCGATGCTCCTCAATGCGCTCAAGAGCCAGGACATGTACCTCGCGGGGTCGTTCCTGATGTTCCTCGCGTTCCTGATCGTCGTCGGCGTGCTGATCTCCGACCTGGCGCTCGTCGCGCTCGATCCACGCATCCGGCTGTCGGGCGGGGTCGCGCGGTGATTCTCGGCGCGACGGGCGCGCGAACGCCGCGATGAACATCCAGCGCGACGTCGTCATGCCCGCGCACGCCGAGGCCGAAACCGCAAAGTCCGCGGACGCGCCCGAGCACGACCACTTCGTGTCGACCGAGCCGTTCGATCCGGGCTCCGCGTCGGCGCTGCCGCCCGGGCAGGAGCGCTTCTACCTCGCGTCGCAGTGGACGCTGATGTGGTGGAAGTTCAAGCGCCACAAGGTCGCCGTCGCCTCGGCGATCATCCTGCTCGCGATGTACGGCTCGACGCTCGTCACCGAGTTCCTGGCGCCCTACAACCTGCACACGCGGCACATCGATTTCATCTACGCATCGCCGCAGCGCGTGCATCTGTTCCACGACGGACACTTCATCGGGCCCTTCGTCTATGCGCAGACGAAGACGCTCGACATGACGAACCTGAAGCGCGTCTACACGCCGGACCACAGCGCGCCGCGGCCGATCCGCTTCTTCTGCACCGGCGACACGTATCGCTTGTGGGGCCTCGTCGAGATGTCGTTCCACGTCGCCTGTCCCGCCGAGAACGGCACGCTGTTCCTGCTCGGCACCGACCGGCTCGGGCGCGACGTGCTGTCGCGCATTCTTTACGGTGCGCGCATCTCGCTCACCATCGGCCTCCTCGGCATCGCGATCTCGTTCGCGCTCGGACTCGTGATCGGCGGCATCGCCGGCTATTACGGCGGCTGGGTCGACCTGGTCGTGCAGCGCGTCATCGAGGTGATCCGCTCGTTCCCCGAGTTGCCGCTGTGGATGGCGCTCTCCGCCGTGCTGCCCGTCACGTGGAGCCCGATCCTGATCTACTTCGGCATCACCGGCATCCTCGCGCTGCTCGACTGGACGGGCCTCGCGCGCGCAGTGCGCTCGAAGCTGCTCGCGCTGCGCGAGGAGGACTACACGACGGCCGCGCGACTGATGGGGGCAAAGCCGTCGCGCATCATCTCGCGCCACCTGCTGCCGGGCTTCATGAGCCACCTGATCGCATCGGCGACGCTGTCGATCCCGAGCATGATCCTCGGCGAGACCGCGCTTTCGTTCCTCGGCATCGGCCTGCGTCCCCCGATCACGAGCTGGGGCGTGCTGCTGAACGAGGCGCAGAACATCAACGTGGTCGCCCTCTATCCGTGGCTGATGCTGCCCGTCGTGCCGGTGATCGTGGTGATCCTCGCGTTCAACTTCTTCGGCGACGGGCTGCGCGACGCAGCCGACCCGTATCGCTAACTTCGGGGTCAGTAACTTCGGGGTCAGAGCTGTAAGTATTCGCAGGCGAATACTTACAGCTCTGAC
>JAICKU010000127.1 GCA_025927765.1 Burkholderiales bacterium
GTCGAACATCAGCTGCGTGTCGCCGGCCAGGAGCGCCTGCATCGCCGGCGCCGCACCCTTGTACGGCACGTGCACCATGTCGACGCCGGTGTCGACCTTGAAGAGTTCGCCGGCGAGATGCCCGGCGCTGCCGATACTGCCCGAGCCGAACGACAGTTTGCCCGGATGCGTCTTCGCGTAGGCGATCAGCTCCTTGACCGAATGCACGGGCAGCGACGGATTGACGACCAGCACGTTCGGGGTGATGGCAACGAGCGTGATCGGCGCGAAATCCTTCTGCGCGTCGTACGGCATCTTCGGATACAGGCTCGGATTGACGGCGTGCGTCGACAGCGCACCCATCACGATGGTGTAGCCGTCGGGCGGAGACTTGGCGACGTAATCGGCTCCGATGTTGCCGCCCGCGCCCGGCTTGTTCTCGACGATCACGCTCTGGCCCCACGCTTCGGTCAGCTTCTGGGCGATCGCGCGGCCCGTCGCGTCGAGCGGCCCGCCGGGCGGAAACGGCACGACGAGCTTCGCCGTCTTCGAGGGAAACGTGTCGGCGTGCGCCGGGAGGGCGAAGGGAAGCGCGCACGCGAGTGCGAGCGCGGCCGACGCGAGCCAACCACGTGAAATATTTCGCAGCATGACGAATCCGGGGATTTCGAGAGCGGCGCAGTGTAGCAGCCGCTTCGAACGGGCATAATCGCGCGTTGCCGGGAAATCAGCGTCTGACTTCGGTCAGCGACTTCGGGGTCAGAGCGATAAGTCGGGCCCGACTTCGGGGTCAGAGCGATAAGTCGTTTCGACTTCGAAACGACTTATCGCTCTGACCCCGAAGTCGCTGCTGCCGGACCCTTCGAAAGCCAAGATGAACAAAGCAAGCCTGAGCGTGCTCGTCGTCCTCGTCGCCGTCCTCGCCGGCGGTGGTGGCTACTGGTACGGCACGCATCGCGTCGTTGCGCCTGCGCCCGCCGCGACTGTGCCCGCTCGCGTTGCCGCCGGGTCCACCGCTTCGCAGGCCATGGTCGTCGAGGCGACGAAGGTCTCGATGCAGGCGATGCCGCAGACGATCACCGCGGTGGGGAGCCTCCGCTCCGACGAATCGATCACCGTGCGTCCCGAAGTCGCCGGGCGCATCAACGAAATCCTGTTCAAGGAAGGCCAGCACGTCGCGAAGGGATCGACGTTGATCCGCCTCGACCCGTCGGTCAACGCCGCCGAAGTGCAGCAGGCGCGCGCGAACCTCACGCTCGCGAAGAGCAAATTCGACCGCGCGGTCGAGCTGTCGCAGCAGAACTTCATCTCGAAGCAGGCGAAGGACGAGGCCGAGAACAACCTTCGCGTCGCCGAAGCGGGCCTTGCGCTCGCGAGCGCGAAGCTCGCCAAAACCGAGGTGCGCGCGCCGTTCTCGGGCGTGATCGGGCTGCGCGTCGTGTCCATCGGCGATTACGTCAAGGAAGGCGCCGACGTCGTGAACCTCGAGTCGATCGATCCGCTGAAGGTCGACTTCCGCGTGCCCGAAATCTACCTGTCGCAGGTGCATACCGGCCAGACGCTCAACGTCGCGCTCGATGCGCTGCCCGGCAAGACGTTCCAGGGCAAGGTGTACGCGGTCAACCCGCTGCTCGATGCCGCGGGACGCTCGGTCGTGATCCGCGCCGTCGTGAACAACACCGACAAGTCGCTTCGTCCCGGCATGTTCGCGCGCGTGAAGCTCATCACGCGCGACGATCGCGAAGCGCTCGTCGTCCCCGAGCAGGCGATCGTGCCGCAGGGCGACGAGCAGTACGTGTATCGCATCGTCGACGGCAAGGCCGCGCGCGTCAAGGTCGACATCGGCCAGCGCCGCGACGCCAAGGTCGAGGTGCTGAAGGGGCTGACTGCGAGCGACGTCGTCGTTACCGCCGGACAACTGAAGCTGCGCGACGGCGTTCCGGTGACGATCGTCAACGCCGGCCCCGCATCGGCGAACGCCGACAGCGCGCAAAAGGCGGACAACGCGCCCGCGGCACCCAAGACGTAATGCAACTCCCCGAAATCTGCATCAAGCGGCCGGTCTTCGCGACCGTGCTGTCGCTCATCATCCTGCTCGTCGGGTTGATCTCGTACACGCGCCTGTCCGTGCGCGAATACCCGCGCATCGACGAGCCGGTCGTGTCGGTCAGCACCACGTATCGCGGTGCGTCCGCCGAAGTCGTCGAGTCGCAGGTGACGAAGCCGCTCGAGGATTCGCTCGCCGGCATCGAAGGCGTCGAGCTGATGACGTCGCAGAGCCGATCCGAGACGAGCCGCATCAACGTGCGATTTACGCTGAAGCGCGATCCCGATTCGGCCGCGGCCGACGTGCGCGACAAGGTCTCGCGTGCCCGTGGCAAGCTCCCCGACACGATCGACGAGCCGATCATCGCGAAAGTCGAGGCGGATTCGCAGCCGGTGATCTACATCGCCGTCGAGGCGGGCTCGCTCACGCCGCTCGATGCGTCCGACTACGTGAAGCGCTACGTGCAGCCGCGGCTCTCCGTGCTGCCGGGCGCGGCTGATGTGCGCATCTTCGGCGAGCGCCAGGTGTCGATGCGCATCAACATCGATCGCACGCGGCTTGCCGGCTACAAACTCACCGTGCAGGACGTCGAGGACGCGATCCGCCGGCAGAACGCGGAGATTCCCGCAGGCCGCATCGAATCGTCGGCGCGCGAGTTCACCGTCGTCGCCGAAACCGACGTCCGCACGCCCGAGCAGTTCAACAACGTGATCGTCGCGAACGTCGCCGGCTATCCGGTGCGCATCCGCGACATCGGCAACGCCGAGATCGGCCCCGTCGACGAGCGGACGATCTCGCGCTACAACGGCAAGCCGTCGCTCAACATCGGCGTGATCAAGCAGGCCGTCGCGAATCCGCTCGAGCTCTCGAAGGCCGTGCGCGACGAGGTGGACAAGATCAACGAAGGCCTGCCCACCGGCATGAAGCTGATCATCGCCTACGACACGTCGGTGTTCATCGACCGGTCGATCAGCTCGGTGTTCCACACGATCGCCGAGGCGATCGTGCTCGTCGTGCTGGTGATCTTCTTCTTCCTGCGGAGCCTGCGCGCCACGATCATCCCGATCGTCACGATCCCGGTGTCGCTGATCGGCGCGTTCGGGATCATGTACGCGTTCGGCTTCACCATCAACACGCTGACGCTGTTGTCGATGGTGCTCGCGATCGGCCTCGTCGTCGACGATGCGATCGTGATGCTGGAGAACATCTACCGGCACATCGAGGATGGCATGCCGCGCAAGCAGGCGGCGATCGAAGGCGCGCGCGAGATCGGCTTCGCGATCGTCGCGATGACGCTGACGCTCACGTCGGTGTTCGCGCCGCTTGCGTTCGCCACGGGACGCACCGGACGCTTGTTCATCGAGTTTGCGCTGACACTTGCGGGATCCGTGCTCGTGTCGGGCTTCGTCGCGCTGACGCTGTCGCCGATGATGTGCTCGCTGCTGCTCAAGCACCAGGAGAAGCATTCGTTCCTCTTCAATGTCGTCGAGAGCTGGCTGAACGCGTTGACGAACGGCTATCGCCGCGCACTGACCGCGGTGCTGCACGCACGCTTCGTGGTGATCGCGCTCTGGCTCGGCGTGCTCGTCGCCGGCGGCGTCCTGTTCACGATGCTGAAGGCGGAGCTGTCGCCGCTCGAGGATCGCGGCGTGATCCTCGGCATCGTCACCGCGCCGCAGGGCTCGACGCCGCAATACACGGCCGAGCAGATCAAGCCGATCGAGGAGTTCTACGCCAAGGTGCCGGAAACGGCGGCGTGGACGGCGATCTCGGGTTTTCCGACCGTCGTCGACGGCGTCGCGGTGCTGCGATTGAAACCGTGGGAGGAGCGCACGAAGAAGCAGCAGCAGATCGCAGACGAGTTGCGCCCGAAGTTCGGCTCGATCCCCGGCGCGATCGCGTTCCCGATCAATCCGCCGTCGCTCGGCCAGCCGTTCCGCTCGACGCCCGTCGAGTACGTGATCATGTCGCAGATTCCGTATCCGGACCTGCAGCGCCTCGTCGACCGCTTGCTCGACGAGGCGCGCAAGTACCCCGGCGTGCAGAACCTGCAGACCGACCTGCGCCTCAACACGCCGGAGGTGCGCGTGCGGATCAACCGCGACAAGCTCTCCGACATCGGCGTGCCGGTCGACACCGTCGGCCGTACGTTGGAAACAATGCTCGGCGGCCGGCAGGTGACGCGCTTCAAGCGCGAAGGCGAGCAGTACGACGTGATCGTGCAGGTGGCGCCGCTCGACCGCTCGACCCCGTCCGACATCAGCGACAGCTACGTGCGTGCGCGCGACGGCGGCATGGTGCAGCTGTCGAACCTCGTCGACGTGCGCGAAGGCGTCGCGCCGCAGTCGCTCAATCATTTCAACCGGCTGCGCGCGGTGAAGGTGACGGCCACGCTCGCGCCCGGCTACACGGTCGACGAGGCGCTGAAGGCGATGGACGCCGCGGCGAAGGCAGCGCTGCCCGCCACCGCGCAAACGGATCTCGACGGCCAGTCGCGCGAATTCCGCGCGTCGGGCAAGGAGATCTATTTCACGTTCGTGCTGGCGCTGCTCTTCATCTACCTCGTGCTTTCCGCCCAGTTCGAGAGCTTCGTGCACCCGTTCGTGATCATGCTGTCGGTGCCGCTGTCGATGACCGGCGCGCTGCTCGTGCTGTGGCTGACCGGCGGCACGCTCAACATCTACAGTCAGGTGGGCCTCGTCACGCTGGTGGGCCTCATCACCAAGCACGGGATCCTGATCGTCGAGTTCTCGAACCAGCTGCGCGCGAAGGGCGAGGCGTTGATGGACGCCGTGGTCGACGCGGCGACCTTGCGCCTGCGCCCGATCCTGATGACGACCGGCGCCATGGTGCTCGGTGCGCTGCCGCTCGCGATGGCCGAGGGCGCCGGCGCCGAGTCGCGCACGCAAATCGGGTGGGTGATCGTCGGCGGCATGAGCTTTGGCACGCTGCTGACACTCTTCGTCGTGCCCACCGCATACACGCTGCTCGCCGGTGCGAAGGTGCATCGGCACGAACCGGCGCCCGCCGTCGAGCTGCCGGCCGCGGCCCACGCCGACTAAAAATGCGGGTCAGAGATACATTTCGGCGGCCGAAGGGGGCGGCGACCGGGATCGAGGGCGACGAAATACATCTCTGACCCGGATTTCCCGCGCTAGAATCACGCCCCGAAGCCGCCAGCACAGGGGTGTTCATGACGCCAATGGAGGAAACATGAAGCATCGAGGATTACGCGTTGCACGCATCGTCGCAGCGCTTGCGCTCGCCGGCGCCGCGACGGCGGCCAACGCTGCCACGGAAATCGCATGGTGGCATTCCATGACCGGCAAGCTGAACGACATCGTCAATCAGATCGCCGAGAACTTCAACAAGTCGCAATCGGCCTACCACGTCACGCCCGTCTACAAGGGCCAGTACGACGAGTCGATGACGGCGGCCATCGCCGCGTACCGCGCCGGCAACCCGCCGCCGATCGTGCAGGTGTTCGAAGTGGGCACCGCGACGATGATGGCCGCGAAGGGTGCGGTGATGCCGGTGTATCAGTTGATGGAGCAGAACCACGAGCCGTGGAACCCGAAGGGCTTCCTCGGCGCCGTCTACTCGTACTACGCCGACACGCAGGGCCACCTGATCTCGATGCCGTTCAACAGCTCGACGCAGGTGCTCTACATCAACGACGACGCGTTCAAGA
>JAICKU010000010.1 GCA_025927765.1 Burkholderiales bacterium
CGACATCAACGCCAGCACGGCGTCGATCATCACCAACAACAACGCGAACACCGCGTCGATCATCAGCACCAGCAACGCGAACACTGCGACGATCGTCAACAACGCGAATTCCAATCGCGAGCAGATCGTTGCCGAATTGCATGCGCTCGGCTGCGAGATCATCCGGCTGCTGAATACGCCCGAGGGCCAGCGAGCTTCGTCGATCCTGGCCTGCTCGGCGCAGCCGGGATTCCCGTATCGATGGAACAAGGGTCCGTAACGCATCACCACGCACGCGACGGCCCGCCAGAGGGCAGGGCCGTCGTGATCTAGCGGCGCCGCCGGCGCGAGGCCGGCGGCGCCGTGCTCGCCCGTCGAACGAGCTCGAACGGCAGCTCCTGCAACAGGTTCACCGGCCGCCCCTCGAGCCGCGCGGCGAGCTGCAGCGCGGCGGCCCGGCCGATCTCGACGATGGGCGTGCGGATGCTCGTGAGCCCCGGCGTCTGCGTCGCGCCAAGGTCGGTGTCGTCGACGCCGGTGATCGAGACGTCGTCGGGCACGCGCACGCCCGCGTCGCGGCACGCGAGCATCGCGCCCACCGCGAACACGTCGTTCGTCGCCAGCACCGCCGTCGGACGGTCGCGCTTCGCGAGCAGCTCGCGCATCGCCCGCGTGCCGGATTCGAGCGCGATCGGCCCGTAACGCACGTCGTCGTCGACGAGTGAAAGACCTGCGGCGGCAAGCGCGGCGCGCACGCCGGCGCCGCGCTCGCGCGAGCGGTCGTTGCCGGTGGTCGGCGCGCTGATCAGTCCGAAGTGGCGATGGCCGAGATCGAGCAGGTGACGCGTCATCGCGTACGTCGCCGCGCGATTGTCGAAGCCGATGCTCGGGTGGATGCCCGACGCATCGACGCCCCACGTCAGCACGTACGGCCGGCCGTAGCTGTCGAGAAGCGAGAACAGCGCCGGATCGTGATCGAGGCCCACGAACACGAACGCGTCGACGCCGTGCTGGACCATCTGCTGCGTGACGCGCAGCTCGATCGCGAGGTCGTAGTGGTGCGCGGCGAGCACCAACGCGTAGCCGCGCGCGTCGGCCTCGCGCTGCAGCGCGCTCGTCGTGCGCGCGTAGAGCGCGTAGTCGAACGACGGCACCACGGCGCCGAACATGTCGCTCTTGCGGCTGCGCAGCGCCCGCGCCGCCCCGTGCGGCACGTAGCGAAGCTTCTCGATCGCCGCCTTGACGCGCGACAGCGTGTCGGGGTCGACGCTGGCGGGCAGGTTCAACGCGCGCGAGACGGTCGCTGTCGATACGCCGGCGAGGCGTGCGACGTCGCGCGCACTGGAGCGCTCGGCGATCGTCGGCTCGATCGCGCTGCCCGCGGGTTTCGCCACGGTCCTCCTCGGTCGTTTTGCCGCAAGCATAGCGCGGTATCGATTTCATCGCACGGGCGGGATCGTGCTGCGCAGCAAAGAAGTTGACAGGAAGTGCAGGCATTGCGGATCATATGTAATCGAATACATCGCCGGCAGGGAGAAGCGCAGCATGAGCGGAAGCGGTAGCGGTGACATCCGTCACGTCGTCCTCGTCGTTTTCGATACGTTGCGCCGCGACGCGGTTGGCAGCTACGGCTCGGCGGCACCGTGGATGGGCGGCGATGCGTCGGATCCCAACGCGCTGCAGCAGCACATCGCGACGCCGCACCTCGATGCGTTCGCGCGCGAGTCGGTGCGCTTCAATCGCGCGTATCCGGAGGCGCTGCCCACGCTGTGCGCTCGCCGCACGATCTACACGGGCCTGCGCACATACCCGTTCCACAACGGCGACTTCCGCCATATCAAGGGCGATTTCGTCGGCATCGCGCCGGGGTGGGGTCCCATTCCCGAATCGCAGACCACGCTCGCCGAAATGTACGAGCAGTCCGGCTTTCGCACCGGACTCGTATCCGACCTCTACCACCAGTTCAAGCCGTCGAAGAACTTCTGGCGCGGCTTCCATCAGTGGACGTTCATTCGTGGCCAGGAAGCCGATGCTGCGCGCAGCGGCCCGTACCCGTCGCAGGAGGAGATCGACTACTGGGTGCCGCGCGAATTGCAGGAGTTGCGCGGCAAGGCGACCGGCCTCGAGCAGCCGGGTTACGGCGCGCACTGGTTCTCGAGCCGTATCCTGCTCAACATGCGCGACCGGGTGCGCGAGGAGCAGTGGTTCAACGCGCAGGTGATGCAGGAGGCGGCGCGCTGGGTCGAGCAGAACCTCGACGCCAAGCGGCTCTTCCTCACCGTCGAATCGTTCGATCCGCACGAGCCGTGGTTCGTCCCCGAGCACTATCGGCTGCGCTACGACGACGGACACGGACGCGAGCAGGTCATCTCGCCCTACGCGGAAATGCCGTGGCTGCCGCCCGAACTCGTCAAGCGCACGCGCGCGAACTACGCGGGCCTCGTCGAAATGTGCGATCGCTGGTTCGGGCACCTGATGGAAACGTTGCGCGTCACCGGCGTGCTCGACCAGGCGCTCGTGATCGTCACGTCCGACCACGGGCACAGCCTGTGGGAGCGCCGCGGCTACATCGGCAAGCGCGGCTATCCGTCGGATCCCGAGAGCTTCGAGGTGCCGCTCTTCGTGCGCCATCCGAAGATGCTTGGCGCCGGCACCACCTGCGATGCGTTCGTCCAGCACCACGACATCGCGGCCACCGCGCTCGACGCTACCGGAGTCACGCCGCCGGCGCCGATCGACGGCAAGTCGTTCATGGACACGGCGTTCGGCAGCGGCAGGCCGATCCGCGATCACGTGACGATCGGCTGGGGCGGCGCCATGACGGTGATCGACGACAAATGGTGGATGAACTGCAAGGTCAACGGCCGCGGCCCGTTCCTCTACGATTCGCCGCGTCCGGCACCCGAAGCCGAAAATCTCGCCGACAACCATCCAGGTGAAGTCGAGCGCCTGTTCGATCTCGGCAAGGCCGACGCGGCCGGCGGCTTTCCCGAGTACCTGTTGAAGCAGGCCGAGAGCGCGGAAGATGCGCCGGGCTGCAGTCCGTTCGCCGCGATTCGCTGATTCGAAATGCGGGTCAGAGATGCATTTCCGACCTGATCCGCCGAACCGGTCACCGCGGGAAATGCATCTCTGACCCGCATTTCCATAAGGAGGAGAGCGATGAAGGAACGCACCACGAAGGCCATGGCGCAGGGCCGGCGCCGGATGCTGAAGCAGACGGCAGCGCTCGGCGCCGCGGCGGTGGCCGCGCCGTACGTGCTGCGTAGCGCGCATGCGCAGTCGAACGCCGACGTCGCGCCGTACACGCAGGCGAAGATCGACTGGAAGCAGGCACAGGGCGCGGAGATCGCCGTCGCCGTCATTCCGGCGAGCTACTTCGACAATCTCATCGCGATCGCGCCCACGTTCGAGGCGCTGACCGGCGTCAAGGTGCGCTTCGAGAAGGTGCCGCCCGGGCAGATCCGCCAGAAGGCGATGCTCGATCTGTCGTCGAAGACCGCGACGTACGCGACGTCGGCGACCGATCCGATGTACTACCCGCTGTACGTGTCGAACAAGTGGATCGACCCGATCGACCATTACCTGAACGACAATGCGCTCACCGACAAGGCGTGGTTCGACAACGACGACATCTTCAAGGCGTGGCGCGATGCCAACTCGTACGAAGGCAAGCCGTACGCGGTGCCGTACGACGGTGAAGTCACGATCCAGGTCTATCGCAAGGACCTCTACGACGCGAAGGGACTGAAGGCCGCCGACACGCTCGACGAGTTCCTGAAGAACGCCGCCGCGATCAACGATCCCGCGAATCGCGTGTACGGCATGGCGCTGCGCGGCTTCGCCGGCGCGGGCCAGAACATGTACATCTACCCGTCGCTGTTCCGCGAATTCGGCGGCCAGTGGTTCAAGGGCAGGAAGGTCGTGGTCGATTCGCCCGAAGCGGTGAAGGCGCTCGACTGGTACGTGAACGCGGAATCGAAGTACGCGCCGCCGGCGGTGCGTAACTGGAACTGGCCCGACATCGCCGACGCCTTCTCGCAGGGCACGCTCGGCTGCTACATCGACGCGCACTCGTCGGCGTCGGTGCTGATGAATCCCGAGAAGTCGAAGGTCATCGGCAAGATCGCGTATGCGCGCTGGCCCAAGGGCCCGACGGGCAAGCGCTGCACGTCGATCTGGAACTGGGGCTTCCCGATCAACGCGGCATTGAACGACAAGCAGAAGAAGGCGACGTGGCTGTTCATCACGTGGGCCGCATCGGCAGAAACGCAGGCGCGCACGTCGTGGAAGTTCAACGGTCCCGCGAAACGCACCGGCCTGAATCGCGCGTCGCTGTGGAAGTCGCCGGACTTCGTCGCCATGACCAAGGACTACGGCCCCAATTTCGTCGACGCGGCATTGACGTCACTCGAGCAGGACACCGACGTCGACTGGCGTCCGCGCGTGCCGCAGTGGCCCGCGATCGGCGACACGATGGCCACGGCGATCCAGGCGGCGCTCGTCGGGCAGAAGAACGCGAAGCAGGCGCTCGACGGCGCGCAGGCGCGCATCGACCAGGTGCTGAAGAGCTGAAATCCGCCCGGGTCGGATACGCGTTTCCGCGGGGGTCATTGCGGAAACGCGTATCCGACCCTTTGGCGGCAATGACGCATCGATCGAGTGCCAGGCACCATTCTCGCGCGAGCACGATACAAATCGGGGTCGGACACCGAGTTCCCCGCGGCGACCGGAAAGTCTCCGCGCAGTCGTTGGGGGAAAACGGTACCCGACCCCTTCGCGTTGGCGCTCTTCCTCCCCGCGCTCGTCGTCCTGATCGTGACGACGAGCGCGCCGCTCGTCTATCTCGCGTGGACGAGCCTCGAGCGTATCGACCTGTCGATGCCGTGGCTGTCCGGCTTCGCGGGCGCCGGCAACTACCTGCAGATGGGCGCCGATCCGCGCTTCTGGCATTCGCTGTGGCTCACGCTGATCTACACGGTGAGCACGGTCGTGCTGCAGGTGCTGCTGGGTCTCGGGCTCGCGCTGCTCGTGCTGCGCATTCCCAAGGGGCAGGGCATCCTGCGCGTCGCCGCGATCCTGCCGATCGTGCTCGCGCCCGTCGTCGTGGGTTTGTTCTGGCGCACGCTCGTGCTGGCCCCCGACGTCGGTCTCGTCGACGTCGTCACGCGCGCGCTCGGCCTGCCGAGCTACAACTGGCTCGGCGACCCGAAGCTCGCACTGTTGTCGGTCATCGCGATCCACACGTGGCAGTGGACGCCGTTCGCGTTCCTCGTGATGCTCGCGAGCCTCTCCTCGCTGCCACCCGACGTGTTCGAGGCGGCGCGCATCGATCGCGCGAGCGCGTGGCAGCGCTTTCGCTACATCACGCTGCCGCTCATTCGTCCCGCGATCGTGATCGTCGTCATCATGCGCACGATGATCGCGCTCTCCGCCTTCGCGGCGATTTTCGCGGCCACGGGCGGCGGTCCGGGCACCGCGACGGAAATCCTCAACCTCTACGCGTACCGCACGTCGTTTTCCGAACTGAACCTGGGCTACGGCGCGGCGCTTGCGATGGTGCTGCTCGCGATCACGCTCGCCGTGTCGTTCGTGATGTTCCGCGCGCGGCGCGCACGATGACGGGGAAGCGTCTTCGCACGGTCGTGCTCGTCGCGATCGCCGCGGTGCTGCTCGCGATCTGGGCGTTCCCGGTGCTTTGGGCGCTGCTGACGTCGTTCAAGACCGAGCGCGACGTGCTCGCGTATCCGCCCACGGTGATCTTCACGCCGACGCTTCGCAACTACGCCGACGTGCTTTTCGGCTCGGCGAGCCTGCTGCCGAACCTGCTGTCGAGCGTGATCGTTGCGGGCGTGTCGACGTTCGTCACGCTGCTCCTCGCGATCCCGGCCGCATACGCGCTCGCGCGGCTCGAACTGCCCGCGAAGCGCGCGTCGGGCTTCTACGTGCTCGCGACACAGATGCTGCCGCCGGTGGGCCTCATCATCCCGTACTACCTCGTGCTGCAGAAGGTCGGGATGCTCGACACGTACACGGGCCTCATCGTCATCTACCTCACGTTCTCGCTGCCGTTCGCGATCTGGCTCCTGGTGTCGTACTTCGAGGACATTCCGCGCGAGATGGAGGAAGCCGCGCTCCTCGATCGCGCCGGCCGCTTTCGCGCGCTCTGGTACGTGATCCTGCCGCAGGTGCGCGGCGGCATCGCCGTCACGACGATCTTCGTGTTCCTCAACGCATGGAACGAGTTCCTGTTCGCCGTCGTGCTCGGCGGCAATCGCGTGCGGCCGGTGACGGTGGCGATGTTCAACTACATTTCGGTCGAGCAGACGCTGTGGGCGAAGCTCGCCGCGGGCGCGATGCTCGCGATGGCGCCGGTGATCCTGCTGGGCCTGATCGCGCAGCGGCACATAGTGAAGGGCCTGACCGTCGGCGCCGTCAAAGGGGGAGGACGCAGGGCGTGAGCGAAGGAGGATCCGCGGTGGCGAACGCCGGCCGCGTCAGCATGCGCGGCATCGTCAAGCGCCACGGCAGTTTCACCGCGTTGCACGGCATCGACCTCGACATCGCGCCGGGCGAGTTCTTCGCGCTGCTCGGGCCGTCGGGCTCGGGCAAGACGACGACGCTGCGCATCCTCGCCGGCCTCGAGCCGCTCGACGCCGGCCAGGTGATGCTCGACGGCGTCGACGTCACCGCGCGCGAGCCGGGCGAGCGCGACGTCGCGATGGTGTTCCAGAGCTATGCGCTCTACCCGCACATGACGGTGTACGAGAACATCGCGTTCCCGTTGCGGATGGTCGGTACCGCGAAGGGCGAGACCGATCGCGCTGTCAAGGATGCCGCTGCGAAGGTGCACATCGACCATCTGCTCGCGCGGCGTCCCGGCGAACTCTCCGGCGGCCAGCAGCAGCGCTGCGCACTCGCGCGGGCCATCGTGCGCAAGCCCCGCCTGTTCCTGCTCGACGAGCCGCTGTCGAACCTCGACGCGAAGCTGCGGCTCGAAACACGCGTCGAACTGCGCAAGCTGCAGCGCGCGCTCGGCGTCACCGCCGTGTACGTGACGCACGACCAGGAAGAGGCGATGACGATCGCCGACCGTGTCGCCGTGTTCATGGACGGGCGCATCGTGCAGGTCGGCCGGCCGCAGGACATCTTCGCGCGGCCGGCGACATCGGTCGTCGCTGCGTTCATCGGCAGCCCGCCGATGAACCTGCTGCCAGCCGACCTCCGAGACGGTGAACTGCGCGTCGCCGGCGTGCCGCTGCCCGCGCCGCGCATGGCCGGCCGCGACGGCCCGATCACGCTCGGCGTGCGGCCGGCGGCGCTGCGCATCGCCGAGCGCGGGCTGCCGGCGCGCGTGTACCTCGTCGAGAATCTCGGCGACACGACGATCGTCGACCTCGACGTCGCCGGGCAGGTGATCAAGTTGCGCACCGAGCAGGCGCCGAACGTGCGCGAAGGCGACCACGTGCACGTCGCGTTCGCGCCCGAAGCGATGCACGTGTTCGACCCCGCCACGGGGCAGCGTCGCGAGGGCTAGCGGGCAAACCCATTACAATCTGCGGCATGGACCCCCTCGTCCTGACCGTCGACATGGCCGGCCTGCCGCAGGCCTGGGTGGCGCTGGAGGAGGCCATTACCTACCACGCGAAGCAGATGGTCGCGTGGTCGCTCGGCGCGGTCGTGCGCGAATTCCGCGGCGGCTACCAGAGCGACGGCACCCGCTCGCGCCTGTCGACGAAGTCGATCCTCGCGATCAAGGGCAGCGCCGGCCATCCGCATTCGCACACACCGAGCCTGACCAACCCGATGCTCTTCGCGCGCGACCGCCAGGTGTGCGCGTACTGCGGCGGCCGCTTCCTGTATCGCGAGCTCTCGCGCGATCACATCGTGCCGGCGTCGCGCGGCGGGCGCGACACGTGGATGAATTCGGTCACCGCTTGCCGCAGCTGCAACACGCGCAAGGGCAACCGCGCGCCCGAGCAGGCGAACATGCCGCTCCTCTACGTGCCCTACGTGCCGAACCGGCACGAGCACTTCATCCTGCGCAATCGCCGCATCCTCTCGGACCAGATGGAATACCTGCTGGCGGGCGTGCCGCGCACGAGCCGGCTGCACCTCGCGAACGCCCCACGAACTCTCGCGGCGTAACGCTTTCCAACCGACGGGATTCGCGACCGTCGATCCGACTCGCTCGTTCTCTCCCACTGTCGATCGCGGTTGTTGTCACCGGAGTCGTCCGGCATCGCCGGACCGTTCCTTTCGCAGTCGATCTTTGCAGGAGAATCGCATGGCCAACGAGAATCAGTCGCGCGACAACATGTCGCGGCAGCAAAGCGCAGAGCGTTCGCAAACCGGTGCGGCGCAGCAGGGCACCGGCGGCCAGCAGGCGAGCTACGGGCAGGGCAATTACGGCCAGGGTTCGCAGCAGGGGCAAGGCTACCAGGGTACGTCGGGCCAGAACCACGGCCAGTCGGGCCAGGGCAACTATTCGCAGGGATCGTCGGGTCGCTACGGCGGGCAGGGCGCGATGAGTCGCACGGGTGCCGGCACCGGCACGTCGACGTGGGCGGGCGGCCGCCAGGCCGGTGCGATGCAGCCGCGCGGCGCGTCGTCGCCGTCGCCGTATTACGGCGGATCGGGCTACGGCAGCGAGCCGTTTTCGATCATGCGTCGGATCAGCGACGAGATGGATCGGCTCTTCGAGAACTTCGGCATGGGCCGCAGCCTGTTCCCGAGCCAGTCGGGGCAGGGCCAAGGACAGGGCGCGTGGGATCTCGGCAACGAAGGCATGTCGTCGATGTGGTCGCCGCACGTCGAGGTGTGCGAGCGCAACGGCAAGCTCCTGATCCAGGCGGATCTGCCCGGCATCAAGCGCGACGACATCCACGTGCGCGTCGAGGACGACGAAGTGATCATCCAGGGCGAGCGGCGCAACGAGTCGTCGGGCAGCCAACAGGGCTACTACCGCAGCGAGCGCAGCTACGGCAGCTTCTATCGCACGATCCCGCTGCCGGAAGGTACGAACGCCGATTCGGCGAACGCCACGTTCAAGGACGGCGTGCTCGAGATCGAATTCGACGCGCCACGGCAGCCGCAACGCGGCCGCACGCTTTCGATCGGCGACGGTGGATCGTCGCAACAGTCGCGCAGTGGCACGGGCAGCGGACAGACGTACGGCAGCGGCCATACCGGATCGATGGAAGGCGCGTCGAGCGGCGGCACCGGCACCTCCGGCAGCGGCGGCACGATGCACACCGGCGCGAATCCGAGCAGCGGTCCGATGCACGGCGGCAGCACGAGCGGCACGGGTTCGGCGGCCACGGGAGGCCAGCACGTGCAATCGGGCACCAGCGGCTCGTATGGCGCGGAAATGAGCGGCAGCACCGGCTCGCAGCATTCGGCGTCCGGCGGGGCGAGCGGCAGGCAGCAGCCTTCGCAGTCGGGTACCGGCGGCTCGGCAGGCGGCGGCATCCCGTCATCGTCGGGCAGCGGCACGATGTACAGCGGCTCGGGCAATCCGTCGGTCGGCGCGGCGGGCATGGGCGCGAGCCACAGCGGCGGTTCGAGCGACAAGTCGAGCAAGTCGGGCGGTTCGAGCGACAAGTCGAGCAAGTCAGGCGGTTCGAGCGACAAGTCGAGCAAGTCGTAGCGCGCGAATCCGTGCTTCGCCACGGAACGAGGCGGGCGGGCCGGACGGCTCGCCCGCTTTGCTTTGCCGCGATGCCGATGTACGCGTACGCGTGCCGCGCGTGCTTCTTTATACTGCGCGATCCGTTGCAACCGTTGATCGATCTTGATCGCCAGTACAACGTTCGTTCGTGCCCATGCGTGGCCGTTGCTCACGCGCACGTCCACGCAGCCTGCGCTGCGCCGCGTGGTCGAGGTCTCGTTGCTCGCGTGCCTGACCGCTTGCATGCTCGTGATCGGGGCGTGGTCTACGCCCGCGCCGCTCGGCGATGGCGGTGCGTCGCCGAGCGCCACGAGCGTGAAGGCGGCGTTCGTCTATCGCTTCCTTGCCTTCGTCGAATGGCCCGAGCAGGCGTTCGCGAGCGCCGATGCGCCGATGGTCATCGGCGTGCTCGGTGCGGATGCGCTCGCGCACGAACTCGAGGAGGTCGTGGCGAACCGGCGCATCGACGAGCGTGCGATCGAGGTGCGGCGCGTGGACGTGGCGCACGCGCTCGACGGCGTGAACGTGCTCTACGTCGGCGAGCAAGCGTCTTCGGCGCTGACCGGCCTCGCCGCACGCGCGGCGCGCGCATCGGTGCTCGTCGTCTCCGACTTCGCTGACGCGCTCGACGAGGGCAGCGTGATCAACCTTCTCGTCGTCGACAATCGCGTGCGCTTCGAAGTCTCGCTCGAAGCGGCGACGCGCAGCGCGTTGCGGCTCTCGTCGCGCCTGCTCGGCGTAGCCTATCGCGTTCGCGCGCCCTGACCACGCGCTTCCCGGTCACGATGCGCGGTCCGACGCAGTCGATTCGCAGCAAGCTGATGCTCGTCGTCCTCGTGACGACGGTGGCGGCGCTCGGCATCGTGGCCGTCGCGCTCGTGATCTACGAATCGCGCGCGTACGAGCAGGCGGTCGCGCGCTCGATCCTGACGCAGGCCCAGATCGTCGGCCGCGCGAGCGCGCCGGCGCTCGTGTTCGACGACCCCAAGGCGGCACGCGAGAACCTGGCGCTGCTGCGCGTGCAGCCGCGCTTTCAGGCCGCCGCCATCTATCGTCCCAATGGCCAGCTCTTCGCCAGCTACGGGCAGCGCGACGCGGCGGGCCCCGGCATGTCGCGCAGCGATCCCGGCGACGGGTACGCGATCGAAGGCAACGAGATCGTCGTGCACGGGCGCATCGTCGAAGGGAACGACGTACTCGGCACCGTGTTCCTGCGCTCGGCATACGCGCTCGACGCGCGGTTGCGCGACTACCTCTCGATCCTGGGCCTCGTGCTGGTGGCGAGCCTCGTGCTGGCCTTGCTGCTGTCGGCGGCGCTGCAGCGTGCGATCACGCAGCCGATCCTCGCGGTGGCGAACGTCGCGCGGCAGGTGATGCAACGCCGCGATTTTTCGTTGCGCGTCGCGAAGACGACCGACGACGAAGTCGGCGTGCTGGTCGACGCGTTCAACGCGATGCTCGCCGAGGTCGGGCGCCGCGCGGAGGCGCTCGAGTCGTCGAACGCGTCGCTGATGCGCGAGAGCGGCGAGCGGCGCGAAGCGGAGGAGGCGCTGCGCGAAGCCGACCGGCGCAAGGACGAGTTCCTCGCCATCCTCGCGCACGAATTGCGCAACCCGCTCGCGCCGCTTCGCAACGCCCTCGAGATCCTGAAGCGCCGCGGCTCGGACACGGCGGTGGCGAACGAAGCGCGGCAGATGATGGAGCGCCAGCTGCGTCAGATGGTGCGACTCGTCGACGACCTGCTCGACGTCTCGCGTATCACGACCGGCAAGCTCGCACTGAAGCGCGAGGTGGTGCCGCTCGCCGAAGTCGTACGGAGCGCGATCGACACGGCGCGCCCGCTGATCGACGCGCGCGCGCATACGCTCGGCATCACGCTGCCGCTCGAGCGCGTCGACGTCGACGTCGATGCGACGCGGCTCGCGCAGGTGTTCTCGAACCTGCTCAACAACGCAGCGAACTACACGGAGCCCGGCGGACGGATCGACGTGATCGGTTCCGCCGACGAACACCAAGTCACCGTGACGATCCGCGACAACGGCATTGGCATCGCGCCGGAGATGATCGCCACGGTGTTCCGGATGTTCGCGCAGGCGGATGCGTCGCTCGAGCGCGTGCAGGGTGGCCTCGGCGTGGGCCTGACCCTCGCACGCCATCTCGTCGAACTGCACGGCGGCACGATCGAAGCGAAGAGTGAAGGCTCGGGGCGCGGCAGCGAGTTCGTCGTGCGGTTGCCGCGGGTGGCAAGCGGCGCCGCATCGGCGCCGAAGCCGGTTGCGTCAGGTTCCGCGCTATAGCAAAAGCAGGGTCGGACTCCACTTTTCGAGCGCGTCGCATGGCGTTGCCGGCACACGTGCGAAAAGTGGAGTCTGACCCTGCTTTTGCCGCTCGTCCCGCTGGCACAGCGCTTGCGACCGATGGCGTATAGTCGAAGCGTCACCGTACGCGCACCCATGAGCACACCCGACCTCGCCGCCCCGCTCAGCCATATCCGGCTCACGTCGCATCCGTTTGCCGAAGGTCCCGGCGCCGCTCCCGCGATCCGCTGGGGCGCGGCCGATCCGCACGCCCGCGGGCCGCTCGTCGGCACGACGACCACGCGCAGCCACCGCAACGTCGTCGGCACGCACAGCGGCAGCTACGGCGTGTATCGCGCGCTCGCCGTCGCCACGCGCTCGCTGGTGCGTGGGCATCGGCCCGACCTTCGCGACACCTCGCCGCCCGTCGTCATCGGTCCGTATCCGCAGTGGTCGGATCCCGATCGCATCGTGTCGCTCGATCCGTGGGGCGCACAGGTGGCCGACGTCTTCGGCCCGTTGCTCGCCGACGGGTACGACATCCGTCCGACGATCGCCGTCACGCGCGCGCACATCGAGCTGCCCGAAATCCACGACGCGATCGGCGCGAAGCGCCTCGCACCCGACGGGCGCGTACTGCTCGCGAACGGCTCGGCCGTCGTCACCAAGGCCGCGATCGAGCCCGTGTGGTGGCTTCCGGGCGTCGCGCGCCGCTTCGGCATCGCGGAAGCCGACCTCCGCCGCGCGCTGTTCGAGGAAACGGGCGGCATGTATCCCGAGCTCGTCACGCGCAGCGATCTCGAAGTGCTGTTGCCGCCGGTCGGCGGCCAGACGGTGTACATCTTCGGCGAGGCGCGCGATCTCGCGAATCCCGATGTCACGCTCACCGCGCGCGTGCACGACGAATGCAACGGCTCCGACGTGTTCGGCTCGGACATCTGCACGTGCCGGCCGTACCTCGCGCATGCGATCGAGGAATGCATCCGCGGCGCGCAGGCGGGCGGCGTGGGCCTCGTCGTGTACTGCCGCAAGGAAGGCCGTGCGCTCGGCGAGGTGACGAAGTTCCTCGTCTACAACGCGCGCAAGCGCCAGGAAGGCGGCGATCGCGCGGCGAATTACTTCCTGCGCACAGAATGCGTGGCGGGCGTGCAGGACATGCGCTTCCAGGAGCTGATGCCCGACGTGCTGCACTGGCTCGGCGTGCGCCGCATCCATCGCCTCGTGTCGATGAGCAACATGAAGTACGACGCGATCGTCAAGTCGGGCATCGAGGTCGGCACGCGCGTGCCGATTCCCGACGCGCTCGTGCCCGCCGATGCGCGCGTCGAGATCGACGCGAAGATCCGCGCCGGCTATTTCACCGAGACCGCGCTCGACCCCGCCGCCGACACGCTGGGGAGGACGCTCTGATGCTCGCCGTCGCCCCGCTTGCCGCGGCCGAATTGCTGACGAGCGGCGCCGTGCGCGAACGCTGCGCGAACATCACGCGCGCCGTCGAAGCCGGTCGCTCGAAGCACTTTCGCGTCGATCGCAGCCGGCTGCCGATCGCCGCGCGCGTCGTCGCGGAGCTGACGCGCGGGCGCTATCGCACGCTCGCGATTCCGTACCACAGCCGCTGGCGGCATTTCGATGTCGGCGGGCGCAGCCGCGTGAGCGAGCTCAATCGCCACCTCGCCTGTTACGCCGAGGACGATCGGCTGCGCGCGCAGATCGACCTCGCCGTGATCAGCGTGCTGCTCGACGCAGGTGCCGGCCCTGCATGGCGCTATCGCGAGCCCGGCATGATCGACGACTATGCGCGCTCCGAAGGTCTCGCGGTGGCCACGCTGCGCGCTTTCATGAGCGGCGCGTGGTCGGCGTCACCCGGCGAGCCGCTGCGTGTCGACGCCGCGGCGCTCGCGCACATCGATGCGGCGACGCTCGCCCAATGGTTCCAGGTCACGCCGGGAAATCCGCTGCCGGGGGTCGAAGGCCGGGCCGCGCTGCTGCGCCGCCTCGCGCACGTACTCGAAACGCGACCCGATCGCTTCGGTCTCGTCGCGCGTCCCTGCGCGCTGTTCGATCGCATGCATCACGCGCCGTCGATCTCCGCGTCGACGATCCTGCGTGCGCTGCTGGAAGGCTTCGGCGACATCTGGCGCGCGCGCGGCGAGCACGACCTCGACGTGCCCGGCGACGTGTGGCGGCATCCGCACGCCGGCGGCAGCGGCGCGACCGAAGGCCTCGTGCCGTTCCACAAGCTGTCGCAGTGGCTCGCGTATTCGCTGTTCGAGCCGTTCGAGTGGGCGGGCATCGCGGTTACCGATCGCGACGCGCTGACCGGCCTCGCCGAATATCGCAACGGTGGCCTGCTGATCGATGCGGGCGTGCTGCGGCTTCTGAACGACGCCGACCGCGGCGTCGAGTGGGACGTGGGGAGCGAGATCGTCGTCGAATGGCGCGCGCTCACCGTGGCACTGCTAGACGATCTCGCCGGCCTCGTGCGCGCCGAGCTCAACCTTCCGGACCTTCCGCTGGCCGCGATCCTCGAAGGCGGCACGTGGTTCGCCGGACGCGAATTCGCGAAGCGGTTGCGCAATGGGGAGCCACCGCTCAAGGTGAAGTCAGACGGCACCGTGTTCTGATGCCGGCGAGCGTCCACCTCCTCGACCATCCGCTGATCCAGCACAAGCTCACGCTGCTTCGCCGGAAGGAAACGAGCACCACCAGTTTCCGGCGGCTCCTGAAGGAAATCGGCGCGCTGATGGCCTACGAGGTCACGCGGGACATGCCGATGCTCGACGTCGAGATCGAGACCCCGCTCGAGACGATGCGCTCGAAGCTGATCGACGGGAAGAAGCTCGTGTTCGTGCCGATCCTGCGCGCCGGCACGGGTCTCCTCGACGGCTTTCTCGACGTCGTGCCCGGCGCGCGCGTGGGGCACATCGGCCTCTATCGCGACCCGAAGACGCTCGTCGCCATCGAGTACTACCTGAAGCTGCCCGGCGGCATGTCCGAGCGCGACGCCGTCGTGCTCGACCCGATGCTCGCCACCGGCCACTCGGCGGTGGCCGCAGTCGAGCGGCTGAAGGAAACGCGGCCGCGCTCGATTCGCATGGTGTGCCTGCTCGCCGCTCCGGAAGGCATCGCGACGTTCCGGAGCGCGCATCCCGACGTCGCCATCTACACCGCGGCGATCGATCGCCAGCTCGATTCGCACGGCTACATCCTCCCCGGCCTCGGGGACGCCGGCGATCGCATCTTCGGCACCAAGTAAGCGCTTCCTTCACCCGCGTGCTGGCGAAGACCGCGGACTGGCGCGCCCGCGGGCGCGCCGCCGGTTCTGAACTTGCGGCGCGCTGCAACGTCGTAAGATCTTTCCGACGGCGACGGTTCGCCGGGGAGAATGTGCATGCGCACCCTGTTGCTCGCGCTGGCGCTCGCATCGTTCGGGGCAGAGGCGGCGATTCCCGATTACACAGGCCCCGTTCCGGCGTCCGTCCCGAGCGGCGACGCCACTGCCGTTTTTGCCGGAGGCTGCTTCTGGGGCGTCGACGCGGTGTTCAAGCATGTGAAGGGCGTCAAGAACGTCGTGTCCGGCTATTCGGGTGGCAGTGCGGCCACGGCGAAGTACATGATCGTAGGCACGGGGACGACCGGCCACGCGGAATCGGTGCAGGTCACCTACGATCCGAAGGAAATCCGCTATGCGGATCTCCTCAAGGTCTTCTTCTCCGTCGCGCACGATCCGACCGAACTGAATCGGCAGGGGCCGGACGTCGGCACGCAATACCGTTCGGCGATCTTCTATGGGAATCCTACGCAGAAGACGGTCGCCGAGCGCTACATCGCACAACTCGATGCGGCGAAGGCGTTCGGCAAGCCGATCGTCACGCAGGTGGTGGCGCTCGACAAGTTCTACCCCGCCGAGGCGTATCACCAGAACTACCTCGCGCTGCATCCCGATCAGCCGTACATCGTCTACAACGACTTGCCGAAGCTCGCCGCGCTGAAGAAGGAATACCCGGCGTGGTACCGTCCGTAACGGCACCGCAAGGAGGCTTCATGGATCTCGGAGGATTGCTTTCGAAGTACCTGAATCCGGCAGGCAACGTGCCCGCGGCCGATGCCGAGAATCATTTCGACCAGGTTGCGCAGAACGCGCCCAGCCAAACGGTGAGCCAGGGCATTTCCGACGCGCTGCGTTCCGACCAGACGCCGGCGCTCGGCGAGATGGTCAAGCAGGCGTTCTCGCGCGCCGACCCGCAACAGCGCGCGGGCATGCTGAACGAAATCCTGTCGTCGCTCCCGCCGGGCACGCTGTCGTCTCTGGGCGGCGCGCTGGGCGGCGGTGCCCTCGGTGGCATCCTCGGGCATCTTGGCGGCACCGACGCCGGCGGCACGCCGCAGGTCACGCCGCAGCAGGCATCGCAGATCTCGCCGCAACAGGTGCAGGACCTCGCGAATCACGCCGAAACGCATGACTCGTCGATCTTCGACAAGCTCGGCGACTTCTACTCGCGCAACCCGGACCTCGTGAAGGCGCTCGGCATCTCGGTGCTCGGCGTCGCGCTGTCGAAGATCGCCGGACGCGCGCGGGGTTGACCGCGAAGCGCACGCTCGACCTCGACGACACGCTGTACGACTACGTGCTCGCGCACTCGCTGCGCGAGCACGCGGCGCAGCGCGCGCTCCGCGAAGCGACGGACGCGCTGCCGCATGCCGGGATGCAGATCGGTCCCGACCAGGCGCAGTTCATGGCGCTGCTCGTGCGCCTGATCGGCGCGCGGCGCACGATCGAAATCGGCGTGTTCCGCGGCTACAGCGCGCTCGCCATTGCACTCGCGCTGCCCGACGACGGTTACATGCTCGCGTGCGACGTGAGCGACGCGTACACGCGCGGCGCGCGCGCATTCTGGGAAGCAGCCGGCGTCGCGCACAAAATCGATCTCGTGCTCGCCCCCGCGCGGAAGACGCTCGATGCGCGCATCGCGGCCGGCGATGCGGGCACGTTCGACTTCGCGTTCATCGACGCCGACAAGACGTCGTACGACGACTACTACGAGCGCTGCCTCGTGCTGCTGCGCGAAGGCGGCGTGATCGCCGTCGACAACGTGCTGTGGAGCGGCGACGTCGCGCGACCGGCGAAGAGTGCGGATACCGCGGCGCTGCAGGCGTTCAACGACAAGCTGCACGACGACGCGCGCATCGACCTGTCGCTGCTGCCGATCGGCGACGGCCTGACGCTCGCGCGCAAGCGATAATGCGTGCATGAAGATCGCCACCTGGAACGTGAACGGCATCCGCGCGCGCGAGGCGCAGTTCTGCGAATGGGTCGCGCGTGACCGTCCCGATGTCGTGTGCCTGCAGGAACTCAAGGCGCAGCCCGAGCAGATTCCCGACTCGTGCAAGCACGCCGATTACCACGTGTACTGGCACGGCATGCGCGCGTACTCGGGCGTGTCGCTGCACGTCGACAAGACGCTCCGCGCGGAGCCGCCACCGTTCGCGCATCCGGCGTTCGACATGGAAACGCGCATCGTCACCGCCGAGCTCGGCGACCTCGTCGTGGCATCCGTGTACGTGCCGAACGGCGGCAAGGATTACCCGGCGAAGCTCGCGTTCCTGACCGCGCTCGCCGATTGGGCGGCGCAGTTGCACGCCGAAGGCCGGCAGGCAGTCGTGTGCGGCGATTTGAACGTTGCACACGCCGACATCGACGTGCATCCGCGCGAGCGCAAGGCCGGCGTGATCGGCCAGCGCGTGGAGGAGCGCGAGCTCTTCGACCGTCTGCTCGGCGCACATTTCGTCGACGTCGGCCGCGCGATGAATCCCGACGACGACACGATGTTCTCGTGGTGGCCGCCGTGGCGGAACATGCGCCAGCGCAACATCGGCTGGCGCATCGACTACATCCTCGCGTCGAAGGCGATCGCCGACCGCGTCGAGTCGTGCGAAGTGCTCGCCGACATCGGCACGAGCGACCATGCACCGGTGATGATGACGCTGCGCTGATCCTGGATGCGGGGCGTACGGCAACGCGTTCGCGCGAGCGCCGAACCGACGCGCGCCGCGGCACTCTGACACACACGCGCATCGTGTCAGGAGGCCGCCATGCAGGGAAGCTACGACGGCGCGGCGTTCGACGAGGGCGGGGCGATGCCGGAGGTGATGCGGCGCCCGCGCTTTCCGACGACCGCCGGTCATGAGGAATCGCGCACGCTCGGTGCAACCAGCCCCGAACGCCTTGCGCACCGGCTCGGCTGGTTCAGCATATCGCTCGGCCTCGCCGAAGTGTTGGCGCCGCGGCTCCTCTCGCGGCTCCTGGTCGGCAGCGACCGCTACGCGAATTTGATCCGCCTCTACGGGGCACGCGAGCTCGCGAGCGCGCTGATGATCTTCGCGCAGGGCGCGCGTCCGACGGCCGCGATGTGGTCGCGGGTGGCAGGCGATGCAGTCGACATCGCGACGCTCGTCGCTGCCGGCGCCTCGCCGCGCACCAACCGCGGCGGCGTTGCGATCGCTGCCGCCAGCGTGCTCGGCGTCACGGCGCTCGATGTTTACTGCGCGCGACAACTGAGCCGCGAACCACGCGCGGAACCGGGCATTCGCATGACGCGAAGCGTCGTCGTCAATCGACCACCGCACGACCTGTATGCGTTCTGGCGCGAGTTCGAGAACTTTCCGCGCTTCATGTTTCACGTCCAGTCGGTGCGCCGGACGGGCCCGGGCATCACGCATTGGGTCGTGAACGGGCCGGCGGGAGCCACGGTCGAGTGGGATGCGCGCATCACGTCGGACATACCGAACGAGGTGATCGCGTGGCAGTCGCTCGACGGCTCGCAGGTCGACAACCGCGGCGTCGTGCGCTTCGAGCCGCGGCCGGGTGGTCGCGGCACGATCGTGCGCGTCGATCTTCTCTATCAGCCCCCCGCCGGTCGCGCAGGCAAGCTCGTCGCGATGCTCTTCAACGAATCGCCCGAGCAGCAGATCTACGACGACCTGCACCGCTTCAAGCAGGTGGTCGAAACGGGCGAGGTGATGCGCTCGGACGGCAGCCCCGACGGCATGGGCGACGTGCTGCAGCAGCCGGCGCAGCCGCTGCCGCGCCGACGTACGATCGCGAGCGATACGCCGAAGTCGTCGCACGAGGAATCCTCGGGAGGCACGCGATGAGAGCAAGCTGCTGGCACGGCAAGCACGACATGCGCATCGACGACGTGCCCGAGCCGTCGATCATGAACCGGCGCGACGCGATCGTGCGCGTCACCGCGACGGCGATCTGCGGCTCGGACCTGCACCTGTACGACGGCTTCATCCCGACGATGAAGAAGGGCGACATCCTCGGCCACGAGTTCATGGGCGAGGTCGTCGAGGTGGGGCCCGACGTGCCGAACCTGCGCGCCGGCGATCGGGTCGTGGTGCCGTTCCCGATCGCCTGCGGCAACTGCCGGGCGTGCGAAGTGCAGGAGTTCTCGCTGTGCGAGAACTCGAACCCGAACGCGTGGATGGCCGCGAAGCTCCTCGGCCACTCGCCGGCCGGCATCTTCGGTTATTCGCACATGATGGGCGGCTTCGCCGGCGGCCAGGCGGAGTACGTGCGCGTGCCGTTCGCCGATATTGGTCCCTTGAAGGTGCCGCCGGGCATGCCCGACGAGCAGGCGCTGTTCCTCTCCGACGTGTTTCCGACGGGCTACATGGCGGCCGAGATGTGCGACATCACGCCCGGCGACACGGTCGCCGTCTGGGGGTGCGGACCGGTCGGTCAGTTCGCCATCGCCAGTGCGGCGATGCTCGGTGCCGCTCGCATCATCGCGATCGACCGCGTGCCCGAACGGCTGGCCATGGCGGCGAATCGCGCCGGCGCCACCGACACGATCAACTACGAAACGCAGGACGTGATGGACACGCTGAAGGAGCTGACCGGCGGCATCGGGCCCGATGCGTGCATCGACGCGGTGGGCATGGAAGCGCATACGCCCGGCATCATGTACGCGTACGACCGGTTCAAGCAGGCGCTGATGCTCGAAACCGACCGGCCGATCGCGCTGCGGCAGGCGATCATGGCGTGCCGCAACGGCGGCACCGTGTCGGTGATCGGCGTCTACGGCGGCTTCATCGACAAGTTCCCGATCGGCTCGTTCATGAATCGCTCGCTCACGATGCGCACCGGCCAGTGCCACGTGCAGCGCTACATGAAGCCGCTGCTGCAGCGGATCGAGAACGGCGACATCGACCCAAGCTTCATCATCACGCATCGGATGAGCCTCGACGAGGCGCCGCAGGCGTACGACCTGTTCAAGAACAAGCAGGACGACTGCGTGAAGGTCGTCCTGACACCGTAACAAAAAATCGGGGTCAGAGATGTATTTCGTTGCGACTTCGCGCCGGCTTCCCGTGTGGCAGGCGAAATACATCTCTGACCCCGATTTTCCATGAAGCTCTCGGTCCTCGACCAGTCGACCTCGGCGCAGGGTGCGAGCCCGCACGTCGCGATCCAGGAGACGCTCGCGCTCGCGCGCCATTGCGAGGCGCTCGGCTATCACCGTTACTGGGTGTCCGAGCATCACGCGAGCGACAGCATCGTCGGCACCGCGCCGGAAGTGCTGTGCGCGGCGATCGCAGCGACGACGACGCGCATCCGCGTCGGCAGCGCGGGCGTGATGCTGCCGCATTACTCGTCGCTCAAGGTGGCCGAGCAGTTTCGCGTACTCGAAGCGATCGCGCCGGGGCGCATCGATCTCGGCGTCGGGCGCGCGCCGGGCTCGGATCGCCTGACGGCATTCGCGCTCAATCCGTACGAGAACGCGGCGGAGGACTTTCCTCGCCAGGTGATGGACCTCCGCGCATGGGTCTGCGGCGAGCCGCTCGACCAAGGTCACCCGTTCGCCGCGATCAAGGCGCACCCGCAGGGTCCGACGTGCCCCGAAATCTGGATCCTCGGCAGCTCCGACTACGGCGCGCAGCTCGCGGCCCATCTCGGCCTGCCGTATTCGTTCGCGTACTTCTTCACCGAAGGCCGCGGCGCGGACGAGGCGTTGTCGCTCTATCGCCGCCTCTACCGCCCGAGCGCGCGCTATCCGTCGCCGCAGGCCACCGTCTGCGTGTGGGCGCTCGCCGCCGACACCGAAGAGGAAGCGCGCTCGCTGCTCCGCACACGCGAGCACTGGCGCGTGGGCTTCGAGCGCGGCGAGCGCAACCAGCTGGTCACGCCCGAGTTCTCGGCGGGCTATCCATACGATGCGGCCGCGCGCGCGACGATCGAGGCGTTGCGGCGCAAGGCGATCGCCGGCACGTCCGAGCAGGTCGCCACGCAGCTTCGTGCGATCGCCAAGCGCCTCGATCTCGACGAACTCGTCGTCGTCACGTGGACGTACGATCCGGCGCCCCGCCATCGCTCGTACGAACTGCTCGCGCAGGCGTTCCACCTCGAAAAGTAGGGTCGGACTCCACTTTCCCCTCGCTCCCCGCGGGACGGAAAGTGGGGTCCGACCCTACTTTTCTGAGCTACACTCCGCGACCGGCGCGGGGGTTTTCTCCGCTATTTCGAAGAGGGATCGGGAGCTCAATCATGCGGATGTTGAAGCTGTTGCGCGGCATGCTGCCCGCGCTGCTGTTCGCGGTGCCGTTCGCGGCGGCCGCTCAAGGCGAACTCGTCGTCTATTGCACGGTGCAGGAAGAGTGGTGCCGGCCCATGGTGGCGGCCTTCGAGAAGAAGACCGGAATCAAGGTGCTGATGACGCGCAAGAGCGCCGGCGAGTTCTACGCGCAGATCAAGGCCGAGTCGGCCAATCCGCGCGGCGACATCTGGTGGGGCGGCACGGGCGATCCGCACCTGCAGGCGGCCGAGGAAGGGCTGACGGAGCCGTACAAGTCGCCGATGCTCGCGCAGCTCAACGACTGGGCCGTGCGCCAGGCCGAGCAGTCGCATTACCGCACGGTGGGCATCTACATGGGTGCGCTCGGCTACAGCTACAACACCGAGCAACTCAAGAAGCGCGGCCTGCCGGAGCCGAAGTGCTGGTCGGATCTTCTGAACCCCGCGTTCAAGGACGAGATCCAGGTGGCGAATCCGAACTCGTCGGGCACCTCGTACACAATGCTCGCGACGCTGGTGCAGATCATGGGCGAGGACAAGGCGTTCGACTACCTGAAGAAGCTGCACAGGAACGTCAACCAGTACACGAAGTCGGGCGCGGCGCCCGCGCGCGCGGTGGCGACCGGCGAAAGCCTGATCGGCATCACGTTCCAGCACGACGCTGTGGTGCAGGCGGTGAACGGCGCGCCGATCAAGATCGTGTCCCCGTGCGAAGGCACCGGCTACGAAATCGGCAGCATGAGCATCATCAAGGGCGCCAAGAACATGGAGAACGCCAAGAAGTGGTACGACTGGGCGCTGACGCCGGAAGCGCAGGAGATCGGTGCGAAGGCGAAGGTGTCGTATCAGGCGCCGTCGAACAAGAACGCGCCGATGCCCGAGCACGCACCGAAGTTCGCGGAGATCAAGCTTATCAATTACGACACCGCGAAGTACGGGTCGTCGGCCGAGCGCACGCGCCTCCTGTCGAAGTGGGACAAGGAAGTGTCGACGCTGCCGAAGTAACGAAGGAAAATCGGGGTCGGAAAATCGGGGTCAGAGATGCATTTCCGAGCGCAACGTTCGCACTGATGAGCAGCCGGCCCGGAAATGCGTCTCTGACCCCGATTTTCTGACCGGCCCCGATTTTTCGCATGGCAACACCCCTCACCGCGGCGCGCCTGCCGGCACCCCGGACAGGTGCAGCACCGCGCGATCTGACCACGCCGCTCTTCGCCGCGCTCGCGTTGGCGGCGTTCGCGCTTGTGCCGTGGGCGATGAGCGGCGGACCGAGCGCGATCGCGCTCCTCGCCGGTCACGCCGCGAAGTGGCCGAAGTACGCCGCCGTCGTCTCGCTTGCACCGGTCGTCGTCGCATCGGTGCTCGCACTCGTGTCGTCGTGGGTCGGCGCCGCACGCCTGACCGCGATGTTCGCCGGCGTTGCGCTCGCGTGGGCGTTCGCGCAGGGGTTCTACGCCGGCGCGAACGGTCCCGCGTTCGGCCTCGGCGCGACGATCGCGCTGTCGGCGCTCACCGTGTGCCTCGCGCGTGCGCTCGGCCGCCTCGGCCTGTTCGCCGGCAACGCGACGATCGCGACGATCGTCGTGGTGATCGGCGTGCTGCTGCTGCTCTTCATCTTCTATCCGATCGGCAGCGCGCTCGTCGCGGCGTTCCAGGATGCGAAGGGCAACTTCGCGCCGCACCTCGTCGGCGAGCGTTTGTTCACCGAAGACATCTGGGGCCTCGGTTGCTTCGGCGGCGGCACACGCTGCGGCGTCGCGATCAATTCGGCGCTGCTCGCGACGATCGTCGGCCTGCTGTCGATGCTGCTGGGTCTCGCCCTCGCGCTCGTCGTGCAGCGAGGCGGCCAGCGCTACGCCGGCCTGATGAAGGTGATGTCGGTGCTGCCCGTGATCACGCCGCCGTTCGTCGTCGCGCTCGCCCTCGTCGTGCTGTTCGGGCGCACCGGCCTCATCACGAGCTGGCTCGAATACGTCGGCATTCCGCGCTCGCGCTGGATCTACGGATTGCCGGGTGTGGCGATCGCGCAGCTCATCACGTTCACGCCGATCTCGTTCATGCTGCTGCACGGCGCACTGCACGCGATCAGTCCCGCGCTCGAGGAAGCCGCGCAGACGCTGCGCGCCTCGC
Source organism: Burkholderiales bacterium (assembly GCA_025927765.1). Taxonomy (GTDB): domain Bacteria; phylum Pseudomonadota; class Gammaproteobacteria; order Burkholderiales; family Casimicrobiaceae; genus VBCG01. The sequence goes on from JAICKU010000010.1 coordinate 23,654, forward strand.
GCGGGCGCGTATTCCGCACGGTGACGTGGCCGCTGTTGCGACCCGCACTCGCCAACGCGTTCCTGCTCGCCGCCGTGGAAAGCCTCGCCGACTTCGGCAACCCGATCGTGCTCGCCGGCAACTTCGAAGTGCTGTCGACGAAGATCTTCTTCGCCGTCGCCGGCGCCCAATACGACGCGGGGCGCGCCGCGGTGCTCGCGATCGTGCTCCTCGGGCTGACGCTGCTGGCGTTCTTCCTGCAGCAGCGCTGGGTCGGACGCGCGTCGTACGTGACGGTGAGCGGCAAGGGCGACGGCGGCGCGCCCGCGCAGTTGCCGGGCAAGTTGTGGCGCGGCTGCCTGGGCATCGCGGGGGCGTTCATCGTGTTCACGCTGATGTGCTACGCAGTGATCCTCACCGGCGGCTTCGTCAAGGACATCGGCCGCGGCGACATGACGCCGTCGTTTCGCCACTTCCTCGACGGCTTTCGCGTCGAGTGGGCGTCGCACGGGCTCTTCTTCAGCGGCTCGGCGTGGGACAGCCTGTTCACGACGATCCAGGTGGCCGCGGTCTCGGCGCCGCTCACCGCGGTCGTCGGCCTGCTGTCCGCATACGTGATCACGCGCCACCGGTTCGCGGGGCGCCGCGCGTTCGAGTTCCTGACGCTCGTGAGCTTCGCGGTGCCCGGCACCGTGATCGGCGTGTCGTACATCGTCGCGTTCAACATCGCGCCGCTCGAGCTGACCGGCGGCATGGCGATCCTCGTGCTGTGCTTCGTGTTCCGCAACATGCCGGTGGGCGTGCGCTCGGGTGTGGCCGCGCTGGCGCAGATCGACAAGACACTCGACGAAGCGTCGGCGACGCTGCGCGCCTCGACGTGGCGCACGCTGCTTCGGGTCGTGACGCCGCTGTTGCGTTCGGCGATCCTCGTCACGCTCGTGTTCAGCTTCACGCGCGCGATGACGGCGGTGAGCGCGGTGATCTTCCTCGCCACCGCCAAGTACAACCTGTCGACCGTCTACATCATCAACCGCGTCGAGGCGGGCGAATACCCGCTCGCGATCGTCTACTCGACCGTGCTGATGCTCTTCATGCTCGCCGTGCTGCTCCTGATGCAGAAATTCATCGGCGAGGCGAAGCTCGGCCGACGCGGTCCCGGCGTCGTGGTGGCTGCGCAATGAATGCGAAAGTGCATATGAACAACACTGCCGGTGGCGTCGTGTTCGAGCGCGTCACCAAGCGCTACAACGACGTCGTCGCCGTCGACGACGTGTCCTTCGAGGTGCGTCCGGCACAGCTCGTGACGCTCCTCGGTCCGTCCGGCTGCGGCAAGACGACCACGCTGCGGATGGTTGCGGGGCTCGAGCCGGTGACGAGCGGGCGCATCATGATCGGCGGCGTCGACGTCACGCATCGCGCGGCGAACGAGCGCGACGTCAGTATGGTGTTCCAGTCGTACGCACTGTTCCCGCACATGAACGTGCTCGACAACGTGTGCTACGGACCGCTGTCGTCGGGCATAAGCAAGGCGAAGGCGCGCGAGCTCGCGCACGCGAAGCTCGCGATGCTCGGCCTCGCGGGGCTCGAGGCACGGTTGCCATCCGAGCTGTCGGGCGGCCAGCAGCAGCGCGTCGCGGTCGCGCGTTCGCTCGTGCTGGAGCCCGCGGTGCTGCTGTTCGACGAGCCGCTGTCGAACCTCGACGCGAAGCTCCGCCGGCGCGTGCGCCAGGAGATTCGCGAGCTGCAGCAGTCGCTCGATCTCACGGTGATCTACGTCACGCACGACCAGGAAGAGGCGCTCGCCGTGTCCGACCAGGTGATCGTGATGGACCGTGGCGTGATCGCGCAGCAGGGCAGTCCGGCCGAGCTCTACGATGCGCCGCGCAGCCGCTTCCTCGCGGACTTCATCGGCGACGCCAACCTCGTCACCGGCGAACTCATTCACGACACGAGCGGGCAGGTGTTTCGCGCCAACGACGTGAGCGTGCCGGTGCGTGCCGACGGCGTGCCGCCGGGCCCGGCGACGCTCGCCGTACGCCCGCATCGCCTGATCCTGACACCGGCCGGCGCGGGCCTTTTGCCCGCCGAATGCCGCCGCGCGGCGTATCTCGGCAGCCGCGTCGAGTACGTGCTCGGCACGCCGTGGGGCGACCTGCTGGTGTTCGACGCCGGCGTGCAGTCCCCGCTCGCACGCGGCGACGCCGCCGGCGTGCAGTTCCGCCCGGAAGACGCGATCGTCCTCGCCGGCCACAGCTAACGGAAAAGCAGGGTCCGACCCCGTCAGAGCCTACTTTTCGCGGAGGAGATGCAATGAAGCGGATGCACGCGAGCGATTTTCCGCAGGAAGTCCTCGACATCTTCGATCACTACGTGCACGGCGAAATCAGCCGGCGCGACTTCATCGACCGCGCAGCGAAATTCGCCGTCGGCGGCATGAGTGCTGCAACGATGCTCGAGGCACTGCGCCCGAACTACGCGTTCGCGCAGCAGGTGCCGAAGAACGATTCGCGCATCCACGCCGAGTACCTGGCGTATTCATCTTCGAAGGGCTCGGGCACGATGCGCGGCTATTTCGTGAAGCCCGCGAACCTGAGCGGCAAGTTGCCGGGCATCGTCGTAATCCACGAGAACCGCGGCCTCAATCCGTACATCGAGGATGTCGCACGCCGTCTCGCCGTCGCGAACTACGTCGCGTTCGCGCCCGATGCGCTGACGCCCGTGGGCGGCTATCCCGGCGACGAGGAAAAGGCGGCGAAGCTCTTCGCGAGCCTCGATCCGGCGAAGCGCACCGAGGACCTGATGGCGGCCGTCCCGTTCCTCGCATCGCGGCCCGAATGCAACGGCAAGGTCGGCGCGGTCGGTTTCTGCTTCGGTGGCGGCATCGTCAACATGATGGCGGTCCGCTTTCCCGAGCTCGCCGCCGCGGTGCCGTTCTACGGCGTGCAGCCGAGTGCGGCGGACACGGCGAAGATCAAGGCGCCGCTCCTCATCCACTACGCGGGCCTCGACTCGCGGATCGACGCCGGCTGGCCCGCGTGGAAGGAAGCGCTCGACGCGAATCACGTCCGCTACACCGAGTACACGTATCCGAACGTGAACCACGGCTTCCACAACGACACGACGCCGCGTTACGACGAGGCGGCCGCGAAGCTCGCGTGGTCGCGCACGCTCGCGTTCTTCGACGAGCACCTGCGCCACTGACCCGCGTTCATCCGCACGCGCCGATCGCGGTCACAAGCGCCTGCGCCATCGCCTGCTCCAGTGCCTTTGGAAACGATCCGCTCGCCGTGACATGTCTCTGGTTCACCTCGAGCTCGACACCGACGTAGACGTCGCCCGCGAAGCGCTTGCGCAGCCACGCAGTGAGTCCATCGCTTCGGCCGAGGTACGGATAGTTGCGGCGAACGACGAGCGCGGGAAGGGCGATGCGCAAGGCGCGTTGCCAGCGAATGCATAGCTCGCGCTCGCGACGTCGCGACGGATCGTAGAGCAGTCCCACGTCGCCGCGCCGCTCGACGGTATCGAGCACGGGCGTGAACGAGTGCGACGAGACGTGCAGCACGCGCTGTCCGTTTGCGCACGCGTCGCGCACGAACGTCTCGACCTCGCGCCGATACGGAACGTAGCACTCGTCCGTCACCTGCGCGCGCACGCTCGCCGGTGCACGGCGCATCACCGGCGACTGGCGGAACTGCCGCCCCGGCGAACGATTGAGCTCGACGAGCAGCCGGCTCGTCGTCGACGCGACGAGCGTCGCGTCGAGGGCGCGCGTCAGCGCGTTCGCCATGCCGAGCGCGCCCGGGTCATAGCCGCGGTGCGACGCGAGCAGCGCATCGCAGTCGCGAAAGAGGTGCCGATAGCGCGCGGGAATCGCGTTGCCGCCGTGCTCGCACGTCACGAGGCGCGCGGGCGGCGGCTCCATCGGCGCGTGCTATTCCCGCCCGTGGAACATGTGCCCGTCGCGCAGGCACTCGCACAGCCGCCCGTACACGTCGCGCAGCCGTCCGCGATCGGGTGACGGTCCGGTCGCACGCAGGATGCGTCGTGCGAGCGGTCCTTCGCGCAGGATCGCGTCGAGCGTCGGTTGCCACCACGCGTGGTTCGCGGAGGCGTCGTCGAGCAGCGACGCCCACACGTCGCGCGCGGTTGCACGGCCCGACGCGATGCCGAGCGCGTGCAGGTATTCGGCATCGTCGATCACCGCTTCATCGGCATCGCGCATCGTGGCGAGCAGCACCTGCTCGAGCACCTCGGTGCCGATGCCCTGCTGCTCGTCGAGCGGCGCGTAGCGCTCCTCGAACAGCGACCGCGTCACTGCGCGCGCAGCGGCGGCGATCGCGAGGTCGATGTGCGGGCATTCCTGCACGTCGATCACGCGAATCTCGATCGCGGCGCGGTCGAATCGCGCGATGGCGCCCCGCGAGTTCAGCCACTCGTGCTGCAGCACGCTCGCCGTGTCGTGGCGCGCGATCTCGTCGTACATCGGCCGCAGGATCTTCGCGTCGTATTCGGCCTGCGTCTCCACCGTCTCCGGCACGACGCGCCCGCCGACGCTCGGCGTGACGGTGCAGTTGTTGCGATACGCGTCGAGCCGATAGTCGAGGAGGCCGCGCCATGCGCCGTCGGCGATGGGCGAGCTCGCGGCGAGCGCGGGCAGCAGCGGCACCAGCAGGCGGATGGCCGCGTGCAGCCGGGCGAACTCGCTGTCGCCCGCGAACGGCAGGTTGACGTGCATGCTCTGCAGGTTCGCCCAGCCGTGCGTACGGCAATCGTAGATGCGGTCGTAGGTGGCATAGATCTCGCCGTCCCACAGCTCGGTCTCGTGCACCGGATCCATCCACGGATGCATCGCACCCGGCATGAGCCGCGCGCCGAATTCCGCGAGCAGCGCGTCGGCCGCGCGTACTTCGTCGTGAAAGCGCGGGATCAGCGGCGCGAGCCTCGCCGCGGGCTGCGCGTTCTTGACTTCCACCACGTGACGCACGAGCTCGTTCGACCAGCCCATCGGCCCGCGCTCGACGTCCGACGCTTCGCGCCCGGCGAAGCTCGCGAGCAGGCGCTCGGCGATCGGCCGCACGTCGAGCGTCTCGCAATCGACGATCATGTATTCGAGCTCGATGCCGATGGCCGTGAACGCGGGCAGCGGCAGCGCGTGCTCGTCCTGCGCCGCTTCGTCGACGGCGCGATACGCCTCGACGTGCGCGGTGCCGGTGCGCTCGGCTACGCCGCGATGCGCCGGCGCTCCTGGATCCGCCGCAGGAACACGCCCATCACCTCCCGGTACAGCGCGTCCTTCAGCACCCCATCCTCCGTGTCCGTGTCGAGGTTCGGGTTGTCGTTCACTTCCATGACGTAGCATTGCTGGCCATCCTGCTTGAGATCGACGCCGTAGAGTCCGTCGCCGATGAGGTTGGCCGCGCGCACCGCCGTGCGCACGACGATCTCGGGAGCTTCCCCGACCGACAGGGCCTGCGTCGAACCTTCGACGGTCCGGCCCCGTTCGCGTTTCACGATCTGCCAGTGTCCCGGCGCCATGAAGTACTTGCACACGTAAAGCGGCCGCCGGTCGTACACGCCCACGCGCCAGTCGAACGTCGTCGGCAGCCATTCCTGCGCGACGACGAGATCGGATTTCGCCAGCAGGTCCTCGCATACGTCGCGCACCGCTTCCGGCGTTTCGACTTTGGCGACACCCAGTGAGAACGCGCTGTCCGGCTGCTTCAGGATGCAGGGGAGCCCGAGAAGCGGAACGATCTGGTCGACGTTGTCCCGATGCACCATCAGCGTCTTCGGCACGGGCACGCGGTGACGGGACAGAAGCTCGTTCAGGTACACCTTGTTGGTGCATTTGAGGATCGAATCGGGATCGTCGACGACGACGAGCCCCTCCTGCGCCGCGCGCCGCGCGAATTGGTACGTGTGGTGGTTGACGTTCGTCGTTTCGCGAATGAAGAGCGCGTCGAAGGCGGCGAGCTTCTCGATGTCGGCACGGCCGATCACGGTGGCGCGCATGCCGAGTGTCCTGGCCGCATCGCAGAGCTTCGCGATCGCCGCCGGATTCGACGGCGGATGCGCCGCGCTCTCGTCGTAGAGGATCGCGATCTGCGGTGCGCCGGTCGGCGCTTCCTTCATGCGCGGACGCGGACTGCGCGTCATGAACTCGCGCGCGGCCTCCGCCACGTGCGGGCGCAGCGTGGCGTCGACATCGGCGACGCCGACGAGCGCGAGGTCGCGCAACTGCCAGCGCCCGCGCGGACGATCGAAGAACGCGCGAAGCAGCGGGATGCGCAGCGTCGCGAACAGCTGCTGCGCGAGGCTCTCGTGGCGCCTCGTCGGATCGTGGCCGAAGAACGCGTCGAGCACGAACGTCGCCTCGCCGCTTTGCGCGAGCGCGCGCTGCAGCTGCTCGTTGAAGCTCGCCGGCAACAGGCGGTCGAGCGGCTCGGGCGTCTGCAGGTCGCCGAGCGTCTTCACTTCGGGCATCGGCCGGTGGCCGCGCGCTTCGGCCAGCAGCGACACGTAGTAGCCGCGTCCCTGGTAGCGCTCCGTTCGGCAGAGGTTCAGCACGCGCGCCGAGTTGTTCTCGCTGTAGGCAGGATCGGTGAGGTAATCGCGCGCGGTGACGATTCGCATCCCTTCGACTTCGAAGGGCCAGTCGCGCGGGTGGTTGACGACGACGAGCATGCCCATGCGCAAGGAGTCAGTGAGATCTTCGTTTCCGGTCGAGCGCGGCACGCGCCTTCGGGTACACGACGAGCAGGTTCGCATCGTGCGTGACGATGCCGAGCAGGATCGCGGCGACCACGCGATCGACGTCGATCCAGTATTCGTGCGACGGTCCCCAGGGATTGGGCTCGTACGGATCGACGACCATCACGCGGCGCGAGCGCGCGTCCCACCCGGCGATCACGACGAAGTGCCCCACGGGGTGGCCGCGCACGTCGTCGAGCGTGCCGTCCGGCAGTTCGCGCTCGGAGCGATACAGGTACGTCGCCGAGAGGCCGGCGAGAATCGGCAGCTGCCGACCGAGGATGCGGTGGATCAGGAGCTCGGACAGGTTCGCGAAGCGGAGCCGCCCGCCGAGCGCGAGGAACTCGAGATAGCCGTCGATCGCGTGCTGCCCGCGCCGCTCGTCCTTGAGGTCGCGCTGGCGCTTGAGCTTGTCGACGAGGTCGACGCCGGGCGTCGTGAACCACGTCGGATCGAACACGGTGAGGTTGTACGTGTAGATGCGCGCGCGATAACCGTTTCGCAGCGCATCGCACGCGAGGTACACCGCATACGTGCCCCCGTGCTCGAGCTTCCACATGCGCTCGATCACGCCCGGTAGCGGCTCGTCGTTGTCGAAGAAGTTGTAGATCGCGTGCAGGCAGGTCGGTCCGCACGTCGTCTCGTCCGGCTGGGGGAGCGTCGTGACGGAAAGGCGAAACGACTGCGCATGCGCATCCGGGGCTTCGGGGCTCCGGGCGGGCGATTCACGCGTCAGCGATGCGACATTGCGGCCTGGTTGCAAGATCTGGCGAAACCCGGCGCGGCGCGCGCGGGTCCTGTCACGTCATGCGAGACGCCACTATTGCCGCATCGAAGCCGCGGCGAATCCGGCCGCGCGCTGAAAACAATGTACGCGTCGGTCCGACGTCCGTGGCCGGCGACGTTCGCCGCGACAGGACGCGTCCGTGGCGCCGATAGAATGGCGCTTCCGTCGTCCTTCCGCCTTCGTGTCCTCGCCGCTCCAACTTGCCGACCTGCGCCGCTACGCGATCGCGCGCTCGCTCTTCACGGCCGGGGATCTCGCCGCATCGATCGAACGACTCGGCTTCGTGCAGGCCGATCCGATCCGCGCGCCGGCGCGGGCGCAGGACCTCGTGCTGCGCCACCGCGTCGCCGATTATCGTGTCGGCGATCTCGATCGCGCATATCCGGCACTCGACGTCGAGGAGGACGTGCTCGTCAATTACGGGTTCGTCGCGCGACGGCATTACGCATCGATGCATCCGCGACGCGTGCGTCCCGCGTGGGCGCCCGCGCGAAGACGGCGCGCGCTCGCGATGCTCGACTTCATCGCCGAGCGCGGCGAAGCGCATCCGCGCGACATCGAAGCGCGCTTCGGGCACGGCGCGGTCACGAACGCATGGGGCGGTTCGTCGAACGCGACGACGCACCTGCTCGACGCCATGCACTACCGCAGCCTGCTGCGCGTCGCGCGGCGCGACGCCGGCATTCGGATCTATGCGCTCCCCGGCCCGCTTCCGGAAGCGTCTTCGACACCGGCGGCGCGCCTCGATGCGCTCGTCGACGCCGTCGTCGCGAAGTACGCGCCGCTGACCGCTTCGGGGCTGTCGCTCGTCATTCGCCGGCTTCGCTACGGCGCGCCGCAGCTCGCCTCCGGCCTCGACGCGGCCCTCGCGCGGGCGAAGCGGCGACTCGCGCATGCGCACGTCGACGGCGCGGAGTGGTATTGGCCGGCCGACGAATCGCCGTACGCGATCGCCGAGACGCTGGACGCGGGCGTGCGGCTCCTTGCACCGTTCGATCCCGTCGCCTGGGATCGCGCGCGCTTCGAGCGGTTCTTCGGCTGGGCATATCGCTTCGAGGCGTACACGCCGGCCGCGAAGCGCAAGCTCGGCTACTATGCGCTGCCGCTGCTGCACGACGATGCGATCATCGGCTGGGCGAACGTCGGCGTGAACGAGGGCACGTTCGCCGCCGACCTCGGCTACGTGAGCGGCGCGGGACCGCGCGGCCGCGCGTTTCGGAGCGCGCTCGACGACGATCTGTCGCGCATGCGGCGTTTCCTCGAACCGCGTTCATGAACGACCTTGCGCTCTTTCGCCGCGTCTGGAAAGCGAGCGGCTTCGCCGCGGCGCTCATCAAGTCGCTCGCGCGCGCATGCGGACGCCGCGTGCTGATCGAGGGCCTCGACGACGATTACCCGAAGGCGCCGCCGCCGCCCGACCTGTCGATGCCGACCGCCGACGACGCCACACGCTGGCACACGGGCTATGGCGGCCGCTGGAGGCACGTGCTGCCGCTGCCGAACGCGCGGATGATGCTGCACGTGGGTGCGGCGAGTGTGGACAATTTCTTCTTCGTCGGTGACGCGTGGGCGCAATTGCTGTCGCGCTACCTGCGTCCCGGCAGCCACGTGCTCGACATCGGCTGCGGTTGCGGGCGCACCGCGCGCTTCCTCGTCAACAATCCGCACGTCGTGCGCTACACCGGCTTCGACGTGTTTGCGCCGTATGTCGACTGGTGCAACCGCTTCTTCGGCGAGCTTCATCCGGGCCGCTTCACGTTTCACCACCTCGACGTACGTACCGGACGCTACAACCCGGACGGCCGATTGACCTGCGCCGAAGCGCGCTTTCCCGCCGCCGACGGTGACGTCGATCTCGTGTACGCGGCGTCGCTCTTCACGCATCTCTACCCCGACGACGCGCGGGCGTATGTCGAGGAAGCCCGGCGCGTGCTTCGCGACGACGGCCTCGCCGTGGTGTCGTTCCACGATCGGCCCGAGGCGGGACAGCGGTTCTCGGGCAGCGAGCATCGCGCCGACTACGACGTCGCGTACTTTGGCGAGATCGCGCGCGACGCCGGTTTCGACGTCGTCGAGGACGTCGGCGACGTCTGCGGACAACGCACGTGGGTGCTCGGCAGGCGGGGCATCGCATGAGCCCGAAGGGCCGCCCCGAGGGCGAATTTGTCCCGACGCGCGTAGCGCGGAGGGTCGTCCCGTGACGTCGATCGCGGCGATTCACGGCGTCACCCGCACGCTGTTCATCGCGTTCGTCGCGCTGTTCGTGCTGATGCTGTGCGGACCGCTCTTGACGCTCGCGTTCGGCAACGTGTCGCTGCACGGCGATTGGCGCAACGCGACGCATCGCGCGGTGGGTCTCGCGCCCGACCCGGGCGAGCATCCGGAAGCGATCGTGCAGGTGTACGCGAGCCGCACGTTCGGATGGCGCGGCGCGTTCGCCGTGCACACCTGGGTCGCGGCCAAGCCTGCGCACGCCGATCGCTACACCCGCTACGAGGTGATCGGCTGGCGCGCGCGCCGTGGCGGCTCGCCGCTGTCGATTTCCGACGACGTGGCACCCGACGCGGAGTGGTATGGCGCGGCGCCGTTCGTCGTTCGCGACGTGCGAGGGACGGAAGCCGAGGCGATCGCGACGAAGCTCGACGCAGTCGCGAAGCGATATCCGTACACGACCTATCGTGCGTGGCCCGGGCCGAACAGCAACACGTTCGTCGCGTGGCTGGGCCGCGAGATTCCCGAGCTCGGGCTCGCGATGCCGTCGCTCGCGATCGGCAAGGACTGGCTGCCGCTCGGCGATTTCGTCGCGCCCGCGCCGAGCGGTACCGGCTATCAGTTCTCGATCGGCGGCCTGCTCGGCGCGACGCTTGCGCGCGACGAGGGCTTCGAGCTCGACCTGTTCGGACTCGTTGCGGGCATCGACGTGCGCGACGCGACGCTGGAGCTGCCGGGCATCGGCCGCATCGGAAAGTAGTGTCCGACGCTACTTTCCCGGCTGTAGTCGCCGCGTCGCAGGACGCGTCGCACGCCATGCGCTTCGCAACTGGCGATACATGGGATAGGCGAGTGCCAGGATCGTGAACGCCATGAACGTGCCCGCGATCGGACGCGTGAAGAACACCGTCCAGTCGTTCTGGTACGCGATCATGCTCGTCATGAACGACGTTTCCGCGATCGGTCCGAGGATGATGCCGAGCACCATCGGTGCGATCGGGAAGCGGAAGCGCTCGAACAGATACCCGACGACGCCGAAGATCACGATCATCCACAGATCCGTGAGGCTGTTGCGCGCGCTGTACGCGCCCACGAAGCAGAACAGCGCCACGAACGCGGACGTCACCGCTTCCGGCAGTTGCAGCACGCGGATCAGCGGCTTGATCGCGAAGTAGCCGAGCAGGCACATGCCGAACACCGCGGCGAACATCGACGCGAAGATCGTGTAGACCATCGCTGCTTCCGTCTGGAAGATCTGCGGTCCCGGCTGCACGCCGTGCAGCAGGAATGCGCCGAGGATCACCGCCGTGGCGCCGCTCCCGGGGATGCCGAGCGCGAGCAGCGGCACCATGTGGCCGCCCACCGTCGCGGTCGACGCCACCTGCGGCGCGACGATGCCTTCGGGAATGCCGCTGCCGAGTTGCGCGCGCCGCTTGCCGTACTGGTTCTCGATCCCGTACGCCACGAACGAGCCCACGGTGGCGCCGGCGCCGGGCACGATGCCGCAGATGATGCCGATCAGCGAGCTGCGGCCGATCGTGGGTCGCAGCTCCCACACGTCGCGCCAGCGGGGCAGTCGCGTCTCGACGCGCCCGCCGCTGTCCATCGTCGGCGACACGAAGCCCTGCTCCATGCGCGTCAGCACTTCGCCGAGTCCGTACGCGCCCACCATCACCGTCAGGTATTCGATGCCGTCCTTCAGGATCGGCACGCCGAACGTGAAGCGATCGACGCCGTACGTGTCGTCGACGCCGACCGTGGCGAGCATCAGTCCGATGCACAGGCTGATCAGCGCTTTCGCAAGCGACCCGCCGCCCAGCGCGACGACGCCCGACAGGCCGAGCAGCACCACCGCGAAGTATTCGGGCGAATCGAAGCGCAGCGCGAACTTCGCGAACGGCACCGCGAGCACCACGGCCGACACGCACGTGATGAGGCCGCCCCAGAACACAGCGAGCAGCACCCATCCGAGCGCCTGCGCGGGCTGCCCCTTCCGCGCCATCGGGTAGCCGTCCCACAGCAGCGGCACGTCGAGGGGCTCGCCGGGAATGCGAAAGAGGATCGACGTGAATGCACCGCCGTACGTGCCCGACAGGTACATCGCCGTCAGCAGGATGATCGACGACGTGACGTCCATGCCGTACGTGAACGGCAGCGCGAGCACGACGCCCATCACGAGCGTCAGTCCCGGCAGCACGGCGACCAGCATGCCGACGACGAGGCCCACGACGAGCGACGCCGCGTGCGACAGCGTCAAAAGGTGCGTGAAGCCGAGCGCGAGCTGGTGGATCGTCTCTTGCATGATGAGAGGGCCGTCAGCGAATGCCGAGAAGCGCCAGCAGCCACACCGACAGCACCTTGAACGGCCCCACGCCAAGCGGCAGCGACACGTACACGACCTTCATGAACACGAACACGAACGCGAGGCTGCCGAGCACGCTCGACAGCAGCACGACGCGCGAGCGGTAGTAGCGTCCGGTCACCATGAAGAGCGCGAGATAGAGCGCGGTGGCGACGAAGAAGCCGAGCACGTCGAGCGTCAGCACGTACGCGATCGAAAGCGCGATGCCCACGCCAAGGCGCAGCGGAAAGCGCGGCTCCGGTGCCGAGGCTTCTTCGTCGTGCGGAGTCGCGTGCGGCGCGTCGGCCACGACGGCATCTACGCCGCGATCGAACAGCAGCTTGCGCAGGATCTCGCAGCCGCACACGATCATCAGCAGCACGAGCACGGCGCGCGGCCAGAAGTCGGGGCCGAGCTGGCCGGGACGCGCGGCGGCGGCGAACGTCGCGGCGTCGTAAAAGAGATACGCGGCGCCGACGAACAGCGCCGCGTACGGCAGCACGCCTTTCAGGCGGGAAGGCACGAGTGCGAAGCAGCTACTGCTTCTTCACCATCGCTTCCTTCATGTCGTCGACCTGGGCCGCGAGATACGTCTCGGCCTTGTCGGCCGGCAGGAAGCTGTCCTTGGCCGAGTAGTTTTCCTCGAGGAACTTCTGGAACTCGGGATTCGCCGAGACTTTCTGCAGCGTGTCGCTCAGGAGCTTCACGCGATCCTTCGGCGTGCCGGCCTTCACCACGTACGAGCGGAACTGCGGCAGCGCGATCTTGTAGCCGAGCTCGTACGAGCACGGCACGTCCTTGAACGCCGGCAGCCGCTCCTTGCCGAAGATGATGATCGGCCGGATCTGCTTGTTGTTGATGAACTGGCGCACGTCGCCCGCCTGCTCGTACAGCGCGTCGACGTGGCCGCCGATCACCGACACGTAGCGCTCGGACGGCTTCGCGTACGGCACCTCGACGATCTGGATGCCCTTCGACGCGAGGTACTGCATCGTCATGTCGTCGACGCTGCCGTAACCGAGTGTGGCGACCTTCAGCGTCTTCGGCTTCGCCTTCGCTTCCTTCTCGAACTGCGCCCAGTCCTTGATCGGGCTGTTCTGCGCGACGAACAGGAACGACGGCACCTGCATCATCACGGCCACGGGCTGGATGTCGGAAAGCTTCCAGCGCGGCTTCGGACCGGCAAGGAGCGCGTTCGTGTCGGCGATGTAGATCGCCATCGAATAGCCGTCGGCCTGGTCGGTGAGCAACTTCTCCATGCCGGTCGCGCCGGTCGCGCCGGGCGTGTTCACCACGGGAAACGACGTGCCGAGCATCGGCTCCGCGAGCTTCGCGGTGAGCCGCGCCAACTGGTCGGCGCCGCCGCCCGGGCCCCACGGCACGATGATCTGCACCGGCCGCGACGGATACTTTTCCTGCGCGGGGGCGATCGACGCGCAAAACGCCGCGGCGAGCGCGCCCGCGAGCGCCACTGCTCCTTTGATCGATGTCATCTGACGTCCTCCAGGTTGCGAAGCGTCGCGGGCGTTGTCGTAGGTATGGTGCTCGCGGCGCTGTCCAGTTTCCCACAGCGATGCGGGCGTGGCAACGCGCGGGATCGATCCGGTAACATGACCACGACGATCGCGATCGATAGCGTCTATCCTTTCGATAGACGTCGGCCGCCTGCTGAACGTCGGACGCGCACCACGCCTCGCCATGGAAATCCGGCTTCTCCGTTACTTCGCCGCGGTCGCGGAAGCGCGCAGCTTCACACGTGCGGCCGAGACGCTCGGCATCTCGCAGCCGACGCTGTCGCACCAGATCCGCAAGCTCGAGTCGGACCTCGGCACGATGCTGTTCGAGCGGGCCGCGCGCAACGTCACGCTCACTTCCGCGGGCGCCACGTTCAAGCCGTTCTGCGACCGCACGCTGAAGGAGCTCGACTCGGGCGTGCTGGCGATCTCCGACCTGCAGGGATTGATGCGCGGCACGCTGCGCATGGCGGTCTTTCATTCGTTCGCGAACTCGGGACTCGGACCGGTGTTCGCGCAGTTCGCGCTGTTGCATCCCGGCGTCAAGGTCGAGGCGCGCATGCTGTCGCGCGTCGACATGGAGCGCGAGCTCATCGGGGGCAGGCTCGATCTCGCGATCGCGTACATCTCGGAAGACACCGAGCACATCGTCGCGGAAAAGCTCTTCGACGAGGAGCTCGTGCTCGTCGTCGGGTCGCGCAACCGGCTCGCCACCGGCAATCGGCTGCCGATGCGGCGCATCGTCGACTTCCCGCTCGTGCTGTTGACGCCCGAATTCGCCGCGCGCCAGTTCCTCGAGCGCTTCTTCACGAGCCGCCACCTGCAGCCGAGGGTCACGATCGAGATGAACGCGGTCGACCCGATCCTCGCCGTCGTGCGCCACTCGGATCTCGCGACCGTCGTCTCCGAAGGGGCCGTCGGCGCCACAGACGGCATTCGCGTCGTCCGCCTGTTCGATCCGGCGCCGCGGCGAGGCCTCGCGGTGTTGTGGCCGCGCGGCGGTTATCGTTCCGCCGCCGCATTGCGCCTTTCCGAGATGATCCGCGCGACGTACGGCCGCGGCCAGCGCAAGCCACGCGCGGGCAGGCGGACTGCCGAAGCGGAACGAGTCGGTGTATAGATCTCATCGATGCGAAGGATGCGCAGCGTCGATTTGATCTATCGGGGAGCGCGGGTTAGGCTTCGCCGATGAGCGAAGCTTCGGACCAGCGCATTCCCGTCGTGCTCGTCACCGGCTTTCTCGGCAGCGGCAAGACGACGCTCGTCAATCGCATGCTGAAGGGCGCCGCGTACGCGCGCGCGGCCGTCGTCGTGAACGAGTTCGGCGAGGTGAGCGTCGATCACGCGCTGCTCGACGCGCCGCCGTCGCGCATGCGCATCGTCGATGCAGGTTGCATCTGCGGGCACGTGCACGAGGAGATCGCGACGAGCCTGCTCGATCTCCTCGAGCGCCGGGAATCCTGCGCCGACAGCGGCTTCGATCGCGTGCTTATCGAAACGTCGGGACTCGCCGATCCCGTGCCGATCATCCAGATCCTGCTTGCCGATGCCGACGTCTCGCGCGCATTCGAGCTGCGAAGCGTCGTCACCGTCTGCGACGGCGTGCATGGCGTCGCACATCTCGACGCGCACGCCGAATCGGTGAAGCAGGCGGCGGTGGCCGACGTGCTGGTGGTGAGCAAGGGCGATGTCGCCGACCGCGACGCGTTGTCGACGCTCGCGCAACGCCTTCGTGGGCTGAACCCCGGCGCCGCGCAACGCGAGGCCGTCCGCGGCGATCTCGACCTCGCGCTGCTCGACCGGCGTGGCTATTCGGCGACGGCGCGCACGAGCGACGCGCAGGCGTGGCTCGCTGACGCCGACTACGCGAGGCGGACGCCCGCCGCGGCCAGCGACGCGGACATCCGCTCGTTCACGCTGACGCACGACGAGACGATCACCGTTCCCGGCCTCGTGCTCTGGATGAACCTGCTCGCCGGCTTTCGCGGCGCGGGCCTCTTGCGCGTCAAGGGCATCGTCAACGTCGAAGGCCGTCCGTATGCGGTGCACGCCGTGCAGACGGTGCTGTCCGAACCCGTCGCGCTCGACCGCTGGCCCGACGGGCACGATCGTCGCTCGCGTCTCGTCTTCATCACGCGCGGGATTCCCGAGGAACAGGTGCGACGCACGTTTGCCGCGCTCGCGTTCGAGGGCGGTCGCGAGCGTCGCAATATGACGATCCGGCCCGAGACGTACGCGCGGTTCAAGCACACGATGGAAATGTTCCGCGAAGGCGCGCACGCGTCGAGCAAGGCGGCTTCGATCGACGGTACCTCGGCAGCGGCGACGGCCGCGGCCCATCGCTGACACAGGACGACCCATGGAGCAGATGGCAGAAACGAAAGCACCGGTGCGCTACATCCTCGGCGGCCGCATGATCGACTGCACGGGCGCACCCCCCGTACCCGATCCGGTGATCGTCGTCGAGGGCAACCGGATTGGTGCGCTCGGAACGCGCAGCACGGTGAAGGTGCCGGATGGCGCGGACATCCTCGACTGCGGCAAGGCGACGCTGATGCCGGGCATGCTCGACGTGCACCTCCACACGATGATGTTCAACTGCCTGACGTTCCACAACTTCCGCGTCGCGCAGTGGGAGATCACACCCGAATTGCAGCAGATGTACGGCCTGTTCCACGCGCAGCTCTGCTTCGACATGGGCTTCACGACGCTGCGCGACATGGGCCTGCAGACCTACCGCGGCCTGCTCGTGCGCGAAGCCTGCGCCATTCGCGATGCGATCGACATGGGCATCGTCGAAGGGCCGCGCATGCTCGTCGCCGCCTTCACCACGATCACCGGCTCGCACCTCGACCTGATCCAGCCGCGCGCCGCCGAGCGCATGGGCTTCCAGAACGCCGACGGTCCGTGGGAACTGCGCAAGCTCGCGCGCACCAACCTGCTGCACGGCGCCGACGTGATCAAGACCTGCGCATCGGGCGGCGGCGGCACCGACAAGGAAGAGCCCGACATCCGCAACATGACGCAGGTCGAGCTCGACGCGCTCGTCGACGAAGCGCATGCGTTCCACAAGATCGCTGCCGTGCACTGCTTCACGCCGGCATCGCAGCGGATGGCGCTTCAGGCCGGCGCCGACACGATCGAGCACATGGTGTTCTCCGACGACGAGACGATCGGCATGATCAGGGAGAAGGGCACGCCGGTGACGCCGACGCTGTCGCACCGCACCGATCACGCGATCGAGGTGCGCCGCCAGCAGGGCACGTCGCAGTTCGTACTGAAGAAGATGAAGAGCATCCAGGAGAACTGCTTCGACACCTTCCAGCGCATGCACAAGGCCGGCGTGAACATCGCGATGGGCACCGACATGGGCTTCGATCCCGAAATGGGCACGAACGCCGCCGAGCTCGAGATCTACGTGAAACTCGGCATGTCACCGATGGATGCGCTGCTGACGTGCACGCGCAACGCCGCGCGCGCGATCAAGCTCGACAAGCAAATCGGTACGCTGGAAGCCGGCAAGCTCGCCGACGTCGTGGCCGTCGACGGCGATCCGCTCGCGGACATCCGCTGCCTGCAGGAGAAGAAGAACATCCAGATCGTGATGAAGGAGGGCAGGGTGTATGCGGACCGGCGTCCCGGCCATTCGAAGAGCGTCGTGAACGCGGAACCGGGCAGCTGGAAGATTCCCGACTATTTATGAGCGAAGGCGTCGCGGTCGTCACCGGGGCGAGCGCCGGCATCGGCGAGGCGATCGCGCGCCGGCTGCTCGACGCCGGGCGTACCGTCGTCACGATGCAGCGCACGGCGCCGCCGATCGAGCATCCGAACGTGCGGTTCGAGGCGGTCGATCTTTCCGATATGGAGGCGACGCGTTTCGCCGCCTCGCGCGTCGCGAAGGCGCACGACGTCCGCTACCTCGTCAACAACGCCGGCGCGAACTGTCCCGCATTGCTCGACGATGCGACGATCGACGAGCTGCGCTACGTGACCGACATCACGCTCGGCGCGGCGATGCTGCTGATCCAGGCGTTCGTGCCCGGCATGCGCGAGGCGTGCTTCGGACGCATCGTCAACATCTCGTCGCGCGCGGCGCTCGGCAAGATGGGGCGCACGGTGTACGCTACGGCGAAGGCGGGCTTGATCGGCATGACACGCACCGTCGCGATCGAAACGGGCGCGCACGGCATCACGGTGAACGCCGTCGTGCCCGGGCCGGTCGAGACGAAGCACTGGGCGCGCGGCCATCCGCCCGGCAGCGAGCAGCGCAAGACGGTCGTCGACATGATCCTCGTCAAGCGGCTCGGCACGCCCGAGGACATCGCGCGCGCCGTCGATTTCCTGCTTGCCGACGACGCGGGCTTCATCACCGGGCAGGCGCTCTTCGTGTGCGGTGGCACGAGCGTCACGGGGACGGGCGGGCAATGACCGCACCGGTGCGCGCCGCGATGATCGGCACGGGCGCCTGGGCGAAAGTGCTCGCGATGTCGGCACGCGGCTCGCGCCTGCAGATCGTCAACTGCTTCAGCCCGAACGCGGAGCGCCGCGCGGCGTTCGCGCAGTCCTTGGCGATTCCGGCGGTCGACACGCTCGACCGCCTGTGGAACGATGCGTCGATCGAGGCGGTGGTGATCGCGGCGCCGAATCAGCTGCATCGCGAGCTCGCCGAAGCGGCGGCGGCGCACGGCAAGCACGTGTTCGTGGAGAAGCCGATCGCGCACACGCTCGAGGACGGCGTCGCGATGGCCGAGCTGGAGCGCACGCACGGCATCACGCTCGTCGTCGGCCATTGCGCGCGCATGCTCGCCGGCAACCGCGCGATCGCGCAGGCGATCGCTGACGGCGGCCTCGGGCGCGTCGCGCACATCGAGGCAAACTTCTCCAACGCTCGAGGACTGAAGCTCACGCCCGACGACTGGCGCTGGTACGACGCGAAGGCGCCGGGCGGACCGCTGTCGCAGATCGCCATCCACCAGTTCGACACGCTGCGCGCGCTGGGCGGCGACATCGCGGCCGTATCCGCGCAAAGCGCGCGGTTGTCGCCCGTCGGCGCCGAAGTGGCGGACCAATGGGTCGTCACCGTGCGCTTCGCCGACGGCAAGCTCGGCAGCGTCGTCGCGAGCTGGACGAGCCCGGGCCACTACAGCGTGCGCGCCACCGGTGATCGTGCGAGCTGGTTCTACGAGATCGATCAGTCGCTGTGGTCACAGCCGTCGCGACTGCACGAGCAGGCGGTGCTCGAGCGGCAGGCGCGCGGCGACGGCCCCGGGAAGCGCCAACGCATCGACGTGGCGCCGGGCGACATGTTCCGCGACGAGCTCGAGCTCTTCGCCGACGCGGTGCGAAAGCGAACGCGCGTCCCGCTCGACGCGGAAAATGGCGTGCAGGCGCTCGCCGCGGTGGAGGCGGCTCTCGCTTCCGCCCGTCGCGGCGGCGCGGAAGTCGCGCTCGACGACGTGCTCGCCATCGCGCGCACACGCGAGCCGTCGCTCGCATGACCTAGCTTCGAATTCCATCCCCCGCACGCGGACGCCATGGCCAAGCGCATCGACCTTCGACACGTGACGCTGCGATATGTCACCGACACGCGCGAGGTGCTCGCCGTCGACGACGTGAGCTTCACCGTCGCCGAATCCGAGTTCCTGTGCCTGCTCGGCCCGAGCGGCTGTGGCAAGACGACGATCATGAACATGATCGCCGGCTTTCTTTCGCCCACCCACGGCGACGTGCTGATCGGCGGCGCGCGCCTCGATGGCACGAAGCACGATCGCGGCGTCGTGTTCCAGGATTTCGCGCAGCTCTTCCCGTGGCGCACCGCGCGCCGCAACGTCGAATTCGGCCTCGAGATGCGCAATGTGCCGAAAGCGCAGCGCAAGGACACCGCGCTCGAGTTCCTGCGCCTCGTGGGCCTCGCCGATTTCGCCGACGTCTATCCGCACCAGCTCTCGGGCGGGATGCAGCAGCGCGTGGCCATCGCGCGGGCCATCGCCTACAGTCCGGGCGTGCTCTTGATGGACGAGCCGTTCGCCGCGTTGGACGCGATGACGCGCGACGAGATGCAGCGCCTCGTCAACGACGTATGGCAGGAAACGAAGAAGACCGTGGTGTACGTCACGCACAACGTCGCGGAGGCGGTGTACCTCGGCGATCGCGTCGTCGTGCTCGATGCGCACCCCGGGCGCGTGAAGGCCGAGATTCCGCTCGATCTGCCACGGCCGCGCGATCCGCTGTCGGCGACGTTCGTCGAGGCGCAGCGCACGATCCTCGGGCACCTCGGAATGCAGCACTAGGAGCCGCTTCGAAGCGGACGGAGGATGGACGCAATGACCAACGGAGGAGAACCATGTCGAAGGAACGCATCGAGCGCCGTGATTTCCTGAAGACCGCAGCCGCGGCGGCGATCGCGAGTGCATGGCCGCTGCGCACGTTCGCGCAGGCGGGCGAGCCGCTCAATCTCGGCTTCCAGAACACGTCGTGGGGCACCGTGGCGATGGTGGCCGAGGCCGAGAAGACGTTCGAGAAGGCCGGGGCGAACGTCAAGTTCCACCGCTTCGGATCGGGCAAGGAGACGCGCGACGCGATGATCTCCGGGCGTATCGACGTCGGCGTGCTCGGCGGCACGCCGTTCATCGTGGGCGCCGCCAAGGGCGACATGGGCGCGATCGGCATCGCGATGTACGCGGGCAAGACCAACGCGATCGTCGCGGCGAAGGACAGCGGCATCAAGACCGTC
Organism: Burkholderiales bacterium; assembly: GCA_025927765.1. Classification (GTDB taxonomy): domain Bacteria; phylum Pseudomonadota; class Gammaproteobacteria; order Burkholderiales; family Casimicrobiaceae; genus VBCG01. The sequence continues at coordinate 43,969 of JAICKU010000010.1, forward strand.
AAGGACCTGAAGGGCAAGCGCGTCGCGTCGCAGCTCGGGTCGGCGACGAACTACGTGTTCCTGAACAAGATCCTGCCGAAGTTCGGGCTCTCCAAGGACGACGTGCACGTCGTCAACGTTACGTTCCAGAACCAGGTCGCGGCCATCGTCGGCAAGTCGGCCGACGCGTTCGCGGGCGTCGAACCGTTTCCGTCCGTCGCCGAAGTCGAGGGCCTCGGGCACGCGGTCATCGACTATTCGCAGTTCGACATGCAGCCGGTGTTCCTCGCGGTCAACACGCCGGTCCTCGAGAAGCGCAAGCAGGACCTCGTCGCGTTCATGCGCGGCTGGCTCGCCGCCGCCGCGATCGTGAACAAAGAGCCCGACCGCGCCGTGAAGATCGTGTGGAATCAGTTCAAGGCGCAGGGCTACGACACGAAGGAAGCGGTGTTCAAGCTGATGCTGACCAAGCTCGAGGTGAAGCCCGAGTACGTGCCCGACCTCAAACAGTACCTCCACGAGCAGTCCGAAGTGCTCGTGAAGGAGAAGCAGATCCGCGACATGCCGGATTGGAGCAAGATCCTCGACACGAGCGTGCTCGCGCAGGCGACGAAGTCGTAGTGGCCGCACGACCGCGCGCGATGTCGCGCCTCTCGGGCATCCTGCTCGGGTGCGTCGCGTTCGTCGTGCTCGCGCTCGCGTGGCAGGCCGCGTACTGGGCGGGCGTGTTCCCGCCCAGGCTGTTCCCGAGTCTCGCCACGGTCGCCGACACGCTGGGCCGGCTGACAATCAACGGCACGATGCTCGTCTCGGCCGCGGCGACGCTCTTCCGGCTGCTGTTCGGGTTCCTGCTCGCCGGCGTCGTCGGCGTCGTCGTCGGGCTGCTCATGGGGCGCGTGCAGTGGATCGAGGACGCGCTGCTGCCCATCGTGAGCTTCATGTACCCGATCCCGGGCATCGCGTACGCGCCGCTCTTCGTGCTGTGGTTCGGGCTCGGCGACCTGCCCGCGATCCTGCTCGTCGCGGTCGCCACGTCGTTCACCGTGATCATCAACACGTGGAAGGGCGTGAAGGCGGTGAACCCGATCTGGATCCGCTCGGCGCATGCGATGGGCGCGAGCGAGCGCTCGATCTTCGCGAAGGTGATCCTGCCCGGCGCGCTGCCGTACGTGCTGACCGGATTGCGCCTCGGGCTCGCGTCGGCGTGGCGCATCCTCGTCGCCGTCGAGATGCTGATGTCGGTGACGCAGGGCCTGGGGTGGCTGATCTTCGGCTCGCAGCAGTTCCTGAATACCGACGTCATGCTCGCGACGATTGCCGTGATCGGCATCGTCGGCATGCTGCTCGAGCGGCAGGTGTTCCTGCGCCTCGAGCAGGCGACGATCGTGCGCTGGGGGATGATGAGCGCATGAATGTCGCTTCACCGCGTCTTGCTCCGATGGCGGCGACCCCTGCCGCTTCGCCGCGCCGGCGCTCGCGCCGCATCGTCCCGATGCTTCGCGGCGCCATCACGATCGCGCTCCTGCTCGCCGCCTGGGAATACTTTGCGCGGAGCGGCATCTTCTCGCGTGCGATCACGCCGCCGCTCGAAACGATCGCAGTCGCGCTCGTCTCGATGATCGCCGACGGATCGATCTTCAGGCACACGCTCGCCACGATGCTTCGCGTTGCGATCGGCCTCGCGATCGCGCTCGCCATCGCGATTCCGCTCGGCATGCTGATGGGTCGCTACGCGCTGTGGGAACGCATCCTGCGGCCAGCGGTGGCCGTGCTGATGCCGATTCCATCGCTCGCGTGGGTACCGCTCGTCGTGCTGTGGTTCGGCATCGGAAACGTCGCGACCGTGCTGATCGTCGTCTACGCGTCCACGTTCTCGCTGCTCTACAACGTGTGGATGGGCGTGAAGACGATCAATCCGATCTGGGTGCGCGCCGCGCAAGTGATGAACGCGCATGGATGGCGGCTCTTTCGCCACGTCATCTGGCCCGCGGCGCTGCCGTCGATCATCACCGGCATCCGGCTCGCGTTCGGACGCGCGTGGATCGCGGTGATCGGCGGCGAGCTGCTCGCGAGTCCGCAGTGGGGATTGGGCAAGCTGATCTTCGATGCGAAGGAGTTCCTCAACGCCGACACCATGCTCGCCGCGCTGTTCGTGATCGGCGTGCTCGGACTCTTCTTCGAGCGCGTCGTGTTCCAGCTTCTCGAGCGGGCGACGGTGAATCGATGGGGCATGGCGAGCGGGGCGCGGCGATGAGCGAAGGTGTGCTGCTTGCGGCGCTCGGGCGCTGCGTGGGACAGGCGAATCTCCTCGTCGCGCCCGATGACGTCGAACCCTACATCCAGGACTGGCGCGGCGCATTCCGCGGCGCGGCGCTCGCGGTGGCGTGTCCGGGCACGACCGACGAAGTTGCGCTAGTCGTGCGCGCTTGCCGCGAAGCCGGCACGCCGGTCGTGCCGCAAGGCGGCAACACCGGCATGTGCGGCGGCGCGATCCCCGATGCGAGCGGGCGCGCGGTCGTGGTGGCGATGCGCAGGATGCATCGCGTGCTCGACGTCGATGCGGTCAACGACGCCATGACGGTCGAAGCGGGCTGCGTGCTGCACCACGTGCAGGAAGCCGCTTCGGCCGCCGACCGCTACTTTCCGCTGAGCCTCGCTGCCGAAGGCAGCTGCCAGATCGGCGGCAACCTCGCGACGAATGCGGGCGGCATCAACGTGCTGCGCTACGGCAACGCGCGCGACCTCGTGCTCGGGCTCGAGGTCGTGCTGCCCGACGCAACGGTCTGGAACGGCCTGCGCGCGCTGCGCAAGGACAACCGCGGCTACGACATGAAGCAGATCTTCGTCGGCGCGGAGGGGACGCTCGGCATCATCACGCGGGCGGTGCTGAAGCTCTTCCCGAAGCCTGCTTCGCGCGTGTCGGCGTGGCTTGCGCTCGCCGATCCCGCGGCCGCCGTGGCCGTCCTCGAACGCCTTCGCGCGCGCTGCGCCGACGAGCTCGTCGCCTACGAGCTGATCGGCCGCGCGTGCGTCGATCTCGTGCTCGCGCACGTTCCTTCCGCGCGCGACCCGTTCCGCCAGCAGCATGCGTGGTACGTGCTGCTCGACTTCGCCGGCGCGGTGAGCGAGCACGCGCTGCGCGAGAAGCTCGAGACGCTGCTCGCGGAGGAAGCGGATCGAGGCGACCTGGCCGACGCGGTGATCGCGCAGTCGCTCGCGCAGCGCGAGGATCTGTGGCGGCTGCGCGAGTCGATTCCGGAGGCGACGCGGGCGACGGGTCCCGCGCTCCGCTCCGACATCGCGGTGGCGGTGAGCGACATTCCCGAGTTCGTGGCGCGCGCGACCGCGGCCGTGCATGCGACGATGCCAGGCGTGCGGGTCGTATGCTTCGGCCATGTCGGCGACGGCAACCTGCACTTCAACGTGCTGCCGCCTGCGCTGTCGGGCGCGCGTGCCGACTGGGCGAAGCCGCTCTATCCGATGCTCTACGACGTCGTCGACGCGCTTCGCGGCAGCTTCAGCGCCGAGCATGGCGTCGGCCAGGCGAAGCGCGGCGAACTGCGGCGTTACAAGAGCGAAGCCGAGATCGCGATGATGCAGACGCTGAAGCAGGCGTTCGATCCGATGAACCTGATGAATCCCGGGAAGATCCTGTGATGCTCACCCTCGACCTCGCCTCCCGCATCGTCGACGCCGCGCTCGCCGCCGCGCGCGCGCAATCGGCGAAGCCCATGGCCGTGGTCGCGCTCGATGCCGGCGGCCACGACGTGGTGCTGAAGCGCGAGGACGGCTGCGGCATCCTGCGCGTCGACATCGCGCGCGGGAAGGCCTGGGGCGCGCTCGGCATGGGCCTCGGCTCGCGCGAGCTGTCGCGCAAGGCCGAGCAGAACCCGCGTTTCTTCGCCGCACTCGCCGCCGCGAGCGGCGGCCGGGTCGTTCCCAACCCCGGCGGCGTGCTGATCCGCGACGCCGACCGAAAAATCGTCGGCGCGGTAGGCATCAGCGGCGACCAGGCCGATCGCGACGAAGCCTGCGCGATCGCGGGCATCGAAGCCGCCGGCTTCGCCGCCGACCCCGGCTGACGGCCTCGGTCAGAGCAAAAGTAGGGTCGGACTCCACGTTTGCGAAAAGTGGAGTCCGACCCTACTTTTGCGGGCGAAGTAAGCTGCCGGGTTTCCATCGTTCGAAAGCGGCCCATGGACCTTCCGGTCAATTCGTTCAAGCGCGCGCTGTACGCCGGCCAGTCGCAGATCGGTCTCTGGTGCAGCCTGTCGTCGCATTACAGCGCCGAGGTGGTCGCCGGCGCCGGCTTCGACTGGCTGCTGCTCGACTGCGAGCATTCGCCGAACGACCTCGAGTCGCTGCTCACGCAACTGCAGGCCGTGGCGCCGTATCCGACCACGCCGGTCGTGCGCGTGCCGTGGAACGACACGGTCACGATCAAGCGCGTGCTCGACATCGGCGCGCAGAGCCTGCTCGTTCCCTACGTGCAAACGCCCGACGAAGCGCGCGCCGCGGTGGCGGCCGTGCGCTATCCGCCGGGCGGCGTGCGCGGCGTCGCCGGCACCACGCGCGCGACGCGCTTCGGGCGCGTCAAGGATTACGCGAAGCGCGCGCACGAAGAGATCTGCCTGCTCGTGCAGCTCGAGACCGAATCGTCGCTGCGCCACGTCGAGGAGATTGCGGCGATCGACGGCATCGACGGCATCTTCATCGGCCCGGCCGATCTGCACGCGTCGATGGGCTACACCGGCGAAGTCGCGCATCCACAGGTGTTTCCGCTGATCGAGGACACGCTGCGGCGCATCCGCGCGGCCGGCAAGGCGCCCGGCATCCTCGTCGCCGACGAAGCGCGCGCGCAGCGCTGCATCGAGGCCGGGTCGCTGTTCACCGCGGTCGGCGTCGACACCTCGCTGCTCACGCGCGCCGCCGACGCGCTCGCCCGGAAGTTCGGCCGCGGCGGCTGATGTCGCCGATCATCTCGATCCGGCATCTCTCCAAGACGTACGCGTCGGGCTTCACCGCGCTCGACGACGTCGATCTCGACATCCGCCGCGGGGAGATCTTCGCGCTGCTCGGGCCGAACGGCGCGGGCAAGACGACGCTCATCAGCATCGTCTGCGGCATCGTCAACGCAACGTCGGGCAGCGTCGAGGTCGACGGCCGCGACATCCGCCGCGATTACCGCTTCACGCGCTCGCAGATCGGCCTCGTGCCGCAGGAGCTCACCACCGACGCGTTCGAAACGCCGCGCGGCGCGCTCGCCTTCAGCCGCGGCCTGTTCGGCAAGCCGCCCAATCCCACGTACGTCGAGAAGGTGCTGCGCGACCTGTCGCTGTGGAATCGGCGAGACAGCAGGATCATGACGCTCTCCGGCGGCATGAAGCGGCGCCTTCTGATCGCGAAGGCACTGGCGCACGAGCCGCGCATCCTGTTCCTCGACGAGCCCACCGCCGGCGTCGACGTCGAGCTGCGGCGCGACATGTGGCAGCTCGTGCGCGAGCTCCGCGAAGGCGGCGTGACGATCATCCTCACCACGCACTACATCGAGGAAGCGGAGGAGATGGCCGACCGCGTCGGCGTGATCAACAAGGGACGCATCATCCTCGTCGAGGACAAGGCCACGCTGATGCGCAAGCTCGGGCGCAAGGAGCTCGTGCTGCACCTGCAGGCGCCGCTCGCCGAGATCCCGGCCGCGCTCGCCGCCTATCACCTGCAGCTCGCGAGCGACGGCAACGACCTCATCTACACGTACGAAAGCGACGGCGACGCGACGGGCATCGCGTCGCTGCTCGATGCGCTCGATGCCGCGGGCATCGGGTTCAAGGACCTGAAGACGAGCGAGAGCTCGCTCGAGGACATCTTCGTGCGCCTCGTGCACGAGGGCGCCCCCGCATGAACCTCCACGCGGTCCGCGCGATCTACCGCTTCGAGATGGCGCGCACGCGCCGCACGCTGCTGCAGAGCATCGTGTCGCCGGTCATCTCGACGTCGCTGTACTTCGTCGTGTTCGGCGCGGCCATCGGCTCGCGCATCCAGCAGGTGGGCGGCGTCAGCTACGGCTCGTTCATCGTGCCGGGACTCATCATGCTGACGCTGCTGACGCAAAGCGTCTCGAACGCGTCGTTCGGCATCTACTTCCCGCGCTTCACCGGCACGATCTACGAATTGCTCTCCGCGCCGGTCTCGTACTTGGAGATCGTGCTGAGCTACGTCGGCGCCGCGGCCACCAAGGCGATCATGCTCGGGCTGATCATCCTCGGCACCGCCCGGCTCTTCGTGCCGCTGCACATTCTCCATCCGCTGTGGATGATCCTGTTCCTCGTGCTGACCGCGGTCACGTTCAGCCTGCTCGGCTTCATCATCGGCATCTGGGCCGACGGCTTCGAGAAGCTCACGCTCGTGCCGCTGCTCGTCGTCACGCCGCTCACGTTCCTCGGCGGCAGCTTCTATTCGATCGACATGCTGCCGCCGGTGTGGCAGAAGGTGACGCTCGTCAATCCGGTTGTCTACCTCGTCAGCGGCTTCCGCTGGAGCTTCTACGGCATCGCCGACGTGAGCGTGTGGGTGAGCCTCGTGATGACGCTCGCGTTCCTCGCGATCTTCCTCGCGATGGTCGCGTGGATCTTCCGGACCGGGTACCGGCTGAAGTCGTGACCGCTCGTCGCGCCGTGCAGGGCGGACTACCCGGCACTTCCCCTTGGTTCTAGAATCAAAGAAAGTCTCGGGCGCAGATTTCGAGACGAAGCCGGGTCATCGTCCCATGCAAGCGCATCCATTCACGCACAACGCCCTGATCGCCTGCGCCGCCGCCCTCGCTGCCGCGCTCGCCGCACCCGTTGCGCACGCGGACATCTTCACCTGGACCGATGCGACGGGACGCCTCAACATCAGCAACGTCGCCCCGCCGAAGGACACGCACGCACGTCGCATCGTGCAGGAGGATCCGCCGAAGCCCGCGGTCCCCGCGCCATCTGCCGAGGTCGCGGCGTTGAAGGAACGCGTGGCCGAGCTCGAGTCCGAGGTCGATCGCGCGAAGCAGGCAAGCGCGCCGCCGCCGCCCACACCCATCGTCGTCGCGCCGCAGGTCGTCGTTGCACCGCAGCCGGCGTCGCCGGTCGCGTACGCGCCGCCCGCCGCCTACGCGCCCCTCGACGTCGCGCCCTGCGACCCGCTGATGTTCGGCTGCCCGGCGTTTGGGCTTCCGGTGAACGTGGTCGTGGTGCGCACGCCGCGCTTCCACCGTTTCCATCGCGGACACGACCTTGTGCGCCGCGCAAGCGTGGTGCCGGCACGCCCGAACTTCGGCATGGTTCCGGCACGCCCGAATTTCGGCCCGCATCACCGCTGATGACCCGGGCAGTTCCCGCCAACGCGTCGTCTTCCGACGAAAGCGAGACGCGATTCCGCGAAATCGCCGACGCCGCGCCGGTGATGATCTGGATCTCCGACACCACGAAGGCGTGCACATGGTTTAACCGGCCGTGGCTGGAATTCACCGGCCATCGCCTCGACGAGGAGATCGGCGACGGCTGGGTGGTCGACATCCACCCCGACGATCTCGCCGCCTGCGTCGCCACCTACCACTCGGCGTTCGATCGCCGCGAGCGCTTCCACAGCGACTATCGCCTGCGGCGCCACGACGGAGCGTGGCGCGTCGTCGAGGACACCGGCGTGCCGCGCTTCTCGCGCAGCGGCACGTTTCTCGGCTATGTCGGCTCGTGCGTCGACGTCACCGATCAGCGCACCGCCGAACAGGCGCTTCGTCACAGCGAGGAGCAGCTGCGCCTTGCCACCGACGCGGCCGAGATCGGCCTGTGGGACGTCGACCCCGTCAGCCAGACGCTGTTCTGGCCGCCGCGCGTCAAGGCGATGTTCGGCATCTCGCCCGACGTGCCGGTCACGATGCGCGACTTCTACGCCGGCCTGCATCCGGACGACCGCGATGCGGTTTCGCTCGCGTTCGCCTCCGCGCTCGATCCGACGGAACGCGCCGTGTACGACGTCGAATACCGCGCGGTCGGCAAGGCGGACGGCGTCGTGCGCTGGGTGGCGGCGAAGGGCCGAGGCATCTTCGACGCGACCGGACAATGCGTGCGCGTGATCGGCACCGCCATCGACATCACCGCGCGCAAGGAAGCGGAATCGCGGCTGCGCGAGCGCGAGGAGCACCTGCGCGCCGTCGTCGACACGTCGCCCGAATGCGTGAAGCTCGTCGCGCGCGACGGCACGCTGTTGCAGATGAACGCGTCGGGCCTCGCGATGGTGGGCGCACGCGACGAGCGCGCGGTCGTCGGCACCGACGTGTACGCGATCATCGCGCCGGAGCATCGCGACGCATATCGCGCATTCAACGAGCGCGTGTGCGACGGCTCGCGCGAGCAGCTCGAGTTCGACATCGTCGGCCTCAATGGCAAGCGACGTCACATGGAAAGCCATGCGGTGCCGCTTGCGATGCCGGACGGCCGCGTGGTGCAGCTCGCGCTCACGCGTGACGTCACCGCGCGGCGCGAAGCCGAGGAAGCGCTGCGCGAATCGGACCGGCGCAAGGACGAGTTCATCGCCACGCTCTCGCACGAGCTGCGCAATCCGCTGGCGCCGCTCAAGAACGCGCTGCACGTCGCGCGCATGGGCGACGCGCGCGACTCGCAGCTCGCAGCCATGCACGCGATGATGGAGCGCCAGCTCGATCACCTCGTGCGCCTCGTCGACGACCTGCTCGAGGTGTCGCGCATCACGCACGGCGCGCTCGAGCTGCGACGCGAGCGCGTCGAGCTCGCCACGATCGTGCGCAATGCGGTCGAAACGAGCCGGCCGGCGATCGATGCCGCGATGCACGAGCTCGTGGTGAAACTGCCGGCGACGCCGGTGTGGCTCGAAGGCGATCCGACGAGGCTTGCGCAGATCCTGTCGAACCTCCTCAACAACGCTGCGCGCTACATGCCGTTGCGCGGACGCATCGCGCTCAGTGCGGCGATCGACGGCGATGCGGTTGCGATCGCCGTGCGCGACCAAGGCGCGGGCTTTGACGCGGCGAGCGCATCGCGCATGTTCCGCATGTTCGGGCGCGGCAAGGCGTCGAACGGTCTCGGCATCGGCCTCGCGCTCGCGCGCGGGTTGGCGGAAATGCACGGCGGCACGATCGATGCGGCGAGCGACGGGCCCGGGAAGGGCGCGGTATTCACGTTGCGGTTGCCGATCGCGGCGCCGCCGGAGGCGGGCCCACCGCGCGTTGCCGAACCGCAAGGCTCGATCCGCGGTCAGCGCGTACTCGTCGTCGACGACAACCGCGACGCCGCCGACAGTCTGCGGCTCATGCTCGAACTGCTCGGCGCCGACGTGCGTGTCGCGCGGAGCGGCCGCGAGGCGCTTGCGCGTTTCGCCGAGTGGGGCGCCGACGCGGTGCTGCTCGACATCGGCATGCCCGAGATGGATGGCTACGAAGTGGCTCGTGCGATTCGGCAGCGTCCCGACGGCAAGCGCACGATGATCGTCGCGGTGACCGGGTGGGGACAGGAAAGCGACCGGCAGCGAAGCAGCGAAGCGGGCTTCGACCATCACCTCGTCAAGCCCGCCGATCTGCACGCGATCGAAGCGCTGCTTGCGTCGCTGCCGGCGCGCGTGGGCGACGACACGGCCGTCGCTTCCGATTAGGTCATCTCGCGTGCATCCGCGCAGAGCGAGTTCAACGAGAGCGACATGAAGCGACTTCTCGACATTCCCGCACGGCCCGACCCGCAGCTCGTCGCGCAATTCGCCGACGTGGCGACGGCGCAGCTTTCGGACAGCATGGATCGGCTGTATGCGGCGAGTCCGGAGCTTCGGCCGATGCATCGCGGCGGCGTGCTTGCGGGACCGGCGTTCACCGTCAAGACCGCGCCCGGCGACAACCTGCTCGTGCACAAGGCCATCGACATGGCGAAGGCTGGCGACGTGATCGTCGTCGACGGTGGAGGCTTCTCCGACCAGGCGCTGATCGGCGGCATCATGGCGCGCTGGGCGGCGCGACGCGGCGTCGCGGGCATCGTGGTGTGGGGCGCGATCCGCGATTCCGAGGAGATTCGCGACGAAGCGTTTCCGGTCTATGCACGTGCCATCACGCATCGTGGCCCGTACAAGGACGGCCCGGGCGAAATCAACGTGCCCATCGCCGTCGCCGGCATGCCGGTGCATCCCGGCGACATCGTCGTCGGCGACGCCGACGGTGTCGTCGCGGTGCCGCTCGCAATGGCCGGGGCGGTGCTCGCGTCGGCAAAGCGCATCCGCGACCGCGAGGCGGTCGTCATGCAGGACATCGAGCGCGGCACGCTCGACCGCGCGTGGGTCGACGAGACGCTGCGGCGGCTCGGCTACCAGAAGTAGGGGAAGATCCCGCCGGCGCCGCTTGACGCTTTCGCCGTTTTTCATTAAAAATACTGAAAAACTGCGGGAGCGATGCCGTTCATGTACACGGTCGCGATCGACATCGGGGGCACCTTCACCGACGTGGTGGTGATGGAAGAGGGGTCGGGCAGGACCTTCGCGGGCAAGTCGCTCACCACGCCCGACGACCTGCAGCGCGGCGTGTTCGACGGCCTGGCGGACGCCGCGGGCCACGTCGGCGTCGAAGTTGCGCAGCTCCTCGAACGCACGGCGCGCATGGTGCACGCGACGACGCAATCGAGCAACGCCGTCTTCTCGTTCACCGGCGCGCGCACCGCCGTTCTCGCCACGCGCGGCTTCGGCGACACGCTGCTCATCATGCGTGCGACCGGTCGCGTCGCCGGCCTCTCGGTCTTCGAGCGTCATCACTCTCGCCTTACGCAGAAGCCGCGCCTGCTCGTCGACGAGCGCGACATCTTCGAAATCCCCGAGCGCATCGACTACCTCGGGCGTGTCGTCGAGCCGCTCGACGAGGGCGCTGTCCGCGACATCGCGAACAGGATCGCCGAGCGCGGCTACCAGGCCGTCGCCGTCGCATTGCTCTTTTCGCACAAGAACGCCGCGCACGAGCAGCGCGTGCGCGAGATCCTCGCGCGCGAACTGCCCGGCGTGTACCTGTCGCTGTCATCCGACGTCGCGCCCGTGATGGGCGAATACGAGCGGAGCGCCACGGCACTCTTCAACGCGTACGTCGGCCCGGTGATCGACAGCTATGTGCGCCGCCTCGAAGGCACGCTCCGCGACACGGGGCTCAAGCAGCGCCTGTTGATGATGCAGGCGAACGGCGGCGTCACGACTACCGCGCAAACGGTGCCGATCTTCACGATCGAATCGGGCCCGGCCGCCGGTGTCGTCGGCACCGCGCAGATCGCGAAGTCGATGGGGCTCGCGAACGTGATCGCGACCGACGTCGGCGGCACCACGTTCAAGGTCGCGATCGTCGACAACGGCCGCTGGGGCGAAAGCCGCGAAACCGTTCTCAACCAATACCAACTGCGCCTGCCGATGGTCGACGTCGCGTCGATCGGCGCCGGCGGCGGCTCGATCGCCTGGGTGGACGGGCGCCGGCTTCGCATCGGTCCGCAGAGCGCGGCCGCGATGCCCGGACCGGCATGCTACGGCCAGGGCGGCGAAGAGCCCACGGTCACCGACGCCGACCTCGTGCTCGGCTACCTGTCACCCGACCGCTTTCTCGGCGGCCGGATGAAGCTTCATCGCGACCGCGCGGTGGCCGCGATCGCATCGCGCGTCGCGGGGCCGCTCTTCGACGGCGACACGCTGGCGGCCGCCGCCGGCATTCGCACGGTCATCGACAGCGAGATGGGCGACCTGATCCGCAAATCCACGCTCGAGCGCGGGCACGATCCGCGCGACTTCGTCGTGTTCGCCTACGGCGGCGCGGGCCCCGTGCACGCCGCCTCGTACGCCGCCAACGTGGGCGTGCGCAAGATCGTCGTGCCGTTCTTCGCCACCGTGCACTCGGCCTACGGCGCGGCGCGCTCCGACGTCCGTTTCTCGCTCCGCCATTCGCATCCGCTCGTGCTGCCCGTCGATCCGGCGATCGTCGAGGAGATCTACGTGGCGATGGAGCGCGATGGGTCGGCGCGTCTTCGCGAAGCGGACGTCCCGCGCGCGCAGCAACGTCACGAGCGCTGGGTGGAGGCGCGCTATCGCCGCCAGGTGCATCACCTGCGCGTGCCGGCCCCTGCGCGCATCGACGAGGCGGGGCTGCAGTCGATGATGGCGAACTTCGAGCACGAATACGAGCGCCTGTTCGGCCGTGGGGCGGCGCTGAAGGACGCAGGCGTCGAATTCGTCAACTACGGCGTCGACTCGATCGGCCTCGTGCCTTCGCTTCCCACGATCCGCTGGCCCGCCGGCGCCGATGCGTCGCCGCGCACCGAACGCGACACGTGGTGCCCCCGTGCGCGCGCGCTCGTGGCGACGCCGGTTTACGAAGGCCCGGCGCTTCCCGCGCATGCCCAGGTAGACGGTCCCGCGATCATCGAGCATCCGGGGACCACGATCGTCGTGCTCGCGGGCCAGCGCGCCACGATCGACGAGCACCGTCACACGCACATCGATCTCGAGTGAGCCAACCGACATGAACCAGCGTCTCCCCCTCGAAGTCGATCCGGTCACGTTCGAGGTGCTGAACCACCGGCTCCTGTCGATCACCGAGGAGATGGGCATTCAGTACATGCGCTGCTCGGGCTCGAACGTGCTGATCACGGGCAACGACGCTGCCACCGCCATCATGATGCCCGACGGCGCGCTCGTATCGGTCGGTCCCTACATCGTCACGCAGGGCAACGTGCTGCCGCTGATCGTCGAGAGTACGCAGCGGTTGACGCACGCGTCCACAGGCATACGCGAAGGCGACATCTTCATCTGCAACGACCCGTACCTCGGCGCCATCCACCATCCCGATTTCGCGACGGTGGCACCGGTGTTCCACGAAGGCGAGCTCGTCGCGTGGGTCGGCGCGTCGGGCCATCAACTCGATACCGGCGGCATGGATCCCGGCGGGTTCGCCATCAAGGCGGTCGACACGCATCAGGAAGGCCTGCGCATGCCGCCGGTCAAGCTCGTCGACGCCGGCAACGTGCGCGAGGACGTGCTTGCCTGGATCATGAACCAGGTGCGCGATCCGCTCGTGGGCCTCGACGTGCGCGGCCAGATCGCGGCTTTGAACGGCGGGCGCGCCGCCCTCGCGCAGTTGATCGCGCATTCCGGCATCGACGCGGTGAAGGCGGTGATGAACGGCGTGATCGCGCACGCGCGCGAGAAGCTCTCGCAGCGCCTCGCCGAACTGCCTGACGGGCAATGGCGGGAGACGCAGTACATCGACCACGACGGCCATCGATCGAACATTCATCAGGTCGTCTGCACGCTCACCAAGCGCAAGGATCGGCTCACGTTCGACTTCACCGGCACGAGCCCGAACGCGCGCGGCCTGATCAACTCGACCTACTCGGGATTGCAGGCCGCGGTGCTTTCGTCGATGTACATCAACCTGTGCTGGGACATTCCGTGGAATCGCGGTGTGCGCGACTGCCTCGACATCGTCACCGAGCCCGGCACCGTGAACAACTGCGCGTACCCGGCGCCCTGCGCGATGGCGACGATCTCCGCGGTGATCGTCACGATCGACGTCACGTGGCGCTGCCTGTCGCACATGCTGCTCGCAAGCGAGAAGTACCGCGAGCAGACGATGGCCGTGTGGTCGGGAACGTCGATGGCGCCGATCTTCGCAGGGACGAGCCAGCACGGTTTCCCGTTCGCGGCCACCGAGATGAGCCACTTCGGTGGCGGCGGCGGGGCGCGCACGTATGCCGACGGCGTCGACACCGCGGGGATCGTGTTCAACACGACGCCCAACATGCCGAACATCGAAGACCAGGAAGCCGAGTATCCGGTGCTCTACCTGTTCAGGCGGCATCTGCAGGATTCCGGCGGACCGGGACGCTTTCGCGGCGGGCGCTCGGGCGAACTCGCATACACGATGTACGACGCGCCGAACGATCACCTCGAGGGCCTGTTTGCCGGCACGGGTGCAGAAATGCCGAATGCCATCGGCCTCGCCGGCGGCATGCCCGGCGCAGCGATTCGCGTCGCACGCGTCGTCGATACCGACCTCCCGAAGCGGATGGCCGAAGGCGCGTCGCTGCCGGACAGCCTCGACGCGATCGCGGGCCGTCGCGAGATCCTGTGCTGCAAGCACGTGCGCACGCCGCTCGCGCGCGGCGACGTCTGGTATCACAGCTGGCAGGCGGGCGGCGGCTTCGGCGACCCGCTGCTCCGCGAGCCGGAGCGCGTCGCGGAAGACGTGGCGCGCCGTGCGGTTTCGCTCGACGCCGCGCGCGGCATCTATGGCGTCGCGTTGACCGCAAAGGGCGAGGTCGACCGCAAGGCGACGCACACGCTCCGCGAGCGTCTTCGCCGGGAACGCGTCGATCGGCTGGCGGCGCCGCATGCGAGTGGAAGCTTCGTGATGCGCGGCCGCGGCGAGCATCGCTACGGCGCGATCCGCGCGGATTTCGCGCGCGGCGAAATTGCCTGCGAGCATTGCGGCACCGCGCTCGGGGCAGCGGGCAGCGACCTCCTGCCGTCGCTCGGCGAATTCACGACGCCGCTGCGCGCAGCGGGTGCGGTGCGCGGCGAAGACTACGACGAACATCGCTTCGCATTGCGTCACCTGTGCTGCCCGCACTGCGGTAATCTCTTCGACGTGCAGGTGGCGCTCGACGGCGTGTCGCGGCCGCACGTCGCATTCGACTTCAGCTAGAACGCGCAGCGTCAGGGGGACGCCATGCAGCTCGTCAGATTTGCGCTCGCCGCCGGGAATGCGCCCCGCATCGGCATTCATGTCGACGGCTTCGTGCACGACGTCACCGATCGTTATCCGACGATCACGTCGTTCGTCGCCGCGCATCCCGACGGCTGGACGGCCGCCGACGTGCAGCGCGGCAACTCGCATCGACTCGAGGACGTCGAACTGCTGCCTCCGATCGACGATGCATCCACGCTTTGGCTGGTGGGTGCGAACTACCGCAAGCACGCCGACGAAGCGGGGCTGTCGGTTCCCAGGACGCCGGTGTTCTTCGACAAGCCCGCGTCCGCACTCGTCGCGCACGGCAAGCCGATCGAGCTGCCGCCGATCTCGCAGGAGATGGACTACGAGGGCGAGCTCGCCGTCGTGCTCGGCCGCCGCGCCAGGCGCGTCACGCGCGAAGAGGCGCGGCACTGCGTGTGCGGCTACACGATCGTCAACGACGTCACCGCGCGCGACCTGCAGTGGGTGGAGCTCGGCAAGAACCGCATCGTCGACTGGTTCAGCTCGAAGTCGCTCGACGCGAGCACGCCCGTCGGGCCCTGGATCGCGCCGGCCAGCGCCGCGGGAGACCCGCACGCGCTGCACCTCCAGACGACGCTGAACGGCGAAGTGATGCAGGACAGCGACACGTCGCTGATGGTGTTCAAGGTGTGGGACCTGATCGAATACGCGAGCGCGCGCGTCACGCTCCAGCCGGGCGACGTCATTTCCACCGGAACGCCGTACGGGGTGGGCGGATTCCGCAAGATCTTCCTGAAGCCCGGCGACAGGCTGCGCATCGAGATCGAAGGCGTGGGCGTGCTCGAAAACGACGTGCGGAACGGCTGACGATGCGCGAAGCGAACGGCGTGGGCGAGACGAAGCCGGTGAAGCGCAAGAAGCGCGCGGCCGCGGCGCCGCCCGGCGACGAGGCCGGGCACGATCGCAGCGACGTGGGCCGCTCGCTCGGCCCGATGATCCGCCGCACGCGCAAGCGCCACCAATTCACGCTGCAGCAGCTCGCCGATCGCACCGACCTTTCCGTCAGCTACATCAGCCAGATCGAGCGCAACCTGCTCACGCCAACGGTCGCGACGCTGAAGCGCATCGCGAGCGCGCTCGACATCCCCGCAGGCAAGCTGATGTTCGCCGAAGCGGGCTCGGCCAAAAGCCGTGTCGCGGTGCTGCGCCGCGGGCATCGCAAGCACGTGCGCTTTCCGCAATCGAGCATCAGCTACGAGTTGCTGACCCCCGACCTGATGCGTCGCGTCTCCGCGCTGTGGCTCGTCGCGAACCCCGGCGCGGAAGGCGGCCCGGCGCTCACGCACGAGGGCGAGGACATCGTGATCGTGCTCTCGGGCGAATTGAGCGTCGACGTCGCCGGCACCTGGCACGACCTGAAAGCCGGCGACAGCATCTATTTCAGCAGCGAGCTCTCGCACCGCTGGCGCAATCGCCGCAAGCAGGCGGCGCAGGCAATCTGGATCAGCTCTCCCCCGTATTTCTGACCTCATGAGGGCAAGCGCGGACATCGGACTCAAGCGCTTGCGCGGCGCGTCGTGGCTCGGCCGCGTGCAGCCCGCGGTCGGACCGCTGCTGTTGCTCGCGATCTGGTGGCTCGCCGCGCTGACCGGACTGCTGAATACACGGCTGATTCCCGGGCCGGGCCCGACGTTCGCCACCACATGGCAGGCGCTCGTGCACGGCACGATGTCGCACGACCTCGCACGCACGCTGATGCGCGTGCTGTACGCGTTCGCGATCGCCGCGGGCTTCGGCGTGCCGCTCGGCATCCTGATCGGCGCGAACGAGCGCGTCTATCGCAGCGTCGAGTTCCTGATCGATTTCTTCCGCTCGACGCCGTCGACGGCGCTGTTCCCGCTGTTCATGCTGATGTTCGGCCTGGGCGAGGAAAGCAAGGTGGGGCTTGCCGCCTTCGCCGCGTTCCTGATCATCGTCTTCAACGTGGCCTACGGCGTGCTGAATGCGCGCAAGACGCGCATCCTCGCCGCTCGTTCGATGGGCGCGTCGAGGCTGCGCATCTTCGGCGACGTGATCTTCCTCGAAACGCTGCCGCAGACGTTCGTGGGCTTGCGTGCGGGCGTGTCGATCGCGCTCGTGGTCGTGGTCGTCGCCGAAATGTTCATCGGCGGCACCGACGGCATGGGCCATCGGATCATCGAGGACCAGTACTCGTACAACCTGAAGGACATGTATGGATCGTTGCTCGTGTCGGGCGCCGTGGGCTACGGGCTCAACTACATGTTCCTGCTGATCGAGCGCTATTTCGTCCATTGGGCAGGACGCTGACCATGAACCAGGAGGCGCTCCAGCGCGTACCGACGACCATGCGCGTGGTCGATGCGCCGCGCGCGAGCGACGCCGTGCCGCGGGGCGTCGAAATCCGCGGACTGACCAAGGAGTTCGCCGGCGGCTACATCTACCGCAACTTCGACCTCGACCTTCGCGACGGCGAGTTCGTCTCGATCTTCGGCCCGAACGGCTGCGGCAAGAGCACGCTCATCAACGTGATCTCCGGCCTGATGCCGATGGACGGCGGCGCCGTGATGTTCAAGGGCAAGCCGATCGCCGAGACGAAGCTGTCCTACGTGTTCCAGAATTATCGCGACGCGCTGTTTCCGTGGATGCGGGCGCTCGGCAACATCCAGTACCCGCTGAAGCTGCTCGGACTCGACAAGAAGACGCGCGACCGCCGCGTCGAGGCGCTGCTCGCCGAATTCGACATCCGGATCGACCTTCACCGCTATCCGTACGAGCTCTCCGGCGGACAGCAGCAGACGATCTCGATCCTGCGCGCGCTCATCACCGACCCCGAGATCCTGTTCCTCGACGAGCCGTTCTCCGCGCTCGACTACGAGATGACACTCTTCATGCGCGAGCGCCTGCAGCACGTGTTCATGAAGCGCCGCAACACGATGATTTTCGTTTCGCACGATCTCGAGGAGGCCGTGCAGCTCGCCGACCGCGTGCTGTTGCTCACGCGGCCCCCGACGCGCGTGGCAGAAATGGTGCCGGTCGACCTGCCTTGGCCGCGCGACGCGAAGAGTCTTTCCAATGCCGAGTTCGTGGCCATCAAGAGCCACTGCCTCGACGTGTTCAGCCGCGAGGTAGGTCGCGGCCCGTGAACGACCCCGTTGCTTCCCCAAGGAGGAGTCCATGCATTCGATAGTCGCACCAGCATCTGCGATGGTTCGCCGCGCGCTCATGACGGCAGCGGTCGGCGTTGCCACGCTCGCCTTTGCCTCCGTTGCGCAGGCGGAAAAGGTGGTCATGGCGTGGGTGCCCGCCATCGACGCGTTGCCGTACATGGTGGCGCTCGAGGAGAAGGCGTTCGAGAAGCAGGGCATCGAGGTCGTCGACCAGCGGTTGTCGTCGGCCACGGGACTCGTCGACGCGCTGATCGCGGATCGCGCGCAGGTGGGCCCGTACGGGACCGCGCCGGGCATCGCGATGGTCGCCGAATCGCAGCATCCCGGGACGCTCAAGATCTTCGGGCTGTCGGGCGGCGAAGCCGATACGCCGTACGTCAACAGCACGCTGCTCGTGAAGAAGGGCAGCTCGATCAAGTCGCTCGCCGATCTCAAGGGCAAGAAGCTCGGCCGCAACCCCGGCATCCAGTGGAAGACGAACGTCCTCTACATCCTGAACGCGATGCACATGAAGGAGAGCGACGTCCAGCAGGTCGAGCTGCCGTTCCCGCTGCAGGTGCCGGCGCTGCTCGCGGGCACCGTCGATGCGACGATCACCATCGACCCGTTCGCCGCGACGGCGCTCGCGACCGGCGACGCGGAGGCCGCGGTCGTGAATGTCGGCGCGAAGTACGTCGCGAACCCGTGGTTCGGCGGCTGCGCGGTGATGACCACCAAGTTCGTCAACGAGCATCCCGACACCGCTCGCAAGATCATGCTCGTGCTGCGCGACATCACCAAGCGCATCGAAGGCGACTTCGACAAGTACAAGCCGTTGCTCGTGAAGTATGCCGGCATTCCCGAGAACGCGCTGCCGTACGTGCGACCGATGCTGTTCCGCAACGACGAGCAGATCGACGCGCGCGACATCGGTGCGATGCAGAAGGTGTTCGACATGTACTACAAGGAAGGCGCGCTCGGCACGCACATCGATTTCAAGACGAAGGTGATCCGCCTCTCCGACCTGAAGTGAGGCTGATCGTCTTCCCGGGCGGGTTCAACTGGCCCGTCTGGGTGGCGCAGGAGCAGGACTTGTTCGTGCGGCGCGGCGTCGACGTCGACGTCGTGCCCACGCCGGGCTCGGTCCATCAGTGGAGGTCGCTCGCGCACGGCGAGGCCGACGCCGCGATCACGCTGATGGACAACGTGATCGCGTATCGCGAGGGGCAGGGCGAGGCGCCACTCGACGTCCCCGACGCCGTCGCGGTGATGGGATTCGACACGCGCGTGATGCCGTCGCTCGTGACGTCGCCGTCGATCACGACGTACGACGATCTGCGCGGGGAGACGCTCGCGGTGGACGCGGTGAAGACGGGAAACGCGCTCGTGCTGATGGGCATGCTCGATCGCGCGGGCCTCGCACCCGGCGACTATGCGTTCGCGCGTGCCGGCGGCGTCGCGCAGCGCTTCGACGCGATGCTGCGCGGCGAGTACGCGGGCGGGCTCTTCAATTCGCCGTTCGACGGCATGCTTCGCGATCGTGGCTTCAACGTGCTCGATTCGGCCGGCAGCCTGCTCGATCGATTCCAGGCGCACGTCGTCGCCGTGCGGCGCGAATGGGCCGCGGCCCGTCGCGCGCAACTGGGGGGCTTCATCCGGGCGCTGCTCGACGCCCTGGCATGGCTGTACGAACCGGGGAATCGCAGCGCCGCATATGCGGTCTATGCGCGACGCATGCCGGGCACGTCGGAAGGCGAGGCGGAAGCCGCCTATGCACTGCTGTTCGATCCGCACACCGGCTTTCCGCGCAACGGCGAGCTCGATCTCGACGGCGTGCGCGAGGTGATTGCGCTGCGCGCGCGGTACGGCGAGCCGGCCAAGGTGCTGGGCGGCGTCGACGTGTACTGCGATCGCCGCATCCTGACGGAAGCCCTCGCCCGGCGTCAGCGATGAACGACACGCCCCGGCGTTTCGACGACGCCATCACGCATCCGGTCCTGCGCGATCCCGACATCCAGGCGATCCTCGCCCAGCCATACGGCCGGTTCTCGGAGCGCGAATTCGCGCGTCGGCGGCAGGCGCTGGGCGACGTCCAGCAGCGGCACGACTGCGATCTGATCCTCGTGTGCGGCGAGGATCGCGCCGGCACCGGCGTGCACTGGCTCACCGGCTGGCCCACGTCGGCGGAAGCCATGGTCGTGTTCGCGCGCGGCGAGCGCGACGTGCTGTTCGTCGAGCATCACAACCACGTGCCGAACGCGCGCGCGATGGCGTGCGACGCCGACGTGCGCTGGGCGCGGCGCGAAGGTGCGGGCGCAGCCGTCGAGGAGCTCGCGCGGCGCGGCGCCCGGCGCGTGGGCGTGATCGGGCTATTGTCGTGGCGCAAGGCGCGACAGCTCGCCGCGGCCTTCGAGCTCGTCGATCTCGCCGCCGATTATCGGTGGCTGCGCATGCGCAAGTCCGACGAGGAAGTCCAGTGGATGCGCATCGGCGCCGCGTTCAGCGACCTGGGCCTCGCGGCGCTGTTGCGCGACGGGCGTGTCGGCATGACCGAGCGCGAGCTCGGCGCGCTGGTCGAAAGCGCATATCACCCGCTCGGCGGCGCGACCGTCATCCACTTCATCGGTGTCAACGCGATGGACGCGCCCGCCACCTGCGTCCCGCCGCAGCATCATTCGTCGCGACGGCTCGCGCATCGCGACATGCTGTTCGTCGAATTCACCGGCACGTTCTGGGATTCGCCCGGGCAGGTGCTGCGCACGATCAGCGTCGGCGACGAGCCCACGACGCTCTTCCGCGAGCTTCACGACGTGGCGGAGGCGGCCTTCGACGCCATGACGGGCTTGCTGCGCGCCGGTGTTTCCGCGCGCGAGCTGGTCGAGGCGAGCCACGTAATCGAGCGCGCCGGATTCGCGATCTACGACGACGTCGTGCACGGCTTCGGGGGCGGCTACTGGCCGCCGGTGCTCGGCGTGCACAATCGCGACCCGTCGCGCGCGCCCGACATGACGCTGGAGGCGAACATGACGATCGTCGTGCAGCCCAACGTCATCACCCGCGACGAGCGCGCCGGCGTGCAGCTCGGCGAACTGGTGCGGATTACCGAGACGGGGTTCGAGCGAATGCATCATGCGCCGTGGGGGTTCCTGCGGATGGCGTGACGTCGCCTGCGAAGAACACGTCCATCGTCGGGAACCGTGCGCGTCCGGCGATGCAATCGTAAAGATAGATCGCAAGGCCGAGATCGCCGGTCCACAACGAATAACGCATCTGCCCGTAGCGTTCGGTGTCCGCTTCGAACTGCGCGATGGCGTGCATCGCGAACGCGCGGGCGCGCTCGAGCCACCGCACATCGCGCGTGCGCTCGTAAAGCTTCAGGAACGCATAGCCGTTGCCGGCGGTGCCGTGGCACAGGTTGGACCCCTTGCGCAGAGGGCCGGCCGACCAGATCGCCTCGGCGCCCGAGAGCAGCAACGCGTCGAGCGCCGCGCCTGGAAATTCAGCGAGGCACACGATGAATCCCGGCGCACCGTGGCAGTACTGCATGAGGAGCGGGCGATCGCGCGTTTCGGGAGACAGCCACGCCGGCCAGTTCGCGAGAGATCCTTCGCGGATAGCAGTATGCGAAACAGTGTTGACGATGCGCGCTTCCCACGCGCTCCATGCGCCTTCATCGAGCAGGTGGCGACCACGGATCAGCGGCAGCGCGGTGCCGACGAACCCATGCACCGCATCGATGTACGTGCTGGTGCGACCGTACATGTCCTGCGTCCAGTAATCGCAGTCGCATTCGCGCGAGTGCCGCAACTGCGACGCGAGCTTTCGCGCCGTTTGCCGGAACAGCTCGGCCCATCGCGCCTCGCCGGTGCACTCGTGCAGGAACAGCGCGGCGAGCATCGTGCCCGGCGATCCCCACATCAACTCGCGCGCGGGGTTGTCGAGATTGCCGGCAACGAGTCGCTCGAGCTCGTCGAGCACCCGGGCGTGCGGATCGATCCAACGCTGCAGCATCAGGATCGCCGTGTCGCCCATCAGGTACGACGGGAAGTCGAAGCTGCCGAACGACGCGAGCCACGCGCGGTTGCGCGGCAGCAGCCGCTCGACATCGTCGGCGTAGCTTCGCCTGAGCGACACCGCGCCGACGGCCTCGAGATAGCGCAGCGCCCAGATCACGCCGCATGCGCCGAAGTAGAGGCAATGCACCGGCACGCGTGCCTCGCCGTCCGCGTCCAGCGGATGCATCGGCCAGCCGTCGTCGTACGCCGATTCCGCGGCGCGGACGATGCGCTCGATCGTGCCGCGTGCACGCGCTTCGTCCCATGCGGCGCTGGATAACGGTTCGTGGCGGGCGGGATCGAACAGCATGCGGTCGACAGGTGGTTAGTAATGCGCTTCTACGTGATTCCCTTATCCAGTCGTGGGCCCGTTTCGTGCCGTCTACGACAACACGAGCCGGAGCCAGGGGACGCTGACGTATACACGTGGACGGCGTCACCGTCACCCGGCAGATCGAGCGGCAGACCTGGACGACGGAAAATTACACCGGCCAGTACCTCGGCGGGTTCTCGATCCGGCAGTTTCGCGTGCAATCCGGGCTACTACAAGGGCGTCAACGAGCAGCCGGGGGTGGTGAGCGCGACGCACAACGGCCCCAGCCTCGTGCTCGTGCTGGCGAACAGCGCCGCGGCCTCAGCGATACCCGACGGCCGCGTAACCCACCCAATGCCGTAGCGTCGCCGGCGCGGTCACGCCCATGCCGTCCAGGTCGGCGACCTCGATGTGCTGGTCGTCGAGCGACGTCGCGTACCCGAGCACGGTGCCGTTCAGCACGTGCGTGTGGCGCTGCCGCTGCAGATGCCACGCGGCCAGCAGCGCGAACGGCACCGAGTATCGGCCGCACCACGTCCACTTGTATTCGCGGTGGTCGTGGTCGGCCACGGTGCAGCGGGTGAAGCGCTCGATGCGCTCGACCGAGAGCTCGCCTTCGAAGCATTCGCGCAGGATCTCGTGCTCGTGCGCGACTGCCTTCGCATAGCCTTCGGCGTCGGCGCCGTAGCGCGCGAAATTGCGACCGTTCCAGCCTTCGTCCCCGTAGTGCACCGCGTCGGTCGACGCAACCAGCGCGACGTCGGGACCCCACTCGAGCCCTTCGGCGACCATTTCGCGGTCGAGGATGCGTGCGACCTCGCCGGCGAGCTCGTTCATGCGCGCGAACGACATCGCCGGCACAAGTATCGGCAGGATGCGGACGTCGCGCCGCGCATGCTGCAGGAACGGAAGCTTCGCCTCGATCGAATGCTCCATCGATTGCATCTCGTCGTCGACGACGAAGTCGTCTGCCCGCAGGCCGGCGACGAGCCGCTCGCGCAAGCCGGAAACAGGGATGTTGCCGTACGGGCCGCGCCAATGCGTGAAGCCGTCGAAGACGAGCTTGTCTTCGAGACCGCGCTGGCGCGCCTTGTGAGCAACGCCGAAGATCACGACCAGCGGCGCGGCGACATTGCGCAGCACGAGCGGGTACATGTACCCCGCGTAAGCGTAGTCGTCGTGCGGCGCGACCGCGACGCGCCATCGCGCGCTCCTGCCAACCCGCTTCGCCCGCAGGATGCGTTCGACCTTCGCGCCGTCCTGCGCGCGAATCCGCTGGACGACCGCCTCGATCTGCCGCCGGCTGTGCGCAAACCCGACCGGATCCGCCACGCCGCGCACCCGCAACGGCGGTGCGTCCCTGGCCGCCACGCTCATGTCCACATTCGTCATGACGATTCCGCTTGCAATTGCCTTGCCGAGCACCCATTATGCGAATCAGCGATTTTCAAGCAGTGCCGTTGTTGTTCCAGCCCCCGTGCGTTCGCGCGGCGGGCCTTCACCACCCGCCGTCTTGATCGTCGCCCCAGCAGGGGCCATCCCCTTTTTTTGTTTTGTTCAAGGATTCAAGACATGGCAACAGGTACCGTGAAGTGGTTCAACGACGCGAAGGGTTTCGGATTCGTGACGCCGGAAAGCGGCGGCAAGGATCTTTTCGCTCACTTTTCCGCGATCCAGGGGCAGGGCTTCAAGACCCTGCGCGAAGGCCAGCGCGTGCAGTTCGACGTGACGAGCGGCCCGAAGGGTGAGCAGGCGGCGAACATTCGCGCCATCGACTGACGCCGTACGTGGCCTTGGCGCCACGTCCCCGTCAAAGAAGCCCGGCTCCGGCCGGGTTTTTTTTCGAAGCAACCCCCCGTCAAGGAACGGTCGGGTCGTGCCAACCGCCCACGGGCGCGATGCGATTCGCCTCCGCGGGGCCCCACGTCCCCGGTTCATAGGGCTCGGGCGGCGGCATGCCGGAAAGCACCGGCTGCACGACGCGCCATGTCGCTTCGATGCCGTCCTCGCGCGCGAAGAGCGTCTGGTCGCCCTCGATCGCATCGCCGAGCAGCCGCTCGTACGGCGTCGTGCGCTCGCCCGGCTGGCGGCGCGCGATCAACTCGACGTCCTCGCCCACCATCTTCTCGCCGGCCGCCTTCACGCGCGCGCTCGCCGAGATGAACACGTCC
>JAICKU010000030.1 GCA_025927765.1 Burkholderiales bacterium
GGGCCTCGCGCGCGGGAACCTTGCGGCGCAACGTAACGCGCAGGCGGTGGCGAATCCGCGCGAAGCCGCGCTGCAGGGGCTCGCGAAGATGCGGGCGTTGGCCGCCCGCGGCTATCCGCAGGCGGTGCTGCCGCCGCAGGCACGCCCCGATCTTCGCGCGCTGCGTGCGCTCGGCTTCGAAGGCAGCGACCGCGACGTCGTGGCGCGTGCAGCACGCGACGCCCCGGCGATTCTCGCCGCGTGCTCGTCGGCCGCGTCGATGTGGGTGGCGAACGCGGCGACGGTGAGCGCGTCGGCCGACTGCGACGATGGACGCCTGCACTTCACGCCGGCCAATCTCGTCGCGCATTTCCACCGCGCGATCGAAGCGCCCGCCACCACGCGCATCCTGCGTGCGATCTTCGCCGACGAGACGCGCTTTTGCGTGCACGATCCGCTGCCCGCGGCGCCGCAATTCGGCGACGAAGGTGCGGCGAATCACACGCGCTTTGCGCCAAGCGCCGATGCCGCCGGCGTCGAGTGGTTCGTGTACGGGCGAAGCGCGTTCGCGCCTGGTCCGGTGCCCGGGCAATTCGTCGCACGGCAGACGCGGGAGGCCAGCGAAGCAGTCGCGCGCCGCCACGGACTCGCGCCATCGCGCACGCTGTTCACGCAGCAGAATCCGGACGCGATCGACGCCGGCGTGTTTCACAACGACGTCGTCGCGGTGGGCGAAGGCGCGTTCCTGTTCTGCCACGAGCGCGCGTTCGTCGACTCGCGGGCTGCGCTCGGCGCGCTCGCGCGCGTGGTCGGCCCGGCGTTTGCCGCGGTCGTCGTGCGCGACGACGAGGTGTCGCTGGCCGACGCCGTGGACACGTACCTGTTCAACAGCCAGTTGCTGCCGCGCGACGGCGGTCGCTTTCTGCTGGTGGCGCCGGCGGAATGCCGCGAGAACGTCGCCACCGCGCGGCTGCTCGAGCGGCTCGTGCAAGGCGGATCGCCGATCGCGGAAGTGCTGACGTTCGACCTGCGTCAGAGCATGCGTAACGGCGGCGGCCCGGCATGCCTGCGTTTGCGCGTGCCTTTGACTGCGAGCGAACGCGCCGCGATTGGCGCGAACGTTTTCGTCGACGACGCACTCGCCGCGGCGCTCGAGGCGTGGATCCTGCGCCACTATCGCGACCGCCTCGCCCCGGACGATCTCGCCGACCCGGCGCTCGTCGACGAGTCGCAGCGCGCGCTCGACGAACTGACGCAATTGTTGCGCCTGCCTGCGGTCTATCCGTTCCAGAGGGTCGTCGAGCACCTTCCGCGGCGGTCGCGACCGGATTAAGCTTTGGGGCGCAACTGTTCGCCTCGAGAACGACGCCCAAAGGAGCCGATCATGAAATCATCGAGCCTCGCCCTTCTCGCGCTCGCCGCGCTTGCGCTGGCCGGCTGCGAAACGTTGAACGGACCGCAGGCGTACGCGAACGCCGAGGCGCAGCGATACGGTTGCAAGGCGACGGTCGTCACGAACACCCCCGAGGCGATGCGCCTGCAGAACAACCCCGGCGCGCAGACCGACGAGATGAAGCAGACCGAAGGCACGCTCGCGCTCGGGAAGATCAAGCAGAACGAGCCGGAAGCGCTGCTGCAGGGCCGCAACGCGCCCGACGAAAGCCTCACGAGCAAGACGCTGCGCGGCTGCTAGCGAAAAGCAGGGTCGGACACTACCTTTTCGCACCGCCGTTCGCCACGCCGGCTCTGCCGGCGAACGGGTCCCATCCTGCCTTTCAGTCGATCGCCGCCGCCGGCAGTGTCCGGTGGAACCGCACCGGCGAAAACCGCATCGCCACCAGCGACAGCACGATGCCGAGCGAGCCCACCACCCACAGCGTGTGGCGCAGCCCGATCGCGGTCGCAAGTGCGCCGCCGACGAGCGAGCCGAGCGGCGCCGCGGCGATGGTCACGAAGCGCATCGTGGCGGTCATGCGGCCGAGCAGCCGGTCCGGCGTCAACGCCTGGCGCAGCGCGAGATAGTTGATCGCGTAGAGCACGGCGCCGAAGTCGAAGAGCAGCATCGCCGCGCCGAGCAGCAGCGTCGCGACGCCCGGCGAGCCGCGGATCATGCCGAACGTCTGCCAGCCGAACGCCGTCAGCAGCAGCCCGTACACGATGGCCGCGCCGACGCCGAAGCGCTGCGAGAAGCGTTCGGCGAGCGAAGCCGCGATCACGCAGCCGAGTCCGCCCGCCATGTAGGCCATGCCGATCGCGCCGGCCGACAGGTGCAGCTCGCGCGTCGCGAACAGGATCAGCACCGCCACCTGCATGTGATGCAGCACCTGCCACGCGCCCGCGACGAGGCCGAGCGCGCGCAGCGTCTCGTTGCCGAACACGAGAGCGAGCCCCTCGCGGATTTCGGCGACGATCGACTGCTTGTCGTGGCGCTTCGGCACGACGTCGTGCGGCACGCGCAGCGTGCGAAGCATCAGAGCCGATACGAAGAAGCCGAGCGCATCGACGGCGATCGCGAACGGCGCCGTGACGAGCTGGATCAGCCCGCCCGCCAGGCCGGGGCCGATCAGCGCCGACGACGTTTCGCCGAGCGTCAGCTTGGCGTTCGCTTCCACGAGACGCTTGCGCCCCGCCATTTGCGCGATCAGCACCTGGTAGGCAGCACCGCCCACCACGTTCTGCACGCCGCAGAAGAAGCCGACGACGTACAGCACCTCGACGGACAGCATCCCGCGCCACGCGCACAGCGGAATCGCGAGCAGCGCCAGCGCGCGGCTCACGTCGGATGCGATGACGACGGGGAGCTTGCGCACGCGGTCGAGCAGCACACCCGCGTGCAGCGACACGAGCG
Source organism: Burkholderiales bacterium (assembly GCA_025927765.1). GTDB lineage: Bacteria > Pseudomonadota > Gammaproteobacteria > Burkholderiales > Casimicrobiaceae > VBCG01. The sequence continues at coordinate 2,828 of JAICKU010000030.1, forward strand.
CGAACGGCAGCGTCTCGAGTGCGACGAGGATGCCCATCTGCAGCGGCGTGGCGTGCAGCATCAGCGCGGCGGTGAGCGGCAGCGCGAGGTTCGTGATCTGGGCCCCGAACGACGTGATCGTGAGCGACAGCCACAGCCGCCGGAAATCGGCGACGAGCCACAAGCCGCGCAATCGGCGGCGCAGGAAACGTTGACTTCGGTCGAGCGGTTTCATGTTCTTCTCCGGCCGCACGCAACGTGCGGTCACCGATGCCTGACATCGGCGGAAGCGTCGAAACCGGAAAGTGCTCCCGGTGTGTCGGATTCCGCCGTTCCCGGCGGACATCCGTCGGGAGGTGCTACGGGAGGTGCGAGACTCCTGCGCGGTCGCCGCCGATGCCGATGTCCGCCATGCCCAGCGGCAAAACGCGGAGCGCCGCGCGGGACGAGAGCGCGGTGTTCGCGTATGCGGGATGGGTGCGGCGGTTCATGGTGGCGTCATGCGAGGAAAAGCGACCGTGGGAAGTGAATTGTAAGCGGTCGCGTCGGCGCCGATCAACGCGAACGCGTGCGCGCTGTCGGCCGCGACGCGCCATCTGTCGCTTTCATGCACGACTTCGGGGTCAGAGCGACAAGTCGCCGAAGTCGGACCTCGAAGTCGCTCATTTCTGAGCGAGGCGCGTCGCGTCGATGCCGATGTACGCCCATGGATGCTCCCAGTACGCGTTCTTCCTGTACCCCTGCACCCACGGCTGCACGAGCGTGTTCTCGATCGTGTACACGTGCAGCACCCACGGGTTGTAGGCGCCGACGAGCTCGGCCATCCTGCGATACAGCGCGGTGCGTTCGGGGCCGTCGGGCAGCATGCGCGACTGGCGGTAGAGATCGTCGTACGCGGGCAGGTCGAAGCGCGAATAGTTCGTCTGCCCGATGTTGCCGCCGTAGAGCAGCTGCGCGAACGCGTCGCCTTCGCCGTACGCGTTGATCCAGCCGACGCGCCACATCTGCAGCTGCCCGGCCTTGCCCATCTTGAGGAGGTCGGGCCACTTCTGCTTCATGAAGTCGACGCGGATGCCGACCGCCTTCAGATTGCGCTGCCAGATCTCGTCGATCTCGCGATCGCGCGTCGTGGGCGTCGACGCCATCACCAGCGTGAGCGGCTTGCCGTCGGGCATCTCGCGAAAGCCGTCCCCGCTCCTGTCGACGTAGCCGAACTTGTCGAGCAGCGCGCGCGCCGACGCCGGATCGTAGCGCACCGACATGTCGAGCTTGTCGTCGTGGCCCGTCACGTCGGGGGGAATCGGCTGCGTCGCGCGGATCGCCTGCCCCTGGTAGACGACGTCGATCAGCTCCTGGTTGTTGAACGCCATCGCCACGGCGCGTCGCAGCGCGATCTTGTCCTTCTCCAACCCGCCGACGGTCGCGTCCTGCATGTTGAAGTACGCGTACTGCAATGCCGGCTGCGTGAGGCGCTGCAGCGTGACGCCGCGCCCGGCGTAGGCAGGCTTCAGCCGATTGCTGCGGTCGAGCGCGTGGTCGGTGAGCTCGGTCGGCAGGTTCACGTAATCGAGCGCGTTACTTTCGAACGCGAGCAGGCGGGGGTTCGCCTCCTCCATGATCGACACTTCGATGCGGTCGGCGAGCGGCAGCGGCCTGCCGATCACTGCCCCGAACGCCTTGCGATTGGCGGCAACCGGCGGCTCGGGATAGCGCTCGTCGCGAAAGCCCGGATTCGCGTCGAGCACGATCTGCTGGCCGCGCCGCCACGACGCGAGCCTGAACGGACCGGTGCCGACCGGATGATCCATCGCCCAGCCGTTCGTGTCGCCGTAATGCTCGATCACCTCGCGCGCGACGGCGGCCATCGGACTCGAGCACAGGTAGCCCGGCAGGATGTAATCGGGCTCCTTGAGCCGCACGCGAATCGTGTGGCGATCGACGGCGGCGAGCCCTTCCATCGGCGCGTCGTAGTCGAGGCGTCCGGTCTTCTTCGCCGCGTCGAGCACGCCGTCGGCCTCCACGATCTTGCCCTGCAGGTACCACGAATACGGCGAGCGCACGCGCGGATCGAGCAGCCGCTTCCACGCATACACGTAGTCGTGCGCAGTGAGCTCGCGCTTCGTGCCCTTGAAGACGGGATCGTCGGCGAAATGAATGCCCGGACGCACGCGAAACGTCCACGTGCGCCCGCCGTCCTCGACGAGCGGCAGGGCGGCCGCCGTGCGCGGCACCCGCTTGTAGGGACGCGCGAGGTAGTCGAAGCCGTACAGCGTCTCGAAGATCGCACGCTGCACGTGATCCGAGTAGAGGTCGCTCGTCGCTGCAGGATCGAAGCCCGTCTCGGCAACGGGGAACGCGACGCGCAGCGTAGTCGTTGCCGCGCTGCCGCGCTTCGTTGCGCCCTGCGCGAACGCAACCTGCGGCGCGAGCGCGGCGAGCCCCAGCGTCGCGAGCGCACGTCGCCGCGACACCATCACGAACGCCCCGATTCGCCGGACGCGTTGCGCGCCGACGCGGGTGACGCCGCCGGCGCCGCCTTCGTGCCGACGTCGAGATACGGGAACGGAAACTGGTACGTCGGGTTGTACTTGAAGCCGTGCAGCCACGGCTGCACGAGCACGTTCTCGTAGCGGAATGCCGTGAGCACCCACGGCGAATACGCGTTGACGAGCTCGGACATCTTGCGTTCGACGGCGAGCCGCGCCGGACTGTCGGGCATCGCGCGCGCCTGTTCGTAGAGGCGATCGAACTCGGGCAGCGCGAAGCGCGACAGGTTCGAGAAGCCGGCGTTGCGACCATAGAGCAGCCCGAAGAAGCCGAAGCCGTCGGGCGTGGTGTTGATGTTGCCGAGCTGCCACATCTGCAGCTGCCCGAGGCGCGCCGATTTCAAGAGATCCGGCCATTTCTGCTTGACGAAGTCGACCTGCAGGCCGATCGCGTTCAGGCTCTTCTTCCACAGCTCGTCGGCCTCGCGATCCTGGCCCGTGGTCGCCGACGCCATCTGCAGCGTGAACGGCTTGCCGTCCGGCAGCTCGCGAAAGCCGTCGCCGTTGCGATCCTTGTAGCCGAAGCGGTCGAGCAATGCCTTCGCAGCTGCCGGATCGTGGCGCAGCCGTCCGTCGTACGACGGATCATGTCCGGTCATGTTCGGCGGCACGACCTGCGTGGCGTGCAGGCCCTGGTTCTGCCGAAGCACGCGGATCTCCTCGCCGACGTCGTAGCCCATCGCGATCGCGCGGCGCAACGCGATCTGCGCGGGCTGGTAGCCGCCGACGATCGGATCGTCCATGTTGAAGTACGCGTACGCGATCGCCGGCTGGATCGCACGCTCGAGCCGCACGCCCTCCTTCGCGAACTCGGGCTTCAGGTGATTGTTCGCGTCGAGCACCTTCGGCACCATCGTCGTCGGCACGGCGACGAAGTCGAGCTGCTGCTGCTGGAACGCCAGGAGCCGCGGCTGCGCCTCTTCGATGACGCTGATCTCGACGCGCGGCACCAGCGGCAGCTTGCGTCCGGCGAGGCCTTTCGCAAGTGCCTCGTCGGCGGACGTCGACGGCTTGGGATAGCGTTCGTCGCGGTAGCCGGGATTGGCTTCCAGCACCATGCGCTGCCCGCGACGCCAGTCGGCCAGCCGATACGGTCCCGTGCCCACCGGATGCGTCATCGCCCAGCCGTTGGCGTCGGCGTGCGCCTCGATCACTTCGCGCGCAACCGCGGACGTCGCGGTCGTCGTCAGGTTCGACAGCAGTTCGTAATCGGCGAACACGAGCCGCAAGCGCATCGTGTAGCGGTCGATGGCCTGCAGCCCTTCGAGCGGCGCATCGTAGTCGAAGCGCCCGGTCTCCTTCGCCTTCGCCACCAGCGCGTCGGCCCCGACGAAGCGCCCGTCGACCATCTGCAGCGAATTCGAGCGCATCTTCGGATCGAGGATGCGCTTGATCGCGTACACGTAATCGGCGGCGGTCAGCTCGCGGCGCCGGCCCTTGAACGCCGGATCGTCGGCGAAATAGATGCCCTTCCTGATGTGGATCGTCCACGTCTTGCCGTCATCCGCGACTTCCGGCAGCGCCGTGGCCGTATTGGGGACGAGCTTGTACGGACGCGCGAGGTAATCGTAGCGATAGAGCGGATCGAAGATCGCCCGATTGACGTAGTTCGAATAAATGTCGCCGGCGGCCTGCGGATCGAAGCCGGTTTCGGCGATGGGGAACGCGACGTGCAGCGTTTTCGTCGGCGCCTGTGCGAGCGCGGTGGTCGCGATGCCCGCGGCGAGCGCTGCGGCGACCGCGATGCGTGTCAACGAATGCAGGGTCACGACAACGCCTTCGCGACGTCGGCATCGAACGATTCGGGCGTGTCGTTCGGCGCGTAGCGCGCGACGACCTTGCCGTCGCGATCGACCAGGAACTTCGTGAAATTCCACTTGATCGCCTGTGTGCCGAGCAGGCCCGGCTTTGCCTGCTTCAAATGGCGATAGAGCGGCGCCGCCTTGTCGCCGTTGACGTCGACCTTCGCGAACATCGGGAACGTCACGTCGTAGTTCGTCGAGCAGAACGTCGCGATCTCCTGCTCGCTGCCCGGCTCCTGCGCCCCGAACTGGTTGCACGGGAAGCCCAGCACTTCGAGGCCGCGGTCGCGGTACTTGCGATAGAGCGCTTCGAGGCCCTTGTACTGCGGCGTGAAGCCGCACTGGCTCGCGGTGTTGACGACGAGCAGCACCTTGCCCTTGTAGCGGTCGAGATTGACGGGCTGGCCCTGGATGTCGTCGACGGTGAAGTCGTGGACGGTGGTCATCGCGAGCACTCCTCGAACACGGACGAGAATGCCATTATCCTGCACCGGACAACGATCGGCGATTGGTCGACGCGTGACCCGTTTCGCGCACCGGCCGGCGTCAGTCGACGTCGCCCTTGTGCGGCGAGATCGCGCCGTAGTTCGACAGCACCGGCCCGTTCGCCGTCGGCAACGCCCCGTTGACGTAATGATTGACCATTTAGCCGCGCGCGAGATGGACTACTTGCCGTTTCCGGTTTCTCCGACAGCGCACCCGTTTGGGGCGAGCTACCATCGAACAGGACGCGGAGCTCAAGGCACCATGAAGGACGGCCGCTTGCAGAGCTCCCGCGCATTTGTCGTATCTCGATCAAGGAGCGGGTATGGAAAGCGACTCCCGCCTCTCGCGTCGATCCCTGCTGAAATCGGTTGTCGTGGTGACCGGCGCCGCATGCGCCGGCCTGATCACGCGCCGCGAAGCGTTGGCTCAAGGGAAGGCGTCGAAGGAGGCCATGAAATATCAGGATCATCCGAACGGAGACAAGAAGTGCAGCGAGTGCATGCAATTCGTGGCTCCGAACAGCTGCAAAGTCGTCGAGGGAACGATCAGCCCGAACGGCTACTGCATCGCCTTCGTGAAGAAACCCTGACGCTCGGCCACCGGCGCGCGACGCCTTCACAGGTGCGTTGCTTCAAGTTCACGAGGTAGCATCGGCCGCATGGCGGCACGAACGAGCGCGGGCATTCTCGTCCATCGCATCCGCGACGGCGTGCGTGAAGTGTTGCTCGTACATCCCGGCGGCCCGTTCTGGGCGAAGAAGGATGCCGGCGCTTGGACGATCCCGAAGGGCGAGTTCGACGCGTCGCATGAAAGTGCCGAGACGGCCGCACGCCGCGAGTTCGTCGAGGAGACGGGCCAGAACGCACCCGTGACGCTCGAACCGCTCGTGGTCGTCAAGCAGCCGGGCGGCAAGGTCGTGCACGCGTTCGCGGGCGAAGGCGAGGTCGACGTGAGCGCGATCCGCAGCAATGCCTTCGAGATCGAGTGGCCGCCGCGGTCGGGACGCACGCAAGCGTTTCCCGAAGTCGATCGGGCGGCGTGGTTCACGCTGGACGAAGCGCGCGGCAAGATCCTGGCCGGCCAGCGGCCGCTGCTCGATGCGCTCGCCGCGCACGATCGGCAGGGTTCGCGATAAGCAGGTCAGACTCTACTTTTCCGATAAGTCGTGTCTGACCCTACCTATCGCGTATCGAGGGCGATCTCAACGCGGCGATTGCGCCGGCCTTCGCTCTTGATCTTCAGCACGCGGATCGCGCCGATCTCGCCGATGTTCGCGACGTGCGTGCCGCCGCACGGTTGCAGGTCGATGCCGGGAATGCGCAGCAGGCGCACGCGTCCCGCGCCGCGAGGCGGCTGCACGCTCATCGTCTTGACGAGCTCCGGCCGCGCGTCGAGCTCGTCGTCGGTGATCCATACGGTTTCGGTGGCCACGCACTGCGCGATCAGCGCGTTCGTCTCGCGCTCGATCCTTGCCGCATCGAGCAGGCGCATGTCGATGTCGAAATCGAGCCGCGCCTTGTCCGGGGCGATGTTGCCGCCGGTCACCGGTGCGACGACGACGCACGAGAGCACGTGCAGCGCGGTGTGGAGCCGCATCAGCGCGTAACGGCGATCCCAGTCGATGGCAAGCCCCACCGTCTCGCCAACGCCCGGACGCGGCGCATCGTCGTCCACGAGATGCAGCACCTCAGCGCCGTCGCCCTTGCGCGTATCGCGCACCGCGATGCGCTCGCCGTTGTCGCGCACGAGCACACCTGTGTCGCCCACCTGCCCGCCGCCCTGCGCGTAGAAGATCGTGCGATCCAGCACCACACCGCGGTCGCCGACGGCGACGACGCGCGCGCTCGTTTTGCGCAGATACGCGTCGTCGCGGAACAGCAGTTCGGTCATCATGCCTCCTTGCGCCCGGCGGGCGCGCCATAACCGCCGCCGCCCGGCGTCTCGACGACGAACACGTCGCCGGCATGCATGTCGACTTCGAACGTCGCGTCGTATTCCTCGCGCGTACCGTCGGCGCGCTCGACCCAGTTGCGTCCCTTCGCGCCGGGCTCGCCACCCGCGACACCGAACGGCGCGATGCGCCGATGGTTCGCGAGCATCACCGCGGTCATCGGTTCGAGGAAGCGCACGCGGCGAATGGCGCCATCGCCGCCGCGATGCGTACCCGCACCGCCGCTGCCTTCGCGAATCGAGAACGCGTCGAGGCGCACGGGAAAGCGCCACTCGAGCACTTCGGGATCGGTCAGGCGTGAATTGGTCATGTGCGTCTGCACGACGCTCGTGCCGTCGAAGTCGGGGCCTGCGCCGGAGCCGCCCGCGATCGTCTCGTAATACTGGTAGCGATCGTTGCCGAACGTAAAGTTGTTCATCGTGCCCTGCGATGCCGCGAGCACGCCGAGCGCGCCGTACAGCGTATCGGTGATCGCCTGCGACGTCTCGACGTTGCCGGCGACGACCGCCGCCGGATAACGCGGCGCGAGCATCGAGCCTTCGGGAATCACGATCGACAGCGGCGCGAGGCAGCCGTCGTTCATCGGGATGTCGTCGTCGACGAGCGTGCGGAAGACGTAGAGCACCGCCGCCTTGCACACGGCGGATGGCGCGTTGAAATTCGTCGGCTGCTGCGGGCTCGTTCCGGTGAAGTCGATCGTCGCCGAGCGCGACGCGCGATCGACGCTGATCTTCACGCGGATCACCGCCCCGCTGTCCATCTCGTATTCGAACGCCCCGTCGGATAGCGCGCCCACCACGCGCCGCACCGCCTCCTCCGCGTTGTCGCGCACGTGCTTCATGTATGCCTGCACGACAGTCAGGCCGAAGTGCTCGACCATCTTGTGCAACTCCTCCGCCCCCTTCGCGCACGCCGCGACCTGCGCGCGCAGGTCCGCCAGGTTCTGCTCGACGTTGCGCGCAGGGTAGCGCCCCGACGTGAGCGTCTTGCGCATGTCGTCTTCGAGGAAGCGCCCTTCGAGCACGAGCGGCACGCCGTCGAGCAGCACGCCCTCCTCGTCGACCTCGGTCGAATCGGGCGGCATCGAACCGGGCGTCGTGCCGCCGATGTCGGCGTGATGGCCGCGCGAGGCCACGTAGAACTGCGGAGGCGAGGGTCGAGGGGCGAGGGATGAGCGTTCCTGGTCGCGCCGCTGCGGCGAAGCCCCACTCGTCGCTCGCCCCTCCTCCCTCGCCCCGTCATCGTGAACAAACACCGGCGCAATCACCGTCACATCCGGCAGATGCGTACCGCCGTTGTACGGCGCATTGAGCACGTACACGTCGCCTTCGTTCATCCGGCCGCGATAGCGATCGATCACCGTCTTCACGCTCTCGCCCATCGAGCCCAGGTGCACGGGCATGTGCGGCGCGTTGGCGATGAGATTGCCCGTGGCGTCGAAGATCGCGCACGAGAAATCGAGCCGCTCCTTGATGTTCACCGAGTACGACGTGTTCGCGAGCGTCACGCCCATCTGCTCGGCGATCGCCATGAACAGGTTGTTGAAGACTTCGAGCATCACGGGATCGGCGGTCGTTCCGATCGCATGCGCACGGCGAATGGGCGTGACGCGCTCGAGCACGAGGTGGTCGCGCTCGGTGAGTGTGGCGCGCCAGCCCGGCTCGATCACCGTGGTCGCGTTCTGCTCGCGCAGGATCGCGGGCCCGTCGATCCGATCGCGCGGTCGCAGGTCCTCGCGCGCGTACACGGGCGCCTCGTACCATGCGCGTCCGGTGAAAAGCGACCGGCGCTTGATCGGCGCGAGATCGCCTGCACGCGCCTCGAATGCACGGCGCTCGTCGCCGATGTCGTGCGACGAGCCGATCGCCTCCACCGCGATCGCCTCGATCACGAGCGCCTTGCCCGGCATCAGGAAGCCGTACTGGCGGCGATAGCGTCGCTCGAACTCGGCGACGACGTCGTGCTCGTCCCTGGCCATCGGCACGCCGAGCGTGGTGTCGGTGCCCTCGTACTTGAGCTGCAGCGTGCGCTCGCAACGAATGCGAGAAGTGGCGACGCCCTGCGCCGCCACCTCGGCGCTACCCTCGTGCGAGAGCTCCGCGAACGCGGCCCGCGTTGCGTCGAGCGATGCCTGCGACAGTCGCGCTTCGATGGCGCGTTGCCGCAGCGCGCGCACGTCGGCGAGCCCCATGCCGTACGCGGAGAGGACGCCTGCCAACGGATGAATGAACACGCGCGTCATGCCGAGCGCGTCGGCGACGCGGCACGCGTGCTGGCCGCCCGCCCCGCCGAACGAGCACAGCGTGTACGCGGTGACGTCGTAGCCGCGCTGCACCGAGATGTGCTTGATCGCGTTCGCCATGTTCTCGACGGCGATGTCGAGAAATCCGTCGGCGACCTCTTCCGGCGTGCGCACGTGACCCGTCGCCGCGGCGATCTCCTGCGCGAGCGCGGCGAATTTCTCGCGCACGATCGCATCGTCGAGCGGCGCGTCGCCGTTCGGCCCGAACACCTTCGGAAAGAGATCGGGATCGAGCTTGCCGACCATCACGTTGCAGTCGGTCACGGTGAGCGGGCCGCCGCGCCGATAACTCGCGGGACCGGGATTCGCGCCGGCCGATTGCGGTCCCACGCGAAAGCGCGCGCCGTCGAACGTGCAGATCGAGCCGCCGCCCGCCGCGACCGTGTGGATGCTCATCATGGGCGCGCGCAGGCGTACACCCGCCACTTCGGTCACGAACGCGCGCTCGTATTCGCCGGCCCAGTGGGTCACGTCGGTCGACGTGCCTCCCATGTCGAAGCCGATGATGCGATCGAAGCCGGCAAGCCGCGACACCTCGACCGCGCCGACGATGCCACCCGCAGGACCCGACAGGATCGCGTCCTTGCCCTGGAAGCGGTGCGCATCGGTGAGGCCGCCGGAGGATTGCATGAATTGCAGGCGGAAACCGCGCGCCCCGGGATCGGGGATCGGGGACCGGCGATCGGGGGCAGCGTGGTGCCGCGAAGCGTCGTCGCGATGTTCGCGATCCCCGATCGCAAATCCCCTATCCCCGTTCAGGTCCCTCTCCACCTCATTCACATATCGCCGCAGGATGGGCGACAAATACGCATCGACGACGGTCGTGTCGCCGCGCGAGACGAGCTTCATCAGCGGGCTCGCCTCGTGCGACACCGACACCTGCGGGAAACCGATCGTGCGCGCGAGATCGGCGATCGCGCGCTCGTGCTGCGGATAGCGATAGCCGTGCATCAGCACGACGGCCACGGCGCGAATGCCGTCGTCGTAGGCCCGGCGCAACTGCGGCTCGAGCGCTGCGAGGTCGAGCGCCCGGACGAGTTCGCCATGCGCGCCGAGGCGCTCGTCGGCCTCGATCACGCGCTCGTAGAGCTGCGCCGGCCGCTCGATGCGGCGCACGAACAGTTTCGGGCGATTCTGGTAGGCGATGCGAAGCGCATCGGCGAAGCCGCGCGTGATGACGAGCGCCGTGCGCTCGCCGGTACGTTCGAGCAGCGCGTTCGTTGCGACCGTCGTGCCCATCTTGATCGCCTCGACCGCCTCCCCGGGAATCGCGGCGCCGGGCGGCAACTCCAGCAGTTCACGAATGCCATGCACCGCTGCATCGCGGTAGCGCTCGGGGTTGTCGGAGAGGAGCTTGTGCGTGACGAGCGTGCCGTTGTCGTGGCGGGCGACGATGTCGGTGAAGGTGCCGCCGCGGTCGATCCAGAATTGCATGGGAGTAAAGGATCAGTGATCAGGGATCGGAACCGCAACGCGCCGCGGCCGTGGGATTATAGAAAGTGGGCCGAAGCCCGGTCGCAACTGCGCGCCAGATGCGAGTAAGATGCTGCCCGCCAAGCGCACGATGCGAGGCGCCGCCCGATCCCTGATACCGATCCCCGATACCTGACATGAACCGCCTCCTCCCCGCCCTCGCGCTCGCCTTCGCGCTGGCCGCCCCCGCGTTCGCCCAGACCAAATGGGACGTGCCGACCGCGTACCCGGCCAACAACTTCCACACCGAGAACCTGCAGCAGTTCGCGAACGACGTCGAGAAGGCGAGCGGCGGCAAGCTCAAGCTCCAGCTGCATCCGAACGCGTCGCTGTTCAAGGCGCCCGAGATCAAGCGCGCCGTGCAGGGCGGGCAGGCGCAGGCGGGCGAGATCCTGCTCGTCAACTACGAGAACGAGGATCCGCTGTACGGGATCGACGGCGTGCCGTTCCTCGCGACGTCGTACCAGGAGGCGTACAAGCTCTACAAGGCCGAGCGCAAGGCGCTCGACGACAAGCTCGCGAAGCAGGGCATGATGCTGCTCTACGCGGTGCCGTGGCCGCCGCAGGGCATCTTCACCAATCGCACGCTGGATAGCGCCGCCGACATGAAGGGCCTCAAGTGGCGCGCGTACAGCCCTGCCACGTCGAAGATCGCCGAACTCGTCGGCGCGCAACCCGTCACCGTGCAGGCCGCGGAAGTGTCGCAGGCGCTCGCGACCGGGGTGATCGATTCGTACATGTCGTCCGGCGCGACCGGCTACGACTCGAAGACGTACGAGCACCTGAAGCACTTCTACGACACGCAGGCGTGGCTGCCCAAGAACGCGATCATCGTCAATCGTGCGGCGTTCAACGCGCTCGACAAGCCGACGCAGGCGGTGGTGCTGAAGGCCGCGGCCGACGCGGAAACGCGCGGCTGGAAGCTCTCGGAGGAAAAGACTGGCTGGTACGTGGACCAGCTGCGCCAGAAGGGCATGACGATCGACAAGCCGAGCGAGCACCTGACCGCCGACATGCGCAAGGTGGGCAACGTGATGCTTGCCGACTGGCTGCGCAAGGCGGGCCCCGAAGGCAAGAAGGTCATCGACCAGTACCGCGCGCTGCAGTAGCGGATGCGTCGCCTGCTCGACGGCCTGTTCGACGCCGCCGCCTACGTGGCGGCGTTTTTTCTCGTGGGGACACTCGCGTTCGTGCTGCTCGGCATCGTCGGGCGGCTGTTGAATTGGTACGTCGCCGGCACCGATTCCTACGCCGGCTACTGCATGGCCGCCAGCGGATTCCTCGCGCTCGCGCATACGCTGAAGCGCGGCGAGCACATCCGCGTATCGCTGATTCTCGAGCACACCGGCCTTCGCGCGCGCCGCAATCTCGAGCTCTTCGCACTCGCCGTCGCGACGATCCTGGCCGGCGCCTTCGCGTTCTACAGCATTCGGCTCGCGTACCAGTCGTGGTCGTTCAACGACATCTCCACCGGGAACGACGCGACGCCGCTGTGGATTCCGCAGATCACGATGGCGCTCGGCACGGCCGTGTTCTTCATCGCGTTCGTCGACGAGCTCGTGCTCGAGTGGCGCGGGGCACGCCGCGAGGCCGTTGCGCCCTCCGAACTCACCCGCCATGAATGACGGCACGTACCGATGGACGCGCTGATCACGACCTTGCTCATCGTCGCGCTGTTCGCCCTCCTCGGCAGCGGCGTGTGGATCGGGCTGGCGCTCGCGGGCGTCGCATGGATCGGCATGTCGCTGTTCTCGTCGCGCCCCGCCGGCGATGCGATGGCCGTCACGATCTGGGGCACGGCGTCGTCATGGACGCTGACGGCACTGCCGCTTTTCGTGTGGATGGGCGAGATCCTGTTTCGAACGCGGCTCTCCGAGGACATGTTCAAGGGCCTCGCCCCCTGGCTCGAGCGCGTGCCGGGGCGCCTGTTGCACACGAACATCATCGGCTGCACGATCTTTGCCGCGGTGTCGGGATCGTCGGCGGCAACCTGCGCGACGATCGGCAAGATGACGCTGCCCGAACTGAAGCAGCGCGGCTATCCGGAAAGCATCACGATCGGCACGCTCGCAGGCGCGGGCACGCTCGGCCTGCTGATTCCGCCGTCGATCATCATGATCGTCTACGGCGTGACGGCGAACGTGTCGATCGCCGAGCTGTTCATCGCGGGCATCGTTCCCGGCATCCTGCTCGCCCTGCTGTTCTCCGGCTACATCGTCGCCTGGGCGATCCGGAATCCGACGAGCGTCCCCGTCGCTTCGATCAGCACGACGCTGCTGCAGAAGCTGCATGCGTCGCGGCATCTGATTCCGGTCGTGCTGCTGATCGCGCTCGTGCTGGGCTCGATCTACACGGGAATCGCCACGGCGACCGAAGCGGCGGCGTTCGGCGTCGTCGGCTCGCTCGTGCTGTCGGCGACGCAGGGCTCGCTCGATTGGCGCACGTTCCGGGACAGCATGCTCGGCGCGACGCGCCTCTACTGCATGATCGCGCTGATCCTCTCGGGTGCGGCCTTCCTGACGCTCGCAATGGGCTACATCGGCCTGCCGCGCGACCTCGCCGAATGGATCGCGACGCTCGGCCTGTCGCCGTTCGCGCTGATCGTCGCGCTCGCGATCTTCTACATCATCCTCGGCTGCTTCCTCGACGGCATCTCGATGGTCGTGCTGACGATGGGCGTGATCCTGCCCACCGTCGAGAAGGCGGGCATCGACCTCGTGTGGTTCGGCATCTTCATCGTGCTCGTCGTGGAAATGGCGCAGATCACGCCGCCCGTCGGCTTCAACCTGTTCGTGCTGCAGGGCATGACGGGACGGCAGATCACGTGGATCGCGCGGCATACGCTGCCGATGTTCGTGCTGATGTGCGTGGCCGTGCTCGCGATCTGGTTCTTCCCCGCGCTCGTCACGCTGCTGCCGCAGCACATGAAGATGTGAGCGCTCGGCTTCGCGGCGCAGGGCCGCCCCAAGCCGCTGATAGCGCCCGCTCGGGGGGCGGCGCAGCGGCGCCGGCCGCAAGCGTGGGGGGCCGCTTGATCGACGCGTTCTGCGATCAGCTGTGGTTGCAGGATGGCTTGGCGGCGACGTCGCTCGCGAGTTATCGCCGCGACCTCGACGGTTGGCAGGCGTGGCTCGACAAGCGCGGCCGCGCGCTGTTGCAGGCGACGCGCGGCGACTTCGAGCAATGGCTCGCCGACCAGTTCGCGGCGAAGGCGCAGGCGACGTCCGTGTCGCGACGCCTTTCGGCGCTGCGCCGCTTCTATCGATTGCAGCTCGCGAACGGCGTCATCGGCGAGGATCCGACGCTGCGCGTGCGCGCGCCGCGCAAGCCGCATCGCCTGCCGAAGCATCTATCCGAGAAGCAGGTCGAGGCGCTGCTCGCCGCACCCGATGTGAAGTCGCCGCTGGGCCTGCGCGATCGCGCGATGCTCGAGACGCTCTACGCCACCGGCCTCCGCGTGTCGGAGCTCGTCGGCTTGCGGCTGTCGCAGTTGTCGCAGGACGCCGGCGTGGTACGCGTGATCGGCAAGGGCAGCAAGGAGCGGCTGGTGCCGGTCGGCGACGAAGCGCTGGCGTGGGTCGGCCGCTATCTGGTGGAGGTGCGCGGCACGCTCGCGGGCCACGCGAAATGCGACGAAGTGTTCCTGACCGAGCGGCACAAGTCGATGACGCGCCAGGCGTTCTGGGCGCTGATCAAGCGCTATGCGGTGCGCGCGGGCATCCCGAAGGATTCGCTGTCGCCGCACGTGCTGCGTCACGCGTTCGCGACGCATCTTCTGAACCATGGCGCGGATCTACGCGTCGTGCAGCTCCTGCTCGGCCATGCCGACATCACGACGACGACGATCTATACGCACGTCGCGCGCGAGCGGCTGAAGCAGCTGCACGCCGCGCACCACCCGCGCGGGTAGCGACGTCATGCGGGGCATCCTAGCGCGGCCGATACGCGCGCAACGCTCGCTCGAGCTCCTCGATTCGCTGCGCGAACCGCAGCAGGATCGCGACGGCGTGCGCGTCGTCGAGCGCGAATTCGTCGCGAAGACTGCGTGCGCTGCGCGCGATCACGATGCAGCGCGCGCTGAACGTCCATGGCGAGGCTCGATAGTCGCGCGGTGCGATGGCGCCGCTGTCGATCAGCGTTTCGAGCTCGTCTTGGGTCAGACCGGTCTGCTCGACGAGCTGTGCGGCGGTCACGCCGCCGTCGTCGTCGAGGAAGATCGCCGTCGTCGTTTCGATGTTCGGCATGATCAGATCATGTGCGCGCGCGGGTTGAATCCGGACGTGTCTCGCAGCTCGTCGTAGAGCTTTTTCTCCTTGTCGTCGACGACGCTCGGCACGACGATCTTCGCCACCGCGTACAGATGTCCGGACGTGCTGTCGGCGCGCGAAAGCCCGCGTCCGGCGAGACGCAGCTTCTGCCCGGCCTGCGTGCCCGCCGGCACTCTCAGCGTGACACGGCCGGCGGGCGTGGGCACGTCGACGCTTGCGCCGAGCACCGCTTCCCACGGCGCGAGCGGCAGGTCCATGTAGAGATCGAGGCCCTCGGTGCGGTAGAGCGGATGCGTCTCGACTTCGATGTCGAGGTAGAGATCCCCGTCGCGGCCGCCGTTGACGCCCTTGCCGCCCTTGCCCGGGACCCGGAGCTTCTGCCCGTTGGTCACGCCCTTCGGCACGCGCACGCGGATCTTGTGCGGCACCCGGCGCAGGAAGCCGTTCTCGTCGGGCTCGGGCACCGACATGTCGAGCTCGACTTCGGTGCCCTTGTACGCCTGGTCGAACGACAGGTGCACCGCGGCCTCGTAATCCTGCCCGGGCATCGGAATGTTCGCCCGGCGCGCACCGGCACCGCCACGGTGGCGTCCGGCGATGCCGGCGAAGAGGTCCGCCAGGTCGATGTCGTCGAACGAAAACGTCCCGCCGCCCTCGCCGCCACCGAACGATTGCTCCCAGCCCGGTGGCGGACGCATTTCTTCACCCTGCGCGTGGCGCCCGAGCTGGTCGTACGCCGCGCGCTTCTCGGCGTCCTTCAGCGTCTCGTACGCTTCCGACACTTCCTTGAACTTCTCCTCGGCGCCAGCTTCCTTCGACACGTCGGGGTGGTACTTCCGCGCGAGCTTGCGATACGCCGCCTTGATCTGGTCCTGCGTGGCGTTGCGGTCGACGCCGAGCGTCGCGTAGTAGTCCTTGTATTTCATGCGGGAGCCCGCGCCGCGGTGCGGCTCTGCTGCGCATCGCCGGCGGCGCGCGGCAGGCGCGTCATTGCAGCTTGATCGTGCCGTCGAACGACACGCGGATGTTGAGGCCGCCCACTTCGAGCGTCATGTGCGACGGATAGCTTTCGTCGCCCTTGATCGTGCCGTCCTCGAGGCCCTGAGCGACCGCGCGCTCGATTTCGCGCTGCGAGCCGATGCCCACGACCTTCAGGAACTTGCGGATGCTGAGGTTGAACGTCTCTTCGTCCATGGCACTCTCCGGGTGAAGCGATTCGGGAAACGGCTTCGGGTTCCTGCCGCATTCGGGGTCCGGCCAATTACGGTCTCACTCAAGCGGGACATGCCATTCTAGTCAGAACGCGCTGCCGGCGCCCGCATGCCGGCGTCGCGCTCGATCGCGACGCCGATCTCGCGCACGCCGGGCAGCACGCCGAGCTTCGCGACGCGCAACTTCACCGACTGCGCGCCGAACTCGTCGAGCACGATCGACGCGATCGCCTCGGCAAAGCGCTCGAGCAGCGCGTACGGATGGTCGGCGGCGAACGCGCGCAGGCGCGTGACGACGGCGGCGTAATCGATGGCATCCTCGAGCTTGCCGGTTTCGAACGGGCGCGACGACGGCAGCCCGATGTCGAGATCGACGCGGATCGTCTGCGGCAGTTCCCGCTCCCACGCGTAAACGCCGACCCGCGTTTCGACGCGAAGGTCGTGGATGAAGATCGAGTTCATGGGGGACGCGCGTCGCCGAGGCTAGAATCGCGACCATCTTACCGAACGAGAGGCGGCCCGCCCGTGCTCGCAGCGCTGCTCCTCGTCGCGGGGGCGTACCTGATCGGATCCGTGTCGTTCGCCGTGGTCGTGAGCCGCGCGTTCGGGCTGCCCGACCCGCACGAGTACGGCTCGAAGAATCCCGGCGCGACGAACGTGCTGCGCACCGGGCACCGCCTCGCGGCATTGTTGACGCTGCTCGGCGATGGCGCGAAGGGATTCGTTGCCGTGTTCGCCGTGCGGGAACTCGCCCCACTCGCCGGCGCGCCCGATTGGCTGGTGCCCGCAGCCGCGCTGGCCGTGTTCATCGGGCACCTCTTTCCGCTGTTCCATCGCTTCCGCGGCGGCAAGGGCGTGGCGACGGCGGCCGGCGTGGTGCTCGCGCTTCACTGGCCGTTGGGCCTCGTGCTGATCGTCGTCTGGCTGACGATTGCGTTCGGCTTCAAGATCAGCTCGCTCGCCGCGCTCATCACCGCGGTGCTGCTGCCGCTGGGGCTGCTTTATGCCAAGGGCCCGGGCGTCGACTTCGTGGTCGGCATCGTCATCGCAGCGCTGCTCTTCTGGCGGCATCGGACGAACATCCGGTCGCTCATGAGCGGACGCGAACGCACGATCGGCCAGTAACCGCAAAAGTAGGGTCTGACCCTATTTTTGCTGCGTTTCCGTGAGGGGCCAGCGGGGCGCCACCGAGAAGGCGTAATCGCGGCGCGCATGGCGCAGGCGCTGCGCCCCGGCCATCGCGATCATCGCGCCATTGTCCGTGCAATAGCGCGGATCGGGGAAGAACGCGCGCGCGTTGCGCAGGGCGAGCGCATCGACGAGCGCTGCGCGTAGCCGCCGATTCGCGCCCACGCCCCCGGCGACGACCAGCGACGAGCGGCCGCTCACGTCGAGCGCGCGCAGCGCCTTCGCGACGAGCACGTCGACGACCGCCGCCTGGAACGCCGCCGCGAGGTCGGCCTTGACGGCGTCCGGCAGCAACGCCGGGTCGCCCCCCGACGCCGCCTCCCGCGCACGCAACAGCACGGCCGTCTTGAGCCCCGAGAAGCTCATGTCGAGGTCGGGCGAATCGATCATCGGTCGCGGCAGCGCAATCGCGTCGGCATCGCCACCTTCTGCCAGCGCGGCGATCGCGGGACCGCCGGGATACGGCAGTCCCAGCAACTTGGCCGTCTTGTCGAACGCCTCGCCCGCCGCGTCGTCCTGCGTGTCGCCGAGGAGCACGTAATCGCCCACTGCGCGCACGTCGTACCACTGCGTGTGGCCGCCGGACACGAGCAGTGCGACGAACGGAAACGCCGGCGCAGCGTCGGCGAGGAGCGGCGACAGCAGATGCCCTTCGAGATGGTGCACGCCGACGACCGGTTTGCCGAGCGCGAACCCGAGCGCCGACGCGACACCGGCGCCGACCAGCAGCGCGCCGGCGAGGCCCGGCCCCTTCGTGTAGGCGATCGCGTCGACGTCGTTCAGGGCCACATCGGCGCGATCGAGCACGTCGCGGATCAATGGCAGCACGCGCCGTACGTGGTCGCGCGACGCGAGCTCCGGCACGACGCCGCCATAGGCTTCGTGCAGCGCCACCTGCGAATGCAAGGCGTCCGCGAGCAGGCCGCGCTCGGTATCGTAGAGGGCGACGCCGGTTTCGTCGCAGGACGTTTCGATGCCGAGCACGCGCATGTCCGGGACGATACCGGAGCTTGCCGCCGCGCGGTACCCACTGCTATACTTTCGGGTTACCGTAACCCCTCTGGCAGGAAAGGCGCCACCGCACATGACCAGCGTTCGCGTTCGCGAGAACGAGCCCTTCGAAGCCGCGCTTCGCCGCTTCAAGCGCACCATCGAGAAGACCGGTCTTCTCACCGAGCTTCGGGCCCGTGAGTTCTACGAAAAGCCCACCTCCGAGCGCAAGCGCAAGAAGGCTGCCGCGGTGAAGCGGCATTACAAGCGCCTTCGCAGCCAGCAACTGCCGCCGAAGCTGTACTGATTTTCCCCGGCGTTTCGCCGCCACGAGCGAAACGCCCGCGCGGCGCGAGCCGCCGAAAAGCGCGAAGGGCCGACGCGCGGAAGTCCGATGAGCCTGACCGACCGCATTTCCGCCGACGTGAAGGACGCGATGCGCGCGCGCGAATCGGCGCGCGTATCCACGCTGCGCCTCCTCCTCGCCGCCATCAAGCAGCGCGAAGTCGACGAGCGCAAGACGCTCTCCGACGCCGACGTGATCTCCGTGATCGACAAGATGGTGCGCCAGCGCCGGGAATCGATCGCCCAGTTCGATGCGGGCAACCGTCCGGACCTGGCCGCCGTCGAGCGCGCCGAGATCGCGATCCTCGAAACCTATCTGCCGCAGCCGCTGCCCGACGCCGAAATCGACGCGGCCATCGACGAAGCGCTCGCCTCCGCGCGCGCCGCCGGCGCCGCGGGACCTGCGCTGATGGGCAAGGTGATGGGCGTGCTGAAGCCGAAGCTTGCCGGACGCGCCGACATGGCCGCCGTTTCCTCGCGGGTGAAGTCACGCCTTTGAGGCCGACGCTCGTCGCGTCGCTGTTGCGGTCGGCTGCCGGCGGCGCGCTTGTTGCAACTCGCCGTTCGCGATGATCCCCAGCGATTTCATCGACACGCTGCTGCGCCGCGTCGACATCGTCGACGTGATCGACCGTTCGGTACCGCTCAGGAAAGCGGGTGCCAACTACCAGGCGTGCTGCCCGTTCCACAGCGAGAAGACGCCGTCGTTCACGGTGAGCCCGACCAAGCAGTTCTATCACTGCTTCGGCTGCGGCGCGCACGGTACGGTCATCGGCTTCCTGATGGAGTATTCGGGCAAGTCGTTTCCCGACGCGGTCGAGTCGCTCGCGCGCGAAGTGGGTCTCGAAGTGCCGCACACCGGCAACGGCAGCGAACGTGAAGCCCGCGCCGCAGCGCCCGATCTCAGCGATACCCTGCTCGCTGCGGCGAAGTTCTATCGCGCCGAACTCAAGAATTCGTCGCGCGCCATCGACTACCTGCGCAAACGCGGTCTCACCGGATCGGTCGCAGCGCATTTCGGCATCGGCTACGCACCGCCCGGCTGGCAGAACCTCGAGCGCGTGTTCCCGAACTATGCCGATTCCGCGCTCGACGCCGCTGGCCTCGTGATCACCAACGATGCGGGCAAGCGCTACGATCGCTTTCGCGATCGCGTGATGTTCCCGATTCACGATGCGCAGGGACGCGTGATCGGCTTCGGCGGCCGCGTGCTCGATGGCGGCGAGCCGAAGTACCTGAACTCGCCCGAAACGCCGGTGTTCTCGAAGGGCCGCGAGCTCTACGGCCTCTACCTTGCGAGAAACGCG
The DNA here is from genome assembly GCA_025927765.1 of Burkholderiales bacterium. Taxonomy (GTDB): domain Bacteria; phylum Pseudomonadota; class Gammaproteobacteria; order Burkholderiales; family Casimicrobiaceae; genus VBCG01. The sequence goes on from JAICKU010000030.1 coordinate 22,676, forward strand.
ATTCGCGCCGCAGCTCGCGTGGTGGTCGTCGAAGGCTACATGGACGTGGTCGCGCTCGCACAGCACGGCGTGGGCTACGCGGTGGCGACGCTCGGCACGTCGACGACGCCGACGCACGTGCAGAAGCTTTTGCGCCTCTCCGACAGCGTGGTGTTCTGCTTCGACGGCGACGCCGCGGGCCGCAAGGCCGCGTGGCGCGCGCTCGAGAATACCGTGGGCGAACTGCGCGACGGCAAGGAGATCCGTTTCCTGTTCCTGCCGGACGGCGAGGATCCCGACGATTTCGTGCGCAAGCGCGGCAAGGACGCATTCGAGGCCGCGCTCGCGCAAGCGGCCCCGCTTTCGCAATATCTGCTGGGCGAACTCTCGGTTCGCCACTCGCCCGCGACCGCCGAGGGACGCGCCGCACTCGTGACCGCCGCGAAGCCGCACGTCGAGGCGATCACGGCGCCCGTTCTCGGTGCGCTCGTCCGTCGCCAACTTGCCGAACTCGCAGGAATTCCGGAGGCCCAACTCGGATCGTTGGTGCAGTCCGCAAAGGCCGGCACCGGCGCAACGCGAGGCGCGCCCGCACGGCGTGCCTTCGGTCCCGCACGACGGCCGCCGTCGCTGCTGCGCGCGCTCCTGCAGGGACTCCTGCTCGAGCCTTCGCTCGCGCGACGCCACGACCTGCCGAGCGCGGACGTGCCGGGGCCCGAAGCGGCGACGTGGAATGCGGTTCTATCGCACTGCAAGGAAGCCACGGGCGAACCCACGACGGCGGTCCTCGTCCAGCATTTCGCCGGCACCGCACACGAGGCGGCGATTGCCGACGTGCTCGCCTTGGCCGCCGACCAGGCGCTGGCGGCGGATCAGATCGAGGTGCACGTGCTGGCGGCCGCCGAGAAGTTGCGCCGGGAAGCGGCGCAGCGCGCGATGGATGCGCTGCTCGCGAAGCCCTATGGCTCTCACACACCGGCCGAGATTGAGGCGTTGCACCGGCTGAAGGCCGGCCAGCGTCCGCGCGACGCATGAAAACGACGGATGGCCCTGTCTTTGGCGCGTCGCACGCTATAATTTGAGGTTTTTCGCGTCGCCCCCATTGTGACCTCGACGACGCGAAAAGCCGCCAGCACGGAGCGGTCAGCGTCCGTGCGTTGCAGCCGGCAGCGCCGTTAACAAGGATGACCATGGTCAAGAAGCACGTGAAGCCCGCCCGCAAATCGCCCGCCGCCGCGAAGGGCAAATCGTCCTCGCCGGCGCGAAAGCCTGCGACGAAATCGGCTGCCAGGAAGCCGAAGACGGCGGCCACGAAGGCGGCAGCCACGCCCAAGACGCCCGCGGCCAAGCGCGCGGCGCAATCGACGGCCCGCAAGACGGCGCCGGCGAAGCCTGCTGCCGCCGAAAAAGTGCCCGCGACGAAACCCAAGGCCGTCGCCACCCCCGAGAAGGCCGCGACCAGGCCGGTGAAGGTGGTGGCTGCGCCGAAGCCGGTCAAGCCGGTTGCGAAGACGGTGGATGCGGCGGTCGTAGCGGTGGCCGCGAAGGCGACGGGCGCGCGCAAGCCGTCGGTGGGTGAAATCGCCGCGAAAATCGCCGGCAAGCGCGCCGAGGAGCACAAGAAGGGCAAGAACGGCAAGGCCGCCGAGGTGGCGCCGCGCGAATTGACGCCCGCCGACGTCGAGGCCCGCAAGCGCCGCCTCAAGACGCTGATCGTGCTCGGCAAGGAGCGCGGCTACCTTACGTACGCCGAAATCAACGATCACCTGCCCGACGACATTCTCGACGCCGAGCAGATCGAGGGCATCATCTCGATGATCGGCGACATGGGCATCCAGGTGTACGACGAAGCCCCGGATGCCGAGACGCTGCTCATGTCCGAGGCGACGCCCACCGCCGCCGCGGAAGACGTCGAAGAGGAAGCCGAGGCCGCGGCGTCGACGCTCGACAGCGAGTTCGGCCGCACCACCGATCCCGTGCGCATGTACATGCGCGAGATGGGCTCGGTGGAACTGCTCACGCGTGAAGGCGAGATCGAGATCGCGAAGCGCATCGAAGAGGGCCTGAAGCACATGGTCCTCGCGATCTCGGCGTGTCCGATGACCGTGCACGAGATCCTCGAACTCGCCGACAAGATCGGCAAGGACGAACTCAAGATCGACGACATGGTCGACGGCCTGCTCGATTTCAACGAAGAGCTGACGGCCATCGAGGAAGAAGCGAGCGACGACGACGAGGACGAGGAGGACGAAGAGGAAGCCGATCCGGGCGCGATCGCGAGCGAGAACCTCGAGCGCCTGAAGACGGCGGCACTCGAGCGGTTCTCGACGATCCGCAAGTTCTTCACGAAGATGCTGCAGGTGCTCGCGAAGGAGGGGCACAAGGCGCCGAAGTACCTCGACCTGCAGAAGAAGATCAGCCACGAGCTGATGCAGATCCGCTTCTCGGCGCGCATGGTCGAGAAGCTGTGCGACCAGGTGCGAAGCGAAGTCGACAACATCCGCCAGATCGAGCGCAAGATCCAGGACCTCGTGGTGAACAAGGGCGGCATGCCGCGCCCCGACTTCATCAAGGCGTTCCCGTCGCACGAAACGTCGCTGCGCTGGATCGACCGCGAAGTCGGCGCGCATCACCCGTACAGCGAGCAGCTCGCCAAGTACCGCCAGGCGATCGTCGAGCAGCAGCAGAAGCTCATCGACCTGCAGACGCGCGTGATGATCCCCTTGAAGGACCTGAAGGAGATCAACAAGCAGATGTCGACGGGCGAGGCGAAGGCGCGCAAGGCCAAGCGCGAGATGACCGAGGCGAACCTGCGCCTCGTGATCTCGATCGCGAAGAAGTACACCAACCGCGGCCTGCAGTTCCTCGACCTGATCCAGGAAGGCAACATCGGCCTCATGAAGGCGGTCGACAAGTTCGAATACCGGCGCGGCTACAAATTCTCGACGTACGCGACGTGGTGGATCCGCCAGGCGATCACGCGCTCGATCGCAGACCAGGCGCGCACGATCCGCATTCCCGTGCACATGATCGAGACGATCAACAAGATGAACCGGATCTCGCGTCAGATCCTGCAGGAGACGGGTCAGGAGCCCGATCCGGCCACGCTCGCCGTGAAGATGGAGATGCCGGAAGAGAAGATCCGCAAGATCCTGAAGATCAGCAAGGAGCCGATCTCGATGGAAACGCCGATTGGCGACGACGACGACTCGCACCTCGGCGACTTCATCGAGGACCAGTCGACGGTCGCGCCGTCGGAGGCCGCGGTGAACGCGAGCCTGCGCGACGTGTGCAAGGACATCCTCGACACGCTGACGCCGCGCGAAGCGAAGGTGCTGCGCATGCGCTTCGGCATCGAGATGAACACCGACCACACGCTCGAGGAAGTCGGCAAGCAGTTCGACGTCACGCGCGAGCGCATTCGCCAGATCGAGGCGAAGGCGCTACGGAAGCTGCGGCATCCATCGCGCTCCGAGAAGCTGCGGAGCTTCCTGGAAGGCGAGTAAAAGCAGGCCCTTCATCGAAACGCCCCGGTTCCCCGGGGCGTTTTGTTTTCCGCCCATGCAACACGCGCGTCGGCGCCGATAACCCCTCGCCTTCGTCGCTTGCCTGACACGGGCGCGCGCTTTGACAACGCGCGCCGTAAATCTGACGGCGCCGTGAAGGCGTGCACGGGCCAACGCGCATGGTGACGCCATTTCACGGGTATCGATCCGACGCACGGATATTGCAGGCGTATCGGGTATTCCCCGCGCCGCCCGGGCGCGGGCGAGACGCATGCGCGTATGGCGCGTGCCCTGCAAACTACATTCGGAGGTACGCTCATGTCCGGCCACCGCTACACACTGCCTGCACTTGTCGGCGCCGTCTCGTTCTGCTTCGCAGCGGCGGTCGGCGCTCAGGTGACAGCCAATACCCACAGCCCGAGCAATGTCGGCACGACGGCGACGACGCCGAGCGCGAATGCGATGAACAGCCAAAGCGCGTCGACGAACGCGAGCAACAAGGTGTCCGCGAGCGACCGCAAGTTCATGGAGAAGGCGGCGCAAGGCGGCATGGCCGAGGTCCAGCTCGGCAAGCTCGCGACGGAAAAGGCGAGCGCGGATGCCGTGAAGCAGTTCGGCCAGCGAATGGTCGACGACCACGGCAAGGCCAACGACCAGCTGAAGCAGGTCGCGAGTGAGAAGGGTGTGACGCTGCCCACGCACCTCGACAAGAAGTCGCAGCAGGAATACGACCGCCTGTCGAAGCTGTCCGGCAGCGAGTTCGATCAGGAATACATGAAGCACATGGTGTCCGACCACAAGAAGGACGTGTCGGAGTTCAAGAGCGAGATCAAGAAGGCGAAGGACAACGACCTCAAGCAATGGGCGCAGAACACGCTGCCCGTGCTCGAAGAGCACCTGAAGCTCGCGCAGACGGACGAGTCGATCGCCAAGAACGAAGGCAAGAACAACGCGACGAAGACGTCGAGCACGCCATCCCGCAAGACGGGCTCGTAATTCGCCGTTCGGGGCGGCCGTGCCCGCCGCCCCGCGCTCCCCGCGGCGTCACGCGTTCGCGTGACGCCGTTTACGCGTTTGCGAGTGGCAACGTCGCGCAGACCTGCGTCGGATCCTCCGGATCGTCGCTGAGGCTGAAGCCCAGGCCGCGTACGAACTCGAGCATCGGCTCGTTGTCGCGCAGCACCATGCCCGACAGCCGGTCGAATCCGCGCCGCTTCGCACACACGATCAGCCCGCGCATCAGCACGCGGGCCACGCCCCGCCGCTGCCAGGCGTCGGCGACGACGACCGCGAACTCGGCGCTCGTCCGATCGACATTTGCGATGTAGCGCGCGACGCCGACGAACGCGGCACGATCGGTACCGCTGTCGGTCAGCGCGACGAGTGCGAGCTCGCGGTCGTAGTCCACCTGCGTGAACCGCGCGAGCATCGCCGGCGTCAATTCGCTGATGCGGTGGAAGAAGCGGAAGTAACGCGTCGCTTCGGAAAGGTGGCCGACGAACGCGCGCTCCAGCGCCGCATCCTCGGGGCGAATCGGCCGCACGTGCAGCACCGTGCCATCGCGAAGCGTGACGTCGCCGATCAATTCGACGGGATAGGGGTGGATCGCGACGTGCGGATAGCCGCGCATCAGCCGGCGCTGCGGCTCGATCGTCAGTTGCGCGTCGTCGACGAAGATGCGCGCGTCGTCGGCCAGTGCGAGGTCGAGGCGAGCCGCCACCACCCAGGGCAGCATGCAGGCGAGTGCCGACAGCCCCGTCAGGACGTCGACCAAGGCGCTCGTGCGCCGCGGATCGATCGACCCGTCGGGCGAAGCTTCGTCGAGCAAGTCGGCAGCAAGACGCGCATTGAGCGGCGGCAGCATCAGCGCCTGTCGCTGCACGAGCGAGTGCGCCTTCGCGGGTCGCGCGAAGATGACCGGGCCGAAATGCGCATCCGTGGCGATACCGGCGCTGATCGCGTCGATGTCTCGCGTATCGATCGCGTGTGGCTGAGATGGCAGGCCGAACGCGTGGAGGATTCGCGCGCGCTCATCGGGACGAAGGTTCGTGCGGCCCTCGTCGGCGAGTGTCGTTCGCAGCGCCTCGAGATCGACGGTGTCGATCGCCTGCGGCTCGGCTTGCGGCGGCGGCGCCTCGAGGAGCAGTGCCTGGTTGTTGCGGTATTGCGCGAGAAACGACAGCGCATCGACCGAGGTTTCGGGCGTGTAGAAATTCGCGACGCCGCCGGCATCGAGCGCTTCGTGCACGTCGGGGCGGTCGACGGCCCCGAGCCACGCGGCGAGTACCGGCTTGCGTTGGCGTTGTGCGACAGCCGCCAGCGCGCTCGCCGCATCGACCGCTGGAGTGCCTGGACGGGGCACGTGCAGCGCGATGACGGCGTCGACGTCGCGGTCGTCGAGGGCGATGGCGGCCGCATCGGCGAGCGTCGACGGCGGCGCATCGCCATGCACGTCGATGGGATTGGGATGGAGCGGACGATGGCGAAGCAACGTCGTGAGCTTCTCCATGGTCGCATCGTTGAGGGTCGCAAGCTCGAGGCGCCGATCACACGCGCTGTCGGCCGCCATCACCGCGGGACCGCGGCCGTTCGACACGATCGCGACCCGATTGCCTTGCGGAATGCGCCCGCGCGCGAGAATGCGAGCGGCGGCAAAGAGCTGCATGTACGTGGCAGCGCGCACGGTCCCGGAGCGGCGCAATGCCGCGTCGAACACCTCGTCGTGCGACACGATCTCACGTGGCTCGAGCGAACGTCCCGCCTTCAGCACGATGACGGGCTTCGTACGGGCGGCGGCGCGCAGCGCGGAGACGAAGGTGCGCGCGTCGCGGATGTCCTCGACGTGCACGACGATGCCGTCGGTCGCAGAATCCGCGAGCAGCAGGTCGAGCAACTCGCCGAAGTCGACGTCGACGGCGCCGCCGACGGAAATCACCGTCGAGAACCCGATGCGCATCGGCCTGGCGAAGTCGAGCATTGCGGTGGCGACGGCCCCGGACTGCGCGATCAGCGCGAGCCGGCCCGGCAGGGCGCGCGGCGCGCAATAGGTGGCGTCGATGTGCGCCGGCGTGCGCACGAGGCCGAGTGCGCCAGGACCGACGACGCGCACGTTGGCGCGCATCGCCGCCTTCGCCACTTCCGCCGACCATGCACGCGACGCCTCGCTGTCGACATCTTCGGCCGACGTCATCACGATCGCCACTTTCACGTTCGCGGCGCCCGCGGATTCGAGCACCGATTCGACGGCGTGGCGCGGCGTGGCGATCACGGCGAGGTCTACGTGCGCGCCGATCGATGCGAGCGTCGGCCACGCGCGGCGACCGAGGATTTCCCGATGCGCGGGATTGACGGCGTAGAGCGCGCCGGCGTAACCGCCGGCGAGCAGGTTCTCGTAGACGATGCGGCCGAGCGAGCCTTCGACTTCGGAGGCTCCGACGAGCGCGATCGAGGCGGGGTCGAGCAGCGGGCGCAGGTGGTGGCGCATCGTGCGCCGCATTCTAGCGGCATCGCCCAAAAAGAGCGGGGCGAGCCCTTGCGAGCGTCGCCCCGTTCGGTCGGCCGGCTGGGCGCGGCCAACGCGTTACCGGCTATTTGTGGATGACGATGCTGCCGCCGCTTACGCCGTTGGCGGTTCCCGATCCCTCGTATTGCGCATTGAACCTACCGGGCACGGGCAACGCCCGACACCTTGTCGTTACCTGCGTCCCCCGTTTCATCGTGTCAACCGCCATCCCTCCGACCCCGCATCTCGGTTGCACGGCGCTGCGCGCACGTCGGTCAGCGCTGCGCCGAGAAGCGCCGTCAGAAACATGCGTCGCTTCATCACGTTTGTTCCATTCAATAAAGAGCCGTCGATTAGACTACCACTACCCACACCGGGGCCCGTAGCTCAGTCGGTCAGAGCAGGCGACTCATAATCGCTTGGTCGCTGGTTCGATCCCAGCCGGGCCCACTCCCAGATCGAACATGCTCGTCGCCGCCAAGTCGAGCACGCACTCTGCGCGCGGGTTGCGCATCACCCACCGCCAGTGCACGAGCCCCAGCGTGGGCTTTCGTTCCGAACGCCTGGTCTCGAGCACCTGCACTTCCAGCGTCAGGTCGTCGCCCGGCCGCACGGGCGCCGGCCATTTCAGGTACTCGAGGCCGGGCGAGCCGAACGATTCGGACCCCTGCAGCGCACCCTCGGCGACAAGACGCATCGCCAGTCCACACGTCTGCCAGCCACTCGCGATCAGTCCCTCCCACCGGCTCTTCGACGCGCGCGCCGGATCGAGATGGAACCACTGGGGATCGTATTGGCGCGCGAACGCGACGATCTCCTCTTCCGACACGCGGGCCGGGCCGTAAGTAAGCACCTGCCCCGCCTGGAACTCCGCGAATTTCATCCCCTGCTCCTCCCGTCGCCGGCCGGTTCGGTTTACCGCCCGCAACACGAACCAAGTTTCTTGATGTGCACTATTATGCTGGTCGCTCGCCCCTGTGCGACGATTCGACCTCGCTTACTCCAACCCTAGCTCGAGTAGCGCCATGCCGACGCCCGCTGCCCCGCCCGCATCGTTCAACCTGGCCGAGCACCTGATCGCCCGCAATGCCGGCCGCGCGGAGCGGATCGCGTACATCGACGACCACCGCCGGATCACCTACGGCGAACTGGCTGACGCAATTCACCGCTGCGCCGGCATGCTGCGCGAGCACGGGCTGCGCCGCGAGGAGCGCGTGCTCCTGCTTGCGAATGACAGCGTCGACTGGCCGATCGCGTTCCTCGGCGCGATCGACGCCGGCATCGTTCCGGTTGCGGTGAACACGCTTCTCACGGTCGACGATTATGCGTACATGCTCGCGCACAGCCGTGCGCGCGCCGCCATAGTTTCCGAAGCGCTGCTGCCGAGGCTCTCGCGCGCGCTCGAGCGCGGCCGCCACGACGTGGAAACAATCTGGGTGATCGGCACCGCGACTCCGGGCACGCGCGATTTTCGCGACGACGTCGCGCATGCGAAGCCGGGCACGCCCGCGCTTACGCATGCGGACGATGTCGCGTTCTGGCTCTACTCGTCGGGTTCGACCGGCGCGCCGAAGGGCACCGTGCACACGCACGCAAATGCGTACTGGACGGATACGCTTTACGCACAGAACGTGCTCGCGCTGACGGAGGAGGACGTCTGTTTCTCCGCGGCGAAGCTATTCTTCGCGTACGGACTCGGCAACGCGCTGACATTTCCGCTCTCGGCGGGCGCCACGACGATTCTCATGGCCGAGCGGCCCACGCCCGCGTCGGTGTTCGAGCGCCTCGTCGCGCAGCGCCCCACGCTGTTCTTCGGCGTGCCGACGCTCTACGCCGCGATGCTTGCGTCGCCCGACCTGCCCGACCGTTCGCGGGTGGCGCTGCGCTTATGTGCATCCGCGGGTGAAGCATTGCCGAAGGACATCGGCGAGCGCTTCACCGCGCATTTCGGCTGCGAGATCCTCGACGGCATCGGCTCGACCGAGATGCTGCACATCTTCCTGTCCAACCGCAGCGGTGCGGTGAAGTACGGCACGACGGGCGTGCCCGTGCCGGGCTACGACGTCGAGTTGCGCGGCGAGGACGGGCGCCCCGTCGCCGATGGCGAGGTGGGCGATCTCTACATCCGCGGGCCGAGCGCCGCGCTCATGTACTGGACCAATCGCGACAAGTCGCGCGGCACGTTCCAGGGCGAGTGGACGAAAAGCGGCGACAAGTACGTGCGCGGCGCCGACGGCTATTACGTGTATGCCGGCCGCGGCGACGACATGCTGAAGGTGAGCGGGCTCTACGTGTCGCCGTTCGAAGTCGAGGGCGCGCTCGTGCAGCATCCCGCGGTGCTCGAGGCTGCGGTGATCGGCAAGCCGGACGCCGACGGCCTCACGAAGACGAAAGCCTTCATCGTGCTGAAGCCGGGCCACGAGAGCGACAACGGGCTCGAGGACGCGCTGAAGTCGTTCGTCAAGGACAAGCTCGCGCCCTACAAGTACCCGCGCTACATCGAGTTCCTGCCCGAGTTGCCGAAGACGGCGACGGGCAAGATCCAGCGCTTCCGGCTGCGCGAGCGCGAGCAGGGTTCGGCGTGACGCCGGCAGAGGCGGTCGGCGTCCGCGACGACATCGAAGTTCAGTTCGTCGACGTCCCGTTCGACGGGCACACCGTGCGCATCGAGCACCGGTGGCTCGCCCCGGCGCGCGAGCGCGACGACGCGCCGCTCGTCGTGTTCCTGCACGAAGGCCTGGGTTCGGTCGCGATGTGGAGGGACTATCCGCAGGCGCTCTGCGACGCCGGTGGCTACCGCGGCCTCGTGTTCTCGCGCCCCGGTTATGGTCGATCGACGCCGCGCGCCGCACACGAGTGCTGGGACGTCGACTTCATGCACCGGCAGGCGGAAGCGCTGCTGCCGCGGCTCTTCGAGCGCCTCGGCGTGCAGCGGCCGTGGCTCTTCGGGCACAGCGACGGAGGCTCGATCGCGCTGATCCATGCGGCGCGAGACCTGGCATCCGTCGCCGGCGTGATCGCCGTCGCGCCGCACATCATGGTCGAGGACCTGTCGATCGCGAGCATCGAGGCCGCGCGTGACGCGTACGCGTCGACTGACCTGCGGCAGCGTCTCGCGCGTTATCACGACGACGCCGATTCGGCCTTCTATGGCTGGAACGACGTTTGGCTCGACCCACGCTTTCGGGCATGGTCAATCGAGGCGCTGCTGCCGCGTGTTTCATGTCCCATACTCGCGCTGCAGGGCGCGGACGACGAATACGGCACGCTCGCGCAGGTCGAGGGGATCCGCGCGCGTGCGCCGCACGCCGAGGTCGTGGTGCTCGAGCATTGCCGTCATTCGCCGCATCGCGACCAGCCGCAGGCGCTGACCCGCGCCGTCACCGCATTCATCGCGCGCCATTCGCCGGCGCGTACATCCGAGGGAGGAATGTCATGAAGTTTCGTCGTCAAACGTTCGCGGCCGTGCTCGCCGCCGGCGCGTTCTGCATGGCCGCCGCCGGCGCGCACGCGCAATCGAAGGTCAAGGTCGGCTTCATGCTGCCCTACACCGGCACGTATGCCGCGCTCGGCAACGCGATCGAGAACGGCTTCAGGCTGTACGTGCAGGAACAGGGCGGCAAGCTCGGCGGCCGCGAGGTCGAGTACTTCAAGGTCGACGACGAGTCGGAACCGTCGAAGGCCGTCGACAACATGAACAAGCTCGTCAAGCGCGACAACGTCGACGTCGTCGTCGGCACCGTGCATTCGGGCGTCGTGATGGCGATGGCGAAGGTCGCGAAGGACACGAACACGCTGCTCGTCGTGCCCAACGCCGGCGCCGGCGCGGTCACGGGGCCGATGTGCGCACCGAACATCTTCCGCAGCTCGTTCTCGAACTGGCAACCCGGATACGCGATGGGCAAGGTCGCCGGCGAGAAGGGCGCGAAGAAAGTCGTCACGATCACGTGGAAGTACGCGGCCGGCGACGAATCGGTCGAAGGCTTCCGCGAGGGCCTCAAGTCGGCGGGTGGCGACGTGGTCAAGGAACTGACGCTGCCGTTCCCGAACGTCGAGTTCCAGGCGCTGCTCACCGAGATCGCGGCGACGAAGCCCGATGCGGTGTACGCGTTCTTCGCCGGCGGCGGCGCGGTCAAGTTCGTCAAGGACTACGCGGCGGCAGGTCTCAACAAGACGATCCCGCTCTACGGCCCGGGCTTCCTCACCGACGGCACGCTCGAAGCGCAAGGCGCGGCGGCGCAGGGGATGCTGACGACGCTGCATTACGCCGACGGCCTCGACGTGCCGAAGGACAAGGCGTTCCGCGCCGACTACACGAAGACGTACAAGTCGGCCCCCGACGTCTATGCGGTGCAGGGATACGACGCGGCGCAGATGCTCGGCGCCGGCCTCCTCGCGGTGAAGGGCGACGTGTCGAAGCGCAACGACCTCATCGCAGCGATGGAGAAGGCGCACATCGACAGCCCGCGCGGCGCGTTCACGCTGTCGAAGGCGCATAACCCGGTGCAGGACATTTACCTGCGCAAGGTGGTCGGCAACGAAAACCACGTCGAAGGCGTGGCCGTGAAGGCGCTGGCCGACCCCGCGCGCGGCTGCAAGATGTAAGGCGGCGCCACCGCCGCTCTCGCTCGAGTTGCACACCCTCTCCCCGCCCGGGGAGAGGGTGCCTGAGGCACAATCGCGCCGATGGATCTTGCCGTCTTCCTCGTCCAGTGCCTGAACGCGGTCCAGTACGGGCTGCTGCTGTTCCTCGTCGCCAGCGGCCTCACGCTGATCTTCGGCATCCTCGGCGTGATCAACCTCGCGCACGGCAGCTTCTACATGATCGGCGCGTACCTCGCGTACGCGCTCGCGCCGTGGGCCGCCGCACATCTCGGAGGCGGCTTCTTCACGGCACTGCTGATCGGCCTCGTGCTGTCGGTCGCGTTCGGCTACGTGCTCGAGTGGGCGTTCGTGAGCTACCTCTACCACCGCGATCACCTGCAGCAGGTACTGATGACCTACGGCCTGATCCTGGTGTTCGAGGAACTGCGCAGCATCCTCGCCGGCGACGACGTGCACGGCGTGCCGCCGCCGTCGTGGCTCGCCGGCAGCATCCCGCTCGGCCACGTGATGACGTATCCGGTGTACCGGCTCTTCATGTCGGGGGTGTGCGTCGTGGTCGCGCTCGGCCTCTACGCGATCATCGCGCGTACGCGCCTCGGCATGGCGATTCGCGCCGGCGCGAGCAATCGCGAGATGGTGCAGGCGCTCGGCGTCGACATCCGCTTCCTCTATCGCATCGTGTTCGCCGCCGGTGTCGCGCTCGCGGTGCTCGCCGGCATGATCGCCGCACCCGTATCGTCGGTGTATCCGGGCATGGGCAACCAGGTGCTGATCGTGTCGTTCGTCGTCGTCGTGATCGGCGGCATCGGGTCGATCCGCGGCGCGCTCGTCGCTTCGCTTCTCGTCGGCTTCGTCGACACGTTCGGGAACGTGCTGATCCCGCAGGTCGCAGGCGTGCTCGTATACGTGCTCATGGCTGCAGTTCTTTTGTGGCGGCCGGAAGGGCTGTTCCGCGCGGGATGAAGCACAGGCACCGCACCGATTCCGCAGTGGCGCCGCTCGGGCTGGCGCTCGTCGCGCTGGCGGTGTTCCCGTTTCTCGGCGGCCAGTTCTACGTCGACCTCGTGCAGACGACGATGATCCTGTCGATCTTCGCGCTGTCGCTCGAACTGCTCGTGGGCACCACCGGGCTCGTGTCGTTCGGGCACGCCGCGTTCTTCGGCATCGCTGCGTACGCAACGGCATTGCTGTCGCCACAGGCCGACGCGCCGTCGCTCGCGTGGCTGCTGCCCGCCGTGCTCGCGGCCACCGCGCTCGCCGCTGCCGTGATCGGCGCGTTTTCGCTGCGCACGCGCGGCGTGTACTTCATCATGGTCACGCTCGCGTTCGCGCAGATGGCGTACTACGTGTTCCACGATACGAAGCTCGCCGGCGGCAGCGACGGCATCTACCTGTACGTGAAGCCGGTGCTCGCGATCGGCAACTTCACGCTGCTCGACCTCGCCAGCGCGCACACGTTCTACTACGCGACACTTTGCGCGCTCGTGGCCGTGTACATGCTGCTCGCGCTCGTCAAGCGCTCGCGCTTCGGCCACGCGCTCGCCGGCATTCGCGCGAACGAGCAGCGCATGCGCGCCGCGGGCTACTCGACCTATCCGTACAAGCTCGCGGCGTTCGTGCTCGCCGGCACCCTCGCCGGCGTCGCCGGCTTCCTGCAGGCAGTGAAGGACGGTTTCGTCAATCCGGAGATGCTCGCGTGGCATCAATCGGGTGCCGTGCTGCTGATGGTGATCCTCGGCGGCATAGGGTCGCTTCGCGGCGCGGTCGTCGGCGCGTTCCTGTTCGTGCTGCTGAAGGAGCTGTTCCAGTCCGAGGCGCTGTTCGGCGGCTTCGCGCGCCACTGGCAGCTGCCGCTCGGGCTCACGATCATCGCGTGCGTCGCGCTGATGCCGAACGGCGTCGTCGCGATGCCCGCCCGGCTGCGGCGCATGCGTACGCCGGTTCCGCATGCCGGGTGACGTGCTGCTTCGCGCGCTGGACGTGACGCGCCGCTTCGGCGGCCTCGTCGCCGTCGATCGCGTCTCGATCACGCTCGTGCGCAACGAAGTGCACGCGGTGATCGGCACGAATGGCGCAGGCAAGTCGACGCTCGTCAACATGCTGGCGGGCGAACTCGCGCCGACGCAGGGCCGCGTGCAGTTGAACGGCCGCGACGTCACGCGCTGGCCACAGCCGCGGCGCGCGCGCGCCGGCCTCGGCCGCACGTACCAGCGCACGACGATCTTCCCGCGGGCGAGCGTGTTCGAGAACTGCCGGCTCGCCGCACAGGCGAAGAGCCAATATCCGTTCGACTGGTGGACGCGGGCGGCGCATTGCCACGAAAGCTCGCACCGCGCGGAACGCGCGATCGAGCAGGCCGGGCTCGCAGGCCAGACGCAACGCCTCGCAGGCACGCTGTCGCACGGGCAGAAGCGGCAGCTCGAGATCGCGATGTGCCTCGCCACCGGTCCGCACGTGCTGCTGCTCGACGAGCCGCTTGCCGGCATGGGGCCCGAGGAAACGGAGCGCATGCTGCTGCTGCTTTCGACGCTGAAGCCCGCGCACGCGATCCTGCTCGTCGAGCACGACATGGACGCCGTGTTCCGCATCGCCGATCACATCACGGTGATGGTCAACGGCGGCGTGATCGCGTCGGGCGATCCGGATGCGATTCGCGTGAATGCCGACGTGCAGGCGGCGTACCTCGGCGAATCCGAAGCGGTGGGGACGGCCTAGTGGACGCGCGTCACGCGGTGGAACGCCGCCGTCGCTCGACGCCGATCGGCGCGCTGATCGAGGCGCAGGACCTGCACGTGCATTACGGCGAGAGCCACGTACTGCGCGGCGTGTCGCTGTCGATCAACGGCGGCGAATCGATTGGCCTCCTCGGCCGCAACGGCATGGGCAAGACCACGCTGATCCGCACGCTGATGGGTTTCAATCGCGCGAGTGCCGGCCGGCTGCTGCTGCATGGCCGCGACTGCACGCGCGAGCCGCCGCACCGCATTGCACGCATCGGCGTCGCCTACGTGCCCGAAGGGCGCGGCATCTTTCCGACGCTCACCGTGCGCGAGAACCTCTGCTTCGCAGCACGGCCGCCACGCACCGAGACCACGGGCTGGACGTACGAGCGCATTCTCGAAACGTTTCCGCGCTTGCGAGAGCGCGCCGGCAGCTACGGCCAGCAATTGTCGGGCGGCGAGCAGCAGATGCTCGCGATCGGCCGCGCGCTGATGACCAACCCCGAGCTGCTGATCCTCGACGAAGCCACCGAAGGCCTTGCACCGCAGATCGTGCGGGAGATCTGGCGCATCGTCGGCGAGATCCGGCAAACCGGGATCGCGTCGCTGATCGTCGATCGCAACTATCGGCTGGTGCTCGCGAACACCGATCGCGCGCTCGTGATGGAAAAGGGGGTCGTCGTGGTGGAAGGCTGGTCGGCGTCACTCGCGCAGCAGTCGGCCACGCTCGCGCGGCATCTCGGCGTATAGCCGAACCCGGTCCGACGCTACTTTTGACCGCCATCGCGCAGCTCGAGCGCACGCGCGTACAACGCATCGCGCGCAACGCCGGTGACGTCGGCGGTCACGCGCGCCGCGCGCGCCGGAGGCAACTCGCGCAACAGTCGCGCGAGCAGCCGTTCACTGTCAGGCGAGACCGTCGTCGAGATCTCGGCCGGCGCCGCTGCGTCGACGATCAGCACGAATTCGCCGCGGCTGCGATTCGGTTCCCCCGCCATCCACTGCGGCGCATCGGCGAGCGGCATCGACGC
Organism: Burkholderiales bacterium; assembly: GCA_025927765.1. Classification (GTDB taxonomy): domain Bacteria; phylum Pseudomonadota; class Gammaproteobacteria; order Burkholderiales; family Casimicrobiaceae; genus VBCG01. Next base: position 38,019 of record JAICKU010000030.1, read on the forward strand.
GATCGTCTCGAACGTCTTCGTGAGCTCGCGCGCCACGATGAGCGTGCGCACGCCATCGAGAGCGGTCGCGAGCTCCGCCAGCGTCGCCTGCATGCGATGCGGTGCCTCGTAGAACACGAGCGCGATTGGCCACGACGTACAGTCGGCGAGCAGTTCGCGACGCGCCTTAGCGCTCGTCGGCAGAAAGCCGATGAAGGCGAAGCGCTCGGCGACGAGGCCCGCGGCGGAGACGGCGGCGGCGAGCGCGCTGGCGCCGGGGATCGGCACGACGCGGCATCCCGCAGCGCGTGCCGCGCGCACGAGGCGCGCGCCCGGATCGCTGATGCCCGGCGTGCCGGCGTCGGTGACGAGCGCGACGCTGCGCCCTTCGACCAGCGACGCGACAAGCCGCGGCGACTCGCGCGCTTCGTTGTGCGCATGCAGTGCGCGCGGCCGCGCTGACACGCCGTAGCGCGCGAGCAGCGTCGCGGCGACGCGCGTGTCCTCCGCGGCCACGATGTCCGCCGACGCGAGAATGTCGAGCGCGCGCAGCGTGACGTCGCGGAGGTTACCGATGGGGGTGGCCACCACATATAATGAGCCGCCTTCGGCGCGGAATGCCGCGTCCCCCCGCGCGCCCGGCACCGTTCCACTCCATTGCGTCATGAGCGTCCCCCATCCCCTGATGTCACGCCCGCTCGCACGACGCATCCTCGGCATCGCGGCGGCGCTGTTGTTCGCGGCGGGTGCATTGTCATGCGCGTCGACGCGCCCGGCAACACGCGTGCGCACGGCGCCGCCCGCGCCGATCGTCGTTGCACCGATGGAAATGCCACCGCCGGAAGCGCAGACCTCGCCGCTCGCGCCGCCGCCGCTGACGCCCGAAGGCGCGGAAGCGGTACCGGAAGGCACGCCGCCCGGCGAGATGCCCGTCCCCTCCGAACAGCTTCCCGCGCCACCCACGAGCGACCTGATCGCGCTCGTGCTGCCGCTCGACGAGCCCGCGTTCGAGCGCGCGGCGAGCGCGGTGCGCGACGGCTTCCTCGAAGCCGCGGGCGCTGCCGGCAAGAGCGGCAACGTCATCGTGATCCCGCACGATCGCAACGGCGTCGTGGCCGCATTCGACATCGCGCGCGCAAAGGGGGTGCGCGTCGCCGTGGGACCGCTCGTGCGCGACGATCTGCGCACGCTCGCGCAAAACCAGGCCGCGTTGCCGTGGACGCTCGCGCTCAATCAGCTCGACGACGCGACGCCGCTGCCGCCGGCGATCTATACGTTCCCGCTCAGCGTAGAGAGCGACGGCCGCATGCTCGCCGATCGCGCGCATGCGGCGGGTGCTGCATCGATCGACGTCGTCGAAGGCGATTCCCCGCTGATGAAGCGATTGGCGACGTCGTTTGCGAGTGAATGGTTGCGCGACGGCGGCCGTCCGCCCGCGGCGTTTCGCTTCGACACCTCACCCGAAGCGTTGACGAGCCTGCGACGCTCGCTCGTCGGCCACGCGCCCGGCGCCGTGCTGCTTGCGTTGAACGGCGACCACGCGGCGCTCGTCAA
>JAICKU010000111.1 GCA_025927765.1 Burkholderiales bacterium
CCCTCGATCGCATCGCCGAGCAGCCGCTCGTACGGCGTCGTGCGCTCGCCCGGCTGGCGGCGCGCGATCAACTCGACGTCCTCGCCCACCATCTTCTCGCCGGCCGCCTTCACGCGCGCGCTCGCCGAGATGAACACGTCCGGACTCAGGCGAAACCGGAAATGGTTCGCGCGCCCCGGTGCGATCGAGTCGAACACCGCGAGCGGGGGACGCTTCAGCGTCACCGTCACTTCGGTCGCCGTTACCGGCAACGCCTTGCCCGCTCGGATGTAGAACGGCACGCCTTCCCAGCGCCACGTATCGATGAACGACCGCAGCGCGACGAACGTCTCGACCTCCGAATCGGGTGCGACGCCCGGTTCGTCGCGATAGCCGCGAAACTGCCCGCGCACGACGTCCTCCGGCGCCAGCGGACGCATCGCGCGAAACACGCGCTGCCGCTCGTCGCGTGTCGCATCGGGATTGCGCTCGATCGGCGCTTCCATCGCCAGCAGCCCCGTCACCTGGAGCAGATGGTTCTGCACGACGTCGCGGATCGCGCCCACCTCTTCGTAGAAGCGGCCGCGTCCCTGCACACCGAACGCCTCGGCCATCGTGATCTGCACGCTCGCGATGTGGTTGCGATTCCACAGCGGCTCGGCGAACGAGTTCGCGAAGCGGAAGTACAGCAGATTCGCAACCGGCTCCTTGCCGAGGTAATGGTCGATGCGAAAGATCGCCGACTCGGGAAACGATTTGTGCAGCAAATCGTTGAGCGCATGCGCCGACACCAGGTCGCGTCCGAAAGGCTTTTCGATCACCACGCGCGCACTCTCGGTGCAACCGCAGACGGCGAGTCCTTCGATCACGCGACCGAACATGCTCGGCGGGATGGCGAGATAATGGAGCGGCCGCGTTGCATCGCCGAGTGCGACCTTGAGCCGGCGGTACGTCGCCCGGTCGGCGTAATCGCCGTCGACGTACCGCAGCAGCGACGAAATCCGCGCGAACGCGTGCTCGTCGACGCCCCCGTGCGCCGTCAGGCTCTCTCGCGCGCGCTCGCGCAGCCGCTCGACGCTCCAGCCCGAGCGCGCCACGCCGATGATGGGCAGGTCGAAGTTCGAATGCCGCACGAGCCCCTGCAGCGCGGGAAAGATCTGCTTGAACGCGAGATCGCCCGTGACCCCGAAGAGCACCAGCGCGTCGGAGTTTTCAGGCATCGTGACGATCGGCCGACGGCGTTGCGGAGGGCGTGAACGCCGGCGTCTTGGGTTCCGGCGGCGATGTCATTTCGGTGGTCAGGATCTCGAGCGCCGCCTGCGGCGTGTCCGCGAAATAAAAGAGCTCGAGGTCTTCCCGCGCGATCATGCCGTGCCGCACGAGCGCGTCGAAGTCGATGACCTCGTTCCAGAACTCGGTGCCGTAGATCAGCACCGGCACGTGCCGCTCGAGCTTGCGCGTCTGCATGAGCGTCAGCATCTCCATCATCTCGTCGAGCGTGCCGAAGCCGCCGGGGAACACGACGAGCGCCGCGGCAAGATGCGCGAACCACAGCTTGCGCATAAAAAAGTAGTGGAACTCGAGCGCGAGCTCGCGCGTGATGTACCGATTGGGGCGCTGCTCGTGCGGCAGCGCGATGTTGAGGCCGATCGTGCGTCCGCCCGCGTCGGACGCGCCGCGGTTCGCCGCCTCCATGATGCCGCCGCCACCGCCGGTGCAGACGACGTACTTGTGCGCGTGCGAGGGCAATCCCTTCGACCACACCGTGACGAGCCGCGCGAGCTCGCGCGCGTCGTCGTAGTAGCGGCCGAGCGGCCCCTCCTGCGCGATGCGCGCGGAGCCGAAGAAGACGATCGTGTCGCGAATACCGTACTCGCGAAAGCGCTCGAGCGGCTCGAGGTACTCGGCGAGGATGCGAAGCGGCCGCGCTTCGTCGCTTGCCATGAAGCGCCGGTTCTCGTACGCGAGGCGAAGCCGCCTCATGCCGTCCCCATCGCAGCGGTGTAGACCGAAGTCGAGTTGACGCGCGCGTGTGCGTCGAGGGCACCGTTCTGCACGATCAGCGCGCCGACATCATCGTCGCGATCGACGATCACCCGGTCGCGGGCGCCGATGACCTGATCCGGCTGCTCGACGCGACGCGCATCGCGCGAACCGTCGTGCTCACGGTCATCCGCTGCGGTCGCGTCGAACGCGTGCCCGTGGTACGGACAGAACGGGAAATGCGTGCGGGCCGGAAGCGACGTCCTTGCCGCACGGGAGTAGGGTGGCAGCGTGTGCCGGCCCTGGAACTCGACCTTTCTCGCCGCCGCGGCAACGTGCCGAAACCGCTGCTTCCCGGTGGGTGAAGCTTTCATCACCTGGCGCTTCTGCCGAGTCAGACCTCGTCGGTCCAATAGTCGAGGTGATGCTCGCGGCGCGTCATGTGGCGCACGCCGCCTTTCGCGAATGCGCCCACCTTGTCCGAGTCCGGGTATTCGCAGATTTCCGCCGGCATCATCGTGCTGATCGACAGATAGGCGAGCTCCGCGTCCGAGTCGTTGATGATCTGGTGCGCCGTCTCGGGACCGCCGGTCGGGCAGCAGATCACGTCGCCCGCGCGGATCCTGCGCGTCTCGTCGCCGTAGCGCAGCGTGGCCGTGCCGCGCACGATGAAGAACATCTCCTCCTCGCCGCGATGGCTGTGGTACGGGCACGACCGCTTGCCCGGCTGCACGACATCGTACGAATAGCCGAGGTCCTTCGCGCCGAGCAGCGGGCCGATGCGCGCGAAATCGCACGCAAACTTGTCGCCCTTCTCGAAGTGCTCGAGCTTCAGGCCGTCGATGTTGACGACACGTTGGTCGATCGCGCTCATGGCCCACCTCCTGGAGTCGGATGTTCCAGCATAACGCGTGGCTGCACTGCCGGCACCCAGCGCGAGAGCGTCGACCTGCCGCGGGAGCGAATCCGCGCGGCGTAGCATCTGATTTCGTAGCCGCCGCGCAAACCTCGGTCGGCGCCAAGGAGGATCGACATGAGCGAGTCTCAATCCGGACCCGGCGGGGCCGACCTGACGCAGGGTGTGGCCATCGACACGCTCGCCGACGGACAGATGATCGGCGGTCACGTCGGCGACGACGCGGTGCTGCTCGCGCGCCGCGGCGGCGACTTCTTCGCCATCGGCGCCACCTGCACGCACTACAACGGGCCGCTCGCCGAAGGACTGCTCGTCGACGACACCGTGCGCTGTCCGTGGCACCACGCCTGCTTCAGCCTGCGCACCGGCGAGGCGTTGCACGCGCCCGCGATCGCGCCGGTGGCCTGCTGGGCGACCGAAGTGCGCGATGGCAAGGTGTACGTCAAGGAGAAGGTCGAGCGCGAGCCGCGCAGGCGCGTGACGCCGGCGCGCGACGCGCCGGGGAAGATCGTGATCGTCGGCGGCGGGGCGGCCGGATTCGCCGCGGCCGAGATGCTGCGGCGCGAGCGCTACGACGGCAGCATCGTCATGCTGAGCGACGACGCAGCACCGCCCGTCGATCGTCCCAATCTGTCGAAGGACTACCTCGCCGGTACGGCGCCGGAGGAGTGGGTGCCGCTGCGCGACGAGAACTGGTACGCCGAGCAGGACATCGACCTGCGGCTGAACACCTCGGTGAAAGCGCTCGACCTGGCTGCGGGCAACGTGGCCTTGAGCGACGGCAACACCATCGCGTACGACCGTTTGCTGCTCGCGACCGGCGCCGAGCCCGTGCGCCTCCCGCTGCCCGGCATGGACCTGCCGCACGTGCACACGCTGCGCACGCTGGCCGACAGTCGCGCGATCATCGCGCAGGCGACGAGCGCTAAGCGCGCGGTCGTAATGGGCGCGAGCTTCATCGGCCTCGAAGTCGCTGCGTCGCTTCGCACGCGCGGCGTGGAGGTGCACGTCGTCGCGCCCGACAAGCGCCCGATGGAACGCGTGCTGGGCGCCGCATTCGGCGATTTCATCCGCGCGCTCCACGAGGAACATGGCGTGATCTTCCACCTCGAGCAGACCGCGACTGCGATCGAGCGCGAACGCGTGACGCTCGCGAACGGATCGACGCTCGACGCGGGCCTCGTCGTCGTCGGGGTTGGCGTGCGGCCGCGGTTACAGCTCGCGCAGGCGGCGGGACTCGCGATCGATCGCGGTGTGCGCGTCGACGAATACCTGCAGGCGAGCGCGCCGAACGTCTACGCGGCGGGCGACATCGCGCGCTGGCCCGATCCTCACAGCGGCGCGGCGATTCGCGTCGAGCATTGGGTCGTCGCCGAGCGCCAGGGGCAGATCGCGGCGCTGAACATGCTGGGCGCACGACAACGCTTCGACGCCGTGCCGTTCTTCTGGAGCCAGCATTACGACGTGCCGATCAACTACGTGGGGCACGCCGAGAGCTGGGACGACATCGCCGTCGACGGCGACATCGCGAAGCGCGACTGCGCGGTGCGGTATGTGAAGAATGGACGCGTGCTCGCGGTGGCGTCGATCTATCGCGACGTCGAAAGTCTGCAGGCGGAGGTGGAGATGGAGCGGGAAGTGGCTTAGTTGTCCGCCGTCATCCGCGGCCCGATCTGCCGGCGCCGGGCACGACGCCGTCGTCGCGACGCGCCGCAGCGATCGCCTGGAGCAGCATCTGTGGATCCTGTGCGCCGGAAACCGCGATCCGGCCATTGAAGATGAAGCACGGCACGCCCTGGATGCCGACGGCCGCCGCTTCGCGGGTCTCGGCCGCGACTGCGTCGCGCAGCGCGTCGGAGGCGAGCATCGTGCGCGCCGCCGCTTCGGGCCAGCCGCACTCTGCCGCGAGACGCGCCAGTTCGTCGATCTCGCCGATCGGCCGCCCCTCGACGAAGAACGCGCTGAACAGCCGCTCGACGAGATCGTTTGCATCCCGCTGCGCTTGCGCCCACGCAACGAGCCGGTGGCCGTCGAACGTGTTCGGCTGCGTGACGATGCGCTCGAACGCGAACGCGATGCCGACCGCCTCTCCTGCGCGGGCGACACGCCCGTAGATCTCGCTCGCGCGCGCCGGTTCGCCGAACTTGCGCGCGACGTATTGCGCGCGCTGCATGCCGTCGCGGGGCAGATCCGGATTGAGCTCGAACGGATGCCAACGCACGGCGACCTCGACGCCAGGGTCCGATCGTGCGAACTTGGCGAGCGCGCCCTCGAGCTTGCGCTTGCCGATGAAGCACCACGGACACACGATGTCCGACACGACGTCGACGACGAGCGGCCCATCCTGCTTCATCTGCGCATCCTCACGGCCTCGGCACGCCGGCAACTGGCTAAAAAAGGCCCGCGCAAAGCGGGCCCTGGAATGTCGAACTGGAAAAGGCCGCTCAGTTGTTCTTCGCCACCACCGTCGAGTCCTGCTTCTTCGACGCCTGCGTCGATTTCTTGACGACGGCCTGCTTGTTCCCGGATACCTTCGCGACGCTCTGCGTCGACTTGCCCGCGTTGGTTTGCGCCACCTGGGCCTTTGGGGCAGGTTGCGAAGACGCCATCGAGGCCTTGTCGTGGTCGGCGCCGCAGTCGGCCGCCGCGAGGGCGGGCGCGAGGGCGAAGACGGCGAGCGTTGCGCAAGTCACGATTCTCTTCATGGACCACCTCCTTTCGCAGTTGCCGGACGATCACCGTGCGCGCAAACGCGACGGGTGTCAACAACCACGGCGACGATCGCGTCACGGGCCGCGATTCGATAATTCGCCGATACGATCGAAACAAAACGGCGGGTCGGCGAAATGGCGACGATACGCGGGCCGCTTACGCTGACATTCGTCGCGGCGCTGTGCCGCGGCCGTGCATACAGGAGAGGCGAAATGGGAGCGATTTCAGCGTTCGTGTATGGGTTGGTGGCGTATGGGTGCTGCCTGACGGCACTCGTTTATTCGATCGCATTCGTCGGCAATCTGGGCGTGCCGAAGTCGATCGACCTCGGGGCGCCGGCGGGCGCCGGCGAAGCGTTCGTCGTCGACGTTCTGCTGCTCGGCCTGTTCGCCGTGCAGCACAGCGTGATGGCGCGGCGCTCGTTCAAGCAGTGGTGGACGCGCATCGTGCCGCATTCGGCCGAGCGCAGCACTTACGTGCTCGCGGCGAGCCTGGTGCTCGGCTTGTTGCTGTGGCAGTGGCGGCCGATTCCCGAGCCTGTCGTGTGGCGCGTGGAAGGCGCGGCTGCGTCGACGGTGCTGTGGGCGGTTTTCTGGCTCGGCTGGGGCATCCTGCTCCTCAGCACGTTTCTCATCAATCATTTCGAGCTCTTCGGCTTGCGTCAGGTGTACGCGCGCCTCACCGGCCGGACGCTGCCGCCGCCCGAATTCCGCACGCCCGGCATCTACCGGTACGTTCGCCACCCGATCTACCTCGGCTTCCTGCTGGCGTTCTGGTCGGCGCCGGTGATGACCGCGGGGCACCTGCTGTTCGCGATCGCGACGACCGGTTACATCCTGATCGGCATCTGGTTCGAGGAGCGCGACCTGATCGCACAGTTCGGCGAGCAGTATCGACGGTATCGGACGCAGGTCGGCATGCTGGTGCCGAGCCGACGCGAAGCGGCGGGGCGCGAGAGGACGGCGACGGCAGAGCGATAATGTCGCGACGCACGCTCCGCTGGCACATGCATGAACGACGACGACGAACTTCTGCAGGCGGTCGTAGCGATGGTTCGCCGGGCGCGGCACGTCGTCGTCTTCACCGGTGCCGGCGTGTCTGCGGAAAGCGGAATTGCGACGTTCCGCGACGCACTGACGGGACTATGGGAGCGCTTCGACGTCGCGGAACTCGCGTCGGCCGAGGGCTTCGCCGCCGATCCCGGGCTCGTCTGGGGCTGGTACGAGTGGCGGCGCATGAGCGTGATGCGCGCATTGCCGAACGCAGCACATCGCGCCATCGCCGCGCTTGCGTCCAGGGTACCGAAGCTCACGCTCGTCACGCAGAACGTCGACGACCTGCACGAGCGTGCGGGTAGCGAACGCGCCCTGCATCTGCACGGCTCGCTGTTCGCGCCGCGATGCTTCGACTGCGGTCGTCCGGCGTCGCTCCCGTCCGATGTCCCCGACGAGCCCGACGGCGGACGGCGCATTGCGCCGCCACGCTGTGATTCTTGCGGCGGCCCCGTGCGACCCGGCGTGGTGTGGTTCGGCGAGATGCTGCCCGAAGGTGTGTTGCAGCAGGCGTTCGACGCGGCGCGATCGTGCGACGTTCTGGTCTCGATCGGTACGTCGAGTCTCGTGTTTCCCACGGCGCAGATTCCCGTCGACGCGCATCGCGCGGGCGCGAAGGTGATTCAGATCAATCCGAACGCGACGGATCTCGATGCGATCGCGGATTTCAATCTGCGTGGGACCGCGGCGATGATGGTGCCGGCGCTTGTCCGGGCGGCTCATCGGTGTACTTGATTTTCGCGGCCATAGATTTGCTTGCCCTTCTGCCAGTATCCCGCGTGCGAGGATTCGGATGACGTCGCCACGGCCGGCAGGTGAAGCGAACGGTCAGGTATCAACGTAGGGAACTCTCACTCCCACCGATCCTTCGCCTTCGCCGCCGCGCGCGTCTGCCACTGCATGTTGGACACGTCGTCGGCGCCGCCATGCTTCAGCGCGCGGACGTGATCGACGACCCAGCCGGGACACGCGCCATACGTTTTGCCCGTCGACGGACACGGATGCGTCCTGCGAAACGCTTCCTTCGCATGCGGATCGCGCGCGATGCGCCCGTGGCTGTCGCGCTTGACGCCCGGGTACGCGCGGCTCGAACGTGCGGACGACGCATGGTGCGACGAACCGCCATGCGATCCGTTCGATCTATGCGAGCCGACGCCGCCGGCATGGCTCGACGCGTGACTTCCGTGGCCGCTCGAATGTCCGCTGCCATGTCCGCCGCCGCGGGCATCGGCCGGTGGCGCAAACGCGAGCGCCGCGGACAGCAACAGTCCCGTCGCTGCTCGCACCGTTCGATTGCACATGCCGATCGCCTCGCGTTTCCTTTCTTTCGACCCGACGATCGCCCGGGCGCGCGGAACTCCAGCGACGAATCAGGTCGCTGCGAGTTCCTGCATGTTTCGCGCGCCCGCGTTGCGCGACGGGTAGCTCTTCGCCATCCTTGCCGTCGTCTGCGCAAACCACTCGCGCAGTGCGGTCGGCCCGACCACTTCCACCGCATCCGCGAACCCCAGCAGCCACCAGCGCAGCTGCGGCGTGTCGGCGACGGTCGCGCGCAGGCGCACGCGCCCGTCCGCTTCGCCGCCGAGCTTCTGATCCTCGGACAGCGGCGTCTCGGTGAGATGCTCGGCCGCC
>JAICKU010000110.1 GCA_025927765.1 Burkholderiales bacterium
CTCGACGACCCATGCGTGCTGCTGCGGCACCACGCGAATCGCCTTGACGATCGCGATCAGTACGACGACGAAGATCGCGAACGCGACGATCGAAAAGCCTGCCATGCTCTCCTCCCCTGGTCGCGGACTTGCTGCCGCGTCAAGTCGGCATCCTAGGCGGGCTGCTCGTCGCCCAGCACGAGCGTCGACCCCCTCGTTGCGACAATGTACATCGTCTTGCGCCGCGGCGTCGCCGTCGACGCGAGCACGGCGTCCCAGTGCGTGCCGCGGTACAGCACGCGCGCCGTGCCGTCGTCGCGCCACGTTTCGACGTGCACGCGTCCCCCGACGTCGAGGTCGGGCTGCGGCGCCGGTTCGCCACGACGCACTCGCCAGCGATGCGCGAGCGCGGTGCCGATCATCGCGAGGATGCCGGCGAAGAGCCACTGCAGACCGATCGACACGCCGAAGAATGCCGCAACGCCGCCGATCGCGAACGCGACCGCCAGCGCCAGCAGATAGAACGTCCCCGTCAGCAGCTCGGCGCCGGCGAGCACGATCGCAACGACCCACCACAACCAGTATTCGCCCATCGAGCGCGTGGTCTTCGTTCCGGATTCGCCGAAGCATAAGGCAAACCGGATGGCCCGGGGGTCGCAGACGGCGAGCGGAGGGTGCCGCAAAACGCGCGACTGCGCTATAATTTCTGGTTATTTTTCAGCGACTTTTCCCGCGGCACCACGCGCCGAACCCCGAAATGCCCATCTACGAATATCGCTGCACCTCGTGCGGACACGAGCTCGAGGCACTGCAGAAGCTTTCCGACGCCCCGCTCACCGAATGCCCGGCGTGCAAGGCGTCGGCGCTCTCCAAAAAGGTCTCCGCCGCCGGCTTCCAGCTGAAGGGCTCGGGCTGGTACGTCACCGACTTCCGCAACAGCGGCGCGAAGGCGTCCCCCACGAAGGATGGCAAGGCCGGCACGGAGGCGAAAACGTCCGGCGAGACGAAGAGCGACGCCAAGTCGGAGACGACGAACACCACGACGACGTCGAACGGCGGTTCGAGCGAAACGAAGTCGACCACCACGGTGAGCTCGGACAAGAGCGGCAGCTGACGGGCGCTCGATGAAACGCTACCTGATCGCAGGCCTGCTGGTCTGGGTGCCGCTCGGCATCACGCTCTGGGTCCTGCATTTCCTGCTGACCTCGCTCGACCAGATCCTGCTCGTGCTGCCCGAGGGCGCGCGGCCGCGCGCGCTGTTCGGCTTCGACATTCCCGGCCTCGGCGTCGTCGTCGCGTTCGTGATCCTGTTCGCGACCGGCGTGGTGGCGGCGAACTTCTTCGGGCAGCGGCTGATTCGCGCGTGGGAAGCGGTGCTCGGCCGCATTCCGTTCGTCAAGTCGATCTATTCGTCGGTGAAGCAGGTGAGCGACACGCTGTTGTCGGACAAGGGACAGGCGTTTCGCAAGGCGCTGCTGGTCGAGTTCCCGCGCCCCGGCAGCTGGACGATCGCGTTCCAGACCGGCGCGCCCGCCGCGGCCGTCGCGCCGTGGCTCGCCGGCGAGCACGTGAGCGTATACGTGCCGACGACGCCCAACCCGACCGGCGGCTACTTCCTGATGCTGCCGCGCTCGCAGGTGCGCGAACTCGACATGACCGTCGACGAGGCGCTGAAGTACATCATCTCGATGGGCGTGGTCTCGCCGCGCTTGCACGCGTCCGTGGTCCGCGACACGCAGGACGTCGCGCCACCGCCGCTCGCCGCCAAGGCGCCGCAGGAAGTCCAACATTGAGCGAGGCGGCAACGCGCGCGCGGAACGGCCGCGCGCGAAGCATGGCGCGTACCTCGTCATCGAGCAGGAGAATGCCTTGAAGCGCACCGACTACTGCGGCTTGATCGACCGCCGCCATCTCGGACAGGACGTCACCGTGATGGGGTGGGTGCATCGGCGGCGCGATCATGGCGGCGTGATCTTCATCGACTTGCGCGACCGCGAAGGCCTCGTGCAGGTCGTGTGCGATCCCGATCGGCCGGAAACGTTCGCGATCGCCGAGAAGGTTCGCAGCGAATACTGCATCGCCGTGACCGGCCGCGTGCGCCGGCGGCCCGAGGGAACGATCAATCCCAACCTGCGCAGCGGCGAAATCGAGATCCTCGCGCAGTCGATCGACATCCTGAACGCGTCGGCGACGCCGCCGTTCCAGATGGACGAGGACAACCTGTCGGAAACGGTGCGTCTCACGCACCGCGTGCTCGATCTGCGACGGCCGCCGATGCAGCAGAACATGATGCTGCGCTATCGCGCGGCGATGGCGGCGCGCCGCTATCTCGACGAGCACGGTTTCGTCGACATCGAAACGCCGGTGCTCTACAAGTCGACGCCGGAAGGCGCGCGCGAATTCCTCGTGCCGTCGCGGATGCATCACGGGCAGTTCTACGCGCTGCCGCAGTCGCCGCAGCTCTTCAAGCAGATGCTGATGATCGCGGGCTTCGATCGCTACTACCAGATCGTCAAGTGCTTCCGCGACGAGGACATGCGCGCCGATCGCCAGCCCGAGTTCACGCAGATCGACATCGAGACGTCGTTCCTCGACGAACTCGAGATCCGCGCGCTGATGGAAGGGCTCGTGCGCGCGATGTTCCGCGAGGCGCTTTCCGTCGAGTTGCCCGATCCGTTCCCCATCATGACGTACGCGGACGCGATGCGCGACTACGGCTCGGACAAGCCGGACCTCCGCGTGAAGCTCAAGCTCACCGAATTGACCGACGTCATGCGCAGCGTCGACTTCAAGGTGTTTCGCGCTGCGGCCGACCTGCCGAGCGGGCGCGTCGCGGCGTTGCGCGTGCCGGCAGGGGGCGCGATGACGCGCAAGGAAATCGACGACTACGTCGCGCTCGCGCCGACGTACGGGGCGAAGGGCCTCGCGTACATCAAGGTCAACGACGCGACGAAGCCTTCCGACGAAGGCCTGCAGTCGCCGATCGTCAAGTTCCTGTCGCAGGACGCGCTGCGCACGATCCTCGAGCGCACCGGCGCGCAAAGCGGTGACGTGATCTTCTTCTGCGCCGATCGCGCGAAGATCGTCGACGACACGCTCGGCGCGCTGCGCGCACGCATCGGCCACGACCGCGGGTTCGTCGAGCCCGGATGGAAGCCGCTTTGGGTCGTCGACTTCCCGATGTTCGAGCAGGACGACGCAACCGGCGCGTGGGTCGCGCGCCATCATCCGTTCACCTCGCCGAAGGACGCGTACGTGGAGACGTTCGCGACCGATCGCGCCCACGCGCTCGCAAAGGCGTACGACGTGGTGCTGAACGGTTGGGAAATCGGCGGCGGTTCGGTGCGCATTCACCGGCCCGAAGTGCAGTCGCGCGTGTTCGAGACGCTCGGCATCAGCGAAGAGGATCAGCGCCGCAAGTTCGGCTTCCTGCTCGACGCATTGCAATACGGCGCGCCGCCGCACGGCGGCGTCGCGTTCGGCCTCGATCGCATCGTCGCGCTGATGGCCGGCGCCGAGTCGATCCGCGACGTGATCGCGTTTCCGAAGACGCAGCGTGGACAGGATCTCCTCGTCGACGCGCCGACGGCGGTCACCGAGCAGCAGCTGCGCGACCTGCACATCCGCGTGCGTCCGTCGGACGCGCAGAAGACGTGGAGCGAAAATCAGGGGTAGACTCCACTTATCTCATTCGGGCGGGACGGTCGCATTGCGCGATGGCCGCTCGAATACGTGGAGTCTGACCCTGCTTTTCGGGCTGCGCGCTACACTGCGCGCATGGCCCACGTGCTGCGCGGCACGGCATGGGCGCGCATTGCGCTCCTGATCGCCGTCGCGTTCCTCGAGATCGCCGCGTCGAGCGTCGTCGCGCGCGAGCGCAACGGCGAGCGCGACATCGGCGTGCGCGACCTGCCGCGCGAAGCGCGCGAAGTGCTCGCGCTGATCCATGCGGGCGGCCCCTTTCGCTTCGAGCGCGACGGCGTCGTGTTCGGCAATCGCGAGCGTTCGCTGCCGCGCCGCCCGCGCGGCTACTACCACGAATACACGGTGCGCACGCCTGGCGAGCGCACGCGCGGCGCGCGCCGCATCGTCTGCGGCGGCCCCCGCGAGTCGCCCGAAGTATGCTATTACACGGACGACCACTACCAGACCTTCCGGCGCATTCGCGAATGAAGCTGCCCGACCTCGCGCGCTACGACGATGCACGCGTGCTCGACTATCATGGGCACGCCGATGCTGTGGTGGCGGCTGCACGGGAAGCTGGCCTGCGGTATCTCGATGTCGATCTGTCGCACGCCGATGATCGCGCGACGCTCTTCGCCGCACTTCGCAACGGCCTCGAGCTTCCCGATTACTTCGGCAACAATTTCGATGCCCTCGCCGACGTGCTCGAGGATCGCGACTGGCTCGGCAAGCATGGCATCGCGATCCGCCTCGCGCATGCGTCGCACTATCGCAGGACGCATCCGAACGAGTGGCGCACGCTCGAGGACATCTTCGCGGAGGCTGCCACGTTCTGGCGCGACCGCCACGTGGCGTTCTGGGTGGTCGTGAGCTAGGCGATGGTCGACGAAAACAACGAAGAACGCTACAAGCAGCCGGTCTCGGTACTGGTGCTCGTGCACACGGCCGAGTTGCACGTGCTGCTCCTCGAGCGCGCCGATTTTCCCGGCTTCTGGCAGTCGGTGACCGGCAGCCGCGACCAGGACGAGAACCTCGCCGAAACCGCGCAGCGCGAACTCCTCGAGGAAACCGGCATCGAAGCCGATGCGTTCGGCGGCGTCGTCGACTGGCACGTCGCCCGCGAGTACGAAATCTTTCCGCAGTGGCGGCATCGCTACCCGCCGGGTACGAAGGTGAACACCGAGAACGTCTTTTCGCTCGACGTCGGCAAGCCCGTGCCCATCCGGTTGTCCACGCGCGAGCACCTGCGCTACGTATGGCTGCCGTGGAAGGCGGCCGCCGAGCGCTGCTTCTCGTGGTCGAATCGCGACGCGATTCTCGCGCTGCCCGACTTCGTCGCGCCACGCGCGCGGGGCACGGGCGCGTGATGCCTACCTCGTTGCGTGCGGTTACGTTCGTCGCGCTCGCGGGCGCAGCGCTCGCCGCGTCGGCGCAAACGACCACGCTGATCGAAGCGCCCACGCCGCAGCCCATCCTCACGGTCACCGCGTCGGCGACGCAGCCGGTCACCAACGACCGCATGCACGCCATGATGCGCGCCGAAGCCGACAGCCCGGACGCTGCGCAGGCGGCAAACACGGTCAACGGGCGCATGGCGCGCGCACTCGAGCGGGCGAAGGCCGTCAGCGGCGTCGATGCGCGCACCACGGGCTACAGCTCGTATCAGATCTCCGAGCCCAAGCAGCCCATGCGCTGGCGCGTCACGCAGACGCTCTTGCTCGAGAGCAGCGACTTCGTCGCGCTGTCGGGCCTCGTGTCGCGACTGCAGGGTACCGAAGGTCTCGTGCTGTCGAACCTCGACTTCACGGTCAGCCGCAACGCGCGACGCGCGGCCGAGGACGCGCTGACCGAGCAGGCGATCCAGGGCTGGCAGCAGCGCGCGAAGCTCGCCGCGCAGGCGTTCGGGTCGCAGACCTGGCGACCGGGGCGCATCACGATCCAGACCAACGATTTCGGTGGTCCGCGGCCGATGTACAAGGCGGGCGGCGTGGCCGCGGCAGCGGTCGCGCCGGTCAATGTCGAAGGCGGCACGACGGATGTCACCGTGACCGTCAGCGGCGAGGCGATCCTCGATACACTGCGCGGTCCGCGGTAAGCGATGTTGCAGCGATAGCGACGGTCGGTGGCAAGTAGGGTCTGACCCTACTTATCGGAGGACACGACGCATGGATCTCGATCCGGTCTTGCTGTCCCGCGTGCAGTTCGCGTTCGTCATCGCGTTCCACATCCTGCTGCCGGCGTTCACCGTCGGCCTCGCGTCGTTCATCGTGCTGCTCGAAGGTCTCCACCTCGTGCATCGCGATCCGGCGTACCTGCGCCTGTCGGTCTTCTGGACGCGCATCTTCTCCGTGTCGTTCGGCATGGGCGTCGTGTCGGGCATCGTGATGCCGTTCCAGTTCGGCACCAACTGGAGCCGCTACACCGACGCGACCGGCAACGTGCTCGGCCCGCTGTTCTCGTACGAAGTCCTGGTCGCGTTTTTCCTCGAATCCGGCTTCCTCGGCATCCTGCTGTTCGCGCGCAAGCGCCTGCCGCCGTGGGCGCATTTCTTTGCTGCGGTGATGGTCGCGCTGGGCACGCTGTTCTCGTCGTTCTGGATTCTTGCGGCGAACAGCTGGATGCAGACGCCGACCGGTTACGAAATCGTCGACGGCCGCTACGTTCCGGTCGATTGGCTCGCCGTCATCTTCAATCCATCGTTTCCCTATCGCCTATTCCACACGGTGATCGCGTTCTACCTGACGACGGCGTTCACCGTGCTCGGCGTCAGCGCCTGGCATGCGAAGCATCGGACGCACGCGCCGGAAGCGCGCCTCGCACTGCGCATGACGGTCGTCTTCGTCTCGATTTTCGTGCCGATCCAGATCGTGCTGGGCGACCTGCACGGAGGCAACACGCTCGATCACCAGCCGATCAAGCTCGCGGCGATGGAGGGCCTGTGGGAGACGCGCTCGCACGTGCCGATGGTGCTCTTCGCACTGCCGGATGAGGCCGCGGAGACGAATCACGCCGAACTCGCGATTCCGGACGTCGCAAGCCTGTACCTCACCCATGACTTCACCACCGAGGTGAAGGGCCTCAAGGCGGCGCCGCCCGGCGACCGGCCGCCGGTCGCGCCCGTGTTCTTCGCGTTCCGCGCGATGGTCGGGCTCGGCATCCTGATGCTGCTCGTCGCGTGGTGGGGGTTGTGGCTGCGCCACAAGGACCGGCTGTTCACGTCGCGCGCGTTCCTCAACACCAGCATCGCGATGATGCCGGCCGGGTTCGTCGCGGTGCTGGCGGGATGGGTCGTGACCGAGGTCGGGCGACAACCATGGGTCGTGTACGGCCTGATGCGCACGCGCGACGCGGTGTCGCCGTCGCTCACCGGAACGGACGTGCTGACGTCGATCGCGCTCTACGTGCTCGTGTACCTGACCGTGTTCGGCGCCGGCATCTACTACATGGCGCGTCTCGCGCGCGCCGGCCCGCCCGAGCACGTGGACATTCGCGAGCCGACACCGGACGAGCGGCCCGCGCGGCCGCTCTCCGGCGCGCACGCCGACGGTTGAAAGGAGCTCACATGGCACCGCTCGATCTCGTGCCCGTCTGGACCGTGATCCTCGCCGTCGGCGTGTTCATGTACGTGCTGCTCGACGGCTTCGACCTCGGCGTGGGCATTCTCTTCGCGTTCACCCACGACGACGACAGGCGTACGCTGATGATGAATACGGTGGCGCCCATCTGGGACGGCAACGAAACCTGGCTCGTCCTCGGCGGCACGGCCCTGCTCGCCGCGTTTCCGCTCGCGTTCGCGATCATCATTCCTGCCGTCTATTTCCCGATCGTGCTGATGCTGCTCGGGCTCATCTTCCGCGGCGTCGCGTTCGAATTCCGCCTGAAGAAATCGAGCCAGCAGCATTGGTGGGATGCGGCGTTCTTCGGCGGCTCCACGGTCGCCACGTTCTTCCAGGGGGTCGTGCTCGGGATGTACGTCCAGGGGTTCAACGTGAGCGGTCGTGTGTTCGCGGGCACGAGCTTCGACTGGTTCGCGCCGTTTCCGCTCGCGACCGGCGTCGGCCTGCTGTTCGGATACGCGCTGCTCGGCGGCACGTGGCTCGTGATGAAGACACAGGGCGATGTGCAGCAGTGGGCGCGCAACCATGCGCTCGTCGCGCTCTACGGCGTGCTCGCGTTCATCGCGATGGTGAGCATCTGGACACCGCTGACGCATCCGCAGATCGCGCAGCGCTGGTTCTCGGTGCCGCACGTCTTCTACTTCTCGCTCGTCCCGATCGCGACGGCGATCGTCGCGTACGCCACGTGGCGTGCGCTGCGCCGCGACGCCGACTACGCGCCGTTCGTCGGTGCGATGGCGCTCTTCGCCATGTGCTATCTCGGCCTCGGCATCAGCCTGTTCCCGTACGTCGTGCCGTACGCCGTGACGCTGTGGGGCGCGGCCGCGGTGCCGTCGACGCAGATGTTCCTGCTGATCGGCACGCTGTTCCTGCTGCCGATCATCTTCACCTACCTCGGCTGGTCGTACTACGTGTTCCGCGGCAAGGTGACGGCCGACGTCGGCTATCACTGAGGACCAGGACATTGCCGGCAAGATCGAACTCACCGACGAATTTCTTGCCGCGTCCTCCGGAGGAACCGCCCCTTTGCGGAGCACC
>JAICKU010000051.1 GCA_025927765.1 Burkholderiales bacterium
CGCGCCGCCGTGCACGTTCACGCGATCGCGCGCAATGCCGTGCTCCTTCATCGCGGCCATGGTCACCACCGCGAATGCCTCGTTGATCTCGAAGAGATCGACGTCCTTCGTCGTCCAGCCGGTCTTCGCGTAGAGCTTCCCGATCGCGCCGACGGGTGCGGTGGTGAACAGTGCCGGCTCCTGCGCGTGCGTCGCGTGCGCGACGATCGTCGCGAGCGGCTTCACCCCGCGCTCGCGAGCCGTCGACGCGCGCATCATCACGACGGCGGCCGCGCCATCGGAGATCGAGCTCGAGTTCGCCGCGGTCACCGTGCCGTCCTTGCGGAACGCGGGCTTCAGGTTGGGAATCTTCTCCGGCGCGGCTTTCGCCGGCTGCTCGTCATGGTCGACGACGACGTCACCCTTCTTCCCGCTCACCGTGACGGGCGCAATTTCCCATTCGAACGTCCCGTCCTCGTTCGCCCGCCGTGCGCGCGCGAGCGACGACAGCGCGAACTCGTCCTGCGCCTCGCGCGAGAACGTAAAGCTCTGCGCGCAGTCCTCGGCGAACGTCCCCATGAGGCGCCCCTTGTCGTAGGCGTCCTCGAGGCCGTCGAGGAACATGTGGTCCTGCACCTGCTGGTGCCCCATCCGGTAGCCGGTGCGCGCCTTCGGCATCAGGTACGGGGCGTTCGACATGCTCTCCATGCCGCCGGCGACAACGACGTCGGCCGAGCCGGCGGCGAGCGCGTCGTGCGCGAGAATCATCGCCTCCATCGCCGAGCCGCACATCTTGTTGACGGTCGTGCACCCCGTCGATAACGGCAGTCCCGCCTTGAGCGACGCCTGTCGTGCGGGCGCCTGGCCCTGTCCCGCCGGCAGCACGCAGCCGAAGATCGTCTTGTCGACGTCCTTCGGGGCGATGCCCGCGCGCTGCACTGCGGCCTCGATCGCCACCGCGCCGAGGTCGCTCGCGGTGAGGGAGGCGAAGTCGCCCTGGAAGCCGCCCATCGGCGTGCGGGCGGCACCCACGATGACAATCGGATCGTTCGTCATGGCTTCATATCGCTCTTCACGTATTGAGGATTTCGGTCGCGCCGCCCGCCGGCAGGCGCCGCGGTCGCGCGACGAGTTCGCCGCCGCAGTTGGGGCAGGTGCGTGCCATCTCGTCGGCGCACTGGCCGCAGAACGTGCATTCGTGGCTGCAGATCCACGCGTCGGTCGCATGCATCGGCAACGCCGCGTTGCAGCGCTCGCACGTGGATTTCATCGCGAGGGCCATGACCGGGTCTCCTCGAACAGTTCGCGGCCGATCAGCATGCGGCGGATTTCCGACGTTCCTGCGCCGATTTCGTACAGCTTCGCATCGCGCCAAAGCCGGCCGGCCGGAAACTCGTTGATGTAGCCGTTGCCGCCGAGCGACTGGATTGCCTCGCCGGCCATCCACGTCGCCTTCTCGGCGGCGTACAGGATCGCGCCGGCGGCGTCCTTGCGCGTCGCCTGCCCGCGATCGCAGGCGCGGGCGACGGCGTACACGTACGCGCGGCACGCGTTCATCGTCGTGTACATGTCGGCGAGCTTGCCCTGCATCAGCTCGAACTCGCCGATCGACTGCCCGAACTGCTTGCGCTCGTGCACGTACGGCAGCACGACGTCGAGGCACGCCGCCATGATGCCGAGCGGCCCCGCCGCGAGCACCGCGCGCTCGTAGTCGAGCCCGCTCATCAGCACGTTGACGCCGCGGCCCACCTCGCCGAGCACGTTCTCCGCCGGCAGTTCGCAGTCCTCGAACACGAGCTCGCAGGTGTTCGATCCGCGCATGCCGAGCTTGTCGAGCTTCTGCGCCGTCGAGAAGCCCCGATACCCCTTCTCGACGATGAAGGCCGTGATGCCGCGCGCGCCTGCCTGCGGATCGGTTTTCGCATAGACGACGAGCGTGTCGGCGTCGGGGCCGTTGGTGATCCACATCTTCGTCCCGTTCAGCACGTAGCGATCGCCGCGTCGATCGGCGCGAAGCCGCATCGACACGACGTCGGAACCCGAGCCCGGCTCGCTCATCGCGAGCGCGCCCACGTGCTCGCCCGAGATCAGCTTCGGCAGGTAGCGGCGCTTCTGCGCCTCGGTGCCGTTGCGCCGGATCTGGTTCACGCACAGGTTCGAATGCGCGCCGTACGACAGGCCCACCGACGCCGACGCGCGCGAGATCTCCTCCATCGCCACCGCGTGCGCGAGGTAGCCGAGGCCCGTGCCACCATAGTCCTCCTCGACGGTGATGCCGAGCAGGCCCATGTCGCCCAGTTTTCGCCAGAGGTCGTCGGGGAACGTGTTGTCGCGATCGATCGCCGCGGCGCGCGGCGCGATCTCGGCGCGCGCGAACTCGCGCACCGACGCACGCAGCATGCCGATCGTTTCGCCGAGTTCGAAATCGAGTGTCGGAAAGTCCGTCATCGCTTCGCGTCCGCCTTGCCGTGCATCGTCATCAGCGTCTGCTGCATGATCGCGACGAGCTTCCGCTCGCCGCGCACGACCGCGTGCACCTCGCCGCGGGTGATCGTCAGTGTACGTCCGGATTTGACGACGAAGCCTTCGGCGACGATCTCGTCGCCCTGCGCCGGGGCGAGCAGGTTCAGCTTGAACTCCACGGTCAGCACCGAGCTTTCGTCGGGGAACATCGTGTAGCCCGCGTAGCCGCCCGCCGAATCGACGAGCGTGGCGAGGATGCCGGCGTGCACGTAGCCGTGCTGCTGCGACGTCTCCGGGCGGGGCGTGAGCGCGAGCGCGCAGTAGCCTTCGCGCAGGTCGACGATGCGCGCACCGATCAGCGCCATCGCGCCCTGGCGGGCGAAGCTTTCGCGGACGCGCTGCAACGCGGGGACAGGGGATAACGGATCGGGGATAGCGCGCGCATCCACTTGCACGTTGGTCGTCATGTCGCCGCCCCTCTATCCCGAATCCCTCGTCCCGGATTTAACCTTCCGTTTACGTAAACGTCAATCCGACTCCGCGCGCGCGACTCCCCGCGCCTCCGCCTTGAGCCTGCGCCGGCATTCGCGCTCGATGCCATCGATCTCGGCCAGCACCGCCTCGATGTCCTCGCGCTGCTGCAGGAGCCGCACGCGCCGCTCGGCGAGCATCGCGAGGAACGCCGTCAGTTGCGCGCGCTCGTTGCGGTTCACTTCGTAGAGGTCGAGCAATTCGCCGATTTCGGCGAGCGCCAGGCCGAGACGCTTGCCGCGCAGGATCAGCTTGAGGCGCACGCGCTCCCGCTCGCCGTAGACACGCGTACGCTTGTCGCGGCTCGGCGCCAGCAGGCCGCAGTCCTCGTAGAAGCGGATCGCGCGCGTGGTCAGCGCGAACTCGCGCGCCAGGTCGGAAATCGAGTACGTGGCGCGCGCGGCGTTGGAGGCTGCGGTGCGTGGGGGGACGGGCATTGCGAACCGATGCGAAGAACCCGCGAGACGCGAACGCGGGCGCGGACGCGTCGCGTGGCACGATACCATAGGGGGATGAACGATTCGCTCTCGCGCGCGGTCCTCGAAGTGGCCGACGCGCCGCCGGCCGCCGCCACGTTGCGGGAGGTCGCGCCCGGCGTGCACTGGCTGCGCATGCCGCTGCCGTTCGCGCTCGACCACGTCAACCTCTGGCTCGTCGACGAAGGCGACGCCGTCGCGCTCGTCGATTGCGGCTACGGCGATGCGACCACGCGCGCGCATTGGGAAGCGCTCTTCGCGGGCGCACTCGCCGGACGCCCGATCCGGCACATCGTCGCGACGCATTGCCACCCCGATCACGTCGGCAACGCCGCGTGGCTCGCCGAACGCTTCGGCTGCGACGTGATGATGACGCAAAGCGAATTCCTCGCGTCGCATGCAATGCTCGGCGAGCACGCCGGCTACGGACCCGCGGACACGCGTGCGCTCTTTGCGCGCCACGGCCTCGCATCCGAGCACCTCGACGCGCTCGCGGCGCGCGGCAATTCGTATCGCAAGGGCGTTCCCCAGGCGCCACGGGCGTTCTCGCGCCTGATCCACGGCGACCGCGTGAAGCTCGGCGAGCGGACGTGGCGCGTCATCGCCGGCTACGGGCATTCGCCGGAGCACGCCGCGCTCGCCTGCGAGGACTCGGCCCTGCTCGTCTCGGGCGACATGCTGCTGCCGAGGATCAGCACGAACGTATCGGTGTGGCCGGCCGAGCCCGACGCCGACCCGGTGGCGCGCTTTCTCGACTCGCTCACCGCTTTCGAAGCGCTGCCGCCCGACACCCTCGTGCTGCCGTCTCACGGCGCGCCGTTTCGCGGCATCCACGCACGGGTCGCACGGCTGCGCGCGCATCACGCCGAGCGCCTCGACGAACTGCATGCGGCGCTCGCGGCGGCGAAGCAGCCACGATCGGCCGCGGACGTCGTGCCGGTGCTCTTCCGGCGCCCGCTCGATCTCCAGCAGCGCTTCTTCGCCATGGGCGAAGCGATCGCGCACCTCAACCATCTGTGGCAAAGCCAGCGCGCGCGGCGCATCGTCGCCGACGACGGCACGCTGCGCTTCGCCGCCTGATCCCCCACATCACCGAACGACCCATGTCCGGACCCTCCAAAGACGCCCCCAGGCGCGCGACCGCCGCAAAAGCCAATGAAGCACCGCCGCCGACCTTCGATCCCGTCGAACTCGCCGAATCGCTCGCCGCCGCCGCGGAGAAGAGCGGCAAGCTGATCGGCGAGTTCGCGACGCGCAACGCGGGCAAGCCCGCCGCCGTGGCCACCGACGAGCTCGGCCTCGGCAAGGCGTTCATGGAGCTCGCGGCGAACATGCTCGCGAACCCCGCCCGCATCGCCGAAGGGCAGCTTCGCCTGTGGCACGACTACATGAACCTGTGGCAGACGTCGATGCTACGCATGATGGGCGGCCAGGTGATCCCGATCGCGGCGCCGGCGCCCAACGACAAGCGGTTCAAGGACGCCGCGTGGCACGAGAACTTCCTGTTCGACTACATGAAGCAGTCGTACCTCATCGCGGCGCGCTGGCTGCACGACCAGGTGGCGAGCGTCGAGGGATTGTCGGAGAACGCGCGCAAGAAAGTGGATTTCTTCACCCGCCAGTACATCGACGCACTCGCGCCGTCGAATTTCGCGCTCACCAATCCGGAAGTGTTCCGCGAGACGATCACGAGCGGCGGCCAGAACCTCGTGCGCGGACTCAACAACCTGCTCGACGACATCGAGCGCGGGCACGGGCAGCTGCGCATCTCGATGACCGATCCCAAGGCGTTCGAGCTCGGCGTCAACATCGCCACGACACCGGGCAAGGTCGTGTTCCAGAACGACCTGATGCAGCTGATCCAGTACGAGCCGATGACGTCGAAGGTACGCGCGCGCCCGCTCTTGATCATCCCGCCGTGGATCAACAAGTACTACATCCTGGACCTGCGCGAGAAGAACTCGTTCATCCGCTACGCGGTGAGCGAGGGGATGACGGTGTTCGTGATCTCGTGGGTCAATCCCGACGCGAGCCTCGCCAACAAGGACTTCGAGGACTACCTGCTCGAAGGCCCGGTCGCGGCACTCGACGCGATCGAGGAAGCGACGGGCGAGCGCGACGCGAACGTCGTCGGCTACTGCCTCGGCGGCACGCTGCTCGCAGCGACGCTGGGCTACCTCGCCGCGAAGAAGGAGAAGCGGGTCGCGAGCGCGACGTTCATGACGGCACTCGTCGACTTCACCGCGCCGGGCGAGCTCGAGGTGTTCATCGACGAGGAACAGGTCGCCTCGCTCGAGAAGAAGATGCAGGAGCGCGGCTATCTCGAAGGCAGCGAGATGGCGAACACGTTCAACCTGCTCCGCGCGAACGATCTCATCTGGTCGTTCGTGATCAACAATTACCTGCTCGGCCGCGACCCGTTCCCGTTCGACCTCTTGCACTGGAACTGCGACTCGACGCGCATGCCCGCGAAGATGCACAGCTTCTATCTGCGCAACATGTACATGGGCAACAAGCTGCGCGAGCCGGGCGGGATCACGCTTGCCGGCGTGCCGATCGATCTGTCGAAGGTCGACGTGCCCACGTATTTCGTGTCGGCCATGGAGGATCACATCGCGCCGTGGAAGACCACGTATGCGGGCACCGGCCTCGTCAAGGGCAAGACGCGCTTCGTGCTCTCGGGCTCGGGGCACATCGCAGGCATGATCAATCCACCCGCCGCCAACAAGTACAACTACTGGACCAACGACAAGCTCGAAACCGATGCGAACGCGTGGTTCGCGAAGGCGAAGCAGCACGAAGGCTCGTGGTGGACCGACTGGCGTGCCTGGCTCGGCCCCTACCTCGGCCCGGAGGTGCCGGCCCGAGTGCCCGGCAAGGGCAAGCTGCCGGTGATCGAAGCGGCACCGGGGTCCTACGCGCGGCTGCGCGCCGACATTTAAGCGGGCATCAACTCCCGCTGCGCACGGGCGGCGGCGCGAGCGGTACGCCACTCGGCGCCGGCACTGACGGCGCGGGCGCCGGCGCGGCCGGGACGGGGCCGCGTGGCGCCGGTGCCGGAACGACACTCGGCGCCGGCGCGCTCGGCAACGGAACGACGCGGGGCGGCGCCACCGGCGCGGGCATCGGTTGCGGGATGCTCGGCACGGGCAGCGGCGTCACGGGTGCGGGGATGTTCGGCACGCGCAGCGGCGCCGGTGCCGCGGGCGGGGGAACCGCAGGCCGCAGCGGCAGGGTCGGCTCTGGCGACTGCGGCGTCGGGATCGGTCGCAGCGGCGCCGCGCGCTCGCCGGCGGAAGGCGCCCGCGGTGCGGGGATGCGCGTGATCGGCACCTGCCCGGCGGGCGCGACGATGCGCGGCACGATCGGTGCCGTGCTCGGCGGCGGCGTGGCAGCGTTGGCGCGCGGCGGCGCCGCAGGCGCGCTCGCGGGCAACGACGCCCCCGGCGGCGCGGCGAGGGCACTCGCTGGCGGCGGAACGATCCCGCCCGGCCGAACGGTGCCGGGCCTGGTGACGATGGGCGCGATCGCCGGCGGCGCGGCCAACGCCGGCGGCTTCGCGCTCGCGACTGAAATCGGCACGTGGTTGATCGCGACGGGACGCCCGGTGGCGACGGTGGTCGCCGGTACCGTCGTCGTCCCACCGGGCACGCTCCAGTTCACGAGGCGTGACGGCGGCGCGGGAACGCGACGCGACACGTCGACGTGGTAAGGGCGGTTGTAGCGCACGTAGCAGCGCGACGAGCACGCGCGCCACCCCGGGACGTACGCCTCGCCCCAGCCGAGCGGCACCCAGCCGAACAGCGGCGCGTCGTTCGCCGCACGGTACGTCCACCCGCTGCCGCCGTACCACGCGACGAGCGCCGGCGCCCACGCGGGCCGGCGTACGTACGTGCCGGGGCACCACCCCCAGTGTCCGCCGATGTACGCCCAGCGACCGTAATGGAACGGCGCGTAGCCCCACGGCGCGCTGTCGACCCATGCATAACCGAAGTCCGGCACCCAGGTCCAGTGGCCAAAGCGATACGGGGCCCATTCGGGGTCCACGGTCGGGAACCACACCGGGCCGTAGTCGGGATACGACTGCCACGTGCCGTACTCGCCGAGGTCGTAGGAGCCGACCATTTCGGGCGAGACGTACTGGTACGGACGGCCTTCGTACACCCGGTCGCGCGCAGCACCCCAGGTGTCGAAGGCGTCGAGACCTCCGCCGTTGGCGATGTCGGCGTGCACGTCGCCGGTGCCGGCGAGCACCGCGAACTGACCGGGATAGACGGCGTCGACGCCCACGGCGGTCGCGACGTCGGCTTCGCCTTCGCGCACGATCAGCGTCGTCTGCGGAGGATCGGCGTCGACGTCGATGCGATAAAGACCCGGGCGTGCGAGCGCGACCTGCGTCGACGCGGTGTCGATGCGCACGCTGTCGCCGGGCTCGAGATAACGCACGCGCAGGATCAGGTTCCCCGACGCGACGAACAGCGCGAGCGCGCGTTCGTCGAGACGCGACACGTGCACGTTCGTGCGCGACCACAGCCGGAACTGCCCGCCGCCGTAATCGACTTCGGCGCGCGTGTCGTCGCCGGTCCACAGATCGTCGCCCTGCGCGACCGGAGCGTTGAGCCCGATCGGCGTCCAAGCGTCGCGCTGCTCCGGCGGCACGTGGTAGAGCGTGCCGAGCACGTTGGCGACGCGGCCGACGCGCGCGGGTGTTTCGTCCGTGTCCTGCGCGAACGCGGATTGCGCCGCGAAGAGCAACGCGCCAAGGGCGAATGCGCACGTGCGCAGCAGGCGAAGCAGGAACAAGGCGTGGCGGATCACGTTTCCCTAACGGCGGCCGGGCGCGCTGCGTTGACTGTTCACGGCGTCGATTAGAATCTGCGATCCGTCGCGCGTTTGCAATCGTCGCGGCCCACGAACAAGAGAGGCACCCGATGGCACGCTTCGTCCGCACAACGCTCGCCGCCGCCGCGGCCACCGTCGCGCTCGCTGCAGGACCTGCGAGCGCGCAGTTCTCGAACGTCTATTTCTTCGGCGACAGCCTCACCGACAGCGGGTCGTACAAGCCGCTGCTGCCGCCCGGCACCGGGCTTTTCACCACGAACCCCGGCCCGGTATGGTCGCAGCTATTCGCGCAACGCTACGGCTTCGTCGCGATTCCCGCGAACCAGGGCGGCACCAACTTCGCGCAGGGCGGCGCGCGCGTTGCCGAGTTGCCGGGCGTGCCGGCGAATCCGCCCACGGCGACCGCGGCGCCGCTTGCGGTGCAGATCGCGACGCTCGCCGGCGCCGCTCCCGTCGACGCGAATGCGATCTACTCGGTATGGGGCGGCGCGAACGACGTCTTCTTCCAGCTCGGCCTCGCCGGCAGCGGCGCGATCACGCCCGCGCAGGCGCAGGCGAATCTCGGCGTCGCCGCGACGACGTTCGCGCAACAGATCGCCACGCTGCACGCGGGAGGCGCGCGCTACATCGTCGTCGTCAACCTGCCCGACATCGGCATCACGCCGGCCGGGCGCGCGTCGGAGCAGCCCGCGCTTCTCACCGGCGCCTCGCGACTCTTCAACAGCGTGCTGTTCGGCACGCTCGATCAGCTCGGCACGCCGACCGTTCGCGTCAACGTCGCCGCGCTGCTCAACGAGACCGTCGCGAATCCGGCCGCCTTCGGCCTGGTCGACGTCACCACGCCCGCCTGCGGCACGACGCCGTCGCTGCTCTGCACACCGGCGAACCTGGTCGCGCCGAATGCCGCACGGACGTTCCTGTTCGCCGACGGCGTGCATCCGACGAGCGCCACGCACGTGATCATCGCGCAGGCGGTGGAATCGATGATCGAAGGCCCGATGAAGATCGGCGTGCTCGCCGAAGCGCCGCTCGCCGTCGAGCGCTCGACGTTTCGCGCGATCGACAGCCGCATGTTCTCCGCCCTCCAAACGCCGGTGTCGCGCAGCCGCTGGGAAGCGTGGGTGAGCTACGACTACAGCCGCGCCGGCTACGGCGGCAACTTCGTCTCAGGTCACGCCGACGTGAATACGATCGCGGCGGGCGGCGACTACAAGCTGACCGACCATGCACTGATCGGCGGCGCGTTCACGTTCGCCGACAACCAGGGCGATTTCGGCGCCGACAGCGGCGGCTACAAGCTGCGCGAGACGACCGGCACCGTGTACGGCGGCTATGGGATGGGCCCGTGGTATGTCGGCGCGACGCTCGGCGCCGGCGACCTCGACTTCCACGACGTGCATCGCGACTTCGACCTCGGCGCGTTGCGGCGCAGCGAGCGCGGCGAGACGCACGGCTGGCACGCGATGGCGAGCGTGCTCGGCGGCTACTGGTTCGGTTACCGCGACATGCTGCACGGGCCGTACGTGCGGCTGTCGTACCAGGACATTCGCGTCAAGGGCTTCGCCGAGAACGGCAGCGACAGCACCGCACTCGCGTATGGCGAGCAGCGGCGCGAATCGTTCATCTCGACGCTCGGCTGGCAGGTGGCGGGGCAGATCGCCAACGTGCGGCCGTTCGCGCGCATCGGCTGGTCGTTCGAAAGCCACGACCGCGACCGCTTCGTGTCGGCGTCGTCGGTCACGCTCGGCGGGAACTACAGCATGCCGGTGCTCGGGCCCGACCGCAGCTACGCGCAGTATCTCGTGGGCGCGAGCATGGATTTCGGCGCGGTCACCGGTTACGTTACCGGGTCCGCGACGTCGGGCAAGAGCGACGGCAACGACTACGGCGTGACGATCGGCGTGCGCATTCCGCTGTAGCGTACCCTCACCCCGGCCCTCTCCCGCGGGAGAGGGCGCAGCGAGAGCAGGCGGATCACGCACGGCCGCGCGGCTTGCGCGGCGCGTGCGCGAACAGGCGGTCGTAGAGCGGGCGCGGCAGCGCGCGCAGCATGCGCCCCGCGAGCGCCATCGGCCACGGCAGCACGTAGAAGCGCTTGCGGCGCGCGATCGCGCGGGCGATCTTCGCTGCCGCAACGTGTGGCTGCATCAGGAACGGCATCGGATAGGGATTGCCCGCGGTCATCGGCGTGGCGATGTAGCCCGGGCACACCGTGACGACCGCGACCCCGCTGCCGTGCAGTTCGACGCGCAGGCTTTCGAGATAGGCGATCGCGGCGGCCTTCGACGCGCTGTATGCACTCGACCCAGGCAGGCCGCGAAAGCCGGCGATGCTGGCGATGCCGACGAGCGCGCCGCGACGCCGCTCGCGCATCGCCTCGACGAACGGTGCGAAGGTGTTGACGATGCCGAGCACGTTGGTGTCGAACACGCGACCGAACGCCGCCAGGTCCTCGGCGTGGCCCGTGACGGTGCCGGTCGATACGCCCGCGTTCGCGATCACGACGTCGGGCACGCCGACGTCGGCGATGAACTGCTGACCGGCTGCCGCGAGCGCGGATGCGTCGCGCACGTCACCCACGTACGTTTCGGCGCGCACCGGCGCGAGCGCGCGTGCGACGCGCGCCAGTTCTTCCGCACGCCTTGCGAACAGTCCGACGCTGGCGCCGTTGCCTGCGTAATAACGCGCGAGCGCTTCGCCGATGCCCGACGACGCGCCGGTGATGAAGACGCGGAAGCCGGACGGGTCAGCGCCTACTTCGGGGTCAGAGCGACAAGTCGTAACGACTTGTCGCTCTGACCCCGAAGTAGGCGCGCTGACTCTAATTTCCTCAGCTCTTGCGCTCTGCGCGCGCCTTCGCGACGAGCTCGTCGATCGCCGCGGGAAGATTGGCGTGCGTGCCGACGCGGTCGGACGACGTCATGAACTTGCCGTCGACGATCACCGTGGGCACGGCCTGGATCTGGTACTCCTGCGCGAGCTGCATCGCGCGCTTGACCTTGCCGTCGATCGCGAACGACGAGTACACGTCCTCGACCTTCTTGCGATCGAGTCCCTTGCTCGCCGCCCAGTCGAGGAACGCCTTCGTGTCCCACAGCGGCGAGCCGAGCTCGTGGATCGCCTTGAACACGTCGGGCGACAGGTCGGTCTTGCCGAGCGCGTCGAGCGTGTAATAGATCTTGGCGAGCGCCACCCAGCGCTGCTGGAACATCACGGGGACGCGCCGGAAGGCGACGTCGGGCGGCAGCTTCTCGAGCCACTTGTCGAGGTACGGCTCGAGCGCGGCGCAGTGCGGGCACCCGTACGAGAAGAACTCGAGCACCTCGATTTTCTTGCCCGTCTCGACCGGTTGCGGATTCGGCAGGCGGACGTAGTTCTTGCCTTCGACGAGTTGGGCGCTCGCGGCGGAGGCAAACGCCGTGAACGCGACGAGGGCAATCGCGCTCTTCGCAAGCGCGCGGATGGCGGACAGGGTCATGACGGCTCCGGAAGCGGTGGAAGCGGTGGAAGCGGCTTAACGTGCCGCAGGAGGGTACGGATGACGGGTGCGAGCTTGGGCCCTGCCGCGCGCGGCAGAGTTCCGATCGGTGGTCGCGCCGGCGGAACGGGCGGCGCAGCGCTCAATAGTGAATCACGGCGACGTCGAAGCCGCGCTTCGCGAGCTCCGACTTCATCCGCGACAGCTCATCGGTGTTGTCGTACGGCCCGAGGCGCACGCGGTAGCGCACGCTCTTGTCGGACAGCGTGCCCTCCTGCACCAACGCCTCCCAACCGGCGAGCGCAAGGCGCGCGCGCAGGTTCTCGGCGTCGGGGGCGGTCGAGAACGATCCCGCCTGGAGCCAGAAGCGATCGTTCGGCCTCGCGGCCTTCGCGGGCTCGGCGCTCGCGCCCTTCACCGCATCCGCGAGGGGCAGCTTCGCCGGCGTTCCGACGTTCGCCGAAACGCTCTGCACGGCGTCCGCCTTCGGGGCGGCGCCGCGATCCTTCGCCTGCTGCACGACGGCGCGATCGCCGCGATCGGGCGCCACCGGCGGCTGCACCTTCGGCTCCTCGACACCCGGCAGGATCTTGTAGAAATCGAAGCGCGGCTTGTCGTCGGTCCTGGCTACCTTCGCCGCGTCGCGCGCGGGCTCGTGCACGTCGCGCGAGAACGACGGCAGCGGCAGCGCCGGGTTGTTCTTCATCAGCCAGTACGCGACGGAGGCCGCCATGCCGAGGCCGACGACGATGCCGATGAACACGCCAAGCAGGGTTCCGCCGAAGGCGCGGTGGCGCTGCGGCGTGCGCGCCATCTGACGTGTGCGAGGGTTGCCGGCGTTCATCGAAGGGGATCGGGGAGTGCGCATGGCGCCATTCAAAACGTACGCGCGCCGGCGCACAAGAGTCACATCTCGTCGGGGGCGCGAATGCCGAGGATGGCGAGGCCGTTACGCAACACCTGCCCCACGGCGACGATCAGCGCGAGCCGCGCATCGCGGAGCTTCGCGTCGTCGACCAGGAAGCGCTCGGCATTATAGTAACTGTGGAATTCCTGCGCCAAATCCTTGAGATGGAACGTGAGCTGGTGCGGCGCGAACTCGCGCGCCGCGCTTTCGAGCTCGACGGGAAAGTCGGCGAGCCTGCGCAGTAGCGCGGCCTCGTACGGGCTCGTGAGCGGTGCGAGGTCGATGTCGCGCAAGCGCGCGATCACGTCGTCGTGCGTAAGACCCGCCTGCTTCAGCACCGACATCACGCGCGCGTGCGCATACTGCACGTAGTAGACCGGGTTGTCCTCGGATTGCGAGCGCGCGAGGTCGATGTCGAACACGAACTCGGAATCGGCCTTGCGTGAGACCAGGAAGAAGCGCACCGCGTCGCGCCCCGCTTCGTCGATCAGGTCGCGCAACGTCACGTAGCTGCCGGCGCGCTTGCTGATCTTCACTTCCTCGCCGCCGCGCATCACGGTCACCATCTTGTGCAGCACGTAGTCGGGGTAGCCTTTCGGCACGCCGATGTCGAGCGCCTGCAGGCCCGCGCGCACGCGCGCGACCGTACCGTGGTGATCGGAGCCCTGGATGTTGATCGCGCGGTCGTAGCCGCGCTCGAACTTCGTCACGTGGTACGCGACGTCGGGCACGAAGTACGTGTAACCGCCGTCGGACTTGCGCATCACGCGATCCTTGTCGTCGCCGTAGCAGGTGGTGCGCAGCCACAGCGCGCCGTCGCCCTCGTACGTGACGCCGGCGGCGACCAGCTTGTCGACGGTCGCGTCGACGCGACCATCCGTATAAAGCGAGCTCTCGAGATAGAAGCGATCGAAGCGGACGCCGAATGCAGAGAGGTCGCGGTCCTGCTCCTTGCGCAATTCCGCCACGGCGAAACGGCGGATCGCCTCGATGTCGGAAAGATCGTGCCCCACGTCGTCGAGATAGCGCTGCGCGAGCTCGCGGATGTATTCGCCGCGGTAGCCGTCCTCGGGAAACGCGCCCGACTCGCCGAGGATCTCGTGGGCCCGCGCACGCACGGAGACCGCCAGATTCTCGATCTGCTGGCCGGCGTCGTTGTAGTAGAACTCGCGCGTCACCTCCGCGCCCTGCCATTCGAGCAAATTCGCGATCGCGTCGCCGAGCGCCGCCTGCCGTCCATGGCCCACGTGCAACGGCCCCGTTGGATTGGCGGACACGAATTCGACGAGGACCCGCTCGCCGCTTCGCGCCTTGCTGCGCCCGTAGCCGTCGCGCGCAGCAAGGATCTCGCGGACGACCCGCTGGCGCGCCGCCGGCGTGAGCCGGATGTTGATGAACCCTGGCCCGGCGACTTCGACGCGCTCGACCCGCGCCGGCAGCGCCGATTGCAGTGCGCTCGCGATGTTCGTCGCGAGCTCGCGCGGGTTGCGCCGCGCGAGCTTCGCCGACGCGAGCGCGACGTTGGTGGCGTAATCGCCGTGGGCAGCGTCGCGCGGGCGCTCGACCTGCACCGGGGCGCCCGCAGCGTCGGGCATTTGTTCGCGAAGGATGGCGGCGAGCGCGTGCGCGATTTCGCGCCGGGCGTCGGTCGCCACGGCCGGAGCGACGCCGACTTCGGAGGGAGGCATAACCTGCGAATTATAGATTCTCCGGCAACGGTGCACTGCAGCGCTCGCGCGAACTCGAGCCGCGAGCGCCGGGTCACACCTCGCGTGGCGCTCGCGCGCCTTCACGGTGCGCGCGCTCGCGTTCGCTGTACAGGAGAACAACATGATCGATCGAACACGCCCCGTCGCGTGGCTGTTGCCGCTCGGCGCGCTGATCGCGCTCGGCGCCGCGGTCTTCGACTATTTCTACGCCGGCAACGGCATTCACGGCAGCGGCGGCGTGCTGCTCGTCATCTGCAGCACGGCGGTCATGCTGATCCTCTCCCTCGCGCTCGTGCTGTGGCGCCGCTCGCCGGGCTGGGTGCACGGGCTGTTGCTCGTGCTGCTCGTCATCGACATCGCGGGAACGGGCCTCGCGTCGTACCTGCTCGAAGCATGGTGGGTGTTCGGCGCCACCGTGCTCGCGCTGATCGGCTGGCTGATCGACATTCCGCGCGAAACGGCGCTGCGCGCGGTGCCAGCACCGACGATGATCGCCGCGGGCGTAGCCGTCGCGCTGTCGTTCGCCACACTCGGCTTCATGCGATCGACGAACGCGCAGGACGACCAGGTGCCGCCGGCGACGAACGTCGCGACCGCGAGCGCGACACCCGAAGAAGCCGGCGTGCGCTATCACGGCTGGTACACGTTCAACGGCGACCTGATGGACCAGAAGTTCTCGCGGGCCGCGCAGATCACGCCGCAGAACGTCGGGCAACTGGAGAAGGCGTGGGAAGTGCACACCGGCGACGTGTCGACCGGCGACGGCAAGGTGCCCGTCTCCGACTGGTCGGCGACGCCGATCTTCGTCAACGACACCGTGTACGTGTCGACCCCGTTCTATCGCATCTTCGCGATCGCGCCCGACAGCGGGAAGGTCAAGTGGACGTTCGACCCGCACGCCGTGCTGAAGGCGCCCACGCAACCCGACATGAAGACGCGCGGCGTCGCGTACTGGCAGGCGGCGAATGCCGAAGCAGGCAAGGCCTGCCAGAAGATCGTCTACGTCGGCACGATGATGGCGAAGCTCTACGCGGTCGACGCCGACACCGGCAAGCCGTGCGAAGGCTTCGGCGATCACGGCGTGCTCGACATCAACCAGTGGAACACGGTGAACGCGAAGTGGCCGCTGTCGATCCTGCAGCCCCCGACCGTGTACAAGGACACGCTGTACATCGGCTGGGCCGGCAAGGACTGGGCGGACGAAGCGGCGCCGCCGGGAACGGTGTTCGCCGTCGACGCGCAATCGGGCAAGCTCAAGTGGACGTTCGATGCGCTGCCGAAGAATGCGGACAAGACCACCGGCACGTCGAACGTGTGGGCGAGCATGTCGATCGATCCCGAGCACGGCATCCTGTACCTGCCGGTCAGTTCGCCGAGCCCGAACTTCTACGGCGGTGACCGCAAGGAGCAACTGCCGTACGCGACGTCGATCACAGCACTCGATGCGGACAGCGGCAAGGTGCTGTGGAGCCGCCAGATCGTGCATCACGACATCTGGGACTACGACACCAATTCGGCGCCGACGCTCGTCGATCTGCACAAGGACGGCAAGACCATTCCGGCGCTGGTGCAGTCGAGCAAGATGGGTTTCTTCTTCGTGCTGAATCGCCTGACCGGCGAGCCGATCTATCCGATGCCCGAGCACGCGGTGCCGAAATCCGACGTGCCGGGCGAAGTGGCATCGCCCACGCAGCCGTGGCCCGAGACGCTCGAGCCAACCGTCCCCGACAAATTCCCCGGCATCTTCCAGCTGGCGGACTGGACGAGCTTCGGCGAGTGCAGCGACAAGCTCGCGAAGCTGCGGCACGAAGGCCGCTACACGCCGCCGAGCGTCGAGG
This sequence comes from Burkholderiales bacterium, assembly GCA_025927765.1. GTDB lineage: Bacteria > Pseudomonadota > Gammaproteobacteria > Burkholderiales > Casimicrobiaceae > VBCG01. The sequence goes on from JAICKU010000051.1 coordinate 16,224, forward strand.
GCACGCTCGCATTTCCGTCGACGGCGGGCGGCGTCGAATGGGGCGGCGGCGCGGTCGATCCGCAAAGCGACGTCTACGTCGTGAACAGCTCGGCCGTCGCGCAGATCTATCGGCTCGTGCCACGCGACAAGTACGACCAGGAGAAGAAGAGCGATCCTTCGAGCTATTACCCGCAGAACGGCGCGCCGTACGGCTTCTACCTGCACAACTTCGTCAACCGCTGGGGCATGCCGTGCTGGAAGCCGCCGTACGGCACGATGACCGCGTACGACCTCGATACCGGCAAGGTGCTGTGGCGCAAGCCGTTCGGCGAAGTGCAGAAGTGGGGCTTCTACATGCCGGATTCGTGGGGCTCGGTCACGATCGGCGGCCCGCTGATCACCAAGACCGGCGTGATCTTCGCGGGCGGGTCGATGGACGCGCGCGTGCGCGCGATCGACCTGAAGTCGGGAGACGTGCTGTGGAAGGCGCAGGTCGACGCACCCGCCGTGGCGAACCCCGGCACGTACGTGTACAAGGGCCGGCAGTACGTGGTGTTCGTCGTCGGCGGCAACGCGATCCTGAAGCCGCAGGTGTCGGACCAGGTCGTCGCGTACGCGCTGCCGGCGAAGAGCGGCTGAGCCACGACGGGGTCAGAGCAAGAAGTCGCTCAGCCGGCAGCATCGGGCCATAACGGCAGCACACGACTTTTTGCTCTGACCCCGCCGTTCAGAAGCTCGTCGGATCGACGTCGAGCACCCAGCGCACGCGGGTCGACGGCACGCGGCCGATCGCCTCGCGCCACGCGGGCAAAAAGGCCTGCAGCGCAGGGCGGCCACGACTTTGCGCGAGCACGTGGGCGCGCTCGTAGCCGCGGCGCCGCGGCATCGCCGCGGGTACCGGCGGAAACACTTCGACTTGCGGATGCGCGTCGGCAAGCTCGCGTGCGCAATCGAACGCCGCGTCGAGAAAGCGTCCCACGTCGGCCTCCGCATGCGCTTCGGCGACCAGCAGCGCGATGCGCGTCTGCGGCGGCAATTCCGCCGCCCTGCGCTCGCGCACGAGCTCGTCGGCGAAGCGCGCGTAGTCGTGCGACGCGAGCGCGCGATACACCGGATGCTCGGCGAAATCGGTTTGCACGATCACCTCGCCCGGACGTTCGGCACGCCCGGCCCGCCCCGCCACCTGCACGAGCAGCGCCGCGAGGCGCTCCGTCGCGCGGAAATCGGCGCTGTAGAGCGCATTGTCGGCGCCGAGCACGCCCACCAGCGTCATGCGGTCGAAGTCGTGCCCTTTCGCGAGCATCTGCGTGCCGATCAGGATGTCGAGGTCGAGGTTCTCGACGGCATCCCGCACGTTGGCGAATGCAGCGCGCGTGCGCGTGGTGTCCCGATCGACGCGCGCGATGCGCGCGGCGGGAAACGCGGCGCGCAACGACGCTTCGAGGCGCTGCGTGCCGAAGCCCTGCGGCAGCAGATCGACGTTGCCGCATTCGGGACACGCGCGCGGCAGCGGCCGCGTATGACCGCAATGATGGCAGCGCAGGTTGGCGGGTGCGCGATGCACGACGAGCCGCGCCGCGCAGCGCGTGCATTCGGATTGCCAATTGCACGCCGAGCATTTGAGCGACGGCGCATAACCGCGGCGATTGACGAACACGAGCGATTGCTCGCCGCGCGCAAGGCGTTCGCCGATCGCCTGCGCCAACGTGTTCGACACGCCGTCGTGCACGTCGCCGCTGCGGTTCGGCACGAAGAGGATCGCAGGCAGCCGCGCGCGCGGATCAGCACGCGCCGGCAGCGACGCGAGCGCGTAGCGTGCGCGCTTCGCCTGCACCCAGGTTTCGAGCGACGGCGTTGCGCTGCCGAGCGCCACCGGCACGTTGCGGCGCTGCGCGCGCCAGATCGCGAGATCGCGCGCGTGATAGCGCACGCCGTCCTGCTGCCGGAACGAGTCGTCGTGCTCCTCGTCGACGACGATCAGCGCAAGCCGCGGCAACGGCGCGAACACGCCGAGCCGCGTCGCGAGCACGATGTCCGCGCTTCCGTCGGCCGCAGCGTTCCAGTTGGCGCGCCGCTCGCCCGACGACAGTGCGCTATGCAGCGCGACCGTTCGTGCGCCGTGCAGCGCGCGCGACACGCGATGCGCGAACTGCGGCGTCAGGTTGATCTCGGGCACGAGCACGAGCACCTGGCCGCCGCGTGCGATCGCGCGCTCGGCGGCGGCGAGATACACGTTCGTCTTGCCGCTGCCGGTGATGCCGTGCAACAGCGTGACGCCGAAGGCGCCTTCGGAGGCGACGAGCGCGGCGAGCGCGTTGCCCTGCGCGTCGTTCAGCGTCGGCGCGTCGCTGTCGGGCGATGCACGCTGCGCGTCGACGGCTTCGGCCCGACGACGCTTGCGCACGCGCACGATCGGCGGCACGAGCAGTGCATACGCGAGCCCCGGCGGCGCCTGGTAGTAGCGCGACACGAACGACGCGAGCGCGAGCAGTTCGTGCGGCAGACGCGCCACGCCGGCGAGCGCTTCCACGGGCTGCAGCGCGACGCCGGACGCGTTGGACGCGCTCGTGCCGGTGACGACGCCGGCATAGCGCCGATTGGCGAGGCGCGCATGGACGACGTCGCCGGCGGCGACGTCGAGCCCTTCGGGCACCCAGTAGTCGAAGACCTGCCATGCGGCGACCGGCATGGCGATGTGAGCGACGGCCATGCGGTGCGTCGCCGTACGGCTAAGGCCGAGACATGCGGTCGGGGATCGTTACCGGGAACTTAAACCGATACATGAACTAAAAAGAGCAAGCTTTTAAAAACAAAAAGCTCCGGTAAACTTTTCCCACTCACCCTGTGGATACATTTGTGCGTAACTGCCTGCGCTCCCGCGCCTCGAGCCGCTACCGCACGTGGCGTGATTGTTGCACTCACGCGACGCAAGAAAAAATGACTCCGCATTTCAGGCGCTTAGCTCTTCCCTTTCGCGCAATTTTCGTCACAGGCGGGGTTGTAGGACAAATGGATGATTCGTGTGCATAAGTGGGGCCTCGACGCCGCTTTTCGAATTTGTCAAGCGCTTCAAATCAGCCGCGGGGAGCGGACGACGGCGCAGCGGCATGGACGGCCGCCACCAACGCCGCCACGCTCTCCGGCGGGGTGGCCGGCACGAGGCCGTGCCCGACGTTGAACACGTACCCCGGCGCCGTACCCGCCGCGGCAAGCACTTCCCGGGCCGCGCGCTCGACGCTGACGGCGTCGGTCAGGAGCGACAGCGGATCGAGATTACCCTGGAAGGCGACGCGCTCGCCGTAGCGCTCCCGCGCGCGGGCGAGATCCGCGGTCCAGTCGAGGCCGATGCATGATGCGCCGCTCGCGACGAGCTCGTCGAGCGCGTCGTGCGCACCCTTGGTGAACACGATCGTCGGGACGCCGGCAGGCAGTGCGGCGAGCACGGTCCGTATCGGCGCGAGCGAAAAGCGGCGATACGCAGCAGGCGCGAGCAAGCCGCCCCACGTGTCGAAGAGCATCAGTGCATCCGCGCCCGCCCGCGCCTGCTCGCCGAGGTACTGCGCAACCGCCTGCGCGTTGACGGCGACGACACGGTCGAGCACGTCGGGACGCGCGAACGCCATGCGCCTCACCGACGCGAAATCACTGCTGCCGCGACCTTCGATCATGTAGCACGCGAGCGTGAACGGACTGCCGGCGAAACCGATCAGCGGCACGCGGCCGCGAAGGCTGCGCTTGATCTCGCGCACCGCGTCGAACACGTAGCGCAGCGTGTCCATGTCGGGCACCGCGAGCGAAGCGGCCGCACGCTCGTCGCCGACCGTGCGCGCGAAGCGCGGACCTTCGCCCTCGGCGAACGACAGGCCGAGGCCCATCGCGTCGGGGATCGTGAGAATGTCCGAGAACAGGATCGCGGCGTCGAGCGGAAAACGCTCGAGCGGCTGCAGCGTGACTTCGGTTGCGAGCGACGGATTCGTCGCGAGTGCCATGAAGCTGCCCGCCTTCGCCCGGAGCGCGTTGTACTCGGGTAGATAGCGGCCGGCCTGGCGCATCAGCCACACCGGCACGTGCGGCACGGGCTCGCGGCGCAGCGCGCGCAGCAGCGTGTCGTTGGCGATCGCCGTCATGCTCGAAGCGCGAGCACGCGGCCGGTGACGCGCTCGAGCACCGCGAGCGGCGAGCGCTCGGGCTCGTAGAGCGCTTCGATCGGCAGGTGGATCGTCTGCTCGAACATGTACTGCCCGGACGATGCCGCGTGCATCACCTGGTCGGAGTAGCAGATCCACGTCGTGCCCGGCAAGAAGCGGACCTCCTGCTGCGGCGAGTCCGTCTGATAACTCGCGTCGGCCTTCGCGGCGTCGTGCAGCCCGAGCATCAGGTGGTCGTATTCGCTGCGGCGCGACTTCGTCACGTGCAATGCATGCAGCATACCGGCTTCGGCCGGCAGCATCCGGCGCACGCGCGGCAGCAGCCGCTGCGCCATCGCTTCGAACCCTTCGCCGACGCGCCACACGCGCGCTTCGCCGTTCGGGTTCACATTGCAGAACACGCGCAGGATGCGCTCGCCGTGATTGGGACGCGATGGAAACGCGTCGACGTGCAGGCGCGCATCGTCCTTGCGCCACGACACGTTGCGGCCGCTTGCCGGATGCGGGCGATAGCTGGTACGCGCGCGCTTGAGATAGGGCGCGTAACGTGGAAAGAGTTGCGCGACGAGCCCGCTCGCCTGCGTCGCGAACCGCGCGACCATCGCGGTCATCTTCGCGAGATCGCCGGCGCTTCCCTGCGCACCCTTGATCGCATCGCCGTCGAGGCTGATGTTCTTCGCCTTGCCGTCCGACCACCGGACGTCGAGAAACCGGCGCTCGTCGTCGGTCAGGCCGAAGCCGAGACGCGGCAGCACGAGGACGCCACCGCTTTCGAGATTGCGCGCGTAGCGAGCCGTCTCATCCTTCGAGACGGTCGGCTGCCACGTGTCGAGGTCGAGGATGGCGATCGGGGCCGAAAAAGGGTCAGGCACGATTTTCCGTCTCGAACACGGCGGGCCGGACGTCAGCGCTGGAAAATCGTATCCGACCCTGGCTAGCGCGGCAGTGACGACGTACCCATCAGGTAGGTGTCGATCGCGTGCGCGCATTGCCGGCCCTCGCGGATCGCCCACACCACGAGCGATTGCCCGCGCCGCATGTCGCCCGCCGCGAACAGCTTCGCGACGCTCGTGCGGTAATCGTCGGTGCTCGCCTTGACGTTGCTCCGCGCATCCCGCTCGAGGCCGAACTGCGCGAAGAGCGGCAGGTCGGACGGGCCGGTGAAGCCCATCGCGAGCAGCACGAGATCGGCGTCGATCGCGAATTCGCTGCCCGGCACCTCCACCATGCGCATCGCACCGCTGCCGTCGCGCTGCCATTCGACGCGCGCCGCGACCAGGCGTTGCACGCGGCCGTTCGCGCCTTCGAAGCGCTTCGTCGCGACCGACCAGTCGCGCTCGCAGCCCTCCTCGTGCGACGACGACGTGCGCAGCTTGATCGGCCAGTACGGCCATACGAGGGGCTTGTTCTCGACCTCGGGCGGCTGCGGCAGAAGCTCGAACTGCACGACCGACAGCGCGCCCTGCCGGTTCGACGTGCCGACGCAGTCGGACCCCGTGTCGCCGCCGCCGATCACGACGACGCGCTTGCCGCCTGCCGTGATCTGCTGCGCGACGCTGTCGCCCGCGACGACACGATTCTGCTGCGGCAGGAAGTCCATCGCGAAATGCACACCGTCGAGATCGCGGCCGGGCACCGGCAGGTCGCGCGGCTTCTCGGCGCCACCCGTCAGCGCAACCGCATCGAACTCCCGCAGCAGTTCATCGGCCGTGATGTCGCGACCGACATCGACGTTCGGCCGGAACTCGACGCCCTCGATCGACATCTGCGCCATGCGCCGGTCGATCAGGTGCTTCTCCATCTTGAAGTCGGGGATGCCGTAGCGCAGCAATCCGCCGATGCGATCGGCCTTTTCGAAGAGCACGACGTCGTGTCCTGCCCGCGCAAGCTGCTGCGCGCATGCCAGGCCCGCAGGACCCGAGCCCACCACCGCCACACGCCGCCCTGTCTTCTGCGCGGGCGGCACCGGCTGGACCCAGCCCTCGTCGTAGCCCTTGTCGATGATGAAGTGCTCGATCGACTTGATGCCGACGGGATCGCTGTTGATGTTGAGCGTGCACGCCGCTTCGCAGGGCGCGGGGCATACGCGACCCGTGAACTCGGGGAAGTTATTCGTCGAATGGAGAACGTCGAGCGCCGCCTTCCACTGATGGCGGTACACGAGGTCGTTCCAGTCCGGAATGACGTTGTTGACCGGGCAGCCGGTCTGGCAGAACGGGATGCCGCAGTCCATGCAGCGTCCGCCCTGCTTCGAGGCGGCGGCATCGTCGAGGCGATGCACGAATTCGCGGAAGTGCTTGACGCGCGAGCCTACCGGGTCCGCCACTTCGGCGATCCGCTGCCACTCGAGAAACCCCGTAATCTTGCCCATGGAAATCCGGGTCAGAGATGCATTTCAGGAAGGAAACCCAATACGTTCGCGGCGCGTCTTCCGGGAAATACATCTCTGACCCGGATTTCGGTCGCGCTCATGCCGCCGCCTTCGCCCGCTCGGGCACGCCCGCGGGCTTCGTCTGCTGCGCCTTGACGTAGAGCTCGGAAAGCGCGCGCACGTACTCGTTGGGGAACACCTTCACGAACTTCGCGCGCGCGTGGTCCCAGTCGTCGAGCATCGCCAGCGCCACGCTCGATCCCGTGAAGCGCAGATGGCGCTCCACGAGACGACGCAGCATCGCTTCATCGGCTTCGCCCGCATGCATGAGCCGCCCCTTGCCGCTCGCGGCCAGTTGCCGCTCGGCGTCGTGCTGCTCCGCTTCGGTCAGCACGCGCTCGAGCGCGACCATCGAAGGATTGCAGCGCGACGCGAACGTGCCGTCGGGATCGTAGACGTAGGCGACGCCGCCGCTCATGCCCGCGGCGAAATTGCGTCCGGTGCGGCCGAGCACGACCACCGTGCCGCCGGTCATGTATTCGCAGCCGTGGTCGCCCGTGCCTTCGACGACTGCGGTCGCGCCCGAATTGCGCACGCAGAAGCGCTCGCCCGCGACGCCGCGGAAATACGCCTCGCCTTCGATGGCGCCGTACATCACGGTGTTGCCGACGACGATGTTCTCCTCGGGTCGCGCCGGGCATTCGGGATCCGGATACACGACGATGCGCCCGCCGGACAGGCCCTTGCCGACGTAATCGTTCGTGCCGCCCTGCAACTCGAACGTGATGCCCTTCGCGAGAAACGCGCCGAAGCTTTGCCCCGCGATGCCTTCGAACGCGACATGCAGCGTGTCGTCGGGCAATCCGTCGTGCCCGTGCTCGCGCGCGACGACACCCGACAGCATCGCGCCCACCGACCGATGGGCATTGCGAATGCGAAACGCGAGGCGCACCGGCTGCCGGTGGTCGATCGCCGGCGCGGCGGCCGCGATCAGCTCGTGGTCGAGCGCCTTCGCGAGCCCGTGATCCTGCGCTTCACAGTGGAAGCGCGCGACCTCGTCCGGCATCGGCGGCTGATGGAACACGCGCGAGAAATCGAGGCCCTTCGCCTTCCAGTGCTCGATGCCCTTCTTCATGTCGAGCAGGTCGCTGCGCCCGACCATTTCGGACAGCGTGCGAAAGCCCAGTTGCGCCATGATCTCGCGCAGCTCTTCGGCCACGAAGAAGAAATAGTTGACGACGTGCTCGGGCTGGCCGCTGAAGCGGCGGCGCAATACCGGATCCTGTGTCGCCACGCCGACCGGGCACGTGTTGAGATGACACTTGCGCATCATGATGCAGCCTTCGACGACGAGCGGCGCCGTCGCGAAGCCGAACTCGTCGGCGCCGAGCAACGCGCCGATCGCGACGTCGCGTCCCGTTTTCATCTGCCCGTCGACCTGCACGGCGATGCGCCCGCGCAGCCGATTCAGCACCAGCGTCTGCTGCGTTTCCGCGAGACCCAATTCCCACGGCGTGCCCGCGTGCTTGATCGACGATTGCGGCGAGGCGCCGGTGCCCCCGTCGTGGCCCGCGATCGTCACATGATCGGCTTTCGCTTTGGCGACGCCCGCCGCCACCGTGCCCACGCCGATCTCGGAGACGAGCTTCACCGACACCGACGCCTTCGGATTCGCGTTCTTGAGATCGTGGATGAGCTGCGCGAGGTCCTCGATCGAATAGATGTCGTGGTGCGGCGGCGGTGAAATGAGGCCGACGCCCGGCACGGAATAGCGGAGCTGCGCGATGTACTCGGACACCTTGTGCCCGGGCAGCTGCCCGCCTTCGCCGGGCTTCGCGCCCTGCGCCATCTTGATCTGCAGCTGATCGGCCGACGCGAGGTATTCCGCGGTCACGCCGAAGCGCGCGGAGGCGACCTGCTTGATGCGCGAGCGCAGGCTGTCGCCGGCGGCGAGCGCAATGTCCTTCTCGACCGCATCCCGCCCGATCACCGACGCGACCGTGTCGCCGTCCTTGACCGTGCTGTGGCCTGCGCGCATCTCGGCGCGGTAGCGCATCGGATCTTCGCCGCCTTCGCCGGTGTTCGACTTGCCGCCGATGCGGTTCATCGCGATCGCGAGTGTCGTGTGAGCTTCGGTCGAGATCGAGCCGAGGCTCATCGCGCCCGTCGAGAAGCGCTTGACGATTTCCTTCGCAGGCTCGACCTCCTCGAGCGGAACGGGTGCGCGCTCGCCGGCCCTGAATTCGAACAGGCCGCGCAGCGTCTTCAACTTGCGTCCCTGCTCGTTGATGAGCGCCGCGTATTCCTTGTACGTCGACGCGGAATTCGCGCGCGTCGCGTGCTGCAGCTTCGCGATCGTGTCCGGCGTCCACATGTGATCTTCGCCGCGGATGCGGTACATGTACTCGCCGCCAGCGTCGAGCGCGCCGGCGAGGAGCGGATCGTCGCCGAATGCGAGCGCGTGCAGCCGTTGCGTTTCCGCGGCGACTTCGAAGAGCCCGATGCCCTCGATCGTGCTCGCCGTGCCGGTGAAGTATTTGTCGACGAACGCCTTCAGCAGGCCGACCGCTTCGAAGATCTGCGCGCCGCAATAGGACTGGTACGTCGAGATGCCCATCTTCGACATCACCTTGTACAAGCCCTTGCAGATCGCCTTGATGTACTTCTTCTGCGCATCCTTGACGTCCACGTCGGAAGACGTGGGGGCGATCTCGGCGATCGTCTCGAGCGCAAGGTACGGATGGATCGCTTCCGCGCCATAGCCTGCGAGCAGCGCGAAGTGATGCACTTCGCGTGCGGAACCCGTCTCGACGACGAGGCCGGTCGACGTGCGCAATCCCTTCTTCACCAGGTGCTCGTGCACTGCGGCGGTTGCGAGCAGCGCGGGAATCGGGAGCGTGTCGGCCGCGACCGTACGGTCGGACAGTATCAGGATGTTGTAGCCCTGCCGGATCGCGTCTTCCGAGTGCGCGGCGAGGCTGGCGAGCGCCGCCTCCATGCCGTTGCCGCCCCACGCCGCCGGATAGCAGATGTCGAGCTCGATCGAGCGGAACGCGCCGCCGGAGAAGAGCTCGACGTGGCGCAGCTTCTCCATGTTCTCCGGCGTCAGCACCGGCTGCTGCACCTCGAGGCGCATCGGCGGCTCGCCGAGGGGCGCGGTGCCGACGCCGCTCGTGCCGCCGATCACCGTTTCCGCATCGTCGTCGCGCGGATCGAGCGCGAGCAGATTCGGCCGCGGGCCGATGAACGACACGAGCGACATCACGAGCTCTTCTCGGATCGGGTCGATCGGCGGGTTCGTCACCTGCGCGAAGAGCTGCTTGAAGTAGTTGTAGAACACCTTCGGCCGGTCGGAGAGCACCGGCAGCGCGGCGTCGTTGCCCATCGAGCCGATGGGCTCCTCGCCGTTCGCAGCCATCGGCGCGAGCAGGATCTTGAGATCCTCCTGCGTGTAGCCGAACACCTGCTGGCGGTCGAGCAGCGCGACGTCGGATCGCGTGCTCGGCGCAGGCTCCGGCATCTCCTCGAGGCGCAGGCGGCAGCGCGCGATCCACTCGCGATACGGCTTGGCCGTGGCGAGCGTGTGCTTCAACTCGTCGTCGTCGACGATGCGGCCGGCGTCGAGGTCGACGAGCAGCATCCTGCCCGGCTGCAAACGCCACTTCTTGACGATCTTCGCTTCCGGAATGTCGAGCACGCCGACTTCGGAGGCCATCACGATGTAGTCGTCGTCGGTCACGACGAAGCGCGCGGGGCGCAGCCCGTTGCGGTCGAGCGTCGCGCCGATCTGGCGCCCGTTCGTGAACGCCATCGCCGCCGGACCGTCCCACGGCTCCATCACGGCCGCGTTGTATTCGTAGAACGCGCGCCGATCGTCGTCCATCAGCGGATTCCCCGCCCACGCCTCGGGGATCATCAGCATCATCGCGTGCGGCAGCGAATAGCCGCCCATCAACAGCAGTTCGAGCGCGTTGTCGAACGACGCCGAGTCCGACTGGCCGTCGTAGATCAGCGGGAAGACCTTGTGCAGGTCGTCGCCGAGCACCTTCGACGCAATCGCGCCTTCGCGGGCGCGAATCCAGTTGAAGTTGCCGCGCAGCGTGTTGATCTCGCCGTTGTGACAGATGTAGCGGAACGGATGCGCCAGGTCCCACGTCGGGAACGTGTTGGTCGAGAAGCGCTGGTGCACCATCGCGAGCGCCGACACCATCGACGGGTCGGTGAGGTCGAGGTAGTACTCGCCGACCTGGTACGCGAGGAGCATGCCCTTGTAGACGATCGTGCGCGTCGAGAACGACGGCACGTAGAACTCCTTGCCGTGGCGCAGGTTCAGCGCCTGGATCGCGTGCCCCGACGCCTTGCGGATCACGTAGAGCTTGCGCTCGAGCGCGTCCTGGTCCATGTCGCGCGAGCCGCGCGCGACGAACACCTGCCGGATCACCGGCTCGACGTCCTTCGTGCGCTGCGACAGTCCCGCGTTGTTCGTGGGCACGTCGCGCCAGCCGAGCAGCACCTGCCCTTCGACCGCGATTGCCCGCTCGATCTCCTGCTCGCAGGCCATCCGCGACGCGGGCTCCTTGGGCAGGAACACCATGCCGACGCCGTACTGCCCGACCGCCGGCAGCGTGATGCCGAGGCGACCGCAGGCGCGGCGGAAGAAGGCATCGGGCATCTGGATCAGGATGCCTGCCCCGTCGCCCTGCAACGGATCGGCACCGGTGGCGCCCCGGTGCGTCAGGTGCTTCAGGATCGCAAGGCCCTGCGTGATGATGTCGTGGCTCTTGCGCCCCTTGATGTGCGCGACGAAGCCGAGCCCGCAGGCGTCGTGCTCGTGGGCAGGGTCGTAGAGCCCCTGCGCGCGGGGCGGCCAGGGATGGGCGGCGGACGGCGGCGATTCCACGCAAGACCTCGATTTCATCCGGGTTGTCACAGCCCGCGAAGGACGCGGACGACATCGGTTCGCCGAAAGGCGGCGAAACCTGCCTATGTTACGCGTTATGCTGCATTGCGGCAAGAACCGTCGCACGCCGATTCGCGCGCATCGCGCGCGCAACACCATCGTCATGGCCCATACGCTTTCCGCCGGAAATGCTTGCGGCATGAAGGGTGTTCCGCTTTAATCTGAGCAAACTCTGCTAGGTCGTTGTTGCCGCGTCCGTTTCATCGTCAAAACAAGCACATCTTTAGGACAACATCATCATGCCCGTACACCGACTGACCGCGTGGCTGCGCCCGCTCATGACCCTGGCCGCGCTGGCCGCCGTACTGTCGCTCGCGGC
>JAICKU010000136.1 GCA_025927765.1 Burkholderiales bacterium
AGCTCCTTGAAGTACTTGTCGAGCCACTGCGCCTGCAGGCGCTGCGTGAGCTGCGGCTTCACTTCCTCGAAGCTCGGCACCTTCGCGTCGCGAACGTCGTCGACCTCGATCACGTGCCAGCCGAATTGCGTCTGCACGGGCTGCGGCGTGAACTTGCCCTTCGGCGTCGCCTTCATCGCATCGCCGAACGGCTTGACGAAGTTGGCCGGCGCATTCCAGCCGAGCTCGCCGCCCTTGTCCTTGGAGCCCGGGTCTTCGGAGCGCGCCTTTGCGAGCTCGTCGAACTTCGCCCCCTTCTGGAGCTCGGTGATGATTTCCTTCGCCTGGTCCTCGGTCTTCACCAGGATGTGGCGCACGTTGTATTCCTTGTCCCCGATCTGCGACTTGATCGCGTCGTATTCCTTGTGCAGGTCGGCATCGGGGATCGGGTTCTTCTTGACCCAGTCGGTCACGTACGCGCGCACGAGCACCGTCTGCGCGGCGAGGTCCATCTGCGTCTTGACGTCGGTGCTCTTGTCGAGGCCTTCCTTCTTCGCTTCGCGGGCCAGAAGCTCGCGCGTGTTGAGCTCTTCCTTCACCGCGTTGCGCACCTCGGGGGTGTCCTGGCCGCCCTGCGCGAGGCGCTCCTTGAGGAGGAGGTCGTACTGACCCTGCGTGTAGAGCGCCTTCTCGGCCGCCGCCGGCGTGCTCGCGGCGGCCTTGGCCGGGGCGGCGGACTTCGCCGCGGGCTTGGCAGGAGCAGCGGGTGCCTGCGCGAGCGCGCCACCCGTGCAAAGCGCGGTCATGACCGCAACGGCAACCAGCGTACGTTTCATTGCTTGATCCTTTCGTCTGAACGAATTTCGTCCGGCGTGTGCGCGTCTATGGAAAGCGCATGGACCGGGTAGGGGATGAGGTCACCGACGCGCTCGAGGATTGCCCGATGGCGGGCGAGGCGCGTCAGCCCGAGGAAGTGCTCCGACACGATGGTTACGAAAAAGTGCCCGGCACCCGAAGCTGCGCCGGCGTGACCCACGTGCTTGTCGCTGTCATCGCGGATTTCGAGCAGCGTCGGCGCGAGTGCTGCGAGCCGCGCTTCGAGCGCGGTTCTGGTATCGCTGTTCACGGCGCGATTCTCACGGCCGCGTCGGCTCGGTCACGTGGCGCGCCAGGAACAGGCCCTGCACCAGCGCGAACGCGAAGAACAGGCCGATGCCGCCCCAGACCTTGAAGTTGACCCACACGTCGTTGGCGCACGCCCGGAGGTCGGTCGGCGTCAGCTCCTGACGCGAGCAGATCACCGGGGCCAGGTGGAATGCGATGTACCAGTTGGCAAGCGCCATCGCCGCGAAAAAGCCGACCCACGACCACGTGACCCGTGTCCACACGCGGCCGGGCAACGCGATCTCCTTCATCACGACGGCGAGCAGGTCGCGCCGCCACAGGAGCTTGCCCGCAGCGAGGATCGCGCCGAACGCGAGATAGAGCACGGTGGGCTTCCACTTGATGAAGGTCTCGTCGCGAAGCCACAGCGTCGCGCCGCCGAACACGACGATGATCGCAAGCGACAGCCAGTGCACCGGAGAAACGCTGCCTCGCCAATGGAACCAGGCGATCTGCACGACGGACGCGGCGATCGCCGCTCCGGTGGCGACCCAGATGCCCTGCCACTTGAAGGCGACGAAGAAGATGAGGAGCGGAAAGTAATCCGCGAGAAAGCGCATAAACAGTCGATTATACCTCGATCCGCAACCTCGGGTCCCGGAGTGGCGGTGGATGCCGTTCAGCCGGCCAACCTGCGCCTGCGCGGAGTCGCAAAGTTGCCCGGAAGGCGGCTGCCGAGTTTTCGCGCCAGACGCTGCCAGTCGAAGGCATCGCCCGGATCGGTCTTGCGACCCGGGGCAATGTCTCGATGGCCGACGATGTCGGTGATCGGATAGCGCGCACAAAGCGCGCGCACGAGGCGCGCCAGCATCGCGTACTGTGCCGCCGTGTAGCGAACGTCGTCGGTGCCCTCGAGCTCGACGCCCACCGAGAAGTCGTTGCAGCGGCCGCGCCCGCGCCAGGTCGATTCGCCCGCGTGCCACGCACGCCGCGTGCACGGCACGAATTGCACGAGCATGCCGTTGCGGCGAACGAGAAAATGCGCCGAGACGCGGAGCGTCGCGACCGTCGCGAAGTACGGATGCGCCGTTGGATCGAGACGGTTTGTGAACAGCCGCTCGATGGCGTCGCCGCCGAATTGGCCGGGCGGCAGTGAAATGCCGTGCACGACGAGCATCGAGATCGGGGTATCGTTGGGCCTGTCGTCGCAATTGGCCGACACGATCTGCGCGGCGTCGTTCGCGCGGCCTTCGGCGTCGATCGAAAGGCGGCGCGCGCGGGCCCGAAGGCCGGCCGGCGTGGCGGGGAGTGGGCGGCGTCTCTTCACGTTCGGCGCGCGATTTTGACACGACGCCCCCGACGAAACTCTCGAGCCGTTCAAGGTGCCCAATTGTCTCGGCCTCATCGACCAACCGACCCGCGTCACGAGAGGTCCCGCAAGCCGGGCTGAAGCCGCCTTCGAACGATGGATTCAAGGACAGTCTTTCGCCGGGTCGGACTCGCTCTCCGCTTCATTGCGCCGCTGACGGTCGTGCTGGCGCTGCTGGCGCTGGCGCTGGTACCCCTCGTCGACGCGTTGACGCTTCGCTGGTGGGTAAGCGACCTCGAGACGCGGTCGCTCCTCGTCGCCAATACGATGCAGGAGCAACTCGTCGAGTTCGTCCAGCAGGGCAACGGCGCGCGCGTGCGGCAGCTGTTTCGCCGCGCCGTCGAGGACGAGCGGCTGTTCGCGCTCGCATACTGCAATAACGCGGGCCAGATCGTTTACCGCACCGACACGTACCCGGTCGACCTGAGCTGCAGCGAGGTCAGGGGCAGCGGTCCCGATGCGCACGTGCTGCGGCAGTTTCCGCCGGCGCCGATCCACGTCACGTGGTTCCCGATTCCGTCGACAGGCCCGCGGATGGGCACGCTCGTGCTCGTCCACGACATGAGCTTCGTCGAGCGGCGCAGCGCTGACACCCGCCGCTACATCATCGGCTTCTTCATCCTGCTCGGCGTCGTCGTGTCGCTGATCACCGTGTTCGTCGCGCACCTGTCGTGGCGCGGCTGGATGGCCGGCATGCGAGCGCTGCTGCGCGGCGAGGGGATCATCCAGCCGTTCCGCGAGTCGGCCAATCCGGATTTGCAGCCGCTCGTCAACGAGGTGCGCGCGCTCCTGCGCGAAGTCGACCAGAGCCGGCGCAACGTCGAGCGCGGCGCGACGTGGAATCCCGACATGCTGCGCTCGGTGCTGCGCAACGAGCTCGCCGGCGACGAGATCCTGCTCGTGTCCAATCGCGAGCCGTACATCCACATGCGAAACGGCGACCAGGTCGTGATTCGCCGCCCCGCGAGCGGACTCGTGACGGCGATGGAGCCGATCATGCGCGCCTGCTCGGGGACGTGGATCGCGCACGGCAGCGGTACCGCCGATCGCGCGATGGTCGACCGCCACGATCACATCGAGGTGCCGCCCGACAACCCGAGCTATACGCTGCGCCGCGTGTGGCTTTCGGAGGAGGAGGAGCGCGGCTACTACTACGGCTTCGCCAACGAGGGCCTGTGGCCGCTTTGCCACATCGCGCACGTGCGGCCGATCTTTCGCACGAGCGACTGGGAGCGCTACGTCGAAGTGAACCAGCGCTTCGCTTCTGCCGTCTGCTCCGAGGCGCGCACCGAGGATCCGGTCGTGCTCGTGCAGGACTACCACTTCGCGCTGCTGCCGCGCTTCATCCACGAGCAGCTGCCGAAGGCGACGATCATCACGTTCTGGCACATCCCCTGGCCGAATCCCGAGTCGTTCGGCATCTGCCCGTGGCGTGCGCGCGTGCTCGACGGACTGCTCGGCAGCACGATCCTCGGCTTCCATACGCAATACCACTGCCGCAACTTCATCGACACCGTCGATCGCTATCTCGAGGCCCGCATCGAGTACGAGGCGTCACGCGTGTCGTATGGCGGCCACCGCACGAGCATCGAGCCGTATCCGATCTCGATCCAGTGGCCATCGCCGTGGAGCGACAGGCAGCCGACTGTCGCCGAATGCCGGCGACGCGTGATCGAGCACGAGGCCTTTCCGGGCCACGTGCGGCTCGGGATCGGCGTCGACCGGATGGACTACACGAAGGGAATCATCGAGCGCTTTCATGCGGTGGAAAAGCTGCTCGAGCTGCATCCCGACTACGTGGGCCGCTTCGTGTTCGTGCAGATTGCCGCGCCCTCCCGCTCGTCGCTCGACGACTACAGGATCTTCCAGGAGGAGGTGCATTCGCTCGCCGCGCGGATCAACGCGCGCTTCGTCGATGCGGCCGTGCCGCCGATACGCCTCAAGGCCGAGCACCACGAGCCCGAGATGATCAACGAGTACTTCCGGGCGGCCGACATCTGCGTGGTCACGAGCCTGCACGACGGCATGAATCTGG
>JAICKU010000035.1 GCA_025927765.1 Burkholderiales bacterium
ACGCCTTCGCCTCGCCGCCGAACTTGCGGCTCAGCACCGACGTGATCGCCGCCGTCAGCGTCGTCTTCCCGTGATCCACGTGCCCGATCGTCCCCACGTTCACGTGCGGCTTCGTGCGTTCGAACTTGCTTTTTGCCATCGAAGTCTCCGACCTGGTGTTTGCCCCGTCGAATCGCCGGGCTTTGCCCGCGATTCGACGCTTACTTGACCGGCCAAAAGCAGGGGTTCACTTTTGGCCGTAACGATCTTGGTGCCCATGGCGCGGATTGAACGCGCGACCTCTCCCTTACCAAGGGAGTGCTCTACCACTGAGCTACATGGGCGCGCGTTCGCAATACTGTTCCGATGCCGTGGATGCTGGAGCGGGTGAAGGGAATCGAACCCTCGTCGTAAGCTTGGAAGGCTTCTGCTCTACCATTGAGCTACACCCGCCTGTCAGGTAACAGAGGTCAGGCAACAGGTAACAGAAACCCGGTGCACAATGCACCGCGACCGACCATCGCCGGCGCCTCTGTTCCCTGTCCTCTGATCCCTGTCTCCTGCAAAGTGGAGGGGGAAGGATTCGAACCTTCGAAGGCAGAGCCGGCAGATTTACAGTCTGCTCCCTTTGACCGCTCGGGAACCCCTCCGTCGAAACGCGCGATTGTAGCAGTTTCGCCTACACCCGGTCAAACCAGCTTCCGCGATTTCTACCGTCTCCATGCCCGAAACGACCCCCGCCTTCGATTACATCGTCGTGGGCGCCGGCTCCGCCGGCTGCGTGCTCGCGAATCGCCTGTCGGAGGACGGCCAAAACAGCGTGCTGCTGCTCGAGGCGGGCCCGCGCGACTCGTATCCGTGGATCCACATCCCGATCGGCTACGCGAAGACGATGTTCCATCCCGTCGTGAACTGGGGCTTCTACACGGAGCCCGAGCCGACGATGAACGGGCGCAAGGTGTACTGGCCGCGCGGCCGCACGCTCGGCGGCAGCTCGGCGATCAACGGCCTGATCGCGATTCGCGGGCAGCGCGAGGACTACGACGCATGGGCGGCGGCGGGCAACGCGGGTTGGAGCTACGACGACGTGCTGCCGTGGTTCCGGCGCCTCGAGCACAACGTGCGCGGCGCGAGCGAATGGCACGGCGCCGAAGGCCCGCTCTGGGCGTCGGACATCGACACGCCGCACCCGCTGGTCGAGGCGATGATCGCCGGCGCGCACGAGCTCGGCATCCCGCGCAACGACGACTTCAACGGCCCCGTGCAGGAAGGCGCGGGCTACTACCAGTTGACGACGCGCCGCGGACGTCGCTGCTCGACCGCCGTCGCGTATTTGCGGCCGGCACGCGACCGCGGCAACCTGCGGGTCGAGACGAGCGCGCATGCGACGCGCGTCGTCGTCGAGCAGGGACGCGCGACGGGCGTCTCGTATCGGCAGGAGGGCGTCGACAAGACCGTCACCGCCCGGCGCGAAGTCATTCTTGCGGCCGGCGCGCTGCAATCGCCCCAGTTGCTTCAGTTGTCGGGCATCGGCCCACCCGAGCTCCTGCAGTCGCTCGGCATCGCCGTGCAGCACGGACTTCCCGGCGTGGGCGAGAACCTGCAGGACCACCTGCAGGCACGCGCCATCTTCCGCTGCACGCAGCCGATCACCACCAACGACGCGCTGCGCACGCTTGGCGGCAAGCTTCGCATCGGCCTCGACTATTTCCTGCGCAACGCCGGGCCCATGGCGGTCGGCATCAACCAGGGCGGCATCTTCGCGCGCGCGATGCCCGGCGCCACGCGCCCTGACGTGCAGTTCCATTTCGCGACGCTGTCGTCGGACATGGCGGGCTCGCCGGTCCACACGTTCTCGGGCTTCACGATGTCGGTCTGCCAGTTGCGACCCACGTCGCGCGGTCGCGTGCGCGTCCGATCCACCGATCCGCTCGCGCCGCCGGCGATGCAGCCGAATTACCTGTCGACGCCCGAGGATCGCGCGACGATGATCGCCGCGGTTCGCCTTGCGCGAAAGCTCGCGGCGACGAAGGCGATGCGACCCTACGTCGAGAGCGAGTATCGCCCGGGCACCGACGCGCAAAGCGACGACGAGCTGCTCGAGTTCGTCAAGAACACCGGCGGGACCATCTTCCACCCGAGCGGCACGACGAAGATGGGCCCGGCGAGCGATCCGCTGGCGGTCGTCGATCCGAAGCTGCGCGTGCACGGCGTGCGCGGCTTGCGCGTCGTCGATTGCGGGATCATGCCGACGCTCGTGTCGGGCAACACCAACGTGCCGGTGGTGATGATCGCCGAGCGCGCATCGCAGATGATTCTGTCAACGGAGGAGCACTGACCATGGCCTGTTGCCACGCCGATTTCGCGGCGCTCGAAGGAAGCGATCGCGGTTTCACGCTCGGAATGCCGACCTTCACGTTCGGCCCCGGCGTGCTCGCCGAAGCCGGCGCCAACGCCGCCGAGCTCGGCCTTTCGCGTGTCGCGCTCTTCACCGATCGCCGGCTCGCATCCGGCGAACACGTCGCGAAGGTCAAGGCGTCGCTCGCCGATGCGAAGGTCGACTGCATCGTCTACGACGAAGTGTTAATCGAGCCCAACGACAAGTCGTTCCAGGACGCGGCGCGCTTCGCGAAGGAAAGCAACGTCGACGGCTTCGTCTCGGTCGGCGGCGGCTCGGTGATGGACACGTGCAAGGCGGCCAATCTCTATTCGAGCCAGCCGGCGGAGTTCATGACGTACGTCAACGCGCCGATCGGCGCCGGGCAACGCGTGCCGGGGCCCGTGAAGCCGCACATCGCGTGCCCCACCACGTCGGGAACGGGCTCCGAGACGACGGGGATCGCGATCTTCACGCTGACCTCGATGAACGCGAAGACCGGCATCATCTCGCGCCGCCTGATTCCCACCGTCGCGCTCGTCGATCCCGATGTCACGCGCACGCTGCCGGCGAATGTGGTCGCGTCGACGGGGTTCGATTGCATGAGCCATGCCCTCGAATCGATGACGGCGCGGTTGTATCCGCGGCGCCTCAATCCCGCGCAAGGCATCAAGCGTCCGGTGTCGCAAGGCGCGAACCCGTTTTCCGACGCGCTCGCGACGCAAGCGTTGAACGGTGTCGGGCAGTTCCTCGTGCGTGCGGTGAAGGACGCCTCCGACGCCGAGGCGCGCACGGAGATGATGTACGCGGCGATGCTCGCCGGCATTGCGTTCAACGCCGCAGGCTGCCACCTGCCGCATGGCCTGTCGTACGCGGTGTCGGGCCTGATCAAGGACTGGCACGTGCCGGGCTACCCCGAAGGCAGGACGCTGCTGCCGCACGGCATGTCGGTCGTGCTCAACAATCCGTCCGTATGGCGGGCGACGGCGCCGACCCATCCCGAGCGTCACCTGCGGTGCGCGGAAGCGCTCGGCGCGTCGGCGCGTGGCGCGACACCCGACGACGCCGGTGAAGTGCTCGCGAATCGCATCATCGAGTTGATGCGCGCGACGGACATGCCGAACGGCATCGGCGAGCTCGGCTTCGGCGAAGCGCAACTCGACGCGCTCGCGAAGGGCGCCGAGCCGCAGTATCGCGTGATCAAGAACGCGCCGATCGACGTCGGCCACGCCGAGATCAGGGAGCTGTTCCGGTCAGCCTTGCGCTATTGGTGAGCGCTCGCCGGAACGCCCGGTTCGCGAGGCGGTTGTCGAGAATATTGACAGGTGCGGCGGGCGGCGGCGGCAACACGTTGTTTCGTCAAACGTCATGTTTTGGCACGCGTCATGCGAGGCCGGTTCCGGACTCTTGCGTCCTGTTCGGGAGGTCGTATGAAGCCGATCCTCGCGGCGTTCGTCACCATCCTGTCGGCGCTTCTCTGCGGTCCTGCGCGCGCCGACCTCGTCGTCAGTCATTTTCCGAGCTTCGCCGGCATTGCCTGCGACAGCAGTGAGCTGACGTGCAATGGCAGCGCCGCCATCGCCAACACGTCGGATGGCACGGTGCTGCGCCTGACACCCGCCCAGTTCAATGAGAGTGGAAGCGCGTTCAGTACGAGCCAGATCAACCTCGGCAGCGGCAACAGCTTCAGCACGTTCTTCCAGTTCCGCATCACGAACCCCGCGGGCATCGATCCTGCCGACGGCATTACCTTCACGCTGCAGACGGTCAGCAATACGGCCGGAGGCATCGGCGGTGGCATCGGCTATTCCGGCCTGTCCCCGAGCGTTGCCGTCGAGTTCGACACGTTCAACAACGGCGGATGCGATGCCAGCAGCAGCAACCACGTCGCAGTCGACATCGATGGCAACACCTGCACGACCAACAACGGCGACCTCGCAGTCGTCGACGGCAATCCGATCTGCGACTTCTCGTCCGTGAACACCTACACGCGAAGCGGCTGCATGTCGAACGGCGACCTGTGGTCGGCCTGGATCGACTACAACGGCAGCGCGCTCAGCGTTGCGCTCGTGGACGGCGGCGTGAACGGCACGTTGCAGCGCCCGGCGACGAACATCATCAATGCGTTTCCGATCGACATCGCGTCGATCCTCGGCCAGAACTCCGCCTTCGTCGGGTTCACGTCCGGAACCGGCGCCGGCACCGAGAATCACGATGTCGTCAACTGGATCTTCAGCAACACGTTCCAGCCGATCAACCCGGGCGGCAGCAGCGGAGGCTCGGGCGGGACCGCGCCCGAACCGGGAACGTCGGCGTTGCTCCTGGCCGCGGCCGTAGGTTTGCTCGCGGTACGGAGGCGCAGCCGGCGCGCGGCGCGCTGACAGGCAGCAGGGTCACGGCGCCGCAGCCGCGGCGCCGTCAATGCGCGGTGGCGCCGGCGAGCTTCTCGACGAGCTCGTGATTGGCGCCGAGCTCCGCGGCGGTGCCTGAATAGACGACCTTGCCGTCGTCGAGGATGTACGCGCGGTCGGCGATCGCGAGCGACAGCGGCACGTTCTGCTCGACCAGCAGCACCGACAGCCCCTCGTCGCGCATCGAACGCACCACCTGCATCACCTCCTGCACGATCAGCGGGGCGAGGCCCTGCGACGGCTCGTCGAGCAGCATGATGCGCGGATTCAGGAGCAGCGGCCGCGCGATCGACAGCATTTCCTGCTCGCCGCCCGAGAGCTGGCGCCCGAGTTGCGCCTTGCGCTCACCGAGCCGCGGAAAGAGCTTGAACACGCGGTCGAGCGTCCACGGACCCGAGCGCGCCTCGGGCACCACGAGATTCTCGAGCACCGTCAGGTTGCCGAAGATCTTGCGGCCCTCCGGCACGTAGCCCACGCCGAGCCGTGCGATCTTGTACGCCGGCCAGCGCGTCACGTCGTGCCCGAGCATCTGGACACGTCCTTCACGCACCGTGGTGAGGCCCATCAGGCTTCGCATCGTCGTCGTCTTGCCCGCGCCGTTGCGCCCGAGCACGGTGACGATCTCGCCTTCGCCGAGTCGCAGCGATACGCCGTGCAGGATGTGGCTCTTGCCGTAGTACGCGTGAATGTCGTGCGCTTCGAGCACGGTCTTACGCTCGTTGCCCGGACGAGAAGGCGCCGCTTCCATCATTGGGCCTCGCCGAGGTAGGCGGCGCGCACCTGCTCGTTCGCCGAAATGTCGGCCGCGGATCCTTCCGCCAGCACGCGTCCCTGGTCGAGCACGGTGATCTTCTGCGCGATGCCGAACACGATGCTCATGTCGTGCTCGATGAACAGGATCGAGAGCCCGCGTTCGTCGTGCAACCGGCGCACGAGGTCGACCATGTGGTCGGTCTCGGTGTCACCCATGCCGGCGGTCGGCTCGTCCAGGAGCAAAAGCCGCGGGTTCATCGTGAGCGCAAGCGCGATCTCCACCACGCGCTGGTCGCCGTGCGCGAGCTCGCCCACGGTGCGATTCGCCTTGTTCGCGAGGCCCACGATGTCGAGCAACTCGTCCACCCTCCGCTCGACGTCGCCGCGCACGTGGCGCGGAAGCCACGGGCGGCCGTTCAGCCCGGCGGCGGTTTCGACACCGACGCGCACGTTCTCGGATACCGAGAGGTCGGGAAACACCTCGGTGATCTGGAACGTGCGGACGATGCCCTTGTGCACCCGATAGACGACGCTGCGGTCGCGGATGTTCTTGCCGTCGAACCAGATGTCTCCCGACGTCGGCGGCACGAAGCCGGTGATCAGGTTGAAGAACGTCGTCTTGCCGGCGCCGTTCGGGCCGATCACCGCGCGAAGCTCGCCCTCGTTCATCGCGAACGACACGTCCTGCACCGCCTGCAGCTTGCCGAAATGGCGGCTCACGTTGTCGAGGCGAAGCAGCGCCGGGCTCGCGCGCGCCGCGGGCGCACGCCGCGCAACCACCGCGCCGGCGTCGTTCATTTCGTTGCCTCCCGCAGCGATTTCGTCGAGTCGCGCAACGGCGAGCCGTCCTCCTCGAGCACCGCGTCCGCCTGCTGGATGCCGGGCGCGCGGGGGGTGGACACCTCCCGGCGGCGCGGCGCAATCAGCCCGAGGATGCCCTTCGGGAACAGCAGCACGATCAGCACGAACAGGAGCCCGATGAGGCTCATCCAATTGTCGGTGAGGCTCGACAGGTAATCCTGCGCGACGACGAAGATCGTGACACCCACGAGCGGTCCCCAGAACTTCCGCATGCCGCCCATGACGATCATGATCACGAAGTTGCCCGACAGGATCCAGTGCAGGTCCTGCGGCGACGTGAAGTTGAAGAGCATCGCGTTCAGCGTACCGGCGAGCGCCGTGATCGTGCCGGAGATGGCGAATGCCGCCCACACATAAAGATCGGTGCGAAGGCCGAGAAACAGCGCGCGGCGCCGGTTCTCGCGGATCGCGACCCACGTATGCCCGAGCGGCGACGCGAGCAGCACGCGCATGATCACGACGGCGATCACGAAGCAGAACAGCACGAGATAATAGTATTTGATCTCGTTCTGCACGTCGAAGACGAAGCTGCCGAAATGCAGCGGCTGCCGCCGGAACCCGGCAAGGCCGTCCTCGCCGCCGGTCACGTTGTTCCAGCGCACGGCGATGAAGTAGAAGAGTTGCCCGATCGCGATCGTGATCATCGCGAAATAGATGCCGCGGCGGCGCATCACGAGCGGACCGAGCAGCGTGGCGGCGAGGCCGCCGGCGAGCGTGCCGACGACGATCGCGAGCGGCGTCGACGGCACGAGGTACTTGAGCGTCATGCCGGCGCCGTACGCGCCGAGGCCGAAGTACGCTGCATGACCGAACGACAGTCCACCCGTGAAACCGAGCACGAGATTGAGCGCAAGCGCAGCGATGCCGTAGATCAGGATCTTCGTGCCGAGCGCCGTATAGCCGCCGAGCGGACCCAACCACAGCGGCAGCGTCGCGAGCGCGATCCACAGCAGGATCTCGACCGGGTGGCGACGGATCATTCGAAAAGCCCTTCCTGCCCGAGCAGGCCGCGCGGCCGGATGACGAGCACGATCAGCATGATCAGATAGATCACGGCTTCGCTCGCCGCAGGATAGTACGTCGTGGTGATGCCCGCCGCGACGCCGATCAGCAGGCCGCCGAGGATGCTGCCCACGAGGCTGCCGACGCCGCCGACGATGATCGCGACGAAGCTCGGCATGATGAGGCTGCTGCCCATCGGGGGCGTGAGGCCGAGAATGCCGGCGGCGAGTACGCCGGCGAGGCCGGCGAGCAGGCACCCGAGCCCGAAATTCAACGCGCGCAAGAGGTAGATGTTGACGCCGAGCGCGGACACCGTTTCGAGGTCGAGCGTGCCCGCGCGGATGCGAATGCCGAGGCGCGAATAGCGCAGCAGGAAGTAGAGCCCGAGCATCACCGCCATCGTGATGCCGACCACGAGCAGTCGATAGCCGGTGATGAAGAAGAGCACGCTGCTGATCGGCGAATTGAGCGCGGCCGGCACCTGGAACGGCAGGCCCTGCGCGCCCCAGATCGTGCGCGTCAAGTCCTCGATGATGAGTGCGAGCCCGAACGTGAGCAGCAGCGTGTACAGCGGATCGGGTCGCTTGTAGAGCGGCCGGATCAGGATGCGCTCGACGAAAAGGCCGATGACCGCCGCACCGATGGGCCCGACGACGAGCGCGCCCCAGAACCCGAGATACGGCGCGAGCGTGTAGGCGAGGTAGGCGCCGATGACGAGGAATCCGCCATGCGCCATGTTGATGACCGAATTGAGCGAGAGGATCAGCGCGAGCCCGAGCGCCATCAGCGCATAGAACACGCCCTGGATCAGCCCGTTGAAGGCATTGAACAGCAGGAGCTGCATGCGTTCCCCTTACGCACACGGATCTCGCGCCTCGGCAGCGGCCGAGGCGTGAGACCCGATCGATGGCACGATGGTGCTACGAATCAGGCGGGATAGTCCAGCTTGCAGCCGGTCTCGCTGGCAGGCAGCGCGGCCTTGTCTCCCGGTACGATGCTCGCGACCTTGAAGAGATCCGGGTACTTTCCGTTCGTATTGATCTCGCCCGGGAATTCGCTCGACATGAGCTGGTGATCCTCCTTGCGGAAATACACCTTGTTCGGCTGAAGCTTGATCTCGGGCGGCAGCTCGAGGCCTTCGAGTCCGCGGGCCAGCTTGGTGGGCTCGATGCTCTTGGCATGCGCGGCACCGAGGGCGAGAGCGTGCAGGCCGGCGTAGCCGAACCACGTGCGCGCGCTCGGGTAGCTGCCGTCGGTGTACGTCTTGCGGTAGCTGTCCACCCACTCCTTCACGTGCGGCGTATTGGGCTGGTTCCAGTACCACTCGAGCGTCCACCAGCCGATGCGCGCCTCGGTGGGAAGTGCGTTCAGCACCTCGAGCTCGGAGAGGCCGCCGCCGATCGGCATCTTCTTCTGCAGGCCGAACTGCACCGCCTGCTTCATGCAGTTGACGAGGTCCTGGCCGTCCACCAGCAGGATCAGCACCTGCGGGTTGGTCGACTGCGCCTTGATCAGGTAGGACGAAAAATCGGTGGTGCCGAGCGGCGAGAGCGAATTGCCGAGTACCTGGCCGCCGAGGCCCTGCAGGATCTTCGCGTAGGCGGCCTGCAGCGTGTGGCCGTACGCGTAGTCGGGTGTGATGAAGTACCACTTGCCGCCGAACTTCTGGTACAGCGTGCCCGCGAGGCCGTTCGCGAGCATGTACGTCGTGGTGCAGATGCGGAAGGTCGTCCAGTGGCACTCCTTGCCGGTCACCGGATCGGTATGACCACCGGTGACCATGTACGGCACGCCCTTCTGCGCCGCAACCTGGTTCACCGACAGCGCCGTCGCCGAGGAGACGGCGCCCATGATCATCGAGCAGCCGTCCTTCTCGATCAGCTTGTGCGCCTTCTGGGCGGCGAGGCCCGCGTTCGCGTTGTCGTCCTCGATCAGGAGCTCGACCTTGCGGCCGAGGATCCCGCCCTTTGCGTTGATTTCCGCGAGTGCGAGCTTGGCCCCGCGAACTTCGCTTTCGCCCTCGGCTGCGTACGTACCGGTCAGCGGGTCGTGCATGCCGACCTTGATCGGCGATTCGCCCTGGCCGTAGGACAGGAACGGCGTGGCGGCGAACGGCGCGGCGCCGAGCGCAAGACCGGCCTTGAGCGCTTTTCTGCGCGTGAAACCTTCCATGGGAACCCTCCTATGTTGGTAATTCACCCTGAGCGGCCCCGGTCCTTGTCGCCGGCCGAAGCTCTTGTTCGGCGATTGTATCGTACTGCGAGATATTTTGTGAACGAACGGACCGACGGGTCAGCGGGCCGACCGGAATGCGCTCCTTCGCGCCCGCGGCGGTTCGTCGCGCCGCGCACCTGTTTCATCCTGTGCAGAAGGCTTCGGTCGCAAGGCAGTTGGCAGCGCCAGAACGCGAGTGCATCGTGCACCACGCGTCGTCGCGCGAAGGCGCCGCGGCGCAAGGAGTTCGCTGCCGGGCGAACCCCGGCGCTCGCGATGGAGAACGCCATGAGCCCAAGCCCGATGGTTCCCACGTTGTTCGCTGCCGCGCCCCTGGCGCTGGCCCTGCTCGCTTCTCCGGCTTCGTTCGCGGCCACCGCCGACGCCGGCATTTCCGCCGCACGCGATGCGCGCGACGTTTCGCCCCCGGTGATGGTGGCCGCCGCGCCCATGCGAACTGACGCGTTGCCGGCGCCCGTTTTGGCCGAGCCGTACCCGGCCTACCAGCGCGGCGTACGGCAGGCCGCGGACGAAGGCAATGAAGCGTTGCGCCGCTACGTCTGGCGCACGCGCATGATCTACGACTTCTACTACTACGACTTCGCGAATCGCCGATAGCCCGCGCTTCGCGCGTCCCGCACTGCGAGCGCGAACGCCGGCGAGGCCGACGACGCGTTCGTCGCGCTCCACGCCATCGACGAGCACGCACCGCACATCCTGTTCCTCGACATCCGCATGCGCGGCGTGTCGGGCCTCGAGGTGGGACGGAGCGAACGGCGGCGCGTGCCCGTCTGGCGCCTAGTCCGAAATCAGCGATTCGCCCGGACGTACCCGTGTGAATTGCACCGGCACCGCTTCGATGCCGAGCGTGCCATCGGGACGTGCGCGAACGCGTGTGTACGCCGAATGGTCGAGGTCGCCGGGGTCCGGAAAATCGGCGCGGTAATGCGCGCCGCGCGAATTCTCGCGCGCAGTTGCCGCCCGCACGATCACCCGCGACACCGCGACCAGGTTGGTGAGATTGAGCCAGTCGTGCCACGTCATGTTGAACCGGCGGTCACGCGCCGCGGCAGGGAGACGATAGCGGTCGAGCGCACCCGCGAGGTCCGTCAACGCGCGGTCGGCGCGCGCGAGGCCTTCCGTGTCGCGGATGATGCCGGCGTCGTCCCACATCACGTCGTGCAAACGGCGGCGGATCGCTTCGAGCTCGCTCGTGCCATGGGACGCGTCGAACGGCCGCAGCGCACGACCGAGGCTCGCGAGGATCGCGTCCTCGTCGGGATCGCGCAGCGCGGCGCGGCGCGCCTTCGCCATCGTTTCGCCGGCAATGCCGCCGAATACGGTCGAGTTCGCGACGCCATTGCCGCCGAGGCGATTCGCGCCGTGCACGCCGCCCGAATCCTCGCCGGCGACGTACACGCCCTCGCGCTCGGTCGTGCAGTCGGGCGCGAATTCGACGCCGCCCATCATGTAGTGCGCCGTCGGCACGACCTCGACACGTCCGGCCGCAAGGTCGAAGCCGCAATCGGCGCAGCGCTCGACCATGCCCTTGAACTGGCGCCGCACGATGTCGGGCCCGAGGTGCGACATCGCGATGTACACGCCGCCGTTCGGCGTGGTGCGGCCTTCGCGCATCTCGGTGTAGATCGCACGCGACACGATGTCGCGCGTGGCGCGTTCGGCGCGCGCGTCGTAGCGATGCATGAAGCGCTCGCCTGTCCCGTCGAGCAGATACCCGCCCGCGCCGCGCAAGCCCTCCTCGAGCACGGTGCCGGTCATGCGCGTGTCGACGCCCGCAAGGAGCCCCGTCGGATGGAACTGCACCATCTCCATGTCGCGCAGCGGCAGGCCGAAGCGCAGCGCCATCGCGAGACCGTCGCAGCTCTTGTCGCCCGACGGCGTGTGGAAGCGGTACATCGTGGGGCCGCCGCCGGTGGCGAGCAGCACGGCCTTCGCCTGCACGAACAGCGGCTCGCCGGAGCGGATGTCGACCATCAGCACGCCGGCGAGCGCGCCGTCGCGCGCGGGAATGAAATCGAGCGCGCGGTACTCCTCGAGGCGGCGAATGCCGCGCGCCCACACCTGCTCGGCAAGCCGGCTCACAATCTCGATGCCGGTGAGGTCACCCTTGTGCACGGTTCGGTCGAACGTCTGGCCGGCGAACGCCTTCTGGTGAATCGTGCCGTCTGGATTGCGATCGAAGAAGCACCCGAGTTCGTTCTCGAGCTCGTGGATGCGCTCGACCGCGCCGTTGACGAGCGTCCACGCGAGGTCCTGGTTCGGCAGCCACTTGCCGCCCTCGATCGTGTCCATGAAGTGGCGCTCGACCGAATCGCCAGCTGCGAGCGCGACGTTGTAGCCGCCCTGCACCATGCGCGTACAGCCACATTTGCCGAGCAAACCCTTGACCGCGATCGTGATGTCGAGCGCCGGGTCGGCCTGATGCGCGTGCAGCGCGGCGAAGAGGCCCGCGCCGCCCGCGCCGAGGATCAGCACGTCGGTGCGTAACCGGCGAATGTCCATGCGAAGGACGCGCCCGGGGTCAGCGCGCGACGTTCAGCGCCGCGAGCGCCGCAGCACGCCGATCGCGCGCGGCCTCGTTCACGCTGTCGTAGAGGCTTTGGCCGTGGCTGTCCATCGCGACGAGCAGCGGGCCGAAATCGCGGATGCGGAACTGCCAGAGACTCTCGGGGTTGAGGTCGTCGAGGTCGACGTCCTCGATCGCTTCGATCCAGGTCGTCTCGAGCGCCGCCGTTCCGCCGACGATCGCAAGGTACACGCCGCCGTACTTGCGGAACGCGTCGAGCGAGCCCCGTGCCATGCCGCCCTTGCCGACGACGATGCGCACGCCGCAATCACGCAGCAGCGGCTCGGTGAAGCGCTCCATGCGCATCGACGTGGTCGTGCCGATGCACACCGACGCGTAGCCGGCCGGATGCTCGTCCGAGACGGCCACTTTCTTGACATTGGGCGCCGTGTGGATCACCGCATGGCCGCGAAGGTCGAGGCGCGTTGCGCGACCGCGATCGAACATGGCGATCTGCGTGGCGTCGCGAATGCCGAAGAGGCGGTGCTGCAGCGTGACGGTGTCGTTGACGCGCAGTGCGCGCACGGCGTCTTCGGTGACGGGGAGCGTGAGTTCGTAGTGGGCCATGATCAGTTGGAGTGCGAGCGGGCGAGCGTGGTGCGATGGCGATCGATCGAGTAGCCCCAGGGAATGAACAGCCAGCCCAGGAGACCCGTGATCGCGAGCGACGGCATGGACGAGCACATGGGTGTCGAGACCGAGCATTGGTCTACCGGGACGGTTCCTCGATGCGCACCGGCTTGCGACCCTTCTTGTGCGCTCCTTACCTGAGGAGCATAGGAAGGAACGATTCGAAACACGGTGGGCGATTCGTTTGCGTCAGTACCCGTACTCGACGCCGGCTTCGGTGAACACCGCGCTCGCGCGCCGCGCCGAATGGCATTGCATGTTGACGGCGACGGGATTCATCGTGATGTGCGTCGCCGCGAGCTCGACGTGCACGGCGAATGCGGTGGCGTCGCCGCCGAGCCCCTGGGGCCCGACACCGAGCAGGTTCACGGCCTTCGAGAGCCCGGCTTCGAGTGCCGCGCCCTGCGCGTCGGCGCAGTGCGTGCCGAGCGGCCGCGTGGCCGCGCGCTTCGCGAGATGCACGCAAAGATCCGAAGTGCCGCCGACGCCGACGCCGACGATCGTCGGCGGGCAGGTCTTGCCGCCCGCGTCGAGCACGCAATCGACGACGAAGCGCTTGATGGCATCGATGCCCTCCGCGGGAATCGCCATCCGCAGCCAGGAATTGTTCTCGGAGCCGGAGCCCTTCGGAATCATCTCGATGCGCAGGCCGTCGAACGTGTCGCTGAAGTCGATGTGAATCACCGGCATGCCTTCGCCGCACGACGTATGTTCGTTCACGCGCGTCAGCGGGTGCACCACCGACGAGCGCAACGGATGCTCGCGCGTCGCGCGTTCGCAGCCGCGGCGGATCGCCGCTTTCAACGCCACGCCGTCGACGACTACGTTGCGGCCGATCGTCACGTTGTAGATCGGAAGGCCGGTGTCCTGGCACAGCAGGTTGTCGGTCGCCTCGGCGACCGCGATGTTCTTCACCATGACCCCCAGCACCGATTGCGCGGTGCTGTCGGATTCGCGGGCGACGAGCGTGTCGAAGCCCCGCTTGATGTCCGGCGGCAGCTTCTTGAGCGCGCGGATGTACAGCTCCTTCGCCGCGTCCTCGACGCGTTTCGGATCGATGCGTAAGGTCATGGCGTGGACTCCTTCCGCGAGTCAGACGTTCAATGCAAACAAAAGCGCGCACGCGACGGCGACGGCGGCGACGATGGCGATCGCCGTCTTCTGGCCCTCGGCCCGCCAGCCCACGAACTCGGCGAAGAGCAGCCGCACTCCGCCGGCGAGGTGCACGGCAAGCGCCAGCACGAGCAGCGTCTCTGCGAATTTGACCGCGGGCTGCGACGTCCATTCGAAGAAGCGGTCGAGTGCGCCAGGCGCGCGCAGCGCGCGGGACAGGACGAAGAAATGCACCGGCAGAAAGAGCGCGAGCACGATGCCCGACACGCGATGCGCGAGGAACGCCCAGTAGCCGGCGTGATTTCGCGAACGCAGGTCGTTGCCGTGCATGGCCGTGGTCGCGGGATAGGTTGCCATGTCAGGAGACGAGCGAGGCGATCGCGTAGAGGCCGCCGGCGAGAAGGCCGACCGCGATCGCGGCGAGCAGGATGTCGGCAAGCAGCCCGCGAAAGCCCAGCCATTCGTCGAAGATGGCGCGAAGTCCGAGCGGCGCATGGATCGCGACGGCGACGACGAAGAGCGTATAGAACGCGGGCCAGAAGACGCTGCCCTGCACGCGCGCGACGATCGCGTCCGCGCGCAGGCCATGGCGCACCGCGTAGACGATCGTCGCGAGATGAACGACGACACAGAGCGCGAGTACCGCGGCCGATGCGCGCTGCAGCACGAAACGCCAGGCCGCAGCACGCGCGCCACGCACCGGTGCCGCGACCGCGAGCGCGGGACTGCCGCGCATCACAGTTCGCCCTTCAGCGCGGAGCGCGCCACGATGCGCTTGAGCGATGCGATAGACCCCGTGGGCGACAGGTGCTTCGGGCAGCGCTTCGTGCACGACTGGTGCGTGTGGCACGACTCGCAGCCGCCGTCGCGCGCGATCGCACGCACGCGCGCGATGCCTGCGCCGTCGCGGACGTCGTTGACGAGCGTGAATGCGCGATTGAGCGCGGCCGGCCCGAGATAGTCGGGCTTCCAGCCCACGACGTCGCACGATGCGTAGCAGACCGCGCAGCCGATGCATTCGATCGTCGCGTCGATGGCGCGGCGCGCAGGCGATTGCGGCTCGACGCGCGCGAAATCGTCGTGCCGCGTCGCCGTGGGCACAAACTGTCCGCGCGCCGCCGCCCATTTGTCGAAGAACGGCGCCATGTCGACGACGAGGTCGCGCACGATCGGCAGGTGCGACAGCGGGGCGATCTCGAGGCCACTGCGGTTGGCGACGGCGTCGACGTGCGTGCGGCAGGTCCAGCGCGCCTTGCCGTTCACCGTCATCGCGCAGGACCCGCACATGCCGACGCGGCACGCGTAGCGGTACGCGAGCGAGGGATCGATGTGCCTCTGCACGTGCGTCACGACGTCGAGCACGGTTTGCGACGCGCGGCGCGGGACGTCGTAGCGCTCGAATCCGCCATCGGCGCCGCCGCGCCAGATGCGCACGGGGAACGTCGAAGAGGCCGGCGACGAAGGCATGGGGCAGGGGGACGCGGCGGGACGGGCGACGCCGCGAAGGCCATCAAATCATATAGATGACCTGCTCAAAAAGCAATCAACACGGGAAGTAGGGTCAGGCTCCATTTTTCGACCCACTTCGGGGTCAGTCGGCCACGCCTCCGACTTGTCGCTCTGACCCCGATGTGGCTCGAGTCTGACCCTACTTTTCGTCGACGAGCTTCAGCCGCTGCACCTTGCCCGACGCGCCCTTGGGCAACGCGTCGACGAAGCGCAGGTAGCGCGGTGACTTGTAGCGCCCGAGCGTGGCGTGGCAATGCGTGCGCAGTTCGTTCTCGGCGACGCTCATGCCGGGCTTCACGACCACGCACGCGAGAATCTCCTGCCCGTACATGTCGTCGGGCACGCCGACGGCGGCCGCTTCCAGCACGGCCGGATGCGCGAGCAACGCCTCGTCGATCTCGCGCGGCGCAATGTTCTCGCCGCCCTTGATGATCAGTTCCTTGAGCCGGCCGGTGATGAAGAAGCATCCGTCGGCGTCACGGTGCCCGATATCGCCGGTGGCGAGCCATCCACCCGGACGGATCGCTGCGGCCGTCGCCTCGGGCTGCTTGAAATAGCCGAGCATCACATTCGAGCCGCGCAACTCGATCTCGCCCTGCACGCCATCGGCGACCGGCCGGCCACCGCGATCGACGACGCGCGCTTCGACGCCGAGCGGATGTCCCGGCGAGCCATACTTGCGCTCCGATCGCTCGAGGGGATTGCTGAACGCGACCGACGAGCATTCGGTGAGGCCCATCGCCTCGATCACCGAAAAGCCGAAACGCGCTTCGAACGCGCGATGCTGTTCGGGCGGCAGCGGCGCCGACGCCGAACGGCCGAAGCGAATCGCGCGCGCCGCCGCCGCCTGTTCCGGCGTGAGGTCGGGACCGTTCAGCAGGTACGCGATGATCGTCGGCACCATGTTGAGCCACGTGGGACGATACCGTTCGACGAGCGGCCACCATTGCGACACGCTGAAGCGATGCGGCATCACGATGCTGCCGCCCGACACGAGCGGCGACACCGTCGCGATGCACTGTCCATTGATGTGGTAGAGCGGCAGCGACGACAGCACGCGATCGTCGGGCCCGAGCGCGAGCGATGCGACAACCGCACGCGCACCGGCGAGCATGTTGGCGTGCGATAGCAGCACGCCCTTTGGCATGCCCGTGGTGCCCGACGTGTACATGAGCATCGCGCGGTCGTGCGGAGCCGGCATGGGCCCCTCGCCTCCTACCTCTCCCCGCACCACGGGAAGAGGGAGCCGCTCGGTCCGCAAATCGAGCCCGTCCACGCCGACGACGCACACGTCGAACGCCACGCCCGCCTTCTCGCGCATCGCAACCACGCGCGCCTCGTGCTCCTTCGACGTGAACACGATGCGCGTCTCGGAATGCGCGAGCGTGTACGCGAGCTGCGCATCCTGCGCGTTGAGATTGATCGGCGACACCACGTAACCGCCGTACATCGCCCCGAGGAAGATCGTCGCGGCGCTGGCACCGTTCTCCAGCATGAACGACACCGTTGCGCCGGGTGGAATGCCCCGTAGGGCGAGCGACGCCGCGAAGTTACGGCACGCCTTCGCGAGCGCGGCGTAATCGAGGCGCAGATCCGGCTCGGGCGCGAACAGGAAGGGCGCGTGGGGACGCGCCGTCGCGTGCGCGTCGATCAGCGCGCGAAACGTGCCGGGAACAGAGTCAGACACCGTGCCGGGCGCGGTAGGCGCCGAACAGCTCCTCGTCGGTGGGCTCGTGCACGCGGGCAGGCGCGAGCGGACGAACGACGCGTGTGATGTTCAGGAAATGACGGTAATTGAGGTTGTCGGCGATGCTGTTGCCGCCCCAGGTGCCGCATCCCATCGACAGCGAGAACGGCAGCGCGTTGTCGAAGCTGCCGCCGGTGGCGAAGCAATGCGCCTGGTTGACGATCACGCGGCATACCGGCAGCGTCAATCCCAGTTCGCGTGCGCGCTCGAAACGCGACGAGTGGAGCCCAAGCGAATGCCCCGCGCCCTGGTAGCGCAGGATCTCGTTGGCGCGTTGGACCGCAGCGTCGAAATCGGGTGCGCGGTAGAACGCGAGCACCGGCGAAAGCTTCTCGCCCGAAAACGGGTGCGCGGACCCCACGCCCGTTTCCGCGACGATCAGGAAGCGCGCATCGCGCATTTCGGCCCTCGACAGCCCGGCGAGACGCGCGATCGCCTTCGCGTCCTGCGCGACGACGGCACTCGCAAGCTTGCCATTGGCGAACATGGCGCGCTCGAGCGCCGCCTTCTCCTCCGTATCCAGCAGCACGCCGCCTTCGCGGGCGAGCGCTGCGAGCAAGGCCGGCGCGATCGCGTCGACCGCGACGACGCTGTTCTCCGACGAGCAGCTCGTGGCGTTGTCGAACGTCTTCGAGCGCGCGATCTTCGCCGCCGCGTCGCTCGCGTCGGCCGTTTCGTCGACGATGACGACGACGTTGCCCACGCCCACGCCGATCGCCGGCGTGCCGCTTTCGTACGCGCCGCGGACGTTGCGCGCCGAACCCGTCGCGACGACGAGGTCGGCCTGCCGCATCAGCTCGAACGTCTGCTCGCGCGTGACCGGCGTCGGCAGCTGCTGCACGAGATCGCGCGGCGCGCCGATGCGATCGAGCTCGGCATGCACGAATTCGATGAGCCGCGTCATCGTCGACTGTCCCTTCGGCGAGGGCGCGAGGATGATCGCGTCGCGGCACTTCAGCGCGTTGATGATGTTGTTCGCCGGCGTCGCCGCCGGATTCGTCGATGGCGTGATCGCCGCCACGACCCCGACCGGCCGCGCGATCTCGATCAGGCCGCGCTCCGCGTCTTCGGAGATCACGCCGACCGACTTCGCAGACTGCAGGTCGCGCAGCAGTCCCATCGTCTTGCGACGGTTCTTCGCGATCTTGTCGGCGACGTTGCCAAGCCCGGTGTCGTGCACCGCGAGCTCGGCGAGCTCGCGGTTACGTGCCGGCTCGACGAGCGCCCAGCCAGCGGCCACCGCCGCCTCGTCCGCCTGCGACTGCGTCCAGCCATCGGCGACCGCCTGCGCGGCGCGGGCGCGCGCGATCAACGCAGAAATCGGGGTCAGAGATACATTTCCCACGCTTCCCGCGCCTTCCGGCGGTGCACGGTCGGGGAAATGTATCTCTGACCCCGATTTCTGCGCGGACGCCGACATCCTGCCTACTTCGCCGCGGTGGCCTTGTACTTGCCGAGGTGACGTACGGGGAGCGACAGCGCATCGCGGCGGAACGGGTCGCCCAGCTCGCGCGTGACCATCATCTCGAGCACGGTCGTCTTGCCGTCCTTCTGCGCGGCGGCGGCTTCCCGCAACGCGGGGCCGACCTCCGACACGTTCTCGATACGCACGCCCTCGGCGCCCATCGCCTTCGCAACCGCGGCCCACGACGGCTGCTTGTCGAGGTTCACGCCCACGAAGCGGTTGCCGTAGAAGTCGACGTGATTCTTCTTCTCGGCGCCCCACTGCCCGTTGTTGAACACGACGGCCGTGACCGGGATGTTCTCGCGCACGCAGGTTTGCAGCTCGCCGAAGCTCATGCCCCACGCGCCGTCGCCGACGTACGCGATGGCGGGACGATCCGGCGCCGCGACTTTCGCGCCGATGATCGTCGGGAACGCATAGCCGCAGTTGCCGAAGCTCATCGCCGCGAACATCGAGCGCGGCCGGTCGAAGCGCAGGTAGCTGTTCGACACCGAGCAGATGTTGCCGATGTCCGTCGACACCATCGCACCCTCCGGCATGGCGCGCTCGAGCTCGCGCAGCATCTGCCGCGGATGCATGTGCGGCGATCCCGCGCTGACCTCGACCGACCAGTTGTCCTTCTCGTGCGTCCAGCCGTCGAGCTCGCGTTCCCATGCGCCCTTCTCGTCGCGCATCGTCGCGAGGCGCGCGTCGCGGTTCGCGCTCGACGCAAGCTGCCGGCCTTTGAGCCGACCGATCAACGCACGTGCGGCTGCGCCTGCATCGCCGCAGATGCCCACGGAAATCTGCTTCACCAGGCCGAGCATCTTCGCATCGGCGTCGACCTGGATGATCTTCGCGTTCTTCGGCCAGTAGTCGAGGCCGTGCTGCGGCAGCGTGCCGAACGGCCCGAGGCGCGTGCCGAGCGCCAGCACGACGTCGGCCTTGCCGATCAGCTTCATCGCGGCCTTCGAGCCCTGGTAGCCGAGCGGGCCGCACCACAGCGGATTGCTTGCAGGGAACGCGTCGTTGTGCAGGTAGCTCGTGCACACGGGCATCTGCAGCAATTCGGCGAGCGCCACCGCGTCGGCTTCGGCACCGCCCATGACGATGCCGCCGCCGGCGAGCATCACCGGGAACTTCGCCTGCGCAAGGAGCTCGCCCGCTTCGTCGAGGCTCTTCTCGCCGCCGGCGCCGCGCTCGATCGACAGCGGCTGCGGGATCTCAGTGTCGATGTCGCCGTAGAAGTAGTCGCGCGGAATGTTGACCTGCGTCGGCCCCATCTCGAGCATCGCGCGGTCGAACGCGCGGCTTGTCAGCTCGGCCATGCGCGCCTTGTTGTTCACGTGCACCTGGTACTTGGTGATCTTCGAGAAGATCGGCATCTGCTCGGTCTCCTGGAAGCCGCCGAGGCCGAGCGTCATCGATCCGGTTTCCGGCGTGATCATGACCACGGGCGAATGCGCCCAGTAGGCCGCGGCGATCGACGTCACGAAGTTCGTGATGCCGGGACCGTTCTGCGCGATGCACACCCCGGGATTCCCCGACACGCGCGCATATCCGTCGGCCATGTGTCCTGCACCCTGCTCGTGGGCGACCGAGATGAAGCGGATGCCGGCGAGCGGAAACAGGTCGAGCGCATCCATGTACGCGGAGCCGACGATGCCGAACACGTCCTTCACGCCGTGCGCGACGAGCGTTTCGACGAACGCTTCGGACGGCGTCATCTTCTGGCGGCCCTGGACGGCCAGGTTGCGGGTTTCGGTCATCGTATTCATGGGATGGGATCTTCGAAGGATCGAATCGTGGGATTTTGAGTCAGCGACGCAAGCGGAGGTAGGGCCAGACGCGTCGGCGGCGTGAGGCCAGCCTTGGTCGCGCGCCTAACCGGTCAGCGCCGAGGGCGCGGTATACGGGTAGCCTTGCGCCATTGCGACCGGCTCGCACGTAACTTTGCCATACGCGACGTTGAGGCCGTTGCGAAGGCCCGCATCTTCGGCGAGCGCGCGCTTCCAGCCCTTGTCGGCGAGCGCGAGCACAAAGGGGAGCGTCGCGTTGTTGAGCGCGTACGTCGACGTGCGCGGCACGCCGCCGGGCATGTTCGCCACGCAGTAGTGGACGACGCCATCGACGACGTACGTCGGCGCCTCGTGCGTCGTCGGATGCGACGTCTCGAAGCATCCGCCCTGGTCGATCGCCACGTCGACGACGACCGATCCCGGTTGCATTTTCGCGATCATCGCGCGCGTCACCACCCGCGGCGCCTGCGCGCCCGCGACCAGCACCGCGCCGATCACCACGTCGGCCGCCGCGACGTGGCGCTCGATCGCCTCCGCCGTCGCGAAGAGCGTCGTGAGCTGCGGTCCGAACTGAGCCCACAGCCGCGTCAACGCAGCGACACTGCGATCGAGCACGGCGACGCGTGCGCCCATGCCGAGCGCGATCTCGATCGCGTGCGTGCCCACCACGCCACCGCCGATCACGGCCACCGACGCGGGCGCCACACCGGGCACGCCGCCGATCAGCACGCCCTTGCCGCCCTGCGGCTCTTCGAGATAGTGCGCAGCAGCCTGCACGGCGAGGCGTCCCGCGACCTCGGACATCGGCGAGAGCAGCGGCAGCGTTCCCGACGGCGACGTCACCGTTTCGTACGCGATGCACACGGCATTGCTCGCGACGAGATCGCGCGTCTGCGCAGGATCGGGCGCGAGGTGCAGGTACGTGAACAGCACCTGCCCGGGCCGCAGCATCGCGCGCTCGGCCGGTTGCGGCTCCTTGACCTTGACGATCATGTCGCACGCGGCATAGATCTCCGCCGCGTCGTTCGCGATCGCCGCGCCTTCGCGCGCGTACGCATCGTCGCTGACGCCGATGCCCTGTCCCGCGTCGTGCTCGACGACGACGTCGTGGCCGTGGTGCACGAGCTCGCGCACCGATGCAGGCGTCAGCCCCACGCGGTTCTCGCGGACCTTCACTTCCTTCGGCACGCCGACGCGCATGCGTTTCGCTCGAACGGGATGGGGCCCGCGAGATTACGCGCCGCGGGGCGACGAAGGTAGGGCCAGTGCGGACTCGGCGCTGGTGTCAGCGCGCGCAGCGGCGAGCGCGGCGATGCCGGGCTCGATGCGCGCCGCGTCGATCGAGGCGAAGCCCAGACGCGCATGATTCACGGACACGCCGGCGCCGGCGCGCTCGGCGAAGAACACGTCGCCGGGCTCGATCAGCACGCCGCGTTTCGCGGCGGCAATGGCGAGTGCGCGCGTGTCGACGTCGTCGGGGAACTGCAGCCAGAACGACGACGCGCCGGGCACGGTGCGAAAGCGCACGTCGGGCAGGTGCGCTGCGAGTGCCAGCGCCATCCGCTGTGCGCGCTCGGCGTATGCCTGGCGCAGCCGGCGCAGCAGCGCGTCGTGGTGGCCCATCGCGAGGAACAGGCCGACCGAGCGCTGATTGTTCGCGGCGGGATGGCGCAGCATCAGGCGCCGCAGCGCACGCAGTTCGCGGATCAGGTCTCGGTGGCCGACGATGAAGCCGCTGCGGATGCCGGGCGCGAGCGTCTTCGACAGGCTGCTCACGTAGACGACGCGGTCGTTGCGATCGAGGCTCGTCAGCGCCGGCTGCGCGCGTCCTTCCAGGCCGAGCTCGATCTCGTAGTCGTCCTCGATCAGCACACGATCGTTGGCGCGCGCCCATTCGAGCAGCACTTCGCGCCGCGCCAGCGGCATCGTCACGTTCGTCGGGCACTGGTGCGACGGCGTCACGTACACGTAATCGCAGGTGTCGAGCGCCGCCGTGAGCGCGAGCCCGTGCTCGTCGAGCGGCAGCGACACCACGTTCGCCGTGCGCGACGCAAAGATGTTGCGCGCATCGGGATACCCAGGATCCTCGATGCCGACGGTGGTCGAGGCATCGACGAGCAGCGTCGCGAGCAGGAACAGCGCGTGCTGCGCACCGACGGTGACGAGGATCTCGTCGGGCGTCGCGAACACGCCGCGCCTCACGAGGAGCCGCGTCTGGATCTGCTCGATCAGGAGCGCGTCGTCGCCGTCGATCAGGTCGCCCGCCCAGCCGCGCACCTCCGACACCGACGTCGCCTGCAGGCTGCACTCCCGCCAGCCGGGCATGGGCAGCAGCGCCGGGTCGAACTGCCCGTAGATGAACGGATACGGGTAGCGCTGCCAATCGCGCGGCTTGACGATGTTGCGCTGCGCCGAGACGGTGCTGCGAAGCCGCGACGTCCAATCGGTGCGCGTCGCGATCGCGTCCGCACGCGGCGCTGGGGGCAATGCCGCGCGCCCCGCGACGATCTCCGGATTCACATAGTGTCCGCTGCGGCTCCGGGTGACGAGGTAACCCTCGTTGACGAGCAGCTCGTAGGCGAGCGCAACGGTGTTGCGCGCGACGCCGAGCTGAGCGGCGAGCACGCGTGTCGACGGCAGCGCCACGCCGACGGGAATGTGCCCGTCGAGGATCGCCGCCACGAGCATTTCACGGATCTGCGCCTGCAGGCCGACCTTGCCGTGGAAGGTGAGGTGGATCAGTTGGTTCCACATCGTCAGGGATCAGGTATCAGGGATCAGGTATCAGGGATCGGGTATCAGCATGCCGGCACGGGCGCGTCACGATGCTGGCCCAGCGCACGCTCCAGGTCTGGCTCCTTGTACAGGCCCCGGCTTGGCGCTAGAAAGGCATATCATGGACTACCTGGCTCGATGGGCGCCGCCGCCTGCCTGTCGCCGCCCCTTCTGATACCTGATCCCCGATACCTGATACCTGACAATGGGCCACTCCGAATTCATTCTCCGCAACCAGCCGGCGCAAAAGCCGCTCTCTCTCGACGAACTCTGGATGCCGTTCACGCCGAATCGCGACTTCAAGTCCGATCCGCGGATCGTCGTACGCGCCGAGGGCCTGTACTACTACAACGACCGCGGCGACAAGATCATCGACGCCTCGTCGGGTCTCTTCTGCGTGGCCGCGGGCCATTGCCGCAAGGAGATCGCCGAGGCCGTGCACAAGCAGTTGCAGGAGCTCGACTTCGTCGCGCCGTTCCTGCGTGCGCAACCGAAGAGCTTCGAACTCGCGTCGCGCATCGCCGAACTCACCCCCGGCGATCTCAACCGCATCTTCTTCGTCAATTCGGGTTCGGAAGCGGTCGACACGGCGATGAAGGTCGCGCTCGCCTACCACCAGGCGCGCGGGCAGACGGGCCGCACGATGTTCGTTTCGCGCGAGCGCGCGTATCACGGCGTCAATTTCGGCGGCGTGGCGCTCTCGGGCATCGTCAACAACCGCCGCCGGTACGGCCCGGGCGTTGCCGGCGTCGTGCACATGCGGCACACGCAGCTGGATGACAGGTACACGCAGGGGCAGCCCGAGCGCGGTGCCGAGCTCGCCGACGACCTGCTGCGCTTCGTGAACCTGTACGGCGCCGAGAACATCGCCGCGTGCTTCGTCGAGCCGATCGCGGGCTCCACGGGCTGCCTCGTGCCGCCGAAGGGCTACCTCGAGCGGCTGCGCCAGATCTGCGACCAGCACGACATTCTGCTCGTGTTCGACGAAGTGATCACCGGCTTCGGCCGCACCGGGCAGCCGTTCGCCGCGCAAAGCTTCGGGGTCACCCCGGACATCATGACGATGGCGAAGGCGCTCACGAACGCGGCCCAGCCGATGGGCGCGGTGGCGGTATCCGAACGCGTGCACGACTCGATCATGTCGGCGGCGCAGGAAGGCGCGATCGAGTTCTTCCACGGCTACACGTACTCGGGGCACCCGGCCGCGTGCGCCGCGGGGCTCGCGACGCTCGACATCTACAGGGACGAGGGCCTGTTCGAGCGTGCGCGCGAGCTGGCACCGTACTTCCAGCGCGCGATGTTCTCGCTGAAGGGCACGAAGAACGTGACGGACGTGCGCGGTTACGGACTCTTCGCGGCGTTCGACGTCGAATCGGACGGCGCGCCGGGACGCCGCGGCAACCTGCTGCAGAAGAAGCTCTTCGACAACGGCCTCAACTTGAAGAACACCGGCGATTCGGCGCTCGTCGCCCCGCCGTTCATCGCCGAGCGCAAGGACATCGACGAGATTCACGACAAGCTCGAGCGCACGCTCGCAGCGCTCTGAAGCGAAGGGCGAAGGCGGGAGGTGCGTTCGCGCGACGTCCCCTCCTGCCCGGCGATCGGGGTTCCTGTCCGCCGGCACTTGCCTCGGCCATCCGCTACAGCACCTCGTCCATGAGGTAGTACCAGCGATAGAGCATGCGCTGGCCGATGCGGCGGAACGGCGCGAACATCTGCGATTCGAAGCGGCCGAGCACCATCGGCAGGCGCAGCGTCGAGTCGTAGATCGGCAGGCCGAGCACGTCGCTGCGCTTGCCCGCGATGCGCTCGGCCATCCGGCGCCCCGCCTGCGCCGAGAACGACACGCCGTTCCCGCCGTATCCCAGTGCGTAATAGATCGCCTGCCGCGGGTCGGCCTGCACGATGCGCGGCATCATGTCGTGCGACACGTCGACCCAACCCCACCACGAGTAGTCGATGTCGATGCCGCGAAGCGCCGGAAACTTTCTGTGCAGACCGTCGATCAGCACCTGCATGTGCCGCGGGTCGGAGGCGTCGGCGCCGGTCACTGCACTGCGGCTGCCGATCTGCACGCGATTGTCGGGCAGCAGCCGATAGTAGAAGCGCAACGTGCGCGTGTCGGTGATGACCTCGTGCGTGCGGAAGTTGGTGGCGGCAATCTCCTGTTGCGTGAGCGGCCGCGTAACCATCGAGTTGGACAGGATCGGCATGAGCCGCAACGCCACGCTCCGATGCAGTGCGTTCGACGTATAGCCGCCCGTCGCGATCGCCACGGCCCGCGCCCGCACGACGCCGCCCGGCGTGCGCAGGTGATGCACGCCGTTGCGCGTCTGCCAGTCGACCACGGGGCTTGCGGGGTGCACGGTCGCGCCCAGCTCGCGCGCCTTCGCCATGTACCCGAACGCGAGTTTCAGCGGATGCACGCCGATGCCGTCCGGTTCGTGCAGCGCCCCCGCCACTTCGGCGTCGCCGACGTAGTCGCGACGCACCACGTCGGCAGGCAGGATGTGCGCGTCGTAGCCGAACACCTCGCGCATCACGCGCGCCTCGTTCTCGAGGAACGGCATCTTCTTCGCGCGGTGCGCGAGATACAGGTGTCCGCCCGGCTGCGCGTCGCAGTCGATCTCCCCGACGAGGCTTTGAAACGTCGCGAAGCCGCGGCGCAGCTCGGCGTCGAGGGCAAGCGCCGTCTGCCTGCCGAAGCGAGCGATCCATTGCGAGCGGTGCAGGCGCCCGCTGGCGTTCTGGCCCTGGCCGCCGTTGCGGCTCGTGCAGCCCCACGCCGCGCGATTGGCCTCGAGCACGGTGGCACGGATGCCGTGCTCGCGCGCGAGGAACAGCGCCGTGGCGAGGCCGGTGAATCCCGATCCGACGATGGCCACGTCGACGTCGACATCCTGCGCGATCGGGCCGTCGTCCTGTGGCGGGGCGCCGGCCGTGGCGACC
Organism: Burkholderiales bacterium; assembly: GCA_025927765.1. Classification (GTDB taxonomy): domain Bacteria; phylum Pseudomonadota; class Gammaproteobacteria; order Burkholderiales; family Casimicrobiaceae; genus VBCG01. The sequence continues at coordinate 26,151 of JAICKU010000035.1, forward strand.
CAATAGGTCGGCGCATATTCGCGTCCCTGTCCAGGATTGCGCGCGACCAGCGGGTCGTACCGCGGATCGTAGGCCGCGCGTGCGGGTGAAGCGATCTTCATGTCCATGGCGTAACCGGACCGGCGACTGCGTCGTGCCGACAGTCAACCGGCGATCGGCGGCCGGTCCTTGCGGAACGCGTTCTTCACGGCGATCTTCCCGTCACGGAACGTGAAGATGTCGCAGCCATTCGCATGGATGCGCGTGCCGTCGGCCTTCGTGCCCACGAACGTCCATTCCGACACTCCGCGATCGCCGCACACGAAGTGCCGGCCGTCGATCCACTGCGCGTCGGGGAACGTCTTCCACGCCTGCGCAAAGCCGTTACGCACCGCCTCCCGGCCGGCGTAGCGCGTGCCGGACGCGTCCGGACCCGCTGCCGCCTCGAATACGCAGTCGTCGGTCATCGCGGCCATCAGTGCGTCGATGTCGTGCCGATTCCACGCGTCGGTGAAGGCCTGCAGGAACTCGACACCGACCTCGTCGCGGCGCTCGTTCGCCATCTCGTTCTCCTCTCAGGAATGGCAGCCGGGCTGTGGCATCACGCCTGCGCGATCCGATGACGGCCGGGGCGTAGCGCGGCTTGCCGATGACGCGAAGCGTATGACGAAGGCGCGCAATCGGCGTAGAACCAGATCGCAGGATTTGCGAAGGCCAGGCGCGTGGCATAAGCATTTGCACCCAACTGGCTCTAAGCACCGCCGGGGGTGGCAGGCAATATCCGCGCGACGGTCGGCACTGCGCGTTCGCGCACCGGCGCCGTCGGCCGCCGCGCACCCGGCCAATGGGATTACATTACTGGAAGCGCCGCATGCGCATCACGCTGCGCACGTTGATCGACAACCCCTCGTGAGGAGAGAGCATGAGTCAAGGTTCAAGCAGAGGATGGAGGGCCTTCGCCCGGGCGCTGTTCCTGCCGCTTCTGTTCGGCGGCGCGCTCGCGCATGCGCAGGACAAGACGGTCACGATCGGCTATCAGACGATCGTCGGGCCGTTCCCGGTCGCGATCGCGAACGGCGACTTCGAGAAGGCAACGGGCTACAAGATCAACTGGCGACAGTTCCAGTCGGCGGGCGACATCAGCGCCGCGTTCGCATCCGGCGACGTGCCGATCGGCGTGCTGGGCTCGACCGGCATCGCCGCAGCGACGAGCAACGGCGTCGACGTGGAGCTGTTCTGGATCCTCGACAACATCGGCAAGTCCGAGCAGCTCGTCGCGCGAGATGGCTCGGGCATCAAGACGCCGCAGGATCTCGTGGGCAAGAAGGTGGCGGTGCCATTCGTGTCGACGTCGCATTTCCACCTGCTGGTCGCGCTCGAGAAGATCTGGCACATCCCGCCGTCCAAGGTGCAGATCCTGAACATGAAGCCGCCGGAGATCGTCGCGGCGTGGACGCGCGGCGACATCGACGCCGCATACGTCTGGCCGCCGGCGTTGACGACGATCCTGAAGAATGGCCATACGATCATCACCTCGCAGGAGGTGGGCGAGAAGAGCGTGCCGACGTTCGATGGCATCATCGCGAACAAGAAGTGGGCAGCCGCGCACAACGACTTCATGGTCGCGTTCACGAAGGTCCTCGCGAAGGCGTACGCCGACTACAACGCGAACAAGGCGCAGTGGACGGCGACGTCGCCGCAGGTGAAGGCGATGGCGAAGATGGTCGGCGGCGAGCCGGCCGACGACGCCGATGCGCTGAAGCTCCTGAGCTACCCCACCGCGCAGGAGCAGGCCTCGCCCGAGTGGCTGGGCGGCGGCAAGAACGGCAAGGCGCTGAAAGCGCTGACCGAAAGCGCCGACTTCCTGAAGTCGCAGCACCAGATCAACAAGATCCTGCCGGACTACGGCGCGTACGTCACGTCCAAGTACGCGCAGGAAGCCGCGAAGAAATAGCGTTTTCGCCCGGCGCGCCGGATCCGTCCGCGCGCCGGGCGCTACGAAGCAACGTATCGAACGAGGAACATCGAGATGCACGCGCAGACCGAAGCCCTGCACGTCAACGGCGTGAGCGTCACGTTCCCGGGCCGCAACCCGGGCGAGCAGGTGCATGCGCTCGACAACATCAGCGTGACGATCAACGCCGGCGATTTCGTCGTCGCGCTCGGCGCGTCGGGTTGCGGCAAGACGACGCTGCTCAACGTGATGGCGGGTTTCCTGTCGCCGACTCGCGGCAGCGTGATGCTCGGCAATCGCACGATCATCGGTCCAGGATCGGACCGGGGCGTCGTCTTCCAGAAGCACGCGCTTCTGCCCTGGCTCGACGTGATGGAGAACACCGAGTTCGGGCTCAGGCTGCAGGGCGTTGGCAAGCAGGAGCGGCGCGAGATCGCAAAACGTAATCTCGCGCTCGTCGGCCTCCAGGACTTCCACCACCACATGATCTACCAGTTGTCCGGAGGCATGCAGCAGCGCGTCGGCATCGCCCGCGCGCTGACATGCAATCCGGCGACGCTGTTGATGGACGAGCCGATGGCCGCCCTCGACGCGTTGACCCGAGAGACGATCCAGGAGCTACTTCTCGACGTCTGGCAGAAGACGGGCAAGATGTTCTTCTTCATCACGCACAGCGTCGAGGAAGCGCTGTTCCTCGCGAGCCGCGTGATCGTCATGTCGCCGCGCCCGGGACGCATCACCAACACGTACGACCTCGACTTCAACCGGCGCTTCCTCGCCGGCCGGGACGCACGCGCGATCAAGTCGAGCCCCGATTTCATCCGCATGCGCGAGATCGTGCTCGGCATCATTTACGGCGACGAGCGGGCCGGCGAGCAGACGAGGGAGCACTCGACGGAGCAGGCGTATGCCTAGGACACAGCCTCAGGCGAGCGGCGCCGCCGTCTCGCAAGCGGCTGCGACCCTCGTCCCGCACGGACGCTTCCTGCGCATGTTCGCGAGCCGCGCCGCGGCCGCCGGCCAGGTCTATGGGCTGCCGGGCCAGGGGCGCAGCACCACGATCAGCGTGATCACGACGCTCGCGCTGATCGGCCTGTGGTTCCTGATCACCAACATGGGCTGGATCAAGCCGCTGTTCCTGCCCTCGCCCCAGGCCGTATGGGACAAGTTCATGCTCGCCAACACGGAGGGCGTCGCAAACTCGACGCTGCTCGAGCATACGGCGACCAGCCTGATGCGCGTGTTCGGCGCGTTCCTGCTGTCATGCGCGACCGCCATCCCGATCGGCATCCTGATGGGGTCGAACCGCATCGTCCGCGGCATCTTCGACCCGCCCGTCGAGTTCTACCGGCCGCTGCCGCCGCTCGCGTACCTGCCGCTCATGATCATCTGGTTCGGCATCGGCGAGCTGTCCAAGATCCTGCTCATCTTCCTCGCGATCTTCGCGCCGATGGCCATCTCCGCGCGCGCCGGCGTCAAGTCGGTAGGCATCGAGCAGATCCACGCGGCGTACGCCATGGGCGCCTCGAAGTTCCAGATCCTGTTCCACGTGATCCTGCCCGCGGCCGCGCCCGAGATCCTGACCGGCATGCGCATCGGCATCGGCTTCGGCTGGACGACGCTCGTCGCCGCGGAAATGGTCGCAGCGACGCGCGGCCTCGGCTTCATGGTGCTGAATGCCGCGCAGTACCTGCAAAGCGACACCGTGATCATGGGCATCATCGTGATCGGCCTGTTCGCGTTCGGCTTCGATCTCCTCATGCGCAAGATCGAGCGCTGGATCGTGCCGTGGAAGGGCCGCATCTAGGGGACGGACGAAGTCCCCCGATCGGCATGCGCCCGAGGTGACGACGAGCGCGCTGTAACATCCCCGCATGGGGTGTTGCGTCGTCATCGCTTCGTGCCGCCGGTCGCGCTGAAGCTTTTCCCGTTCCTCGCGTGGCGCGATCGCGTCGACCGCGTTACGCTGCGCGCGGACCTTCTTGCGGGGCTCGTCGGCGCCGTGATGGTGCTGCCGCAAGGCGTCGCGTACGCCACGCTCGCCGGCATGCCGCCCGAGTACGGCCTGTACGGCGCCATGCTGCCAGCGATCGTGGGCGCGCTGTGGGGATCGTCGTGGCACCTGATGTCGGGGCCCACGAACGCCACGTCGCTGATGGTGTTCGCGACCGTCAGCGTGCTCGCCGTACCGTTCTCGCCGCAGTACGTCGGCCTCGTGCTGACGCTCAACCTGATGGTGGGTCTCATCAAGTTCGGCCTCGGCGTGGCGCGGCTCGGCTCGCTCGTCAACTTCATCTCGACGTCGGTGGTGATCGGCTTCACCGCCGGCGCGGGACTCCTGATCATCGGCGCGCAGCTTCGCAACTTCTTCGGATTGCACATTCCGCAGCAGGCGAGCTTCATCGCCGGATTGCGCGACTTCGCGACGCATCTCGGGCAAACCGACTTCGGCGTGCTCGCGGTCGGCGTGTTCACGCTCGTCGCGTCGATCATCGGACGAAGGGTGCTGCCGCGCGTGCCGTACATGCTGACGGGCATCGTCGCCGGCGCGCTGTTCGCGCTGGTGTTGTCGCTCGCCAGCGTGGCCGAGGTCGCGACGATCGGCGCGCTGCCTTCGGCGGTGCCGCCGTTGTCCCTGCCGGAGTTTTCCGTCCGCACGTGGCAGACGCTCGCCCCGATCGCGCTCGCGCTCACGGTGATCGGTCTTTCGGAAGCGATCTCCAGCGCGCGTGCCGTCGCATTGAAGTCGCACCAGCGCATCGACGGCAACCAGGAGTTCATCGGCCAGGGGCTCGCGAACATCGCAGGCGCGTTCACGTCGAGCTACCCGACGTCCGGCTCGTTCAACCGCACCGGCGCGAACTACGAGGCGGGCGCGCGCACGCCTTTGTCGTGCGTGTTCTCGGCCATGCTGCTGCTCGTGATCCTGCTGCTCGTGAAGCCGCTCGCCGGGTATCTGCCCGTCGCGTCGATGGCCGCGGTGCTGTTCATCGTCGCCATCGGGTTGATCGACGTCGCGGCGATGCGCCACGTGTGGAAGACGAGCCGCGGCGACGCGCTCGTGCTCGTGGTCACGCTGATCGCCACGCTCACCATTCGCCTGGAAGTCGCGATCCTCGTCGGCGTGCTCGTGTCGCTGCTCGTGTACCTGAACCGCGCGACGCATCCGCTCGTGCTGCGCGTGTCACCCGACCCTGCGCAGGAGCGACGGTTTCGCCGCGTCGGCACCGCCACGCCGCTGTGCCCGCAAGTCGACATGCTGCGCATCGACGGTGCGCTGTTCTTCGGGTCCGTCGAGCACATCCGTGACGAGATCGACGCGTTGCGCGTCGCGGCGCCCACGGCGCGGCACGTGCTGTTGATCGGCACCGGCATCAACCTGATCGACACCGCGGGCGCCGATCTGCTCGCCAATCTCGCGAAGACTTTCCGCGCCGACGGCACCACGCTGACCCTGTGCAAGATGCGGCCGGAAGTGCTCGCGCTGCTCGAGCGCGGCGGTTACCTCGACGCGATCGGGCGTGCGAACGTGTTCACCACCAAGGACCAGGCGCTTGCGGCGATCTACCGCATGCTCGACGCGGCGCAGTGTGCGGCGTGCGACGCGCGCATCTTCAACGAATGCCGCGACGCGCTGCCCGACGGCCGCGTGCGCGACCGCGCACGGCCGGAACCGACGCTCGTTCCGCCGAACACCGCCGGCGTGGGATCGTAGCTACGACGCGTCCGCGAGCGCCTTCAGCAGCGCTTCCGCCGCGCGGCGCAACTCGCCGACGTCGACGGGCTTGTGCAGCAGCACCACGTGCTCGAAGCGCAGGTGCTCGAGCTCGGGCGCCGACACGTCGCCGGTCACCACGATCGCGGGAATCGGCTGTTCGCCCTGGCCGCGGATGCCGAGGATCACGTCCAATCCGGTCTCGCCGTCGCGCAGCCGGTAATCGCTGACGATCAAGTCGGGGGTGCGCAGATGGCCTTCCAGGGCACGCATCGCATCCTCGCGCGAGCCGGCGCTCGCCACGTGACAGCCCCAGTGCCGGCATAGCGCGGCCATCGCGGAGCGGCTCTCCTCGTCGTCGTCGAGCGCACGATGAGTGCGTGCCCGAGCAGATCCGCGCTGCGCTTGACGATCGACAGCCCGAGGCCGAGCCCGTTGCTTCGCTGCCGCTCGGGGTTCGCGAGTTGCACGAACTCGTCGAACACCGCGTCGAGATGCTCGGCGGCGATGCCAACGCCCGTATCGCACACGAGGATGCGGAGCATGCCGCTCGCGCGGCGGCAGCCCACGAGAACCCTGCCGCGAGACGTGTAGCGGACCGCGTTCGTGACGAGATTGCCGACGATGCGCTCGAGCATGATGGCGTCGCTTTGCACGACCGCGCGCGACCCCACGATCCTGAGCTCGAGGCCCTTCTCGGCGGCATGCGGCGCGTAATTGACGTCGATCCGCCTCAGCACCTCGTCGATCCGGAAGTCGGCGATCGTCGGCTTGATCGCACCCGCGTCGAGCTTCGAGATGTCGAGCAGGCTGCTGAACAGCGCCTGCATCACGTCGACCGATGCCTGGACCTTCTCGGCGAGCGCACGCGCTTCCTCGTTGCGCGTTCGGTCGCGCAGGATCCCGACCAGGAGGCCGATCGTGTGCATCGGCTGGCGCAGGTCGTGACTCGCCGATGCGAGGAAGCGCGTCTTCGCCGCGTTCGCTCGTTCGGCCTGGTCGCGTGCGGCCGCAAGCTCGCGCGTGCGCGCCTCGACCTTCGCTTCGAGGCTCGCGTGCGACTCCTCGAGCCGCTCGGCCATGCGGTTGAATTCGTGCGCGAGCGACTCGACTTCGTCGCCGGTCTTCACGTCGATGCGCGCGTCGAGGCGTCCGCCGCCGATGCGCGCCGCGCCTTCGCGAAGCCGCAGGATCGGCTTCGCCAGCGCACGGGCGAGGAAGCGGCTCGCGAGGAAGGCGACGACGAGGCCCGCCACGAGCAGCATGGCTGTGCGATAGAGAATCTGCCTCACCGGCTCGAGCGCTTCCGCCTCGGGTTCCTCGGCGAAGAGCAGCCAGTCGGGCCCGGGAACGTGCGCGGCGCTGACGAGCACCGGATGTCCGTCGATGCTGCGTGACCACTGCGTCGGCAACGCGCTCGCAGGATTCGCGGCCAGGGCCGCCCGCGCCTTCGCGACGTGCGGGAGCTGCGTCAGATTCGTCGAACGCAGGACGAGGCTGAGATCCGGGTGCGCGACGAGCCGGTTATCGCGATCGACGACATACGCATTGCCCGTGCGGCCGACCGCGATGCCCTGCACCACGTCCGTGACGAACTTGAGATCGAGCTCGGCGATGGTGACGCCGCCGGGTTTCCCGTCGCGTTCGCGAATGACGAGCGACGCGAACGGGTGCGCGCCTTCGCGCGAAACCACCGGTCCGTAGGCGACACCGCCGTTGCGCAGTCCGGTTCCATCGAACGCCACCGGCGTGCGCGACTCCACGCGATCGCGATCCACGCGCGACACGTACAACCGCTCGCGCCCGAGGGCGTCCACGCTGCGCATCTCGGCAATGGCGGGGACGAGCTTCATCACGCGATGAAATTCTTCCTGCAGATCCGCCGCGGACAGTGCGCCCGAATCCCACGCGAGCGTGGCGGCGTCATGCACCTGCGCTTCGATCGCCTTCAGATATTGGCCGATACGATCCGCGGCGGCGCGCGCTTCCGTCTGCTGAAGACGTTCGGCGGCCTCGACGCTTTGCAGGTACGCGAGGCGCGCCTCGATTCCGGCGCCGGCGAGCATCAGCACGGTCAAGAGCAGGCTGACGAGCAGCCAGAAGCGAAACGCGATGCCGCGCAGCGCGCGTCCGGTCTTCATGGCCGCCGCTCGTACACCACGAGCGACGCCGACTTGACGAGCTTCGGCGGGAAGCGCAGGCCGATGCGCGCCGCGGCGTCGAGGTTGATCGCCAATTCGAAGCTCGACGTGTGCTCGACCGGGATTTCGCTCGCGGGCACGCCTTCCGACAGCAGCACGATCTGCCGCGCCCAGATGCCGTACGGATCGGGTTCGCGGGTTTCGTATGACATGAGCCCGCCGGCCTCGACGTCCGTGCGCCGCGGGTACACGACGATCTTGCCGCGTCGCTCGAGCTCGGCACGAATCCAGTCGATGCGACGGAACACCGTCGGCGTTCCGTAGAGAATCCACGCGTCGACGTCGTTCGTCTCCGGCGCGGCGAAGCATCGTGCGAGCTCGTCGTCGTCGACGATCCTGAACACGTCGAAGCGATACTCGGGCAACGCGTGGCGCAACGCTTCGACGCGCTGCAGCCACGCCGGCCCGAGAATGTCATCGACGACGATACCGACGCGACGAACGTGCGCCCCCGATCGCGCGAGGATGGACAGGACCTGCGGGACCGGATTCGCATCGAACGTGAAGCCGGTGATCGGCTGTGGCATGACCGGCGACTTCTGCATGATCCCGATCTCCCACGGATCGTGCTGGCTCGCGAACAGGATCGACGCGTGATGGAAGTGCCTCCGTGCAGCGAGCGCCATCAGTCCCGATCCGGCGAGCACGATGTCCTCCTTGCGATCCGGCACGCAAACGAGCGCTGCGTCGACGCTGTCCGTCGAAGTGATGTCGGCGGCGACCGTCGACATGACATAATCGAGACGAGGCACCCGATCGAGCCGCTCCACGAGCCGCTGGCGGCGACGTTCGCCGGCAGGCGTGGCTTCGTCGATGCGGATGAGATGAACCGCGTGCCGCGGGCTTTCAGGCGGCGACGGCGACGTCTTCGTACTGCCTGCAAGCACGAGCAGCGAAGCGAGCGTTGCCAAAATCGCCGATGCCAGCGTTCGCATGTTGCTGCCTCGATCCGGTGGGTGCGTTCGCCGTATGGACCGGCTTTCAGGAGGAAGCGCGATGTCGGCTTATATCACTTTCGATTCGCGGGCGGTGGCCGCGACATGGTAGGTCTCGTTTCCCCGCACGGCGGGCGCCGCCTGCAGCCGCGTGCCCTGCACGGCCACGCCCGCGATGAGGCGGCGAAGCGTGCGCAGTCGCTGCGCACGCTTCGCGTCACGTCGCGCGAAAAAGGCGACCTCGTGATGCTCGGCATCGGCGGCTTCACGCCGCTCGAAGGCTTCATGTCGCCGGCCGACTGGCAGGGCGTGTGCGACGAGATGCGCACGGGCGACGGCCTGTTCTGGCCGATTCCGATCACGCTGTCGACCGACGAGGAGACGGCACGCGCGATCACGCCGGGTGAAGACATCGCGCTGATCGATCCCGACACCGACGCGCCGCTCGCCATCATGACGGTGCGCGAGAAGTATCGAATCGACAAGGCGCACGAGTGTCAGGCGGTGTTCCGCACGACCGACCCCGCGCATCCGGGCGTGCGCATGGTCATGCAGCAGGGCGACGTCAATCTCGCGGGACCCGTGCACGTGCTCTCGGACGGCGGCTTCAGCGAACGCTACGGCGCGCTCTTCATGACGCCCGAACAAACGCGCAGCGAGTTCGAGCGCCTCGGCTGGTCGCGCGTCGCGGCGTTCCAGACACGAAACCCCATGCACCGCTCGCACGAGTACCTCGCGAAGATCGCCGTCGAGGTGTGCGACGGCGTGCTCGTGCACTCGCTGCTCGGCAACGTCAAACCGGGCGACATTCCCGCCGACGTGCGCACCCGCGCGATCGCGACGCTGATCGCGAACTACTTCCGCCCAGGCACCGTGCTGCAGGCAGGCTATCCGCTCGACATGCGCTACGCGGGACCGCGCGAAGCGCTGCTGCATGCGCTGTTCCGGCAGAACTACGGCTGCGCGTTCCTCGTCGTCGGCCGCGATCATGCCGGCGTGGGCAGCTACTACGGACCCTTCGACGCGCATCGGATCTTCGACGAGATCCCGGGCGATGCGCTCGCGATCCGCCCGCTCAAGATCGACTGGACGTTCTGGTGCTACAGGTGCGCCGGCATGGCTTCCGCGCGAACGTGCCCGCACGACGATGCCGACCGGCTGCTCGTGTCGGGCACCAAGCTTCGCAAGTGGCTTTCGGAGGGCGACCCGGTGCCGGCGGAATTCAGCCGGCCCGAAGTGCTCGCGATCCTGCGCGAGTACTACGCGTCGCTCGATCCGAGCGAGAAGGTCGAGGTGAAGTTGTCCGGCGCGTCGGCGCGGTAGCGCCGGGGCGATTGCGTCAACCGGCGACCCGCACGTCGGCGCCCTGCTTTGCCGCAAGCCGCTCCTTGGCGAAGCCGACGAACGCGTTCACCACCTTCGAGTGGATGCGCTCCTTCGGATATACGACGCAGAGCCGACGCGTGAGTCGCGGCGCCAGCGGCACGTGCACCAGTTCACCAAGACGCACTTCCTTCTCGGCGGTCACGCGCGACATGATGGCAAAGCCGATGCCCGTGGCCACGAGGCCCTTCAACGCTTCGGGGCTGCTCGCCTCCATCACGACCTGGAGCGCGTCCACCTTGAGCCCGCATTTCTGCAGGTAGTGGTCGATCACCTCGCGCGTGCCCGATCCTGATTCGCGGCTCACGTACGCGTGCTCGGTCAGCGCAGTCAGGTCGACGCTTGCGAGTGTGGCGAGCGGATGCGACGGCGCGCACACCACCTGCAGCTCGTCGTCGCAGCAGACATCGGTCACGAGCGTGGGCAGGTGCGAATCGCCTTCGATGAATCCGAGGTCCAGGCTGCGTTGCGCGACGCGGATCTGCACGGCCTCGGAGTTCGCGACGGAGAGCTGCGGCACGATGCCGGGGTGGCGTGCCTTGAATTCGCCGAGGATCTTCGGCAGCAGGAATTCGGCGATGGTCGTGCTGGCGCCGATCAGAAGCGGTCCGACCTCCTGGCCCGACAGTTCCTTGAGCCGCGCGGAAAGCTCCGAGGACAGCGACAGGATGCGCTCCGCATATTCGAACGCGACCTCGCCCGCAGCGGTCAACGCGATGCGGCCGTTCGCACGGTCGAAGAGCCGCGTATCGAACTGCTCCTCGAGCTGGCGCACCTGGAACGTGACGGCTGGCTGCGTCATGCACAACGCGTCGGCAGCCTTGGTGAACGACCGGTGCTTGGCGACGGCGTGAAAGGCCTGGAGGCGGCGGTCCGCCATGGAGGATTGCGCGCGGGGGAGGACGAACGACGCCCGCATGATACCCCTCGGCCCCGCTCGACTTTCAGGACGCCGTGGCGCCATTCAATCGCTGTATGGCCGCATAGGAAGATTTTGCGATGGTCGATCGCGTGCTTACTTAGAATAGGCGTCAGGAGGAAAATTTCATGCCGAGCGTCAATCCGTTCGCCGTCGCGGGCGCGTCGCTGCCTGCGGGCTTCCTGCAATGGTTCCTGGTCGTGATGATCCTGGCCGTGGTGGTCGGGACGCTCTTCGACATCGTCCACAAGGGCAGCGCGAAGTATTTCTTCGCGCACATGCGCAAGTCGAAGGACAAGGGCCGCGCGATCGGGGGCGGCGAGATGATGTCGATCGCCGTGCAGACCGCGGTCGTCGACGTGCTCGCGTCCGGCGAGTTCTGCAACCAGAAACGTCGGGTCGCACACCTGCTCGGCATGTACGGGTTCGTGCTCTACGTGGTGGCGACGGCGGTCATGGTGTTCGGTTACCCCACGGACGCCACGTCGGCGCCTGCGATCTGGCCGCTGCTGTGGTGGATCGGCGCAATCATGGTGCTGGTCGGTCTCTACTGGTTCTGGTTCTTCATCCGCGTGGACGTTGCCGCCGAGGGTCACACGCCCTTGCGCCTGGTGAAGGCGGACCTCTTCGTGCTGTCGCTGCTGGCGAGCGTGACGCTGGCGGTCCTCTGGGCCGCCATGGGCGGCGGCGTGGGCGTGCTGTTCTGGCTCTACATCATCGCGACCATCGTGCTCTTCTTCGGGGTGCCGTGGTCGAAATTCGCGCACATGTTCTTCAAGCCCGCGGCCGCCTTCGAGAAGCGCCTCTCGATGGCGAACGGCACCGCCGAGAACTTGCCGACACAGACGCGCGACGATCCCGAGCAACGCAAGCGGCACTCGATGGAGCTGTTGCGCGACGCGCCGATGGACATGGGACTCGGCATCAAGCGCGAGGCACCGCGCCACTACTAGGCCACAAGCTCGAGAGAGCACAGCTCAAGGACCCCAATGCCTACCTTCGTCTACATGACGAGGTGCGACGGATGCGGACACTGCGTCGACATCTGTCCCTCGGACATCATGCACATCGACCCGACGTATCGGCGGGCCTACAACATCGAGCCGAACATGTGCTGGGAGTGCTACTCCTGCGTGAAGGCTTGCCCGCAG
>JAICKU010000101.1 GCA_025927765.1 Burkholderiales bacterium
ACAATCGTCTCCCGCACCTCCCGTCGATACTGCTCCGCCATCGCGAGGTATGCCGCTTCGATCGCGCGCGTCGTTGCGGCGGTGTCGAACAACGCGCTGTCGCGACCCGGTCCCTGGAGGTGCACACGCAAGCGTTGGCGCGCATCGGCGTCCTTCGCGAGCGAAACCGCCTTCGCGACGTAGCTCTTCACGTCGTCGCAGATCAGCTCGGGCAATCCGACTGCCGTGAGCGCGCTCGCCGCCACCCGCGACGCGAACGTTTCACCGCGCAGCGTCACGAGGGGGCAACCTGACCACAGCGCATCGCTCGCCGTCGTATGCGCGTTGTACGGCCACGTGTCGAGGGAGAGATCCGCCTCGCGGTAGAGCGCGAGGTAATCGGCGTTCGGTCGTGCATACGCGAGCACGAGGCGGCGCGCGTCGATCCCGCGCTTCACCATTTCGCGTCGCATGTTGCTCGTCCACCGTTCGTCGCCTGGCCGCGCCAATAGCCACAGCACGGCCTCTGGGACAGCCGCAAGGATCTTCGTCCACGCGTCGAACACTTCCGGGTTGAACTTGTAGCCCGCGTTGAAGCAGCAGAGGACGATACCGTTGCGCGGCAACCCGAGCTCTTCGCGACTCGGCGCGTCGCCAATCGGCCGATTGCGATCGTTGACCTGGTAGCAATGCGGCAACAGCGCGAGCGTCTCCGCGTAGTCGCCGGCATCTTCAGGCGGTGTGACGATCGGATCGCCGATCAGGTAATCGGCGACGTTGCCGCCGAGCGTGCCGGGATAGCCGAGATAGTGCACCTGGATCGGCGCGGGGCGCAGGGCGAGCACCGACGGCATCGCATTCTCCGTATGTCCCTTGAGGTCGACGAGGATGTCGATGGCGTCGTTGCGAATCGCGTCGGCGAGGCGAAGCGGCGGCCAGCCGGCGGCGTCGACGAAGCGGTCGAATGCGCGTGCGAGGCGTTCGCGCATCGGACTGCGATCATCGGGGCCCATCGAGTACGCGATGATTTCGAAGCGCGAACGATCGTGCTGCTCGAAGAGGCCCGTCGCGAGGAACGCCGTCGCGTGCGTATGGAAATCGGACGACAGGTAACCGATTCGCAGCCTGCCGCTGTTCAACATCATGCTGCCCGGTGACGCTTCGGGCGGCGACAACTGCGCTATCCACGATTCCGCGCAGATCCGCTGCTCGGTACGGGTCGTCGGCTGCGACAGCAGCACGAACGGCGACAGCAGCGGCGCACGCGCGGCAATCGCCTCGTGCAGCTTGGCGCGGAGGGCGGGAAGGTCGTGCCAATCGCCGGTGCGCTGGCGCAAGAAGACGAGCTGCGACAACGCGGCGCCGTGCCCGGGATCGAGGCGCATCACGTTCTCGTACGCGCGCATCGCGCGCTCGAGCTCGTTCTCCCGTTCCAGAAAACCCGCGAGCTGGAACTGCAATGCCGCCGAATGGGGCTTGCGTGCGATGGCGGCATCGAGCGTCGCGCGCGCCTTCTTCAACATGCCGCCGGTCGCTTCGAGCTGTGCCTTGAATCCGGCGAAGGCGACCGTATCGGGCGAAAGACTCACCGCACGCGACGACGCGTCGAGCGCCTCGAGCAGGCGGCCCTGCGGCTCGAGCACGAGGGCGAGGTTATGCCACGCGCCGGCATACGCAGGCTCGAGTTCGATCGCGCGTCTTGCCGTCGCCTCGGCGTCGGCGAATCGGCCGAGCGCGAGTTCCGCTGCACTGAGATTGGCGAGGATCTCCGGGGCGCGCGGCTCGAGCTTCGCGGCTTCCTTCAACGCGTTCAACGCCGCCTCCTGACGGCCCGCGGACTCGAGCACGAGCGCCAGGTTGGACCAGGCTTCGGAAGACGCGGGCTGGAGCTTCAGCGCGGCGCGGATGCGTTCCGCCGCCTCCGGCAGCTTGCCCGCCTGGAACAGAACGACGCCAGAATAGTGCAACGCGGGCGCGAACGTCGGATTGGCGGCGAGGATCGCGTCGTAGCGCAGGAACGCTTCGCGAAGCTTGCCCTGCTGGTGAAGACGGAATGCGCGCTCGAACTCCGTGGTGAGGCTCATGCGGATGACACGCCAATGCGAAATGGCGCGAGGTTACCACCGCGTCGCGGGACGACGCGCGGAGCGCATCCGCACGGATGTCGTCCATTTCCTACAACCATTGCCGCGCTCCGGCGACAGGAAGACGCCGCACGAGACCGTTACAGTCGTATGCGACAGGACGACCATCCACGAGGGCCCACGCAATGATGGAAAACAGCAACGATACGCGCGGCATCAACGCGCTCGAATTCCTCGAGCACAAGCACGACGAGATCGACGAGCTGTTCTCGCAGTTCGAGGAGATCAAGGACAACGGCGATGACACGCAGAAGGAGGAACTGGTCGCGCGCATCTGCGAGGAGTTGACGATCCACGCGAAGATCGAGGAGACGATCTTCTACCCGGCGGCGCGGCGCGCCGTGCAGGAGCAGGGGCAGGAGCTCCTGGACGAGGCCGCGGTCGAGCACCAGACGCTGAAGGACATCGTCGGCCGGCTCGAGATGGCGCCCACCAGCGACCCGCTGTACGACGCGGGCGTCAAGGTGCTCTCGGAGTACACCAAGCACCACGTGCGCGAAGAGGAGAACGAACTCTTCCCGAAGGTGCGGCAAACGAACCTCGACCTGCAGGCGCTCGGCCAGCAACTCGCAGAGCGGCAGCAGGAGCTCGAGTCGCAGGACCAGCGCACGTCGCAGAACGGGCGCACCCGCGGCACGGCGCAGCGCGGGCAGGGCACTGGGAGCCGCGGCTCGATGAGCGAATCGCGCTCACGCAGCACGCACTGACGCCGGTTCGAGCTTTCGCAGCGACAGAACCGGCAGCAGCATCGCGAACGCGGCGCTCCAGCAGAGCGCCGCGGCAACGAGCAGGCTCGGTCTGGTCGCCGATGCACCCAACGTCCGCAGGACGACGGCCACGGCGAGCAGCAGCGTGCCGTAAAGCGGCCAGCGGGTACTCGCGGGTGGACGGCGCAATGTCAATAGTCGCGTCATCGCCATCACGTTCAGCGTCAGCGTGCCGAGACTGCCGATCGTGATCACGTGGATTGCGAGGGTCTCGGCGACGAAGCTTTCGGCGCGCTGCGCATGCGTGACGCCGAATAGCACGAGTCCCACGGCGAGCCAGGCGTAGCCGGCGGCCAGGCACAGCAGGTCCGGACGGCCGCGAAGCCGCCACAGGCGCCAACGTCCGATGCGGATGGCCGCGAGCACGCCCGCGACGACCAGTGCGAGTCCCGCAACGTCGGCCGCGAGTGCGAGCTGCGCCGTCAGTGCTTCGACGACGAGCGCAACGACGCCCAGTGCCATCGCGACGATCAACGCGCCCTCGATCCGCGGCTGCACGCGCGCCTCGAGGTTGCCTCCCTGGCGATAGATCTGTCCGGCTACGGTGGGTGCGATCAGGCGCCCGCCCATGAACAGCAGCAGCAACGCGAAGAGCGCGACGGCGATGGCGATGGCGTCACGCGAGGCGACACGCTGTTCGGACGGCCACGCGATCGTGAGCGTGAGCGCCGCCGCGCTCGCGCAGATCGCCAGCAATGCCGCCGGCAGTGCCTGGTTGCGCCATTTCTTGGCGCTGCCGAGGAGCCGCGGCGCGACGTGATAGACGAGCAGCGCCGGAAACAGCACGTTCGACGCAACGCTCACGAGACCGGTGGGAGCGGCGATGAACGCGATGCGCGCGAGGAGCCACGACGCGAGGAGCACGACGAGCGTACGCATCGGACGCGGGCCGAGCTGGTTACCGGCGACGACAGCGAGCGCGAAGCCGAACAGCAGCTCGTGCGCGTGGCCGGCGGGAGATGCGAGCCCGGGAAAGAGTGGCGTAACGCCAAGCATGGCCGATAGCGACGCGGGGAGGACGACGATCGCAAAGACGGTCGCCACCGGGAAGAAGACGCGATGTCCGGCAATCGGGTGCTTTGTGGCGCTGGCCGGTAGATGACCCATGAGAGCCCAACCCCTTGCTTTGCGAGCAGCGTGATACTCGTGCAATGTGTTATGGTTATTTTTTATGAAATTTTTTGGAACGGAGGACAGAACGCATGGCGGAAGAGCTTCTGATCGACAAGGTGGTTGCGCGCAAGGAGGCACATTACCAGCCGTTCGGATGGCACCACTGGCCAGAGTATCCGTGGATGAGCTACCAGTTTCGCCGCGCCTTGGGTGAGACACAGGAAGGCGGCGGAACGGTTTCCGAATGCTTCCTCGCCGCCAGTCGCATGATTCCTGGCGACAAGGAAAGCTGGTACAAGGAATGGAAGCGGCTCGCCGATGCCAATCGCGATCGCGGCGATGAGGAGTTCGCTGCCGGGCATGTGCGTACCGCGATGAATTGCTGGCTCAGCGCTGCCAACTACTATCGCCATGCCGAGTTCTGGTTGCTGCCGAATGATCCCCGGCGCCTGGAAGCATTCACCGACATGGAGAACTGCAGTAGAAAGTTCCTCGAGAAGCTGAATCCGGCCGGCGAGGTATTGCAGATCCCATACGAGAACGGCAAGACGTTGTTTGCCTATTTCGTTCGCTCGCCGTCGGGTCCCGGCAAGCAGCCGTGCCTGATCTCGATGGGCGGCCTCGACTCGATCAAGGACGAGATGTGGTTCATGCAGGCGCATGCGGCGCTGCAGCGCGGCATATCGGTGCTGATGATCGACGGGCCCGGGCAGGGGGGTACACTGCGCCGGCACGGCATTCCCACCCGATACGACTATGAGGTGCCCATCGGAAAGTGCATCGATTATCTCGAAGGCCGCAGCGATGTCGACGCGAAGCGCATTGCAGTATGTGGTTCGTCGCTCGGCGGCTATTACGCCGCCCGGGCAGGCAGCTACGAGCACCGGTTGGCCGCCGCCATTTCGCACGGCGCGATCTGGTCTATCCCCGACCTGTGGGCCAACGCCGATGAGAATCACGGCCTTGCCGACCACATCAAATGGGTATTCGGTGCACCGAGCGTCAAGGCAGCGCTGGAGAAGGCGAAACCCTTCACACTCGATGGCGCGCTCGAAAACATGAAGTGCCCCTACCTGATCGTGCACGGAGGGTACGACGTGCTCGGCGTGCGGCAGGCGCAGCAGGTCTACGACTATGCGAAATCGCACGGCGTCGACGTGACACTGCGCTATGTAACGCAGGAGGAGACCGGCGCCGAGCACTGCCAGCACGACAACCCGACCATCGGCCAGGAGCTGATGATGGACTGGCTCGCCGATCGGTTCGGCATCGATCAGAATGCGCTGTCGAGGAAGCTGCCGAGCGCCACACTTTAGGCGCTGCAGGCCGGCTTCAAAATCAAACGCGAAAGCAATTCAAGGAGGAGTTCATGTTCAAGAAGACGGTGGTTGCCAGCGCGGCGGCGGCACTATTCGCGCTCGTTGGCAGCGTGCACGCGCAGCAAACCGACGACTATACGGTGCAGGTGGTAGCCGGGACAGTCGGCTTCGATCAGATCCAGCCGTTCATGGCGGAACAATTGAAGCTGTGGGACAAGTACAAGGTCAAGGTCAAGCTTACCGCTGGCAACTACCAGCGCTCCAACCAGATACTGTCGATCGGCGAATTCGACGTCGGCTACGACCAGATCGCGAACTCGATTCGGTACAACTCAGCCGGAATCGACAACACGATTGTGGCGCCGTCCTCAGTCAACTGCTCGATGATCGTGTCGGCTCCCGCGGTGAAGTCGTGGTCCGATCTCAAGGGTAAGCGCGTCGGTATCTCGACGAAGTTCGACGTACAGTACCTGACGCTCACGCATTACATCCTGCCGCGCTTCGGATTGTCGCCAACGGACGTTCAACTGATTCCGGTCGCCAGCCCCGAAGCGGCGACCGCGCTTCTGACAGGCAACGTGGGAGCGGTCTTCACGTTCGCACCGTACGGCGTGTTTGCCGTCGAAAAGGGCGCGCATGCACTGCTTCCGGCCGATCAGTTGATCGACAAAAAAGACATCGCGTCGGGGATGCTGCGCAACAGCATGATCATGTCCAAGAAGTTCATCAAGGAGCATCCGGAACTCGCCAAGCGCATGGTCTGGGCACACATGGATGCCGTGAACATCATGCGGAAAGATCCTTCCGTTGGCATCCAGACGATCCTGCACTACCAGCCGAATCTCGACCCGGGACTGCTGAAAAAGGCATCGCAGAACTGTGGCTGGGTGTACGACGAGGTGCCGAAGGTCTGGATCGACACGCTGATCAAGTGGATGAAGGAAGACAATCTGCTGCGCAAGCCCGTGAAGTATGAAGACGTCGCTTATCCCGATCTGGCAAAGTCCTACCCCGGTTATCCGGGCTACGAAAAAATCAAGTAGCCGGCGTACTGGCGGCCAAGGCTCGCGGGTCGCCGCCTCCGGATTCGCCCTGATTTGAGTGATCGATATGGTGAAGGTGGAACATCTCGGCAAGCGATACACGACGCCTGATATGGATGTCGAAGCGCTTTCCGATATCAACCTCGACATCGGCGAAGGCGAGTTCGTCAGCCTTCTCGGTCCTTCCGGGTGCGGTAAGTCGACGCTGCTCCGGATCGTCGCCGGTCTCATTCCGGCGACGTCCGGACGTATCGCCGTCGACGGCAAGGTCGTGTCCGGGCCGGGCCCGGAACGTGCGGTGGTGTTTCAGGACTACGCGTTGTTCCCTTGGATGACCGTGCGCGAGAACGTGGAATTCGGGCTCGAGTCGCGGGCCGTTCCGAGGCCTGAACGGCGCGCCAAATCCACGGAGCTTTTGTCCGTCATCGGTTTGACCGACTTCGCCGACCGGTATCCGCACCACCTTTCGGGCGGGATGAAGCAACGCGTGTCGATCGCACGCGCGCTGGCCGTCGACCCGTCGTTGTTGCTGATGGACGAGCCTTTCGGCGCGCTGGACGCACAAACGCGCCGCACGCTCCAGAACGAGCTGCTTCGCATCTGGAGTGCATATCGAAAGACAGTGATCTTTGTGACGCATTCGATCGAGGAGGCGATCTACTTGTCCGACCGGATCGTCGTCATGACTGCGCGACCGGGCAGAATCAAGGCAATCATCGAGGTACGGAAGAAGCGGCCGCGCGATATGGCGACCACCGAGATGAACGAGGTTCAGCGGGAAGTGCAGGGGGTCCTGGAAGACGAGCTCGTGCACACGAGCGACGTACACGCCGACGAAATCACGGCGCACTAGCCAGCATGGCCAAAAGCACTTCACAAGCTCCACTCGGCATCGCACCTCCCATCGGCGTCGAAGCCGCGAGAAAGTCGCTGCAGCGCGAGGGAGCGCGGGAAAAGCTGCTGGGGATCGGAACGATCATCCTCTTTGTGCTCATCTGGGCCGCGATCTACGCGAGCAAGATTCTCCCGGGCTGGGCGTTTCCGTCACCGTGGCAGGTGATCGTCGCATTCAACGAAATCGTGACGAACGGAACGCTGCTGAAAAACACGCTCGCGAGCATCGAACGGCAGTTCACCGGTGTCATCCTCGCAGCGGTCGTAGGCGTGCCCGTGGGTCTTCTGCTCGGTGCCAATTCGACAGCGCGCGCCGCGCTGCTCCCGATTTGCAGGCTCCTCTATCCAATCCCCGGTATCGCCTGGATTCCGCTTGCCATCCTGTGGTTCGGTGTCGGCTTTACGTCGACCGTCTTCGTCATCTTCTTTTCGGGCATCTGGTATGTGATTTTCAACACGATGGCGGGTGTGCAGACGCTTCCTGCCCAGCATCTCGACGTCGCCCGTGTCTACATGACGCCGCGTTGGCTGTTCGCCAGGCGCATCCTGATTCCCGGCGCGCTCCCGTTCATCATTACCGGTCTGCGGCTCTCCTACGGCGTCGGATGGCGCGTGATCATCGGCGCGGAAATGATCTCGTCGATCGTCGGCCTGGGCTTCCTGATCGACGATGCGCGCTGGCAGCTGCGCCCGGACATCATGGTATGCGGGATGATCACGATTGCGCTGATCGGCTGGGTGTCGGAAACGCTGTTCTTCGACTGGGTCGAACGCCTCACGGTAGAGCGTTGGGGCATGAAAACGAATTAGCTGCGTTCGCCCGACTCTGATCTTGAAGATGGCTTATAGTGCCCCCCCGGGCGTACTGGAAAACCGGGGATTCGACTTTGTCGGCTATCACGACCTCGCCGGCCGGCCGGGATTCAAGATGGGCGTGCAGGCTTGGTGAGTGTGTTGAGCTTGGGTGATCTCGGCAGCATCCTGGGCTGCCACTCGACCGTCCCCGTGCCCGGTCGCGATCTCCTCGTCATCAACAGCGAGGCGATCGAGGAGGGGAGCGGTGACGGCCTCAACTACGCCTACGTCGTGGACATTGCGAATAGCGAGGCGCCGCGTGTGATCAGTAGTTTGCCGCTGCCAACGCCAAGCAAAGGCCTCCCGTACGCAAGGTATTACGACAAGGGGGGACGGTTCGGCCCGCACAACCAGCATCACTACCAGGGGAACCGAGCACATTTGGCTGCCCGCAACCACGTCTTCATGACGTACTTCAACGCGGGTCTTCGCCTCTACGACATATCCGATCCCCTGCAGCCGACGGAGGTTGGCTGGTTCGTGCCCGAGGATCCCCGCGAGCGTCGCGGAACGTTGCCAAGCGTACTCGTCACTCAGTTCGAGGATGTGCTGGTGGATGCACGCGGATATGCCTACTGCACGGACAAGAATCACGGTCTCTTCGTTCTGCGATACGCCGGCGCATCGGATTGAGCGCGGACGTCTCATAGCCCACAAAGGTATTGCATGGTCGTGTATGACTTCAGCGGGCAGACCCTGGTCGTGACGGGCGGCGCGAGCGGCATCGGTGCGGGAATCTGCCGCGCATTCGCCGATGCCGGCGGTACCGCCATTTGCCTCGACGTGAATGGGCAGATGGCCGAACAACTGGAAGATTCGTACACCGGCCGCGGTGTGCTCCGAAGCCATGTTCTCGATGTGCGCGATTCGCAGCAGGTGCGCTCCGTGTTCCAGCGGCTGCTGACGGAATACGGACATATCGACGGCCTCGTATCGAGTGCGGCGATTCAGCCGCGCCTCGATATCGAGGACATGAGCGACGATGCGTGGCACGGAGTGATCGACACGAATCTCAGCGGCGTCTTCTACTGCGCGCGCGCCGTGATCCCGCACATGAAATCACGGCGGAACGGCTCGATCATCACGTTCTCGTCCGGCCTCGCGCTGCAGGGATGGGCGTCGACGTCGGCGTACGCGGCGACGAAGGCCGCGCTGATAGGATTTACGAAGTCGCTGGCAAGAGAAATGGCGCCGTATCGCGTACGGGCCAACGTCATTCATCCGGGAATTACTGACAGCCCGCTATTCACCGGCACCAAGACGCCTGAAGAACTGAATCACTTCAGGAAAAGCGTGGGGGCGGTCGGCACGGTCGCAGACGTCGTGCAGATGCTGCTGTTCTTCCTCTCCGATGCGTCGTCGAGCCTGAGCGGGCTGTATATCAATCGTGACTTGATCCTGCCCGATTGATCGCGATTCGCAGTCACCGCGCCACTAGCGTCCCGCCGAGCATCGCTGCGACCGACGCCGGCAGCACGACGATCGCATAGAACGTCGCGGCGGGATAGAACCAGGTGTTGCCGGGGATACGTCGTCGCGCTGGCGCCGCTCCTTCGGCCACGGCCTGGGTCTACCCGCCGTTCGATTCGTACACGATCGTGAGCTTGGGTCGCAACGTCGGGTCGGCCGCGTACTCGCTCGCGTTGAAGCGCAGCGCGGAGCCGCTTGCAACCGACAGCCGCCATCCCCGGTTGGCGTTCGCGTTCGCCGACCACTGCGCCACGCGCGACGTGACGTCGAGGTCCATCCAACCGGGATTC
>JAICKU010000087.1 GCA_025927765.1 Burkholderiales bacterium
GGCGAAATGCATCTCTGACCCGCATTTACGCTTTTGCCCTGACCCCGACTTTCAGAAGTCGATCACGAACGGCGCCGCGATCAGCGCGAGCCCGACGACGATCGTCCACAGCACGCCGTCGACGAAATACGGATAGACGCACAGCATCATCCCGGCGATCAGCGGCGCGAACTTCGCCTGCCGCTTGCCATAGATGAAATAGCCGACGCCGATCGCGCCGGTAAAGATGCCGATGACGAGGCTGGTCGGGTTCATCCGAAGCGCACTTGCCGCTGGAACATCGCGTTCATCGTCGCGAAGGGCACCGCGTCGTCGGCATAGTCGAATGTGCCCTGCTCGGCGATCTCCTTCGCCGCGCGCAGGAACGCGCCATAGGCAGCGCGGGCGAGCGACGAGCCAACCGACACGCGCCGCACGCCGAGATCCTCGAGCTCGCGAAGCGAGAACTTCGCACCCGCGAGACCCATGATCGCGTTGACGGGTTTCGGCTTGACCGCATCGACGACGGCGCGGATCTGCTCGCGCGAACGAAGACCCGGCGCGTAGAGGCAGTCGGCGCCCGCTTCGGCGAACGCGACGAGGCGGCGGATCGTGTCGTCGAGGTCGGGCCGGCCGTGCAGGAAGTTCTCGCAGCGTGCCACGAGCGTGAACGGAAACGGCAGGCTGCGCGCTGCCGCCACCGCCGCACGCACGCGTTCCACCGCCTGCTCGAACGGATAGATCGGCGCGTCCTCATGCCCGGTGGCATCCTCGATCGAGCCGCCGACGAGTCCCGCTTCGGCGCCGAGGCGAATCGTCTGCGCGCACGTGGCGGGATCGTCGCCGAAGCCGTTCTCAAGGTCGGCGCTCACCGGCAGTGGCGTCGCGTCCACGATCGCGCGCACGTTCGCCAGCGTTTCGCTGCGCGTGACCACGCCTTCCGCATCGGGCTTGCCGAGCGAGAATGCAAAGCCCGCGCTCGTGGTCGCCAGCGCCTTGAAGCCCAAGTCGGCGAGCATCTTCGCCGACCCGGCATCCCACGGATTGGGAATCACGAAGATGCCCGGACCTTCGTGCAGCCTGCGAAGCGCTTCGCCGCGCGCCTGGATGTCGCCGTTCATCGCCTCTCTCCGAAGTCAGAAAAGCGGGTCAGAGATGTATTTCCGGCGCCAGTCCGCGCATCCCGGTGCGGCTACGCCAGGAAATACATCTCTGACCCGCATTTCTGATCCTACTTTTCGGGGCGGACCGGCTTCGACGCCATCTCGCCCACGACGGTCGTCCACGGCCGCACTTCCCAGCGCTCGACGAGCCCGTTCTTCACGTACGGATCCGCGTTGGCGAAGCGCTTCGCGGCATCGGGCGTGTTGCCTTCGAACAGCAGCATCGCGCGATCGACGGGGTCGGCGAGCGCGCCGCCGAGCACGATGCCCTCGGCCTGCCACGCGAGTTTCAGATGCTCGTTGCGAAAGGCGCCGCGCCGCTCGAGGTAATCGGGCGCGAGCTCGTAGATCAGCAGGTAGTGCATCGGGTCTCCTTCAGTCGGCGCTGTGCCAGCAATGGTACGCCGAGGCGGCGCGCGAGTCCGCGCGCGCCAGCCGCCATCACGCGGTCGTGGCTCCATACGAACAGCGGCGCCAGCAGCCAGGCGCACGCGTTCAGCCACCGCTTGTGCGCGACGACGCGCCACGCGTAGACCACGCACGTGTTGGCCCCCTCGCGCTGCAGTCGCCAGCGGCCGGTCCCCTGCAGTTCGCCGGACGCGGTGGCGTCGAGCATCGTCGGCACGCTGATGCGCGTCGTCGTCATGTCGAAGATCAACCGGTAGCCGAGCGGCGTCGACCACGTGAACCGGCGGATCGCCCCGATGCCGTCGGCCTCTCCGGGCGTCAGCAGCGACACGTCTTCCACGTATCGCCACCAGCGCGGCCACGACTCGGCCTCCACCAGCGCCTCCCACACGCGCTCGATCGGCGCCGCGAGCACCCATTCCGTCGCGAGCACGTAGCGATGCAACGCGAGTCACTCGCAAAACGGGGTGTCAGCCTTTCGCGCCAGCGCGCTTGCGCTTCGCGCGTCGTTGCGCGTCGCGCGCGTCCGACACGCGCACTTCCCACCACGGCTCGAGCGCATCGGCGATCGCCGACGGCAGCCGCGTGCCCGATTGCCGCACGGTCCAGCGAAAGCGGCCGAACGGCGGCGTCTCGAGTTCGTCGAGCGTGATGAGCGGCGTGTCGAACAGCGCGTCGAGCCGCAGCTTTAGGTAGCGCGCACGCACGCCGAGCTGCGCCTTTTCGTCCAGCCAGTGGACGTCCTCCCAAGGGGCGGTCAGCGCATAGCCCGACCCGAAGATGCCTTTCGGCGGCACGCCGAGCCGCACGAAGAACGCGCGCGACCCGGGCTCGATCGAGCGCGCGCGCCCGCACGCCCATTCGATGTCCACGTGGCCGCGCGTGTCGATGCGCCGCCGCTCGCGCGGCTGCTCGGGCCAGTCCCACAGCTTCGGATTCCACGCGTACACGTAGCTCGCCACCGCCTCTCCCGCGAATGCACGAAAATCTGCGCGACTCTGCTACAGTGCGCGCCGACATGCGCGCGCCCTCCACGACGCACCGCCATCTCGCCCTCGTCGCAGCGGCGCTCGTGGTCGCCGGCTGCTCGAGCGTCCCCACGCCGAAAGCGCCGCCCTCCGCCGCCACGCCACCCGCGTCGTCGGGCAAATATTATCTGGACGACGGCCCCGGCCTGTCGCCGCCGGCCGACCTCGACGCGATTCCAGATGCGGTGCCGAAGGTCGAGCCGCTCGCGCGCGCCGCGAATCGTCCGTATGCCGTGTTCGGCCGCGAGTACGTGCCGGCGACGTCGCTCACGCCCTATCACGAGCGCGGCGTCGCGTCGTGGTACGGACGCAAGTTCCACGGGCAGAAGACGTCGATCGGCGAGCCGTACGACATGTACGCGATGACGGCCGCGCATCCGACGCTGCCGCTGCCGTCGTATGCGCGCGTGACGAACGTCGCGTCGGGCAGGAGCGTCGTGGTGCGCGTCAACGACCGCGGCCCGTTCCTGCACGGCCGGATCATCGATCTTTCGTACGCGGCGGCGCACCGCATCGGCATCGCGCAAAACGGCAGCGGCGAAGTCGAGGTCGAGGCGATCCTGCCCGACTCGCTTGCGCAGTCCGCGCGGGCGAAACCGCCGCTCGAGCAGGTCGCCGACGCCGCACCGATCACGGCCCCGCTCGCGCCCCCCGGAACGACGATGCCGGCAACCACCGCGCCGCTCGCCTCCGACGCTGCCGCCGACGCGCCCCCGCTATCGCCGATGCAGGGCGGCTTCTCGGTGCAGCTCGGCGCCTTCTCCAACTACGCGAATGCACAGGCTTTTCTCGCGCGCGCCCAGAACCAACTCGCGAATGCCCGGGTCGAAGCGAAAATTCGACAGGCCGGTGGCCTCTATCGCGTCTACATCGGACCCTACGCAGGCCGCAGCGAAGCACAACGCGTCGGCGATCGCATCACCAGCGCGTTCGGCTTTCCCACCACCATCGCTGCGCACTGACGTCTTCCGCGCCGTGACCGTCCACGCGCGCGATCACCGCCTTCCCCGCACGTTTCATGACTGCGTCATCCGCCGCGCGGGCTCGCTCGTTATAATGCGCGTTGCGCGGTTGTTCGATCCGCGCTTCGCTTGCGCGAGCGCGCAGGCGCCGCTTTCGTTCCCTTCGTTGCTCCCACCGAACGTCGCTCGATGATTCCTTTGCTTTGCCGTTGGCTCGCCGCATGCCTGCTGTCGTTCCTGCCGTTGCAGCTCGCGTACGCGCAACTGTCGATCGAGATCGTCGGCGGCGCCGCGCAAGCGATCCCCATCGCCATCGTGCCGTTCGAAGCCGAGGCGACGTGGCCGATCGGTATCACCGGCATCGTCAGTGCCGACCTCACGCGTTCTGGGCTGTTCCGGATGGTCGATACCAATGGCGTGGTGCCGCGTCCTTCGAAAGCGCAGGACGTGCAGCCGGCAGTGTGGCGCGCCCGCAATGCCGATGCCGTGTTGGTCGGCTCGATGCTGCCGCTGCCCGATGGCCGCGCCGACGTGCGCTTCGCGCTCGTCGACGTCGTGAAGCAGCAGGCGCTCGTGCAGATGTCGTTCACGGTGTCGCCGCAGCAGTTCCGCATCACCGCGCACAAGATCGCCGACATCATCTACGAGAAGCTCACCGGCGACCGCGGCGTATTCTCGACGCGCATCGCGTACATCACCAAGCAGGGCTCGCGCTTCCAGCTGATCGTTGCCGACGCCGACGGCTTCGGTCCGCAGACGGTCGTGTCGTCGAACGAGCCGCTGCTGTCGCCGCGCTGGTCGCCCGACGGCACGCGCCTCGCGTACGTGTCGTTCGAAAGCCGCAAGCCCGTCGTGTACGTGCAATCGCTCGAAACCGGGCAGCGGCACGCGGTGGCGAACTTCCGCGGCAGCAACTCGTCGCCGGCGTGGTCGCCCGACGGCCGCAAGCTCGCCGTCACGCTCACGAAGGACGGCGGCTCGCAGGTGTACCTGATGAATCCCGACGGCAGCGGCGTCACGCGCGTGCTCACGTCGCAGGCGATCGACACCGAGGCGATGTTCACGCCCGACGGCCAGTCGCTGTTGTTCACGTCCGATCGCGGCGGCACGCCGCAGATCTATCGCGCGAGCCTGCTCGGCGGCCAGGTCGAGCGGCTCACGTTCGAGGGCAGCTACAACGTGTCGCCCCGTCCGCTGCCTGACGGCAAGGGCCTCGTATTCGTACGCCGCGACGGCGGCCGCTTCCAGGTTGCCACCCTCGATTACGCCACGCGCCAGGTGCAGGTGCTGACGCAGGGCCCGAACGACGAAAGTCCGAGCGTTGCCCCGAACGGCAGGCTCGTCATCTATGCGAGCCGCGAAGGCGGCCGCGGCATCCTCGCCGCGGTGTCGATCGACGGCCGCGTGAAACAACGGCTCGTGGCGCCTGCGACCGACGTCCGCGAGCCGGCTTGGGGACCGTTCCCACGGTCATGAAGTACCTACCTTTCGCGCGCGCCTCCGGTCGCGGTGCGCCCGATTTTCCTGGAGGTGGCATGCGCAATTTTCTCTTGGTCGCGATTTTTGCGGCCGCGTTGGTCGGTTGCTCGACGACCCCGACGACGGAAGCGCCGGTCGAGGATCACGGAACGGCGGGGCAGACGGCGCCCGGCGCCGGCGGCGCTTCGACGGGCGGCGTGCAAAACGGCGGCGTCACCGGTTCGCAGCTGGGCAGCGGTCAGGGTGGGGCAAGCGAGCTCACGAATCCGAACAGCATCCTGTCGAAGCGCAGCATCTACTTCGACTTCGACAGCTTCGTGGTCAAGGACCAGTACCGTCCGCTCGTCGAGGCGCACGCGCGCTACCTGCAATCGCATCCGAACGCGCGCATGACGATCCAGGGCAACACCGACGAGCGCGGCTCGCCCGAGTACAACATCGCGCTCGCGCAGAAGCGCGCCGACGCGGTCAAGCGCATGATGACGCTGCTAGGCGCGCGCGATAACCAGATCGAGACGGTGAGCTTCGGCGAAGAGCGGCCGAAGAACCCGGGCCACGACGAAACGGCGTGGGCGGAGAACCGTCGCGACGACATCGTCTACGCGGGCGAGTAGTCGTCGCCTGCAACGAGCGCGAGCGCGCATGAGGGAGTTCATCTCGTGAAGCTGTCACTTCGTGCCGCGGCCGTCGGCGTGGCGCTTGCCCTCGGCGCGCACGCCGCGCAGGCCGCGATCTTCCCCGACGACGAAGCGCGGCGGCGCATCGAGACGACGAACATCCGGCTGTCGCAGTTGCAGCGCGAGATCGAGGATCGGCTGACCGCGATCGAGCAGCAGATCAAGGGCGGCGGGGGCGGCATCGCCGACCTCGCCAACCAGACGCAGGTGCTGCAGTCGGAAATCGCGAAGCTGCGCGGCCAGATCGAAGTGGTCACCTACGAGCTCGAGCAGGCGCAAAAGCGCCAGCGCGATCTGTACGTCGACCTCGACACGCGACTGCGCAAGCTCGAGTCGGCGGCCGCCACGGCCGAGAAGGAGAAGACCGACGCGGCGAACGCCGGCGCGCCTTCGTCGCCCGGCACGCCGCCTCCGCCTGCGGCGAACGAGCCACCGCCGCCTCCGCCGGCCGCTTCAACCCCGCCGCCCGCACCGGTCGCCTCGCTGCCGCCAGCGCGCAATTCGGCCGAGGCGGTCGCCGAGCAGCGTGCGTACGACAGCGCGCTCGCGGCTTTCAACCGCGGCGATTACGCGGCGGCCATCAACGGCTTCACCACGTTCCAGAAGTCGTATCCGCGCAGTCCGCTCGCCGCGTCGGCGCAGTTCTGGCTGGGCAGCGCGCAGTACGCGCGCCGCGACTACAAAACGTCCATCGCGACGTTGCGCGACCTCTTGAAGGACTATCCGGACAGCAGCCGCGCGCCCGAGGCGATGCTGAACATCGCGTTCGCACAGGCCGACATGGGCGACAACGCCGCGGCGCGGCGCACGCTCGAGCGGCTGATCGCGCAGTATCCGAAGAGCGAAGCGGCCACGCGCGCGAAGCAGCGGCTGGGGGTGCGCTAGAGCGTTTCGGCATTCCGGTCACGGGCAAAGGATGCACCGGACCGGGATCGGGCGCTTTCGTCCGATCGAACGCGTAACCGCGCACGCATGCCTCGACGAACAGGCCGTCGAGGTAGGCGCCGATGGTCTTGTCCGGTGCGCCAGACGCAGCGTCTCGCGCCATGCTGCCGTCAGGCCCTTCGAATCGAGATAGCGCGGATGCAGGCTCCACAATCGCATCGCGTTTTCCCGTTCACGCACGCAAGTAGCGTCGCGCAACCCATGTTGCGGCCGCCAGGGCGGCAAGTCCGATCGCGGCGGTTCGCACGACCGCGGGTCGCGATTCGCGGTGATTGCGCAGCGCGATTCCGGACAATCCCCAGCCAGCCGCCGCCGCGTAGCCCAGGTTGCCGTGCGTGGCGAGGGCAATGACGCTGGTTGCGGCGCCAGCGGCGGCCCCCAAGGCTGCTGCATGTCGCGACTCATGCTTCGGCGACGCGCGAGCCGCGGCGAGCGCGGCATCGAGATTGGCGAAGCTGGCAACGGTGAGCCAGCCCGCGAGCGGAGCGGTGGTAAGCGCCGCAAAGCGCGCGAACGCGGAGCGCGCGGCAAGCGATTGTGCTTCGATCGTGGCTGCAATCGCCGCGGTGGCGCTGCCGAAGATGATCGCGACGCTCGGCCAGCCCAGGCCGCGGAACTGTGCCTGCAGGCTCCAGGCGCTGTTGCCTGCGAAGGCGAGTTCGTTCAACCGCATGATGCGGCGGTGGGCCGGCTCGCGCGCCGCATCGCTCCCGAACGAGCGCAAGGCGAGCGCGATGTTGGCCACGAAGAGCGGTCCCCAGATCGCGAACGCCCCGTTCGCCGGAGTGAGCGCCCCGTGTGCCGCCTCCGAACGCCTTTCGATGCTGACGCCGTACCCTGTCAGCTGCGCGAGTCGACCGGCGAGCGGTTGCAGGGCCGCCAGCGCAAGGAACAAGCGTGACGCCATTCGTTCGCGCATGACATTGCCTCGCCGAAAAGGTTGAATGATGAAGAGCGACTGTGAAACCGGCGATACGTTCGCCGCGCGCGTCGTCGCCTGGCAGCGCGAGCACGGCCGGTGCGATCTTCCCTGGCAGCAGACGCGCGATGCGTATCGCATCTGGCTGTCGGAAATCATGCTTCAGCAGACGCAGGTTGTCACGGTCCTGCGCTATTACCCGCGATTCGTCGACGCATTCCCTGACGTCGGCGCATTGGCGGCCGCACCGCTTTCACGCGTGCTCGAACTGTGGAGCGGGCTCGGTTATTACCGGCGAGCGCATCACCTGCACGCGGCGGCGCGCAGCGTCGTCGATCGCTTCAATGGCCGCTTCCCGGTCGACGCCGCCAACCTGATCACCTTGCCGGGCATTGGACGATCGACGGCGGCAGCGATCGCCGCATTTGCGTCGAACGAGCGCGGCGCGATCCTCGACGGCAACGTCAAGCGCGTGCTGGCGCGACATCGCGGCATCGACGGCTGGCCGGGCGAGCCGCGGGTCGAGGCGCTGCTGTGGCGCGCCGCCGATGCGTTGCTGCCGAAGTGCGAAGACATCGCGACGTACACGCAGGGGATGATGGACGTCGGCGCCACCATCTGCACACGATCGCGTCCGCGTTGCGAGCGCTGCCCCGTCGCCGTCGACTGCGTTGCGCGGCGCGATGCGCGCATCGACGAGCTCCCGGCGCCGCGGCCGCGAAAAGCCCTGCCGCGCCGGGAAGTGGCCGTGCTGCTCATCGAGCACGATCGCCGGATCCTGCTCGAGCGGCGACCCGATACGGGCGTTTGGCCGGGCCTGCTTGGGCTGCCGGAGCTGCCCATCGACGCCGACATCGCGGCAGCGGTCACGGCGCGCTTCGGCAGGCCACCGGTCGCGATGCAACGCCTGCCGCGACTCACGCATGCGTTCACGCATTTCGTGCTCGACATGCAGCCGGTGCGCGTTGTCTTGAACGCTCATTCGCCGCACGTCGCACAACCTTCGATCGAATGGCTGTCGGCAGTGGGCGCATCCCGCGCAGCCGTTCCTGCACCCGTCAGAACGCTGCTTCTCGCGCTCCGCAGATGTCATGACATCAATCGAAGTGATGCTATGATGCCATCATGCGCACGACCATCCGGATCGACGACGAGCTCTTCGAACGGCTGAAGCGGGAGGCGCAACGGCAGAACCTGAGCCTGACGCGTCTCGTCAATCGCCTCATCAAGGCCGGGCTCGCTGCACCGCCGGTTCAGCAAAAGCGAACGTACAAGCAACGCGTGCATGCGATGGGCGTCCCGAAGGTCCCGCTCGACAAGGCACTGGCGCTTGCGGGCCGCCTCGAAGACGACGAGATCCTGCGCAAACTTGTCGCGGGCAAGTGAAGATCGTCGACGTCAACGTGCTGCTGTACGTCGTCAACCGGGATACGGCGAATCACGCGCGGGCGCGTGCCTGGTGGGAGGCCGCGCTGTCCGACGACGACGAAGCGCTGGGCCTGCCGTGGACCGTCGTCCTCGGCTTTCTGCGCGTGGCGACAAGTGCCCGGATCTTTCCTAACCCCCTGCCGCTGGAAGTCGCCCTCGAAACCGTTGATGCCTGGCTTTCCGAACACAACGTGCGCATCGTGCGTGAGCGCGACGATCATTGGCACTATCTGCGGCGCCTCGTCGGGCACGTCGGTGCGGCCGGCAACATGGCGACCGACGCGTACCTTGCCGCCCTTGCACTGACACATGACGCGGTGCTCGTGTCGTTCGACAATGATTTCGCACGATTCGACGGGCTGCGATGGGAGAATCCGGGGCGCATTGCCCTGACCGGAGCGCATTGACTCGCGCCAGATAACCGTGACCGTCGCCCATCTCGCCACCCTCGTCGTCGCCCTCGCCTTCGCGCTTGCGTTCGTGTTCGGCGCCGTCGCCCAGCGCGTGAGCTTCTGCACGATGGGCGCGATCACCGACATCGCGAACTTCGGGGATTGGCGACGCATGCGCATGTGGCTGCTCGCGATCGCCGTCGCGATCGCCGGCACGGGCATGCTGCAGGCGTTCGGCGTGATCGACACCAGCAAGTCGATCTACACGTCGCAGGCCGTGCCGTGGCTTTCGCACATCGTCGGCGGCTTCCTGTTCGGCTTCGGGATGACGCTCGCGTCTGGCTGCGGCAGCAAGACGCTGATCCGCGCGGGCGCCGGAAATCTCAAATCGCTGATCGTCATGGTGTTCCTCGCGGCCGCCGCGTACATGACGCTCAAAGGTGCGTTCGCGCCGCTTCGTGCATACGGTCTCGACGTGGTGCGCTTCGACGTCGCCGCGAAAAGCTCCGACCTGCCGGCGCTCGCGATGGCGAGCGGCATCGGCGCGTGGGTCCGGATGTGGCTGCCGCTCGTGATCGCGCTCGCGCTGGCCGTATTCATCTTCGCGAATCGCGAGTTCCGCACGTCGCCTGAGATGATCGTCGGCGGCATCGTCATCGGCGCCGTCATCGTGGGCGGCTGGTACGTGTCGGCGCACCTGGGGTACCTATCCGAAGATCCCGACACGCTGCAGGAGAAGTTCCTCGCGACGAACTCGGGCCGCGGCGAGTCGTTCAGCTTCGTGTCGCCCATCGCCTACCTGCTCGAACTGCTGCTGCTCTGGACCGATACCTCGCGCGTGGTCACGTTCGGCATCGCGGGGGTGCTCGGCATGATCGCCGGCTCCGCGGCGGTTGCCCTCGCCACGCGCACGTTCCGCTGGGAAGGCTTTGCTTCTGTGGAGGACATGTCGAACCACGTCGTCGGCGGCGTGCTGATGGGCTTCGGCGGCGTCACCGCACTCGGCTGCACCATCGGTCAGGGTCTGACCGGCGTCTCGACACTCGCCATCGGCTCGTTCATCGCACTGTTGTCGATCATCGCCGGCTGTCTCGTTGCCGTTCGCTATCAAGGCTGGCGCATCGACCGCCTCGACGCCCGGGAAAGCGCGGCCGGCGCACCCGCGGCCACCTCTGCCGAACCCGTGATGTAGCATTGGCATTGCGACGGTCGACCCCGGGGGCCGTCCCCGGTTTCAACTCGACATGATCATTTTCGAACTCGCGTGTGGGCACGGACATCGCTTCGAGGGTTGGTTCGCCTCGGGCGAGGAGTTCACGCGCCAGCAGGAGCAATCGCTCGTCGCCTGCCCGGTCTGCGACGACGCGCACATCGAACGCCTGCCTTCGGCACGCGTGAGCGTGACGAAAGGCGCGACGCGCGACAACGCGCCGCCTGCAGAGCCGGGTGAGGAGCGCCAGCCGTCCGGCGGCGCCGCAGCGGGACTGCCGGCCGAGGCGATCGCGAAGTTGCGCGAAATCGTGCGCAATACCGAGAACGTGGGTCGCCGCTTTCCCGAGGAAGCGCGCAAGATCCACTACCAGGAAGCGCCCGCGCGCGCCATTCGCGGGCAGGCGTCGCGCGACGAAGCGCAGGCGCTGACCGACGAAGGCATCGAGTTCGCGTCGCTGCCGTCGTTCCTCACGAACGACGCGCACTGATCGTCCCGGCCGCGTGCCGGGTTCGCCGTAACGGCGAACGCCGCTTTACTCGGCCATCTTTACCGGCACGGTTGCAAGCCGGGCCGTGCGACGCGACGCTTGCACGAGGACGCATCGATGCTGCGCTCCTGTCGACACGCGCTCGAGCGCCTGCACACGCACGATTTGCCGTCGCGCTTCTTCTGCTGCCATTTCGCGGAATGGAGCTTGCTCGTTGGCAAGGCCGGGCTTCGACATGTCGCACGGAGCCTTCCGTTCCCCATTTGCAGAAGGAGTCGACGAATGTTCGCTCACAACAAGCGATTGCAGTACACGGTGCGCGTGTCGGAAACCAATCCGGTGCTCGCGAACCTGATGCTCGAGCAATTCGGCGGTCCGCAGGGCGAGCTCGCGGCCGCGATGCGCTACTTCACACAGGCGATCGCCGAGGACGATCCGGGGCGTCGCGACATGCTTTTCGACATCGCGACCGAAGAGCTTTCGCACCTTGAAGTGATCGGCACGATCGTCTGCATGTTGAACAAGGGCATCAAGGGCGCGGTTGCCGAAGGACTCGCCGAGCAGGGCGAACTGTTCCGGCGCATGAACCAGGGCGGCGACAGCCACGTTACGGCGCTGCTGTACGGCGGCGGCGCCGCGCTCACGAATTCGGGCGGCGTGCCGTGGTCCGCGGCGTACATCGACACGATCGGCGAGCCCACCGCCGACCTGCGCTCCAACATCGCCGCCGAAGCGCGCGCGAAGATGATCTACGAGCGGTTGATCAACGTTACGGACGATGCCGGCGTCGCCGAAGCGCTCGGCTTTCTGATGACGCGTGAAGTCGCGCATCAGAAGGCGTTCGAGAAGGCGCTCTATTCGATCGAGCCGAACTTTCCGCCGGGCAAGCTCCCCGGCGAGCCGCAGTTTCGTGACAAGTACTACAACATGTCGGTGGGCGACGGCGACATGAGAGGACCCTGGAACCAGGGCGAGCAGTGGGACTTCGTCGACGCGCCGCTGCACAACGCGGATGCCGGCGGCGACGGCGGCTTCTCCGTGAAGATGACGCCCGACCAGAAGGCGCTGTCGAAGCGCATGGACGAGCGCCTCGCGTCGGACCTCGATTCGGATCCGACCACGGGTGCCGACCTCGGCGCGGGTCCGGGCGCGGGCGCCATCACCGGCGAACGCGCAGAAGCGGACGAGGAACTGCCCGCGCATCCGGCCGGGGCGCGGCCAACGGACAAGACGCGCGGCTCGAGCGGCGGAACGCGCAAGCGCTGACGGTCGCTTCGCTTCACGGATGTCGCCGCAGCAACTCGCCGGTACGCTCGCTCCCGAGCACGCGTCCGGCGCGCTCCGGCGCTTTCTGGTGTACCTCGGGCCCGCGACCCTCGTCAGCGTCGGCTACATGGACCCGGGCAACTGGGCGAGCGACCTCGAAGGCGGTTCGCGCTTCGGCCACGATCTTCTATGGGTGCTCGTGGTCGCGAACGCGATCGCGCTCCTGATGCAAACGCTCGCCGCGCGCCTCGGGGTGATCACGCGTCTCGATCTCGCGCAGGCGTGTAGCGTCTGTTATCCCCGCGCGATCGTGATCGTGCTCTTCGTTTTATGCGAGGTCGCGATCATCGCATGCGATCTCGCCGAAGTGCTCGGCAGCGCGGTCGCGCTGAATCTCCTGTTCGGGTTGCCGCTCGTGTGGGGTGCGCTCGTCACGGCGCTCGACGTGTTCGCGCTGCTCGCATTGCAGCGCTTCGGGATGCGTCGACTCGAAGCGCTCGTCGTCGTGCTGGCGCTCACCGTCGGTGGGTGCCTGGCGGTCGAGTGGTGGCTTGCCGAGCCATTGTTCACGTCGCTTCGCGCGGTGCTTTCGCCGCGGCTCGACAGCGCGAGCGTGTACGTGGCGGTGGCGATGCTCGGCGCGACGATCATGCCGCACAACCTCTACCTGCATTCGTCGCTGGTACAAACGCGCGTGGCGCCGTCCACCAGCGCCGGTCGACGGCGCGCACTGCGCTACAACCTCGTCGACACGCTGATCGCGTTGAACGTCGCGTTCTGCATCAACGCGGCGATCCTGGTGCTGGCCGCGGATGTGTTCCATGCGAACGGCGTCGTGGTCACCGACCTGCGCGAGGCGCAGCGCCTGCTCTCGCCGCTGCTCGGGACGAGCCTCGCCGGGGTGCTCTTTGCCGTCGCGCTGCTCGCTGCGGGTCAGAGTTCGACGATCACGGGCACGCTCGCCGGCCAGATCGTGATGCAGGGATTCCTGCAGCTCCGTTGGTCGCCGGCGCTCGTGCGGCTCGTGACGCGTGGCGTTGCCGTGTTTCCTGCCGTCGTCGTGCTGCTGCTGTTCGGCGAGGACGCGACGGTGCCGTTGCTCCTGGCCACACAGGTCGTGCTGAGCCTGCAACTGCCGTTCGCGCTGGTGCCGCTGATCAGGTTCACGGCGTCGCGCAGATTGATGGGCGACCATGCGAATGGGCGCGCGATCGTCGCGCTTGCTTCCGTTGCCGCGCTCGCGGTCGTCGCGTGCAATGGCTGGTTCGTGATCGACATGATCGCCGGCGCTGCCGGCGTGCCCGCGCTCGCGTGCATTGCGGTGGTCGGTCTCGCCGCGTGCACGCTACTCGGCTATCTCGCCCTTGCGCCCTTGCGCATCGATACGGTGCAGGCGAAGTCGTGGTCGGCCATCGACATGCGCGCGAGCGCCGCTCGCTATAATGCCCCGCATCCTGCGGGCCGTTAGCTCAGCCTGGTAGAGCAGCGGACTTTTAATCCGTTGGTCGCTGGTTCGAATCCAGCACGGCCTACCAATCCGTCCAGGGTGTATTCCGGCCACATAGGTGACGGTTTATACCTGAGACATGGGTGACACTTTCGCCTGGACGGGGTCTCGCCGGTTCCAGA
>JAICKU010000115.1 GCA_025927765.1 Burkholderiales bacterium
CGAACGTGCAGCGCTTCCTTGCGCGCGCGTTCGTGGCCTACACGCTGCCCGACAGCGCGCAGCGCTTTTCGGTACAGGCGGTCGGCGGCGCGTCGGTGCATCCCGATCGACTGAGTGCGTTTCGCCTCGGCGGCGTGTTCAGGATGGACGCCGAATTTCCGCTGGTGATCCCCGGCTACGCGGAAAACGAATTGTCGGCGCGCAATTTCGTGCTGCTGGGCGGCGATTACAGCGTGCCCATCGATACGGCGAGGCGTTGGCACGTGGGTGTCGGCGCGAGCGTGGCGCGCGTCGATTACACGCCGGGGCTCGAGCAGCCTCGTGCGTGGAACACCGGCGCGAGCGCGACGCTCGGCTACGAGGCGCCGTCCCAGGGCTGGCGCGGGCAACTGGTGTACGGCCACGGATTCGACGCGATCCGGCACGGCAGGCGCGGCGCCGACAGCGTGTCGCTGATGTTCGAGGTGGATCTCGAGCGGCTGGGCTACGTCGCCGCGGGTGCGCGCGATGCGGCCGCACGCACCGCGAGCCGGTAGGCGACGAGCGCGAGCAGCGCGGCGCCGGCCAGCACGTAGAGCGCGAGCCGGCGCGACGGATCGAGCGTGAAGAGCAGCGTCACCGCGACGGGGGCGAACGCCTTCAGAATGAACTGCGGCTGCGCGAGGCGACCGAGCAACGCGCCGTAATCGCGCGCGCCGAATAGCACGCCGGGCACGGTGCCGC
Source organism: Burkholderiales bacterium (assembly GCA_025927765.1). GTDB lineage: Bacteria > Pseudomonadota > Gammaproteobacteria > Burkholderiales > Casimicrobiaceae > VBCG01. Next base: position 724 of record JAICKU010000115.1, read on the forward strand.
GCACGATCGTCATCACGCCGTTCGCCCAGCCATAGAGCAGTGCGAAGACCAGTGCCACGATCCAAACGCCGCGCACGAGGCACAGCACGACGAGCGCGGTGGCAAGCAGCGTGAACGCGAGCGTGCCCACCATGAGTGGCGACCAGCGGTTCGAGAACGCGAACTCCATCACGCGCCCCGCCACCTGCATGGGTCCGATCAGCGCACCGACCAGTACCGCGTCGCGCGACGCGAGGCCGCCGGACGCGAGCAGCACGACGAGGTGCGACGACACCGCGGACGCGAGAAACGCCGCCACGGCGAACCCCGCCGCGAGCCACACGAACGTGCCCGGCGCAACGACGACGTCGGGCTGCGCATCACGCGCCAGCGTCGCCGTCACGCGCTGCGCGGGGCCGGGTACGAACAGAAGATGCAGCGGCAGGCACAGGCCCGCATTCAGCGCGGCGTGCACGGCGAACGCGAGCCGGAAGCCGCCGGCTTCCAGCAGGTACTGCGACAGCGGCCAGAACACGGTGCTCGCGAAGCCGCCGAACAGCGTCAACGCCGTGACGGTGCGGCGATACGAACTGCCCGAGACGCGAAAGAGCGTTGCGAACGCCGGATCGTAGAGGCACGCCGCCATCGCGAGCCCCGCCACGAGCCAGCCGGCGAGCATCATCGCGCCGTTGATCGACAGCGCGAGCAGCACACACGCGATCGCGCCGAGAACCGAGCCGCCGGCGAGCACCGCGCGTCCGCCCTCGCGATCGATGCGTCGGCCCACCCACGGCGATGCGATGCCCGACAGGAACAGGCCGGCGGTGAAGCTGCCGTAGAGCATCACGTCGGACACGTCGAGCGCATGCGCCATCGGCGGCCCGAGCACCGCGATCGAATAGAACAGCGTGCCCCACGAAACGATCTGGCCGATGCCGAGAGCGGTGACGAGCGGGCGCAGCGCGACCGGCGCGTGGGCGTTCACGCCGTGCGTCGCCTGGACTTCATCGATTCGTGAACGCGGGCTTGCGCTTCTCGACGAACGCGCGCATGCCTTCCTTTTGATCGGCGAGCGCGAACGTCGAATGGAATTCGCGGCGCTCGAACGCGAGGCCCTCGGTCAGCGGCATCTCGTACGCGCGGTTGATCGACTCCTTGATCTTCATGACCACGGGCAGCGAGAACGACGCGATCTTCGCCGCGAGCGCAAGCGTTTCGCGCTCGAGGTCGGCAGCGGGCACCACGCGTGCGACGAGCCCCGCGCGCTCCGCTTCGTCGGCGTTCACCATGCGCCCCGTCAGGCACCACTCCATCGCCTTCGCCTTGCCGACCGCGCGCGGCAGCCGCTGCGTGCCGCCGAAGCCGGGCATCGTGCCGATCGTGATTTCGGGTTGCCCGAAGCGCGCCGTGTCGGCGGCGACGATGATGTCGCACGCCATCGCCAGCTCGCAGCCGCCACCGAGCGCGTAGCCGGCGACCGCCGCGACGATCGGCTTGCGAATCGCGCGGATCCCTTCCCAGTCGGCAGTGATGTAGTCGTCGCCGTAGACCTTCGCATAATCCCATTCGGCCATCGCGCCGATGTCGGCGCCGGCGGCGAACGCCTTCTCGTTGCCCGTGATCACGATGCACCCGACGTCCGGATTCCGGTCGAATTGCGCGAACGCATCGTTGATCTCGCGCGCGACGTCGTTGTTGAGCGCGTTCATGCGTTGCGGTCGGTTGATGCGCACCAAGCCCACACGCTCGTGCGTTTCGATCAGCAGATGTTCGGCCATGGTCCCTCGCGTCGTGGAAATGCGCGCCGCTCGCCTTGATGCGCGCTGCCGCATAATAACGAATCGCGCACGGTCACGTGCATTCGAATTCCGGGGAACACCATGACGAAGGCGTTTGCCTCCCGCGCTGATCTCGCCGAAAAGCGCGTGAGCTTCGACCAGCTTTCGCCGCACGCGTACGCGTACACGGCGGAAGGCGATCCGAACACCGGCATCGTCGTCGGCGACAACGCGGTGCTCGTTGCGGACGCGCAGGCGACGCCGGTGATGGCGCAGGACGTGGTGCAGCGCATCCGGGGCGTCACGAGCCTGCCGGTGCGCTACGTCGTGCTCACCCACTATCACGCGGTGCGCGTCCTCGGCGCGTCGGGCTACGGCGCGCAGGAAATCATCGCGAGCGAGGACACGTACGACCTCATCGTCGAGCGCGGCGCGCAGGACATGCAAAGCGAGATCGAGCGCTTTCCGCGGTTGTTTCGCGCCGTCGAGAGCGTGCCGGGGCTCACGTGGCCGACGATGACGTTCCGCGGCACGATGACGCTGTGGCTCGGCAAGCTCGAAGTGAAGCTGATGCAGGTGGGCCGCGGGCACACGAAGGGCGACACGATCGTGTGGCTGCCGCAGGAGCGCGTGCTGTTCAGTGGCGATCTCGTCGAGTTCGAGGCGACGCCCTACGCGGGCGACGCCTACTTCGCCGACTGGCCGCACACGCTCGACGCCCTCGCCGCGCTCGAGCCCGAGAAGCTCGTGCCGGGCCGCGGACCGGCGCTGTCGGGGCGCGCGGCAATCGCCGAAGCGCTCGCCGGCACGCGTGCGTTCGTGAGCGAGCTCTACGCGGCGGTATCGTCGGGCGTGCGCGAAGGCAAGGACATGAAGAGCATCTACAAGAGCGCGTACGAAAGGCTGAACCCGAAATACGGCCAGTGGGTGATCTTCGATCACTGCCTGCCGTTCGACGTGACGCGCGCGTACGACGAGGCGGCCGGTCATGCCCATCCGCGCATCTGGACCGCCGCGCGCGACCAGGAGATGTGGCAGGCGCTGGCGGATTGACGCCCGTCATCGAGTGCCGTGACGACGTTGCCTTCGCCGGACGCGATGTCGATCGACTATTCGTCGCTCGTGCTGCCGTACGTTCGGCCTTCCGAGCTCGACCGCCACGACGTCGCTCATCGGCCGGTGATCGTCGTCGGCGCCGGCCCGGTGGGCCTCACCGTCGCGATCGATCTCGCGCGCTACGGCACGCCGGTGCTGCTCGTCGACGAGGACGACAAGCTCGCGCAGGGCTCGCGCGCGATCTGCTTTGCGAAACGCTCGCTGGAGATCTGGGACCGCCTGGGTTGCGGCGAGGCCATCACCGCGCGGGGCGTGTCGTGGCAGGTGGGCAAGGTCTATTTCGGCGACGGGCTCGTCTATCGGTTCGATCTGCTGCCCGAACCCGGGCATCATCGGCCGGCGTTCGTCAACCTGCAACAGTACGCCGTCGAGGGCATGCTCTACGAGCACGCACTGTCCGAACCCGCCATCGAGATGCGCTTTCGCCAGCGCGTCGTCGCCGTCGAACCGCGCGACGACGGCGTGACCGTCACGATCGAAACGCCGGACGGCACTTACCGGCTTTACTGCGACTACCTCGTCGCGTGCGACGGCTCGCGCTCGCCCGTGCGGGCGTTTCTCGGCCTCGAGACGCGCGGGCAGGTGTTTCGCGACCGCTTCCTGATCGCCGACGTGCGCATGACGAGGGACCTCCCAGCGGAGCGCCGCTTCTGGTTCGACCCGCCGTTCCATCCCCACGGCTCCGCTTTGATGCATCGGCAACCGGACAACGTGTGGCGCCTCGATTTCCAGCTCGGCTGGGACGCCGATCCGGTGGTTGAGCGGCAGCCCGAGCGCGTGATGCCGCGCGTGCGCGCAATGGTGGGCGACGACGTCGACTTCGAGCTCGTCTGGTGCAGCGTGTACACGTTCGCGTGCACGCGCATGGCGCATTTCCGGCACGGCCGCGTGCTCTTCGCGGGCGATGCCGCGCACGGCGTGTCGCCGTTCGGCGCGCGCGGCGCGAACAGCGGCGTCGAGGATGCCGCGAACCTTGCGTGGAAGCTTCATTACGTGCTGCGCGGCGACGCGCCGGCGTCGCTGCTCGATTCGTACGGTTGCGAGCGCGAGCCCGCGGCCGACGAGAACATCCGGCATTCGACGCGCAGCGCCGATTTCCTGACGCCGAAGAGCGAGATGAGCCGCACGTTCCGCGACGCGGTGCTCGGCCTTGCGCGCAATCACCCGTTCGCGCGCCGGCTCGTCAATTCCGGACGGCTGTCGACGGCGTCCACACTCGCCGATTCGCCGCTCAACACGCCTGATCGCGACGCGTTTGCCGGGGCGATGACGCCCGGCGCCGCGGCGGCCGATGCACCGGTCGCGCACGATGCCCGCGACGACTGGCTGCTGCGGCATCTCGGCGGACGCTTCGTCGCACTGCAGTTTGCGAACGGTGCCGACGCCCATGGCGAGCCGATCGCGCTGCAGGGGCTTCGTGTCGAAGCGCTGGTCATGAACGCCGCAGCGAACGCAACGGCGAATGCGCTCGTCGACCGCGAAGGCGTTGCGTTCGCGCGCTACGACGCGAAGCCCGGCACGACATACCTGTTCCGCCCCGACCAGCACGTGTGCGCGCGGTGGCGAAGCTTCGATCGCCATGCGATCGGCGCGGCCGTGGCGCGCGCGACCGGGCACTGAACGATGCTCAATATCGAACCCAACCTGTCGGCGCCCGACGACTTCTACGAGGCGTTGATCGACATGCACCGGGGGCTCGACGACAAGCAGAGCGCGATGGTCAACGCGCGGCTGATCCTGCTCCTCGCCAATCACGTCGGCGATCTCGACGTATTGCGCGAGGCGATGGCGCGGGCGCGCGCGGACGTCGTCCCCTCCGGCTGAACTTCCCTCCCACGACGAAGGCGAATGCAATGAACAAGGTCTATCCGAATGCGCAAGCGGCGCTCGACGGGCTGCTCTCGAACGACATCACGATCGCCGCGGGCGGCTTCGGCCTCTGCGGCATCCCCGAGAACCTGATCCAGGCGCTCGTCGACAGCGGCATCGAAGGCCTGACCATCGTCGGCAACAACGCCGGCGTCGACGACTTCGGCATGGGCCTTCTGCTGCAGAAGCATCAGGTGAAGAAGGTCATCGCGTCGTACGTCGGCGAGAACAAGGAGTTCGAGCGGCAGGTGCTCGCCGGCGAGCTCGAGCTGCAGTTGACGCCGCAGGGCACCCTCGCCGAGAAGCTCCGCGCCGGCGGCGCGGGCATCCCCGGCTTCTATACGCCGACCGCGTACGGAACGCTCCTGGCCGAAGGCAAGGAGACGAAGACGTTCGGCGGGCGCGAATACGTGCTCGAGGAAGGCATCCACGCCGACGTGTCGATCGTGAAGGCATGGAAGGGCGACAAGGCGGGCAACCTGATCTACCGCGAGACCGCGCGCAACTTCAACCCGATGATCGCGACCTGCGGCAAGGTGACGATCGCCGAAGTCGAGGAGCTGGTGGAGATCGGGCAGCTGAATCCGAACGACATCCACACGCCGGGCATCTACGTCGATCGCATCGTGCAGGGGGCCGCGTACGAGAAGCGCATCGAGTTTCGCACGGTCGCGGGCACCGCGGGCAAGAAGGACTCGCCGATCCGCGAGGCAATGGCCAGGCGCGCGGCGAAGGAGTTGCGCGACGGCTACTACGTGAACCTCGGCATCGGCATTCCAACGCTCGTCGCGAACTTCATTCCGGGCGGCATCAACGTCACGCTGCAATCGGAGAACGGCCTCCTCGGCATCGGACCCTTCCCCGCCGCCGACCAAATCGACCCCGACCTGATCAACGCCGGCAAGCAGACGATCACCACCATTCCCGGCAGCAGCTTCTTCTCGTCGGCCGATTCGTTCGCGATGATCCGCGGCGGCCACATCGACCTGTCGATCCTCGGCGGCCTCGAAGTCGCGCAGAACGGCGACCTCGCGAATTGGATGGTGCCGGGCAAGATGGTCAAGGGCCCCGGCGGCGCGATGGACCTCGTGTCGGGCGTGCCGCGCGTGATCGTGCTGATGGAGCACACGGCGAGGGACGGCAGTCCCAAGATCCTCGAGCGCTGCACGCTGCCGATCACGGGCAAGCAGGTGGTCGATCTCATCATCACCGACCTCTGCGTGTTCGACGTGCTGCCGCACGGCGAAGGCCTCGTGCTGCGCGAACTGCACGACGGCGTCAGCATCGGCGACGTGAAGGCGAAGACGGGCTGCGACTTCGGCGTGAGCCTGCGCAAGGCCTGACGCCGCCGCGACCTCGCGAGGAGGCCCGCCATGCGCAACGCGATCCTCGACGATTACCACGACACGCTGCGCACGCTCGACGCGTTCCGCAAGCTCGACGGCCACGACGTCGCGATCTTCAACGATCACGTGCAGGCCGTCGACGCGCTCGCCGCGCGACTCGCCGACAGCGAAGCGCTCGTCGCGAGCGCTGAGGTCAGCGCCGGTTCACACGCGACCGACCAGCGTCCCCACGCCCCAGACGATGAGCACGGCACCCGCCGCCCGGCTCAACCAGTGGCCCGCGGGAACGGTCTTCTCGACGAGCACGTAGAGCGCAATGCCGCCGATCCACGCGACGTTCATCACGCCGCCGACGAAGAGCAGCACCATCAGCAGCCAGCAGCAGCCGACACAATAGGCGCCGTGCGTCGCGCCCATCATGAACGCGCCGCGCGTGCCGGGCCGCCAGTGCAGCATCACGAACTCGAGCGGCGAACGGCAACGGCGCAGGCACGCACGCTTCGCGGGCGTGAACTGGTAGATGCCTGATGCGAACAGCACGATGCCCGCGAGTGCCGCGCTCGTCGCGCGCATCCCCGGCGAAATCAGCGCATAGCGCTCGAACGCCAGCTGCAGCGCGACGGCGCCGACGCTGAACAGCGCCCAGACGACAACGTACGCGAGCGCGAAGGCGCCGGTATTTCCCACCGTCGAGCGTCGGCCGCCGCGCTGGCCGGCGATCTTCGCGTAGAACAGGATCATCGGCGACGCGCCCGGCAGCATCATCGCCGCCATCATCACCGCCCACATCGCGCCGAGCTCGGCCGCGTGACGTGCGGACAGGACTGCGTCCGCGGGCATCGCGTCGCCCATCGCCATGCCGGCCATGCCTGCCATCTCGCCCCCAGAGGTGGCCATCGCCGTCATTTCGCGCAGCACCTCGAGCCACGCGAGCACGACGACGGCGACGAGCGCCGTGACGACGATCGCGCGGTCGCGCCGGAGCGCGCGCTCGAGCAGGGTGTCGCTCATGACAGCAATCGCCGACCGCGCGGCGCAAACCCGAGGCGGCGCTACGCCTCGACGCCGTGTGGCGTCTGCGCCACGTTCGCGAGCGTGCCGTGCGAGCGGTGTGTCTCGTACCGGATCGCCCCGCTGCTCGCGATGTTCGACGACGCCACTTCTCCAGACCGATGCTCGAAGCCCTCGGGCATCAGGACCTGGATCCGGTGCGGCGCGCCGGTGACGGGATTGCGGTTC
>JAICKU010000011.1 GCA_025927765.1 Burkholderiales bacterium
GGGGCGTCGTGTCCGGACTCAAGCGGGAGTACCGTTCGCCGGAGGGTAAGCGCCTGCTCACCAACCTGATCCAGTTCGACGCCGCCGCGAACCCGGGCAGCTCCGGCGGCCCGCTCGTCACGATGGACGGCGAGGTCGTCGGCATCGTGACCGGCATCCTCAATCCTAACAATCAGCGCGTGTTCATCGGCATCGGCTTCGCCGTGCCCATCGAGAACGCCGCCGCGGCGGCGGGGCTTTCGCCGTTCTGAAACTTCAAGCCAGGGAGCGTCATGGAAAACCGGGACAACGTCGGCAGCGACGTCGCGTCGCTGATGCAGCGCATTCTCTACGAAGTGAAGAAGGTCGTCGTCGGCCAGGATCACTTCCTCGAGCGCGTGCTGGTCGCGATCCTCGCGCAGGGTCACCTGCTCGTCGAAGGCGTGCCGGGGCTCGCGAAGACGCTGACGGTGAAGACGCTCGCGCGCGTGATCCGCGGCTCGTACCGGCGCATCCAGTTCACGCCCGACCTCGTGCCCGCCGACCTCGTCGGCACGCGCATCTACAACCAGAAGACCGGCGAGTTCGCGACGTCGCTCGGGCCGGTGTTCACCAATCTGCTGCTCGCCGACGAAATCAACCGTGCGCCGGCGAAGGTGCAAAGCGCGCTGCTCGAAGTGATGCAGGAGTACCAGGTCACGATCGCCGGCGAGACGCATCGCGTGCCCAATCCCTTCCTCGTGATGGCCACACAGAACCCGATCGAGACCGAAGGCACGTATCCGCTGCCCGAAGCGCAGGTCGACCGCTTCATGATGAAGGTGCTGGTGGGCTATCCGAGCGAGGAGGAGGAGTTCGTGATCGTCGAGCGCGTCACGGGCCTCGCCGCGGATGTGTCGACCGTCGCCACGACCGACCAGCTCGCAGCACTCCAGCGCGAATGCCGCAACGGCTACGTCGATCCGTCGCTGATCCAGTACGCGGTGAAGCTCGCGACCGCCACGCGCTTTCCCGACCGCTACGGCTTGAACGATTTCGGCAAGTACGTGACGTTCGGCGCGAGCCCGCGCGCGTCGATCGCGCTGATCGAAGGGGCGCGCGCGCTCGCGTACCTCCGCGGTCGCGACTACGTGCTGCCCGAGGACGTGAGCGATCTCGCGCCCGACGTGCTGCGCCACCGCCTCGTGCTGTCGTACGAAGCGCTCGCCGACGGCCTCGCCCCCGACGATCTCGTGCACCGGATCATGCAGCGCGTGCGGCCGCCGGAGAAGCCGCTCGAGACGCACGTGAGCTTCGCCCGGGCGTGAATGGCATCCAAAATGCGGGTCAGAGATGCATTTCGGAGTGAAATCCATCTCTGACCCGCATTTTGAAGGGTGACCCTCGTTTCACGGACAGCGATGCGATTCCGACGCGCCAAACCGCAAGCCGACGCGCAAACGCCTGCAAGCAACGTCGTTCCCATCGATTCGGCACGCAGCGCCGAGAACGCGCTGCGGCGGCTCGAATGGACGGTGCTGCGCCGGCTCGACGGCCTGCTGCACGGCGATTACCGCACGCTGTTCCGCGGCTTCGGCCTCGATCTCGCCGATTTGCGCGAGTACCAGTACCACGACGACGTGCGACACATCGACTGGAACGTCACGGCGCGCCTGTCGACGCCGTACGTGCGCGAGTACAACGAGGATCGCGACGTCACCGCGTGGTTCCTGCTCGACGTGAGCCCGTCGGTCGACTTCGGCTCGGGCGACGTGCGAAAGCGCAGCGTATCGATCGATTTCGTCACCGTTCTCGCGCGCGTGCTCACGCGCCACGGCAATCGCGTGGGCGCCGCGTTCTACGGCGAGACCATGGATACGGTGATCCCGCCGCGCAGCGGCCGCCGCCACGTGCTGGAGATCCTGCATCGGCTGATTCACCGTCCGCCGCCAACGGGCGCCACCGCCACGGACCTGCACGCATTCCTGAAGGGCGCGTTCCCCGCGATTCCGCGGCGCTCGCTCGTGTTCGTCGTGTCCGACTTCATCAGCACGTCGGCGTGGGCGCCCGCACTCGCGCAGCTCGCCGAACGCCACGAAGTGATCGCCGTGCGCCTGTACGATCCGCTCGAGCGCGAGCTCCCCGACATCGGCCTCCTCACGATGCAGGACGCCGAAACGGGCGAGCAGGTGTTCGTCGACACGCACGATCGCGGTTTCCGCCGGCGTTTCCTGAAGGCCGCCGAAGAGCGCGAGACACGCATCCGCAACGGGTTTCGCGACGCGGGCGTCGATGCGCTGGAGCTTTCCACCAGCGACGATCTCGCCGACGCGATCATGCGCTTCGCCGACCTGCGCAAGCGGCGCAGCCGTCTCGCCGCCGGCGCGGTGATGCCGCGTACGTGGTCCCACGATGTCGTTCCTCTGGCCTGAATTCCTCTACCTCGCGGCGCTGCTGCCCGTGCTGGTCGGGCTGTACGTGCTGGCACTGCGCCGCAAGAAGCGGCTCGCCCTGCGCTATGCGAGCCTGTCGATGGTGCGCGACGCGCTCGGCGTGCGCCAGCGCGTACGCCGGCACATTCCGCCGATCCTGTTCCTGATCGGCATCGCGCTGATGATCGTGGCGATGGCGCGGCCGGTCGCGACGGTCACGCTGCCGACGCAACACGAGCTCGTGATCCTCGCCATCGACGTATCGGGCAGCATGCGCGCCGTCGACGTGAAGCCTACGCGCCTCGCAGCCGCGCAGGAAGCCGCGCGCGCGTTCATCAACGACCAGCCGTCGAACGTCAAGATCGGCCTCGTGTCGTTCGCCGGCACCGCCGCCGTGGTGCAGCCGCCCACCGAGAATCGCGACGACCTGCTCGCCGCGATCGACCGCTTCCAGCTGCAGCGCGCCACCGCGATCGGCAGCGGCCTGCTCGTCGCGCTGAAGTCGATCTTCCCCGACGTCGAATTCGACCTGCGCTCGTCGAACCCGCGACCGAAGCCCGACGCGAACGGCCAATCGCTCGACGACCTCGCGAAGGCGCCGAAGAAGACACCACCGAAGCCGGTGCCGCCGGGCTCGTACATGTCGGCGGCGATCATCCTGCTGACCGACGGCCAGACGACGACCGGGCCCGATCCGATCGAGGCGGCGAAGATGGCGGCCGAGCGCGGCGTGCGCGTCTACACCGTGGGTGTCGGCACGGTCGAAGGCGAGGTGATCGGCTGGGAAGGCTGGTCGATGCGCGTCAAGCTCGACGAGGATTCGCTGAAGAAGATCGCCAACGTGACGCGCGGCGAGTACTACTACGCGGGCAACGCGAAGGACCTGAAGCAGATCTACAAGGGCATGAGCTCGAAGATGGTGATGCAGAAGCAGCAGACCGAGGTGAGCGCGCTGTTCGTCGCCGCCGCGCTGCTCTTCGTCATCGCCGGTGCCGGTCTCTCGCTCGCGTGGTTCAACCGGTTACTATAGGTCTTCAGTCGATCACCGAGGGCCCGCAATGACCGATTTCAACTCGCAGCGCAATCGTGTCGTGTGGTTCGACATCCCGGTGCAGAACCTCGATCGCGCGAGCGCGTTCTACCGCGGCGTGCTCGCGGTCGACGTCGAGATCGTGTCGATGAGCGAAACGTCGTTCGCCGTGATCGCGCACGACGAAGGCAACGGCGGCTGCCTGATCCCCGACGCCGGCGCGATCGCCAACGCGGGGGTGCTCGTATACCTCAACGCCGACGGCCGCATTCGCGACGCGCTGCAGCGTGTCGAAGAGCTCGGGGGACGCATCGTCCAGCCGTTGCATGCCATCGGCGAGCACGGCTTTCGCGCCGTGATCCTCGACAGCGAAGGCAATCGGCTGGCGCTCCATTCGAGCGTCGACGCGTAGGCGTCGCCGCAACGACGACAGCGCCATCGTGCGCGCCGCGCTGATTCGCCGCGTGCTGGCACCGATCGCGCGGCGCGCCGGCTACGCGGCGCGGCTGCGCCGCGAGCAGTCGTACTACGCCGAGCGCGCGCAGGTGCACGACCTGCCGCCGATCTTCCATTACTGGTCTAACCGCTACCTGCGACCGAAGCTCGAGGCATTCGGCTTCGCGCATCCCGACGCGTTCTTCGCGCTCTACGTCGGGCGCGCATTGAGATTGCGCCAGGAAGGCCGCGGCATCGTCGCGAGCATCGGCGCCGGGAACTGCGACACCGAGATCCGGCTCGCGCAGGCGCTCGTCGCGCAAGGCTTCGACGGCTTCGAGATCGAATGCATCGACCTGAATCGGCGCATGCTCGAGCGTGGCGCCGCCGACGCCCGGGCGGCGGGCCTGGAGGGCTCGATGCGCTTCACGCAGGCCGATTTCAACAAGTGGACGCCGGCGCGACGCTACGACGCGATCGTCGCCAACCAGTCGCTGCACCACGTGCTGGCGCTCGAGCATCTGCTCGACGCGATCCGCGGCGCGCTCGCGCCGAACGGCCTCTTCGTCACGTCGGACATGATCGGCCGCAATGGCCATCAGCGCTGGCCGGAAGCGCGCGCGATCGTGGACGAATTCTGGACGGAATTGCCGTCCGCGTACCGCCGCAACCTGCAGCTCGGGCGCCATGAAGAGCGCTTTCTCGACTGGGATTGCGCGGGCGACGGCTTCGAAGGCATTCGTGCGCAGGACGTGCTGCCGCTTCTGATCGAGCGCTTCGCGTTCGATCTCTTCATCGCGTTCGGCAACGTGATCGATCCGTTCATCGACCGCTCGTTCGGGCATCACTTCGATGCAAACAACGCGCGGGATCGCGATTTCATCGACCGCGTGCACGCGCGCGACGAAGCGGAGATCGCCGCCGGGCGCCTGACGCCGACGCACATGATGGCGGTGATGCGGGTGGGCGGCGCAGGCGCGCCATTGACGGTGGGTGGGCTGACGCCAGAGCGCTGCGTCCGTCGCCAGTAAAGAAAATCGGGGTCAGAGATGTATTTCACCGATGCTCGGGAAATTCATCTCTGACCCCGATTTTCTTCTGAACCCTGGTCCCTGGCCCCTCACGTCATCACCAACTTCCGATGCGCCTGCACGCTCATCAGGATGCCGAGGCCGATGAACAGCGAAATGAGCGCGGTGCCGCCGTATGACACGAGCGGCAGCGGCACGCCGACGACCGGCAGGAGGCCGCTCACCATCGCCATGTTGACGAACGCGTAGGTGAAGAACATCAGCGTGATCGCGCCGGCAAGGAGCCGCGCGAAGAGCGTCGACGCGTGCGCGGTGATCATCATCGCGCGCCCGATCAGGAGCAGGTAGAGCACGAGCAGCACGGTGTTTCCGATCAGGCCGAATTCCTCGCCGAATACCGCGAAGATGAAGTCGGTGTGACGCTCGGGCAGGAAGTCGAGGTGCGTCTGCGTGCCGTTCAGCCAGCCTTTGCCGACGATGCCGCCCGAGCCGATGGCGATCGAGGCCTGCATCGAGTGGTAGCCGGCACCGAGCGGGTCGCGCGACGGATCGAGAAACGTGAGGATGCGCTCGCGCTGGTAGTCGTGCAGGTGCGTCCACACCATCGGCCCCACGGCGGCGCCGAGCGCGGCGAGGCCCATGATGATCTTCCACGAGAGCCCGGCGAGGAACAACACGTAGAATCCCGACGCGCCGATCAGAAGCGACGTGCCGAGATCGGGCTGGCGCTTGATCAGGTACACGGGAACGACGATCAGCACCGCCGCGAACACGAAGTCGCGGATGCGGATGCGCCCCTCGAACTTCTGGAAGTACCACGCGAGCATCAGCGGCAGCGCGATCTTCATCAGCTCCGACGGCTGGAAGCGCGCGACGCCGAGGTTCAGCCACCGGCGCGAGCCGTTGACGACGACACCGAACATCGCGACGCCCACGAGCATCGCCACCGCGACGATGTAGAGCGGCACCGCGACGCGCGCGAGCGTCTGCGGCGCGATGTTCGCGAACATCCACATCAGCACGATCGCGAACGACAGGCTCATCACCTGGCTCGTTTCGCGCGCGATGCTCTGGTCGGCGGCGGAGAAGAGCGTGACGAGCCCCACGCCGACGATCGCGAGCGCGCACACGAAGAGCATCGGGTCGATGCGCCGCGCGAGCACTTCCCACAGGCGTGCGAGCATCGTGCCCATTCAGTGCCGCGCTCCCACGCGCGAATTCGTCGCCTCGGTCACGTTCAATCGCCGTCGTCGTCGTCGCTGTCCGGCATGTCCTTCGCCGCACCCGGCTCGGATTCGCCGAGCAGCCAGCGGTCGAACACCTTGCGCGCGATCGGCGCGGCGGCCGACGCGCCGAAGCCCCCGTTCTCCACGAGCACCGCCACGGCGATTTTCGGGTGGTCCGCCGGCGCGTACGCCTCGAACCACGCGTGGTCGCGCAGCCGCTCGTCGACCTTGTGCTCGGAGTACTTCTCACCCTTGAGCGAGAACACCTGCGCCGTGCCGGTCTTGCCGGCGCTCACGTACTTCGCATCCTTGAACGCCGCCGCGGCCGTGCCTTCCTTGTTGACGCCGACGAGTGCGTGCTTGATCACGGCCAGCTGCTCGGGCTTCACGTCGAGCTTCGACGCCGGCTGCGCGGCAATCTCGCGCACCTCGCCCGTCTTCACGTTCGTCACCGATTTGACGAGGTGCGGCGTGTAACCGACGCCGTCGTTGGCGATCATCGCGATCGCGTGCGCGAGCTGCATCGGCGTGAACGCGTTGTAGCCCTGGCCGATCCCCGCCGAGATCGAGTCGCCGAGGTACCACTTGCGGTGCTCGTCGCGATAGTTCTTGCCGGCGAAGCGCTGGCGCTTCCAGGCGCGCGACGGCAGCACGCCGGTCAGCTCGCCTTCGATGTCGATGCCGGTCTTCGCGCCGAAGCCGAGCTTGCCCAGGAAACGGGCGGTGTCGTCGATGTCGGTGTCGTTGGCGAGCATGTAGTAGTACGTGTCGCACGACTGCACGATCGACTTGTACATGTCGACGGTGCCGTGGCCGCCCGGCTTGTCGTCGCGGAAGCGGTGCGCCTGCCCGGGGATCTGGAAGAACCCCGGGTCGTAGATCGTCTGGTTCGGCGTGCGCTTGCCGGAGTTGAGCGCGGCGAGCGCGAGATACGGCTTGATCGTCGAGCCCGGCGGATAGGCGCCGCGAAGCGGCCGATTCAAGAGGGGCTTGTCCGGCGATTCGTTCAGTTCCTGCCAGTTCGCGGGGTCGATGCCGTCGACGAAGAGGTTGGGGTCGAATCCGGGCTTCGACACGAACGCGAGCACGTCGCCCGACGTGGGATCGATCGCAACGAGCGCGCCGCGGCGGTCGCCGAACGCCTGCTCGGCCACTTCCTGCAGCTTGATGTCGATGGAGAGCCGCAGGTTGTTGCCGGCGATCGGCGGCGTGCGCTTCAGCGTGCGCACCGCGCGGCCGCCCGAATCGACCTCGACGTCCTCGACGCCGGTGGTGCCGTGCAAATCGCGCTCGTACGAGAGTTCCACGCCCACCTTGCCGATGTAGTCGGAGCCCTTGTAGTTCGCCGTCTCGTCCCACTCGGCGATCCGCTCGTTGTCCTTGTCGTTGATGCGGCCGATGTAGCCGACGACGTGCGACGCGATCTCGCCGAACGGATATTGGCGGAAGAGCCGCGCCTTGATGTCGACGCCCGGGAAGCGATAGCGATTGACGGCGAAGCGCGCCACTTCCTCGTCGGTCAGCTTCGTGCGGATGGGCAGGCTCTCGAAGTTCTTCGATTCGTCGAGCAGCTTGCGAAAGCGCTTGCGATCGCGCGGCTCGATGTTCACGATCTCTGCGAGCTTGTCGATCGTCGCCTCGAGGTTGCCGATGCGCGACGGGGTGATCTCGAGCGTGTACGCGGAATAGCTTTGCGCGAGCACGATGCCGTTGCGGTCGGTGATCACGCCGCGGTTCGGCACGATGGGCACGATCGCGATGCGATTCGTGTCGGCGAGCGTTTCGAAATGCGCGTGCTGCACGACCTGCAGGTAGAAGAAGCGCGTGAAGAGGCCGCAGAACGCGAGGAACACGAGCACGCCGACGAGCGACAGCCGGCGCCGGAACAGGAACAGGTCGCGCTCGGGATTGCGCAGCTCGGACGGCTCGTAGCCGCCGCTTCCGCGACCGCGCGACGTGAAGATCAGGCGGCCCGGCATGGCGCCTCTCGCGGTACCGTCAGAATCCGTCGTTGCGGCGCGACCGCGACGGACGCTGCGGCGTCTGCAACAGCACCGACACGAGCGGCCAGAGTGCGGCCCCGACGAGCGGCGGCGCGAGGTAAGTCCACTTCGGCAGCATCGCGCCGCCGACGAAGCGCACGAGCAGCACGATCAGCGAGCACAGCACGAGCAGCACGGCCACCTGCACCGCCTGCTGCCACAGCGGAAAGCGCAGCACGCGACGGCGGAAATATTCGGCGCCGTACGCGAGCACCGCGTACGCAAGCGCGTGCTGGCCGAACACGGTGGCGTCGCCCACGTCCATCACGAGACCCACGAACCACGCGCTGCCGACGCCCACGTAGCGCGGCTGCTGGATGCACCAGTAGAGCAGCACGAGGGCGAGAAAGTCGGGCCGATACGTCATCGCCTCGGGGGGCAGCGGCACGAGGTTCAGCGTGAGACCGACGGCGATCGACAGCAGCACGAACCACGGCTTCGCCGGCCGCAGGATCTCCTCCGGCGCCGCCGGCACGAAGCTGCCCATATGCGGCAGTACACGCATCAGGGAGCGATGCGCCGCGCTTTCGCGCGCGCGCCTTTCTTCGTCGTGTCCGTGTCGCTCGCCTCCTCCGGCCGTGGCGGCGGCGGCGACGACGGCGCGAGCACGAGCAGGAACTTGCTGTGATCGATGCCCGCGAGCGGCTTGCAGACGATGCGCGCGAACATCTGGCCCGTGTCGCGCACGACGTCGACGATCTCGGCCACGGCGAGGCCGGGGGGATACGTGCCGTCGAGACCCGACGTGAGCAGGCGATCGCCGACGCGCAGGTCCGCCGACGGCGACGTGAAGCGCAGTTCCGGCGCGCGGCCGGTGCCGTTGCCGAACAGCACGCTCCGCGCGGCGTTGCGCTCGACCTGCACGGGCACCGCCTGGTCGCGATCGGTGATGAGCGTGACCTCGGCCATGTACGGATACACGCGCGTCACCTGCCCGACGACGCCGTTCTCGTCGATCACGCCGGCGCCCGCCTGCACGCCCGCGCTCGTCCCCTTGTCGACGAACACCTTCTGCGCGAACGGATCGCGGCCGGCATAGAGCACCTCCACCGCGATCGCGGTGCTGCCATCGCGCGAGCGCACGTCGAGCAGCGCGCGCAGCCGCGCGTTCTCCTCCTCGACGCGGTGGTAACCCATCGTCGCCGGTGCGCGCGCGACCAGTTCCTGTCGCAGGGCCGCATTCTCGTCCGCAAGCTGCCGCTTCGAACCGAAGTAGTCGGCGACGAACGCAAGCGCCGCGCCCGGCATGCCGAGCGCACGTCCCACGGGATAGAGCGCGATCGCAACCCCCTGGCGCACGTTCTCGAGATAGCGGTAGCGCGTGTCGGCGAAGAGGAGCGCGACCGACAGCAGGCCGAAGATCGCGAGCCGCGTGAGCGGCGAGGGCCCGCGATTGAAGAACGGCTGGCTGTCGACGGGGATCGGACGCATGCTCGGCTTCCTGGCGTCAGCGAAACGTCGGTGGGTCAGAGCACGCCATCGCCGCTCGCTCCCGCCCGCATTTCGGTTCGCACCTCACCCTGCCCGCCCTGACCCCGAACTCGCGATTGGCATCGACTTCGCTACATCGACGTAATGCGCCGAACCGCGACGGCGCGCGGCAACGCTTCTAGTCCGTGGTGAAGATCGTCTGCAGCTTTTCCATGTTCTCGAGCGCCTTGCCGCAGCCGCGCACGACGCACGTGAGCGGGTCCTCGGCCACGACGACCGGCAGGCCCGTTTCCTCCATCAGCAGCCGGTCGACGTCGCGCAACAGCGCACCCCCGCCGGTCAGCACCATCCCGCGCTCCGCAATGTCCGCGCCGAGCTCGGGCGGGGTGCGCTCGAGCGCGCTTTTCACCGACGACACGATGCTGTTCAACGGATCGGTGAGCGCTTCGAGGATCTCGTTCGACGACACGGTGAAGCTGCGGGGAATGCCTTCCGCGAGATTACGCCCCTTGACTTCCATTTCCTTCACTTCGGAGCCCGGGAACGCGGAGCCGATGGTCTTCTTGATGATTTCCGCCGTCGTCTCGCCGATCAGCATGCCGTAGTTGCGGCGGATGTAGTTGACGACCGCTTCGTCGAACTTGTCGCCGCCCACGCGCACCGAGCCCGCGTACACCATCCCGCCGAGCGAGATCACGCCCACTTCGGTGGTCCCGCCGCCGATGTCGACGACCATCGAGCCGGTCGCATCGCCCACGGGAAGATCGGCGCCGATGGCCGCGGCCATCGGCTCTTCGATCAGGAACACCTTCGACGCGCCGGCGCCGAGCGCCGATTCGCGGATCGCGCGCCGCTCGACCTGCGTCGACCCGCACGGCACGCAGATGATGATGCGCGGGCTGGGCGAGAACAGGCGCGAGTCGAGCACCTTCTTGATGAACTGCTTCAGCATCTGCTCGGTGACGGTGAAGTCGGCGATCACGCCGTCCTTCATCGGCCGGATCGCCGTGATGTTGCCGGGCGTGCGGCCGAGCATCTGCTTTGCCGCCAGGCCGACTTCCTGGATCACCTTCTTGCCGTTCGGGCCGCCCTCCTGGCGGATCGCGACCACCGAAGGTTCGTCGAGGACGATCCCCTTGCCGCGCACGTAGATGAGCGTGTTGGCGGTGCCGAGGTCGATGGCGAGGTCGCTGGAAAAATAGCCTT
The DNA here is from genome assembly GCA_025927765.1 of Burkholderiales bacterium. Classification (GTDB taxonomy): domain Bacteria; phylum Pseudomonadota; class Gammaproteobacteria; order Burkholderiales; family Casimicrobiaceae; genus VBCG01. The sequence continues at coordinate 10,792 of JAICKU010000011.1, forward strand.
TGAAGGACTCGAACATGAAAGGATTCGGGAGGCGCCCGCGAAGCGCGAGCTGAGGAAGACGAAGGGGGACCGGAGCGGGCTCAAAAATGGGCGATATGATAACCTAAGCTTCCGTTTTCTCCGCATGGGTTCGGCGCGCTTTTTTCATGCGAAATGCATGACGCGCCGCCCGCCGCCTCGCCGAGCTCGGGGTCGGACTCCGGCAAAACTGGGGTCAGACCCGATTTTCCGGCGACGTATCGGAAAGTCGAGTCCCACCCCAATGTCCGCCCGACCCTAAACTGGGGCCATGAGCTTTTCGTCCGACGACATCGCGCGTCTCGCACGCCTTGCGCGCATCCGCCTCGACGCCGTCGAGACGAACGACGTGCGCGAGAAGCTCGACGCGATCTTCTCGCTGATCGACGCGCTGCAGGCGATCGACACGGCGGGGGTCGCCCCGATGGCGCACGCGCAGGACGTGATGCTGCCGCTGCGCGACGACATCGTTACGAGGGAAGACTGTCGCGCCCGCTTCCAGGCGCAGGCGCCGGAAGTGGCGGACGGCCTGTATATCGTGCCGCGGGTCGTCGAATGAGCGGCGCCTTCGGTTCGATCGTCGAGCTCGCGGCAGGCCTTCGTGCGCGCGAATGGTCGTGCGTCGAGCTCGCGACCGATACGCTCGCGCGGCTACGCGATTCGCAAGCGGCGGTCAACGCGTTCATCAGCGTCGACGAGGAAGGTGCGCTCGCGCAGGCGCGCGCCGCCGACGCACGCCTCGGCGCGGGCGATGCGCCCGTGCTGACCGGCATTCCGATCGCGCACAAGGACGTGCTGATGACGAGAGGGCTGCGCACCACCTGCGCGTCGCGGATGCTCGAGCGCTTCGTCGCGCCCTACGACGCGCACGTCGTCGCGCGGCTGCGCGAGGCCGGCACCGTGCTCGTCGGCAAGACGAACATGGACGAGTTCGCAATGGGCTCGTCGTCGGAGACGTCGTACTTCGGGCCGGTGCGCAATCCATGGAGCGCCGAATGCGTGCCGGGCGGCAGTTCCGGCGGCTCGGCGGCGGCCGTTGCCGCGGGCATCGTGCCCGCGACCACCGGCACCGACACCGGCGGGTCCATTCGGCAACCCGCCGCGCTCACCGGCATCTGCGGCCTGAAGCCCACGTACGGCCTGTGCTCGCGCTACGGCCTCGTTGCGTTCGCGTCGAGCCTCGACACGCCCGGCCCGTTCGCGCATACCGCGCACGATTGCGCACTGCTGCTCAATGCGATGGCCGGCCACGACGAGCGCGATTCGACGTCGGTTTCGCGAACGGCCGAGGACTATGCGCGGCTGATCGATGCGAACGCGGGGACGAAGCCGCTCGACGGCTTGCGCATCGGCATCCCGCGCGAGTTCGCCGACGACGCGCTCGAGCCCGACGTCGTCGCGTCCGTCGAGGAAGCGCTCGCCGCGTTGCGCTCGCTCGGCGCTTCGACCCTCGACATCACGCTGCCGCGCCTTTCGTATTGCGTGCCCGTGTACTACGTGGTCGCGCCGGCCGAAGCGTCGTCGAACCTGTCGCGCTTCGACGGCGTGCGCTATGGCCATCGCGCCGCCGAGTACGACGATCTCTTCGAGATGTATTGCCGCACGCGCGCCGAAGGCTTCGGCGCCGAGGTGAAGCGACGCATTCTCGTCGGCACCTACGTGCTGTCGCAGGGCTACTACGACGCGTATTACCTGAAGGCGCAGCAGGTGCGGCGCCTGATCGCCGAGGACTTCACGCGCGCGTTCGCGCAATGCGACGTGATCGCGGGCCCGACGGCGCCCACCTGCGCATTCACGATCGGCGCGAAGGCGAACGATCCGGTGCAGATGTACCTGAACGACATCTTCACGATCGCCGCGAACCTGACCGGCATGCCGGCGATGTCGGTACCGTGCGGGCTTTCGAAGCAGGGCCTGCCGATCGGGCTGCAGCTGCAGGCGAACTATTTCGACGAGGCGCGGCTTTTGAACGTCGCGCATCGCTTCCAGCAGGCGACCGACTGGCATTCGCGGCGGCCTTCATGAGGTTCGAAATCGTCATCGGCCTCGAGACGCACGCACAGCTGTCGACGTCGTCGAAGATCTTTTCCAGCGCGTCCACGGCGTTCGGTGCGCCGCCGAACACGCAGGCATCCGCCGTCGACATCGCCTTGCCGGGCGTGCTGCCGGTGCTGAACCGCGGCGCAGTCGAGCGCGCGATCCGCTTCGGCCTCGCCGTCGGCGGGACGATCAACCGCCGCAGCGTGTTCGCGCGCAAGAACTACTTCTATCCCGATCTCCCCAAGGGCTACCAGATCTCGCAGTACGAGACGCCGGTGGTGTCGGGCGGCAGCGTCACGATCGTCACCGACACGGGCGAGAAATCGGTCCGCCTGGTGCGCGCGCATCTCGAGGAGGACGCCGGCAAGTCGGTGCACGAAGGATTGCCGCCGGAGTTGGGCGACGTGTCGGGCATCGATCTCAATCGCGCGGGCATGCCGCTGCTCGAGATCGTGACCGAGCCCGACATGCGCAGCGCCGCGGAAGCCATCGCGTACGCGAAGACGCTGCACGCGCTCGTCACGTGGATCGGCATCTGCGACGGGGACATGCAGGAGGGCAACTTCCGCTGCGACGCGAACGTGTCGGTGCGAAGACCCGGCGAGCCGCTCGGCACGCGCTGCGAGATCAAGAACCTGAACAGCTTTCGCTTCCTCGCGCAGGCGATCGAATACGAGGCGCGACGGCAGATCGAATTGATCGAGGACGGCGGGCGCGTCGAGCAGGAGACGCGCCTCTACGACCCCGATCGCGACGAAACGCGGTCGATGCGCAGCAAGGAAGACGCGCAGGACTACCGTTACTTTCCCGATCCGGACCTGCCGACGCTCGTGATCGACGACGCGTGGATCGCGCGCGTGCGCGATGCGATGCCCGAGCTGCCGGACGCCTTGCGCGCGCGTCTCGTGCAAGCCTACGGTCTCACTCCATACGACGCGGAACAGCTCACGCTGTCACGCGCACTCGTCGATTACTACGAGGCGGTGACGCAGGCGCTCGAGGCGCGCGACGCGGCGGCGTACAAGCTCGCGGCGAACTGGGTGCTCGGCGAATTCAGCGCAGCGCGCAATCGCGCCGACGTGGCGATCGAGCATGCGAAGGTGTCGCCGCGTGCGCTCGCAGGCCTCCTTCGGCGCATCGCCGATCACACGATCTCCGGCAAGATCGCGAAGGACGTGTTCGACACGATGTGGTCGGGCGAGGGGAGTGGCGACGATGCGGCCGACGCGATCATCGAGCGGCGCGGACTGCGGCAGATCTCGGACACGTCGGCGATCGAAGCGCTGGTGAACGACGTGCTCGCGAAGAACGCGGCGATGGTCGAAGAATATCGCGCGGGCAAGGACAAGGCGGTGAATGCGCTCGTCGGCCAGGTGATGAAGGCATCGAAGGGCAAGGCCAATCCCACGCAGGTGAACGAAATCCTGCGTCGCGTGCTCGCGAGCGGAAAGTAGGATCAGACTCTACTTTCGACACCGAGCGAGCTTCGATTCGAACCGCCCCGAAAAGCAGAGTCCGATCCTGCTTTCCGGCCACCGCGTCGGACATCGCACGACAGCATTTGCCGCGATCGTCCGTCGCGCTGTGCCGGAACCTCGTCGGCGCGCGGCTTTCCATGATGAATCGTCTCGAATTCATCCAAGCCGCCAAGGATGCCCGCGCGAAAGCTCGCCGTTCTCGCCACTTTCATCACCTTTGCGCTTTGCGCGTGCAGTGACGCGCAAGCGCTCGACGCCCGCACGCACACGCATGGTGCAAAACACCCTCGCATCGCGAAGGCCATCCAGCACGGCAAGATTTCCTGGTATGGACGCGCGTTCGCCGGACACAGGACCGCCAGCGGGGAACGGTTCGATCCGCATGCATTGACGATGGCGCATCGATCGCTGCCGCTCGGCACGATCGTGTTCGTGATCAACGACGACAACGGGCGCGGGGTCACGCTACGCGTCAACGATCGCGGCCCTTACTGCGACGGTCGCGTCGCCGACGTCTCGCGCGCGGCGTCGCGCGAACTCGGCTTCCAGGCGTTCGGCATCGTCGAGGCGACGATCGAGGTGCTGTGGGTGCCGCCGGCGAGCGGCGACGCGTCCGCCATCAGCTGACGCCTGACGACTGCTCATGGCACAGCGCCGCCCGGGCGCGCGCCCGGGCGGCGACGTCGGGCGACGGCGGCGGCTAGAACACCAGCACGCCGAGCAGCACGCCGAAGATCAGCACGATCAGGAAGATCACGAGCGCGATGAAGAACAGGACCTTGGCGACGGTCCGCGCGCCCGATGCCACGCCCGTGAAGCCGAAGAAGCCGGCGATGAGCGAGATCACGAAAAAGATGATGGCCCACTTGATCATTGCCGACCTCCTTGATGTTGTTGTCCGCCTTGCAAGGACTGCGGCAGGGCGGCGTCGGTTCCCCGGGGCTTAGGGGATCCTTGGATTCAGCGACCGGGCAGTGGGGCAGCTGCGCTTGGATCCCGGCGCCGGGTCCCTCAGTGCATCAGCGGCTTGTACCGCGGCCGGTGCGGCTTCGCCCCTTCCTCGCCGAGCCGCTTCCTCTTGTCCGCTTCGTATTCCTGGTAGTTGCCCTCGTAGAACACCCACTTCGAGTCGTCCTCCGCCGCGAGAATGTGCGTGGCGATCCGGTCGAGGAACCAGCGATCGTGCGAGATCACGAGCGCGCTGCCCGCGAATTCCGTCAGCGCCTCCTCGAGCGCACGCAGCGTCTCGACGTCGAGGTCGTTCGACGGCTCGTCGAGCAGCAGCACGTTACCGCCCTTCAGCAGCGTGGCCGCAAGATGCAGCCGCCCGCGCTCGCCGCCGGAAAGCTGGCCCACGTTCTTCTGCTGGTCGCTGCCCTTGAAGTTGAAGCGGCCGAGGTAGGCGCGCGAGGGCATCTCGAACTTGCCGACGTTGATGATGTCGAGGCCACCCGAGATCGCCTGCCACGCCGTCTTGTCGTTCGGCAGCGCTTCGCGCGTCTGGTCGACGACGGCAAGTTGCGCGGTGTGGCCGATGATCACCTCGCCGGAATCCGGCGCCTCGCGCCCGGTAATCAGGCGAAAGAGCGTCGTCTTGCCTGCGCCGTTCGGGCCGATGACGCCGACGATCGCCCCCGGCGGCACCTTGAACGACAGGTCGTCGATCAGCAGTCGATCGCCGAAGCCCTTGCTCACGTTGAGGAACTCGATCACCTCGTTGCCGAGGCGCTCCGCGACCGGAATGAAGATCTCCTGCGTCTCGTTGCGCTTCTGGTGCTCGTACGACGACAGTTCCTCGAAGCGCGCGATGCGCGCCTTCGCCTTCGCCTGCCGGCCCTTGGGATTCGAGCGCACCCACTCGAGCTCGCGCTGTACCGCCTTGAGGCGCGCCGCTTCCTGCTTCGCCTCGCGCGCGAGACGCTCCTCCTTCTGCGTCAGCCACGAGGTGTAGTTGCCCTTCCACGGGATGCCGTAGCCGCGGTCGAGCTCGAGGATCCACTCGGCGGCGTTGTCGAGGAAATAGCGGTCGTGCGTGACGGCGATCACGGTGCCGGGAAACTTCGCGAGGTACTGCTCGAGCCACTCGACGCTCTCGGCGTCGAGGTGGTTGGTCGGCTCGTCGAGGAGCAGCATGTCGGGCTTCGACAGCAACAACCGGCACAGCGCGACCCGGCGCTTCTCGCCGCCGGACAGGTTGCCGATCTTCGCGTCCCACGGCGGCAGCCGCAGCGCGTCGGCGGCAATCTCCATCTGCACGCCGGCATTGGCGCCGGCGCTTGCGATGATCGCCTCCAGGCGCGCCTGCTCGACTGCGAGGCCGTCGAAGTCGGCATCGGGCTCGGCGTACGCGGCGTACACCTCGTCGAGGCGCGCCTTGGCACCCAGCACCTCGCCCATGCCCTCCTCGACGATGCTCCGGACCGTCGCCTCCGGATCGAGCTTCGGCTCCTGCGGCAGGAAGCCGATCCGAAGGTCGGGCATCGGCGTCGCTTCGCCTTCGTATTCCTTGTCCTCGCCCGCCATGATGCGAAGCAGGCTCGACTTGCCGGCACCGTTCAAGCCGAGCACGCCGATCTTGGCGCCGGGGAAAAACGACAGCGAGATGTCTTTAAGGATGACGCGCTTGGGCGGGACGAGCTTGCCCACACGATTCATCGTGTAAACGTATTGAGCCATGGAATGCGACCGCGGAAGGTTGAGACCAAACGCGCGATTATCGCAGGCGCCCCCGTGCGCGCCGCTGCTCGCCGAAACGAGCGTGGGCAATGCCGGTCGCGACGCGCGCGAGGTTATGCTGCGACGTCTGCGTTGCGGCGAGCCCAGAAGGTCACGCGGCGCTCGATCAACGCGAAGATCGCGTACATCGCGACGCCGAGCACCGCGAGCAGGAACACGCCCGCGAAAACCAGCGGGACGTCGAACGTCGAACTCGCGAGGATCATCATGCTGCCGATGCCGATGTTGGCGGCCACCGTTTCGGCCACGACGGTCCCGACGAACGCCAGCGACACTGCGATCTTGAGCGAGGCGAAGAAATAGGGCATCGACCGCGGCAGCCCCACGCGGCGGAGCACGTCGAGCTTGCTCGCACCGAGTGCGCGCAAGACGTCCTCGAGCTCGGGCTCGGTCGTCGCAAGTCCCGTCGCTACGTTCACCACCACGGGAAACAGGCACATGATCGCCGCCGTCAGAATTGCCGGGATCGTGCCGATGCCGAACCAGATCACGAGAATCGGCACGACGGCGATCTTCGGCACGCTGTAGAAGCCGATGAGCAGCGGATACGTGACGCGATAGACGAAGCGTGACAGGCCGACACAGGCGCCAATCGCGGCACCCACGAGTACGCCGAGCGCAAAGCCGACGATCGTCGTATAGAGCGTTTGAATCGCGTTGGGCAGGATCGCCGGCCACTTGGCGATCAGCACGCCCAGGAACTCGCTTGGCTTCGGCAAAATGAATACGGGCACGTTGAACACCCGGCAGACAATCTCCCAAACGACGAAGAACAGCACGATCGCGAGCGCCGGGAACACCTTGTCGGGGGCGGCGAGCTCGCGAAGACTTTTTGCGATCCGTCCGCGCGTGCTGCCCGACCGTGCGCGCGCGTCCATCGTCGTGCGGCTGACCGTATCAAGCTCGTCTACCGTTCGCATCGGAAGCCCTATACGCCGCGATCGTGGGAGATGTGACTGCGCAGCTCGTGAACGAGCTGCGAAGCCGTATCGGTGAAGAGATCATCGAGCGTGCGCGGCCGCCGAATGTCGACGCGATGCGACGTGAGCACGCGCCCAGGGCGCGCGCTCATCACGTGCACGGTGTCGGCGAGGAATACCGCCTCGCGCAGATCGTGCGTCACGAGGATGACGGTCGGATGGCGCTCCATCCAGAGCTTCTGCAGGACCTGCCACAGGTCCTCGCGCGTGAACGCGTCGAGCGCGCCGAACGGCTCGTCGAGCAGAAGCAGCCGCGGGTCGTGGATCAGCGCGCGGCAAAGCGAGGCGCGCTGCAGCATCCCGCCCGACAGCTCCCACGGATACTTGTCGGCGAAGTGGGCGAGTCCCACTTCCGCGAGCAGGCCGCGCGCCATCTCGCGGTATTCCTCCTTCTTCGCCCGGAACTGGCTGCGATGCGGCTCGACGATCTGCAACGGCATCAGCACGTTGTCGATCGTGCGGAGCCAGGGCAGCATCGTCGGGTTCTGGAACGCCATGCCGACGATCTTGATCGGCTTGACGACCGCGCTGCCCCCGACCAGCACCTCGCCCGACGACGGCCGTCGCAAGCCGGACGCGAGCTTCAAGAGCGATGACTTGCCGCACCCGCTGGGACCGACGATCGCGACGAATTCGCCGCGCCGCAGAGTCATGTTCGTCTCGTCGAGCGCGAGCGTCGAGCTGTCGTCGCCGACCTGGTAATTGAGCCGGACGTTCTGGACGTCGACGAACACGTCGTCGGCGTCCCGGTCGCCGGGCGCCGCCGCGACGGCCGTACCGATTCCGTTCGTCATCGGATCATTCCGGCTTGAGCTCGTGGATGTTGCGTAGATCGCGTGCGGGCAGGAACTCGCGCGTGAACACGTCCTGCCCCGCGGGCGTGCGCTTCAAATCGTAGGCCTCGACGACGATGCCGATGCCCTTCTTCAAGTGCGCGTCGTCGACGTCGCCGATGCCGATGCGCTGCGATTCGGGCGAGAACATCTCGACGTTCACCGTGGCGATCAGGTTCTCGAGCTCGATCTTGCGGTCGAGCAGCGGCTGGCGCTTGAGCGCCGCGTCCACCCCCATGCCGGGATTGGCGAGCACGTCCTGAAAGCCCTTCGCGATCGCCCGAACGAACCCCCTGACCGCCTCGGGATGCTGCTGGATGAATTCGCGCGACACGATGATCGCGTTGCTGTAGAGGTCGAGTCCGTAGTTGCTGTACTTCATGATGTTCACGTGCTCGCCCGGGTTCGGGTAGATCTTGCGGAGGCTGAACCAGACGGTATTGATGTAGCCCGACACCGCGTCGACTTCCCCACGCACGAGCATCTGCTCACGCAGGCTCGGCTGCATATGCTTCCACTTCACCTTGCTCGCGTCGATGCCGGCGGCCTTCGCAAACGCCGGGAAGAGCTTGAACGGCGCGTCGTCCACCGGTGCGCCGAGCGTCTTGCCTTCGAGCTGCTTGGGCGACGTGATGTTCTTGTCCTTCATCGAGTAGATCGAGTAAGGCGAATTGCCGTACAGCATGAAAACCGCCTTCGGCGAGTCGTCCGGATGCTGAGCCGCGAAGACCGTCAGCGCGCTCATGTCGCCGAACCCGATGTCGTACGCCTTGCTCGCGACGCGCGTCACGGCGGCACCGGATCCTTCGCCCTGGTCCATCTGGACATCGAGGCCCTCGGCCTTGAAGTAGCCCTTGTCCTGCGCGACGAAGAACCACGCCTGCGGGCCCTGGTACTTCCAGTTCAGCACGAAGCGGATCTTGACCGGCTCCGCGCCGTACGCGGTGCAGGCGACCGACATCACGGCCAACGTCGCCGCGATGGTACGTAGAAAGGCGCGTATTGACATGGTCATCCTCCTCCTTCGGTTGGCGACTTCGTACGGGGTACGATCACATCCACTTCGATGCAGTCACGGGCGCGAACGCCTCGAACGCATCGAGCAGCCGGTCGGGATCGGTGTCGGCGACGATCATCGACCGATGCTGCGGCGGCAAAAAGCCTTCGGCGATCATCGTGTCGATGAAGCCGAGGAGCCCGCCGAAAAAACCGTCGACGTTGAGCAGTCCTAGCGGCTTCTCGTGACCGTCGAACTGCGCATCGACCCACATCTCGAAAAGCTCCTCGAGCGTGCCGAGGCCGCCTGGCATCGCAATGAACGCGTCGGCGAGCTCCGCCATCCGGCGCTTGCGCAGCGACCGCGTGTCGACGACGTCCGCACGTGTCAGTTGCGCGTACCGCTGGCCCTTGTCGACGAGCGAACGCGGGATGACGCCATGAACGACACCACCGCCTTCGACGACCGCATCGGCGACGATTTTCATCAGGCCCTTGCCGGTGCCGCCGAAAACGAGGTCGATCCCGCGCGCCGCGAGCGCGCGGCCGAGCGAGCGCGCGCCCTCGCCGTAGCGCGGCGAGCGGCCCTGGTTCGATCCGCAGAAGACGGCGATCCGGTTCATCGGTGCCTTGCGAACGCTCTGCGAGGCAAGCGTGGGGTCGTGATCCGATGTCGCGAGGCGGACGCCGTCAGCCGAACGTCACGGTGCCCTCGATCGCGGCGAGGCCGGCCTTCGCCACTTCGAGATCTTCCTCGCCGGTTTGCGAGCCCACGCCGATGCCGCCGATTGTCATCCCGTCGACGATGATCGGCAAACCGCCCTTCAGGTTCACGAGTTGCCCGGAGGTCGCGTGCGCGAGTCGAAATTCGAGCTCGCCCTGGATGCCGCCGGTGGGCGCGCGGCTCGAAGCGGCCGTCGAGGCCTTGCGAATCGCCGATTCGATGCTGAGCCGCTTGCCGCCGTCCATGCGGGTGAACGCGAGAAGATGACCGCCCTCGTCGACGACGGCGATGCATTGCGGCTTTTTCATCTCGACAGCCTTGCGAACGGCCGCCTCGATGATCTTCATGGCGCCCGCCTGCGTGAGGCGAAGATGTTGTTCGACGTGCATCGATCGGTCTCCTCGCGCGCTCATGTTCACGCTTCGGCGATGACGCAGATCAGGTTCGCGCCGGGCGGCCCCTGATGCTCGGCACCGGCCGACGCGAGGAACATCGTGTCGCCGACGATGGTCGCGACGGCCGCATGCGCCACCGCTTTGGCCTGAATGCCGGAGAAGGGGGCGAGGAAGTCGGAGTGCAGCACGTGCCTGCGCCCGCGCACGCTCGTCACGTAATCGGCGCCCGCATTCACGAGCACGGCCGCGATGCGCGGGCGATCGCGCTCGCTCACCGTGCCGTCCTGCAGCTCGAGTCCCGCGCGCGCGAACGCCTCGCGTGCGCCGCGAATGTCGAGCTGATCCTGCATCACGCCATGCGCTGCGACGAGCTTGCCCGGCGCACCCTCGACGTTGCCGATGACGAGCACGCGGCACGCGACCTGCTCGCCGCCCGCCGACGTCGACGCGACCGACGAATACACGGATTTGTCGACGTTGATCATCGCGTCGGAAAGCCGCTCGCGCGCGACTTCGCCGGTGGCCACCGCCACGCCGAGTGCGCACGCGCCCTTCGCGAGCGACGATGCGACGACCGGGTTCGTATTGGCGACCTTGCGCCCGCGCTGCCCGGCGTCAGCCACGCGCGCGGGCGTCATCGCCGGGCATTTGATCTCCACGCATTCGATTTGCGAGGGATCGCTGATGCCGGCGTCCTTCATCGCGGCGCGCACCGCGTCCGCGACGAGGTCGACCTGCACCATCGTGCCGTATTCCTCGGGCAGCAGCTGTCGGCTGCTCGCAACGCCGAGCGCGAGGCGTTTCTGCGTGCCGCCCGCCGCAGCGGGCTTGCGGATGAACAGGATGATGTGGGGGCACATGATGCCGCCCACGCCGCCAATCATCATCATCGGGATCCGTTCGAACACCTCCCGCCGGGAGATGCCGAGCCGCTCGGAGAGCAGGACTTCCATCGCGAGCGTCGCGTAGCCGCGCGCGTACGGATCGCCTTCGGTCTGCTCCATGATGGCGACGACATGCTTCGGATCGATTTCCTTGCGGTCGAACAGCGCGGCCACGCCCGAGACGTCGCCCGGCCCGCTCATCGGCACGCGCACCACTACCGCTTCGAATCCCTCACTCGACACGTCAACTCCTCGACGATTCGGCGGGGATCAGTAAAACGACTATCGCTCCTGATGTCAAGTTATTTCGAAATTCCGGATAACGTAATATGAAGCCCCGGATGGCCAACATGAGCGGAGGTGCCGGCCGCGCGATGACGACGCGCGAAGATGCGTCGAAACGCTCGAAACCGACGCGTCGCGAGACGACGCCGAACGCGAAAGCGTCAGCCCCGCTTGTGCCGCCAGCACTCGAACGGCGCCTCGCCGTCGACGTGCATCGGCACGTGCTCGATCCGGATCGATTGCCGCGACACGGGCTTGGCCATTTCCGCGTAGATCGCAGCCGTCGACAGCCCGTATTGCTCGGCGTCCTCGTTCGAGTACGCGTAGTAGACCTCCGAGATGCCGGTCAGGTGGATCGCCGACAGGCACATGGGACAGGGGTGAGCGCTGGCGTACATCACGCACCGCTCGAGGCGCGGGCTCTTCAGCCGGACCGCGGCGGCGCGGATCGACTGCATTTCCGCGTGCGTCGAGGGGTCGTGGGTGGCGAGCACTTCGTTGACGCCCGTCGCCAGCACCTCGTCGTCCCTGACGAGGACGGCGCCGAACGGGCGCCCGCCGCGTTCGAGCACGTTCTCCCGTGCGAGGCGGATGGCGGTCGCAAGATGATCGCGGTTCATGATCATGGTTGTGCTTCCCTTTTGCGCTTAGAAATTCAGTGGCCGACGTATTTTCCGTCGCGCGCGACGAGCTTTCCGGCCTTGAACACGTGGCTTCGCGCCGGACGGGCGACGACCGCCTCTGCGACGTTGCGTGCAGGAACGACGATCAGGTCCGCCGGTGCCCCCGCGTGCACGCCGTAGTCGTCGACACGCAGCGCGCGCGCCGCGCTGTGCGTCGCGAGATCGAGCGCGACGGCGAGTTCCTCGTCGGTGAGGAAGCCCGAGCCGTAGGCGATCAGCATCGCGCGCTCGAGCATGTCGGCGTCGCCGTAGGGCCACCAGGCGTCGCGGATGTTGTCGTTGCCCGCGATGACGGTCACCCCCGCCTCGCGTAGCTGCATGACCGACGGATAGGCGTGGTTGCCTGGCGCGTTGGTGAGAATCGACACGCCGGCGTCGGCGAGCTTCTCCGCGGTGCGTTGAGCATCTGCCTCGGGCACCATGCCGAGCGCGTACGCATGGCTCACGTTGACGCTGCCCGCCATGCCGACGGCCTTGGTGCGCCGTGCGATCTCGTCGAGTTCGGCCAGCCCTTCGCCCGCGGCATCGTGCAGGTGGATGTCGATGCCTGCGGCGTGGCGCTGCGCGAGTCCGAACACGGCGTCGAGCTGGCCGTCGACGTCGTGATCGACGCCCGACGGGTCGAGCCCACCCACGAGGTCCGCGCCTTCACGCAGCGCCGCATCCATCAGCTCGAGCGTCCCGGGGCACGACACGAGGCCGCGCTGCGGGAACGCCACGATCTCGATCGATGCCGCGTGCTTGTAGCGTTCGCGCGCAGCCAGCACGGCGTGCAGGCTCTTCAAGCCGGTGACGGGATCGATGTCGACATGCGAGCGCATCCGGGTCGTGCCATGCGCAACCGCGAGTTCGATCAGGGCGGCGGCGCGCTGCTCGACGGGCGCCGCGCGACCGAGGATTTCCGCTTCGATGGCGACGCGCTCCATCACGCTGAATGTCGCGCTCGTGCCGCGGCGGTGCGATTGCCACGCATCGCCGACCAGCGACTTGTCGAGATGCACGTGCGCGTCGATCAGCCCGGGCAGCACCAGCGACCCGCCGAGCGACATCGCGTCGCCCCCAGCGGGAAGCGCAGCGTCGATCGCCGCGATGCGGCCCGCGGTGATGCCGATCGAGACCGTGCTGCCGTCCGCGAGCAGCGCATCCGCCAGCACGGTATCGAAGCGGTGACCCGCCTTCGCGTTCATCACGCCTACGACTTAGGAAAGGGTCCGTTGATGCCTTCGACGAGCCAGTTGATGCTGCGGATTTCCTTGTCAGACAGCGAGCCGCCGGCGGCCACGCGCTGCTTGCCGTCGCGATCCTTGAGCGGGCCGGCGAACACCTTGAGCTTGCCGCTGACGATGTCCTTTTCGCGCTGCTTGGCGTCCGCGACCACCTCGGCGGGTATCGCGGCGTTGTAGGGGACCATTGCGCAGAATCCACCCTCGCCGAGGCCTCGAAAGCGGTCTTGCGCCTTCCACGTTCCGGCCAGGGCGTCGCGTGCGGAGTCGATGTACGCGCTGCGCCAATCGAAGATGTCGCCGGTCAGCTGCTTCTTCGGCACGAACTTGGAAAAGTCGCTGCAGTTGGCGATCGACCACGCGCCACGCTCTTCCGCGGCAACGCCCTGCACCGGCGTGTTCGGGCTGCCCGCAAGCACGTCGGCGCCCTGCGAAATCAGCGCGTTCACCGCATCCTTCTCCTTTGCGGGGTCGTTCCAGGTATTGATCCAGACGACGTTGCACACCGCCTTCGGATTGACGCTCCGCGCGCCGAGCATGAAGCCGTTCATTCGCCACACGGTCTGCGGGATGGGAAATGCGCCGACCCAGCCGAGCGTGTTGCTCCTGGTCATCCGGCCGGCGATGACGCCGGCGACATAGCTCGCCTCGTAGTTGCGCGCTTCGAACGCGCCCATGTTCTTCAGCGTCGTGACCGACGCGCAGCAATCGAAATGGGTGTTGGGTGCGGTGCGGGCGACCTTCAGCATCGGAGCCATGTGCGAGAACGTGGTTCCGAAGATCAGCTTGTTGCCCTGCGACGCGAGCTCGCGGAACACGCGCTCGGAGTCCTGCGCCTGCTGCACGTCGGCGACGACCGTCACCTTGACCTTGCCGGGAAATGCGGCCTCCATCGCCTTCCATCCCAACGCGTGCTGCGTTTCCCAGCCGACTTCGCCGATCGGATATTGATGCACGACGCCCACGTTGAGGACGTCCTGCGCGAACGCATCGAGCGCGCGAGCGCCGAGTGCCGCGATGCCAAGCGACGAAGAGGCCTTCAGGAAATCACGTCTGTTCACGATACGCATGGCTTTCTCCTGCTCTGGGTCATGGTTGCCGATGTCGTTGGCAACGTCGCAACGACGCTCGCCGCGGACTCGCTTGTTTCATACGCCCGGGTGGAACGGCTTGCCGAGTGACACGGGGGCATTGAGGCGGATCATGGCCACATCGCGCGAAATCACCACCAGCACCACGATCGTGGCAAGGTAAGGAAGCATCGACATGAACTGCGTGGCAAACGCGACGCCCGCACTTTGCGCGAAATACTGCACGATCGTGATGCCGCCGAACAGATAGGCCCCGAGCATCACGCGTGCGGGACGCCACGTCGCGAACACCACCAGCGCGAGCGCGATCCATCCGCGGCCCGCGACCATGCCTTCGAGCCACAGCGGGGCGTAGACGAGCGAAAGATAGGCGCCGCCGATCCCGGCCATCGCGCCGCCGAACAGCGTCGCCAGATAGCGGATGCGGATGACCGGATAGCCCACTGCGTGCGCCGATGCGGGCGATTCGCCGACGGCGCGCAGCACGAGGCCCGCGCGGCTGCGGAACAGGAACCAGCTGACGCCTGCGAACAGCAGCCACGACACGTAGACCAGCGGGTGCAGCGAATGCAGCAGCGGGCTCAGCAGCGGAATGTCGATCGGCAGCGAGAGACCGGCGTCCGCGCGGTTCTCGAGCGTCACTCCCACGAAGCCCTTGCCGATGAACGCGCTGACACCCGCGCCGAAGATCGCGAGCGCGAGACCCGCCGCCACCTGGTTGGCCTGCAGCGTCAAGGTCGCGAAGGCGAACAGCAGCGCCATCAGCGCGCCCGCGACGCCTGCGACGGCCACGCCGAGCCACAGATCCCCCGTCGAGCGCATCGTGATGAATGCGACGATCGCACCGACGAGCATCATGCCTTCGACGCCGAGATTGAGAACCCCGGATTTCTCGGCGACCAGTTCTCCGAGTGCCGCGAAAATCAGCGGCGTGCCGGCGCCGAGCGTCGCGGCGATGACCGACACGACCATGTCCATCACAGCGCCGCCCTGGGCTGATCGAGCGGGACGGCGCGGATGACCCGCACACGGAAGTTGACCAGCACGTCGGCGCCGAGCAGGAAGAACAGCAGCGCGCCCTGAAACAGCGCAGCCGCGGCGGCCGGCAATCCCATGCTGATCTGCGCGGAGTCGCCGCCGAGGTAAAGCAGCGACATCAGCAAGCCGGCGAACACGATGCCCACCGGATCGAGGCGCCCGACGAACGCAACGATGATGGCCGTGAAGCCGTAGCCCGGCGATATCGTCGGCAACAATTGCCCGAGCGGCCCCGCGACCTCGCCGACGCCCGCGAGTCCTGCCGCAGCGCCGCCGGCGAGCATGCCGACCCAGACGGTGCGCTTCTCGCTGAATCCCGCATAGCGCGCCGCGGCGCTCGACAGCCCGACGACGCGCGTCTTGTAACCGAGAAAGCTTTTCTCGAGGAATACCCAGCTCACGACGACCGCCGCCAACGTCAACAGCACGCTGGCATTGAGCCGCGTGTTGGCGATCAGGATCGGAAACAGCGCGCCGTCGGCGAAGAGCGCCGATTGCGGTGTGTTGAACCCCTGGGGATCGCGCCAGGGGCCGAACACCAGCCAGTTGACCAGCAACTGCGCAACGTACGTGAGCATCAGGCTGACGAGGATCTCGTTCGCGTTGAAGCGCGTGCGCAGGAACGCGGGAATCGCCGCCCAGGCCATGCCGCCGAGGATGCCGGCGACGATCATCGCGGCGAGCAGCAGCGGACTGTCGGCGAACGCGGGATCGAGCGCCACCCAGCCGGCTGCGATGGCACCGAGGGTCAGCTGTCCCTCGGCGCCGATGTTCCAGATGTTGCTGCGAAATCCCACCGCCAGCCCGAGCGCGATCAGCACCAGCGGCGACGCCTTGAGGAACAGCTCGGCCAGGCCGCCGACGCTGTTGATCGGCGCGATGAAAAACGCGTAGAAGGCCGCGGGCGGATTCTTGCCGAGCGCGGCGAACAGGATGAATCCCATCACGAGCGTCAGGGCCGCGGCAATGAGCGGTGATGCATAGCGCATCGCGCGCGATTGCAGCGCGCGGGGCTCCAGTCTAAGTTGCATGCAGCGACTCGACGAGCGGCGCGCTGACCGGGCCGGCCACCTGGTCGGGCCACAGACCGCTCATCCACACGCCGATTTCCTCGACGTCGGTTTCGGTGACGCGCTTTGCATGCGACAGGCGGCCGTTCGCCATCACCGCGATGCGATCACAGATCTCGAACAGTTCCTCGAGATCCTCGGACACCACGAGCACGGCGGCGCCGGCGTTGCGAAGTTCGATGAGCGATTGGCGGATCGACACCGCCGCCCCGACATCGACGCCCCACGTCGGCTGCGATACGACGAGCACCTTCGGATGCTGCATCACCTCCCGACCGACGATGAATTTCTGCAGGTTGCCGCCCGACAGGCTCTTCGCTTCGGCATGCGGGCCCGCGCACTTCACATCGAAATCATCGATGCAACGCCGAGCGAAGTCGGTGATCGCGTCGGATCGCAGCATGCCGAGCGCAACCATCCGCTGGGCATGCGCCGTCAGCAGCGCATTGTCGGCAAGCGACATCGACGGGATCGCGGCGCGACCCAGCCGCTCTTCGGGAATGAAGCAAAGCCCGAGCCGTCGACGTGCGGCGGCACCGAGGCGTGCCACCGCTATCCCGCACACATGAATGGCATCGTCATCGGGCGTGCTGCGTTCGCCGGACAGCGCCGCGAGCAGCTCCTGCTGTCCATTGCCGGAGATGCCGGCGATGCCGAGGATTTCGCCGCTTCGCACGGCCAGCCGGATGTCGGCCAAATCGGTGCCGAATGGATCGTCGCAGACAAGGGAAAGCCCGTTGACGACGAGGCGTTCCTCACCGTCGCCCGCGGCCTCGGGATGATTGCATTTGGGCAAGTCGCGGCCGATCATCAGGCGCGCCATGCTGGCGGCGGTCTCGCGCTGCGGCTCGCACGTTCCGGTCACCTTGGCCGCGCGGAGCACCGTTGCACGATGACAAAGCGCCTTGATCTCGTCGAGCTTGTGGCTGATGTAGAGAACGCTGCAGCCTTCACCCGCCACCTGCCGCAACGTCTCGAACAGTCGCGTTGCGGCCTGCGGCGTCAGCACGGACGTCGGCTCGTCCATGATGAGCAGCTGCAGATCCTGCAGCAGGCAGCGAATGATTTCCACGCGCTGGCGCTCGCCGATGGAGAGCGAATGGACGAGCGCCCGAGGATCGACGGTCAGGCCGTAGCGTTCCGACACTCCCCCGATCCGCGCGGCGACGTCGTCGAGACCGGGGTTGCCTGGCAACACCAGCGCGACGTTTTCGGCGACGGTCAGCGTTTCGAACAGCGAGAAGTGCTGGAAGACCATGCCGATGCCGAGCTCGCGCGCATGCGCAGGACTGGCGACGTCGATCCGCGCACCATGCCAGAGGATCTCGCCCGCGTCCGGCTTGACGACGCCGTAGATGATCTTCATGAGCGTGCTCTTGCCGGCGCCGTTTTCACCCAGGACAGCGTGAATCTCGCCCGGCATGACGCGAAGATCGATGCCGTCGTTGGCGACGACCGCGGGATAGGACTTGCAGATGCCCCGCAATTCCAGTCGCGCGGGATTGTCGTTACGCGCGGCCACGACGAGCGTCAGTGATGTTCACAGGCTCCAGATGCCCGTCGCGGTCGCGCGCACGAGCGGGGACCAGTAAACTGGCTATCACGCACGTTGTCAAGATATTTCGAAATTCCACAGGAGTTGCCTGCGCAAGGAGCGGCGGGGAGAACGATCGGGCTCCGGCTCGAGCCGGAAAGGTCGGCGTCCCGCCTCGTCGCGCTGGCGCCGAAGAAGCAGATATTTCGAAATTCCTGCCTGTATGCGATATTATCCGTGACCTTGCACGCCGTCACCCGGCAATCGCCGGCACACCCTCGCGCGCCTGAAACGGTTACGGAGAACGGGAGAGCACGTCATGGAAACGGACAAGCTGCTGCAATCGGAGGTGCGCGTGATCAATATCGGACTCGCCGAGTTCGCCCACGACCTCGAGCGGTGCGACGTGCCCGTGGTCCACGTCGAATGGTCGCCTCCCGCCGTCGGCGATCCCCGGATCGCGGCGCTGCTCGCCAAGCTCGGCGGCTGAGGGTGAGATGACGAGCGCGTCCCCCGACACCATCGCCGGCGCCAACCGCGAGGCGCTGCGGCGCATCCTCGCGAGCGATCCCGTCCTCGTGGACGTTCAGCTCGCTCGCGACGCGATCCCGCGGCTTCCCGATCGTACGATCCTGCACGCAGGCCCGCCGATCGGCTGGGACCGCATGTGCGGGCCGATGCGGGGCGCGGTCGCCGGTGCGATCGTGTTCGAAGGATGGGCGGACGACCTCGATGCTGCGGCGCGGCTCGCGGCATCGGGCGAGATCCGCTTCGAGCCGAATCACCATTACGACGGCGTGGGGCCGATGACGGGCATCACGACGCGCAACATGGCGGTGCTGGTCGTCGAGAACCGCGCGTTCGGCAACCGGGCCTTCTGCACGGTGAACGAAGGCATCGGCAACGTGATGCGCTTCGGCGGCAACGATCGCGAGGTCATCGAGCGTCTCCAGTGGATCGCGTCCGTCGCCGGCCCCGCGCTCGGAGCGGCGATTCGCCACCGCAAGGGCATTCCGCTCAAGAGCCTCATCGCGCGCGGCCTGTCGATGGGCGACGAAATGCACATGCGCAACGCCGCGTGCTCGAGCCTGATCCTGCGCGAACTCGCCGGCGACCTCGCGGACACGGCGCGCTCCGACCTGAGCCGCATCCTGCGGTTCATCGCCGGCAACGACATGTTCTTCCTGAATGTCGCGATGGCGATGGCGAAGTCGATCGCTGCCGCGGCGCACGACATCCCGCACTCGACGGTCGTCACGACGATGGCTCGCAATGGCACCGATTTCGGCATTCGCGTGAGCGGCACCGGCGATCACTGGTTCACCGGCCCCGCGCAGATGGCGCGCGGACTGCTGTTCGCCGGCTTTTGCGAAGCCGACGGCAACGTGGACATCGGCGATTCGTGCATCACCGAAACGGTCGGGCTCGGCGGCTTCGCGATGGCGGCGTCGCCGGCCGTCGTCGGCTTCATCGGCGCGGGAACGCTCTCCGACGCGATCGCGTACACGCACCGCATGCGCGAGATCACCGTCGGCACGAACGCCGACTGGGCGCTGCCCACGCTCGAGATGGCGGGCGTGCCCACCGGCATCGACATCCGCAAGGTGCTGGCCACCGGTGTGCTGCCGGTCATCAACACCGCGATCGCCAACCGCTTGCCAGGGCGCGGCCAGGTGGGCGCCGGCGTCGTTCACCCGCCGCTGACCTGTTTCGAGCAGGCGCTGATCAGGTTTGCCGAAATGAATGGAGCCGACGCATGAGCGCGCAGGGCCGCGAATCGATTCCGCAGTGCAACGCCCGGAGGGGAGTCCAATGACCACCGTCGTCAACCAGGTTCGCCGCGCGTTCTATCGCGACTCGGTCGCCCTCATGCGCATCTCGCGCGCGGTTGCCGCGCTTCCGGGCGTCGGCGACGCGGCGCTCATGATCGGCTCGACGACCAACAAGAAGCTGATGCAGGACGCCGGGTTGCTCAATGCCGACGGCGAAGGGGCGTCGCCGAACGACCTCGTCTTCGCCGTCACGGCCGACACTCTGGAGAATGCAAACTCGGCGCTCGCCGAGGCTGCGCGCCTGCTCGACGAGCCGAGCACGTCCGAGCAAGGCGACGCGCGCTGGCACCCGAAATCGCTCGACACCGCGCTCTCGCAGTTGCCGGGCGCCAACATTGCGCTGATTTCGGTGCCCGGCGAATTCGCAGCGGCCGAGGCGCGGCGCGCGCTGAACCGCGGCCTGCACGTGATGATGTTCAGCGACAACGTGCCCGTCGCCGACGAGGTCGCGCTGAAGCAGGACGCGCGTGCCCGCGGACTGCTGATGATGGGCCCCGATTGCGGCACGTCGATCATCGGCGGCGTCCCCCTCGCGTTCGCGAACGTGATCGCGCGCGGCGACATCGGCATCGTCGGGGCGTCGGGAACCGGCTTGCAGGAAGTGTCGACGTTGATCGCCCGCCACGGCGGTGGCGTGTCGCACGCGATCGGCGTGGGCGGCCGCGACCTCAAGCAGGCGGTCGGCGGCATCACGACGCTGATGGCGTTCGACGCGCTCGACCGCGATCCGGGCACGCGACAGATCGTGCTGATCTCGAAACCGCCCGAGGCGTCGGTGGCGAACGCCGTGCTCGAGCGGATCGGCCAAAGCGACAAGAAAGTGTCGATCTGCTTCATCGGGACGGGCGAGATGCGCGTGCCGCCGAATGCCGCGCTCTTCTCCGACCTGCGATCGACCGCCGAAAGCGCGCTCGGGGGCAAGCGCATCGGATGGCAAGGCACGGCGCCGTCGCCGGCGGAGCTCGCGCGCCGCGTCGGCCGAGGCCGCACGCGCGTGCGCGGACTCTTCTCCGGAGGCACGATGTGCGCCGAAGCGCAGGTGTTCTTCGGCCGCGCGGGCGTCGAAGTCACGTCGAACGTGCCGATTCCCGGGGTGCGCGAGGCGGACGCCGGTTCGAGGGAGGGCAACGTCCTGCTCGATCTCGGCGACGACGAGTACACGGTCGGCCGGCCGCATCCGATGATCGACGCGACGCTACGCAATCGCATGCTCGCCGAGACGCTCGCGGACGATCGCACGGCGGTCGTGCTGCTCGACGTCGTCATCGGCTACGGCGCCCACGCCGATCCCGCGAGCGAACTCGTGTCGGCCTTACCCGACGCGCGAGCGAGGCAGGCGGTCGTGATCACGTCCGTTTGCGGCACCGAGGACGATCCGCAAAGCTATTCGCGCCAGGCGCGCGTGCTCGAGGATGCGGGTGTCGTCGTCGCGCCGTCGAATGCGCACGCGGCGGAAATCGCGCTCGACGTGCTGCGCGCGCTCGCCTAGAACCTCATCGGACGAGCGCCGCGCAGACGGCCACGGCGCCCGCGAGGCAATCCCAGCCGGACGTGTGACCGACGGCGTCGACGGCGTCGAGGCACGCGTCGAGCGACGGCTGCCCCGGCTGCAGCAGACATGCGAGCACATCGAACAGCACGATCGATGCTTCGCCGGTCGACGCGCAGCGAAGGTACGCGTGGCTCACGAGGTTCGTCGCGTGCGCCGCACGAGGCAGAACGGCGTCCGCCAGCCGCGACGCGATCGCGCCGTGACCGAAGAAGTTCAACGCCGCCATCACCCCGCACAGGTAATCGTCGCCCGACGGCGTGAGACCGCCGCCGAGGCCGATCAGCGCCTCGACGTCCGGCACCGGCTCCTCGCGACTCGAAAGCGACGTCGCGAGCCACGCGCGGAGCGCCGCGATCGTCGGGGCCGACGCCTCGAGCAGCCGATCGTTCCCGGCACGCGACGTGCCGTCCGGCACGCCTAGCAGCGGACCATAGCCGCCCGGTGCGCGTGCCGCGACCGACGCCGCAAGCCGCGCGAGACCCGCGCGCAGTACTCCCGCGTCGACCCCGCGCGGCCCGGCCGGGCGCGTCCATACCTGGGCGCCCTCGAAATCGATGCGAAAGCGTCCATCGATATGGAGCGACATGCCGTCGCGCACGACGTCGACATTCGGCGCGAGCCCGCGAGCGGCCCAGGCCACACGTTCCTCGCAGAGCGCGTTCAGCGGCCCCGCGCGAAGGCCGAGCTGACCGAAGCACACGAGGTCGTCGCCGAAGCGAACGTAGAAGCTGCGCTGGAACACCGCGAGCACGCCGCCGCGGTCGTGCGCGCGCAGCGTGTCGGCGGCGCGGCTGCCGACGACGACGACGTTGATGCGCGCGTGCGGCACGGTCGGCGCGCCGCCGACATCAGTCGGCGACGATGTGCGTCCCTGCTTGGCCGCGAAGGACCGGCACGGCGTCCTCGAGCCGGCCGATCATCACTCGACGGCCGCCGCCTTCGAGAAACTGGATCGCGGCGTCGATCTTCGGTCCCATGCTGCCCGGCGGGAACTGTCCTTCGGCGTGCCACTTGCGGACTTCGGCGAGCGTGACCCGGTCGAGCGGGCGCTGGTCCGGCTTGCCGAAGTTGATGGCGACACGCGGGACCGCCGTGAGGATCATCAGGTCGTCGATATGCAGCACGTTCGCCATGAGCGCCGACGTGCGATCCTTGTCGATGACCGCCTCGACACCCCGCCGCTGGCCCCTGCCGCTGCGCACGACCGGCACACCGCCGCCGCCGCCGGCGATGACGACCGCGCCGCTCTTCGCGACCGTCTGCACGAGCGAGATGTCGACGATGTGCCGCGGACGCGGTGAAGGCACGACGTGGCGCCAGCCCCTGCCGGAATCCTCGCGCATCTGCCAGCCGAGTTCCTCCTGCAGCGCCTTCGCCTCCTGCTCGGTGTAGAAGTAGCCGATCGGCTTCGATGGATTGGCGAACGCGGGATCGTTCGGGTCGACTTCGACCTGCGTCAGCAGGCACACGACGTGGCGAGGATTGCCCTTGGCGCGCAGCGCGTTTTCGAGCGCCTGCATCAGCAGATAGGCGATACCGCCCTGGCTGTGCGCGACACAGATGTCGAGCGACATCGGCTCGACGCGCTGGCGCGCGATCGACTGGCGCATGAGGATCTTGCCGACGACCGGGCCGTTGCCGTGCGTGATGATGAGCTCGTTGCCGAGCTCCATGACGGGCAACAGCGCGTCGCCAAGCCTGGCCGCCACCTCGGCCTGCTCCGAAGGCGTGCCGCGAATGCCTTCGGGATGCGTGGCATTGCCGCCTATCGCGATCACCAGGCGCTCCGGAATGCCATTGGCGTTCGACATCGGTGATTCCTCGAATCCACCCGCCGCAAGTCGCCGCGCACGCAGTGCGCGCGCGGCGGGGCGCAAGGCGGGTAGATTAAGGCATCGCGCGCGCTTGTGCGAGTTTTTCGAAATTTTTCGACTGTGGCACGATCGACGGTTACTTCGATCTTTATTGCCTGCGCTCGCCGCGCTCCGGTATCATCGGACGCGGCGTCACGCGACCGCCAGAAACGACGAGGAGAAACGCGCCGTGCAGAAGATCGAACTCGCGAACAGGGAAGCGCTGCGCACTATTCTCGACGGGCAGCCGGTGCTCGTCGACGTGCAGCCCGCGGGCAGCGTGATCGAGGGTCTCGGCAGGAACGTGATCCTCCACTCCGGTCCCCCGATCTCATGGGAGCGGATGTGCGGGCCGATGCGTGGAGCGGTATGCGGCATCGCCGTGTTCGAAGGCTGGGTCGCCGACCTCGACGACGCGGCGCGCGCCGCGGCAAGCGGCCGGTTCGCCTTCCACCCGAACCACCATTTCGGCGCGGTCGGTCCGATGACCGGCATGACGACGATGAGCCAGCCGGTGATGATCGTCGAGAACAAGGCGTTCGGAAACCGCGCCTACTGCACGATCAACGAGGGCCTCGGCAAGGTGATGCGCTTCGGCGGCAACGACGCCGAAGTGCTCGAGCGGCTGCGCTGGATCGCCGATGTGCTCGGGCCGGCGCTTTCCGCGGCGCTGACGGCGAGCGGTGGCCTCGGTCTCAAGAGCATCATCGCGCGCGGCCTCGCCATGGGCGACGAGATGCATCAGCGCAACGTCGCGTGCTCGGCGCTGTTCCTGCGCGAGATCGCACCTTCGCTCGCACGCACGTCTCGCGATCGCGACACGCTCGCCGAAGTGATGGCGTTCATCGGCAGGAACGACCAGTTCTTCCTGAACGTGGCGATGGCGATGGGCAAGGCGATGACGGACCCCGCGAGCGGCATCGACGGCTCGTCGATCGTCACCGTGATGTGCCGCAACGGCACCGACTTCGGCGTGCGCGTGAGCGGCACCGGCGATCGCTGGTACACCGCGCCGGTCGAGATGCCGGTCGGCCTCTTCTTCCCCGGCTACTCGCAACGCGACGCGAATCCCGACATGGGCGATTCCGCGATCGTCGAAACGATCGGCCTCGGCGGTTTCGCGATGGCCACCGCGCCGGCAGTCGCGGGCTTCGTCGGCGCCGGTTCCGCGCGCGACGCGGCCAACTACACGAACGCGATGTACGAGATCACCGTCGGCCGCAATGCCGAGTGGACGATGCCGAATCTCGACTTCGCCGGCGTGCCGACGGGCATCGACATCCGCAAGGTTCTCGCGACCGGCCAGGCACCGGTGATCAATACCGGAATCGCGCACCGCGAGGCGGGTGTCGGCCAGGTCGGTGCAGGTATCGTGCGCGCTCCGCTCGCATGCTTCGAGCAGGCACTAACCGGACTCGCGCAGCAACTGGGCGTCGACTGAGAGACCGGCAAGGCATGAATTCTCGGTTTGGCGACGACGCTAACGAAGGCGATAGAAGATGCTGAAGGAACATGTGCGCCAGGACCGAGCGGCGAGCGGAGGGGCCTCGTTCTCCGGCTCGCCGTCGCCGACGAGCGAAGTCGCGTCGCGAACGCTCGCCGGCGAGACGTTCGAACGGCTGCGCCGCGACATCCTCACGGCACGCCTGCCCCCGGGCACGAAGCTCCGCTTCGATTACCTGCGCAAGACCTACAAGGTCGGGCTGAGCCCGCTTCGCGAGGCGCTGTCGCGGCTGGCCGAGAACCGTCTCGTCGTCGCAACCGGGCAGCGCGGGTTTCGGGTGCCGTCGGTGTCCGCGCAGGACATCATGGACATCGCGATGGTGCGCAAGGAAATCGAAGCGCTCGCGCTGCGCCTGTCGATCGAATACGGCGACGACGCATGGGAGGCGAACATGGTCGCCGCTCGCCACAAGGTGGCCCTGCTCGAGAAGGCCGGCAAAAACGTCGCCGAGGACGTCTGGGAGACGCGCCACCGCGATTTCCACCGCACGCTCGTCTCGGCCTGCCGATCGGAATGCCTGCTCCATCTTCACGGCCTGCTGAGCGACCAGTTCGATCGCTATCGCCGGCTCTCGGCGAAGAGCCGACTGCCCAATTCGCCGCGCTCGCTGATCCACCAGCGGCTCCTCGACGCCGTGCTCGCTCGCAACGCCGACCTCGCCGTCAAGCTTCTGTGCGACCACATCGACGAAGCGACGAAGCTGATCGTCGCCGGACTCTCGTCGCCCGAGAAGCGGGCGCGAAAGAAGAACGGCGCCCGCGCGTGAACGCTTCGTGGTAACCGGCAACGCCCGCGACCCCGCGCGTCGCTTCGATTCCACCCGTCATCGAACACAGGAGGGCGTCATGATCCGTCTCTCGAGAACCGTGGCGCTCGTGCTGATGTGCGCGCTCGCAGCGGGTACGGCGAGCGCGCAGGACAAGGTGAAGATCCACTTCACGCTGGACTGGAAGCTGCAGGGCATTCACGCGTGGTTCTTCTGGGCGAAGGAAAAGGGCTACCTCGCGAAGGAGAACATCGACGTCACGATCGACCAGGGCGACGGGTCCGCCTACACGGTGACGCGCATCATGTCCGGCACCTACGATGCGGGCTTCGGCGACGTCAACGCGATCATCCAGAACACCGCGCAGCGGCCGGGTGTCGCGCCGGTCATGGTCTACATGATCTACAGCAAGGCGCCCTTCGCGCTGTTGACGAAGGCAACCAGCCCGATCAAGACCGTGGCGGACATGCGCGGCCACAAGCTCGGCGCGCCGGCCGGCTCGGCCGCGCTCACGCTGTTTCCGCTGCTGGCCGAGAAGAATGGACTGCCGATGAGCGCCGTTACCGTCGAGAACATGACGCCGGCGCTCCAGGAGCCGCTCCTTCTGCGGAACGAGGTCGACGCGTCCGCCGTGTTCACCGCAACGAGCTACATGAACCTCGTCGCGCTGGGTCTCGATCCCGACAAGGATTTTCGCTGGCTCTACTATACGGACTACGGCCTTAACCTGTATTCCAACGGGGTGATGGTCTCGCAGAAGCTCATCAAAGAGCATCCCGAAGCGGTGAGGGGTCTGCTGCGCGCGCTCGCGCGCTCGATGCGCGAAGTGCTCGAGCATCCCGACGAGGCGATGGCGCTTCTCGCGAAGTCGCAGCCGCTTCTCAACAAGGACATCGAGAAGCGGCGCCTGCTGTACGTGACGCGTACGCTGATCGACACGCCGGAGAGCCGGCAAATCGGCGTCGGCGACATTTCGGACAAGCGGATGGCCGACTCCATCGGCGCCGTGGTGAAGGCGTACAACCTGCCGCGGACGCCGAGCGTCGCCGAAGTGTTCGATCGCTCGTTCCTGCCGCCGAAAGCCGAGCGCACGCTGCCGCCGCTTTCTAACTGAGCCACGCAGCCGTCGCCAGTGCCTACGGTGATCGACGAGCACGCCGTCGTGGACGCTCTCGACTGCGCCTACGTTCTTCCGTCGCCGCGCGCCGATGTCGCGACTAATCGGCGGATGACTTTTGCGAGCGGCCGAATCGCCACGGTGGAGTCGTGCGATCCGGCCACGGTGCGGCCGATCCTCGCCCTCCCCGCGCTCGTCAACGCGCACGACCACGCGCGACCCGTCCGCGCGAGCTCGTTCGGCGCCGGCGACAAACCGCTCGAAGCCTGGCTGCATTACTCGGCGATGCTGCCGCCGGTCGATCCTTATCTTGCCACGGCGGTTTCGCTCGCGCGAAGCGCGCTCGGCGGTGCGGGAACCGTCATGGTCCATTACACCCGCGTGCAGGGGATCACGGACCTCGTCACCGAAGCGCAGCAGGTCGCGCGCGCCGCGCGCGATGTCGGCGTCCGCGTGGGCTTCGCGGTGGCGCTTCGCGACATCAATCCGCTGGTGTACGGACCTTCCGAACCCATCCTTGCCCGGCTGCCGCCGCCCGTGCGCGCGGAAATCGAGCGACGCTTCCCGGACCGTGCGCCCGCCGTCCACGACATGCTGGCGGGCGTGGATGCGATCGCGGCCGCGTGCGACGAACCGGACTTCAACGTGCAGTACGGCCCGGCCGGCGTCCAATGGTGCTCGCCGGCGCTGCTTGGCGCGGTGAGCGAAGCCTCGGCTCGCACGGGGCGGCGCGTGCACATGCACCTGCTGGAAACGCGCTACCAGCGCGAATGGGCGGATCGCGAATTCCCGCAGGGAATCGTCGTTCATCTCGACGAGATCGGGTTGCTCAGCCCACGGCTGACGCTCGCGCATTGCACGTGGGCCCGACCCGACGAGCTCGAGCTCATCGCGATGCGCGGCGCGACGATCGCGGTCAATACGAGCTCGAACCTTGGCATCCGCTCGGGCGTGGCGCCCGTCGCCGAAATGATCCGCCGCGGCTGCCGCGTCGCGCTCGGGCTCGATGGCCTCGCGCTCGACGAGGACGACGACGCACTGCGTGAGTTGCGCCTTGGTTATCTGCTGCACACCGGAACCGGATTCGCGATCGACGTCGACCGCGCAACGATGCTTGAGATCGCCGTGGAAAACGGCCGGCGGTCGGTCCTCAACGTCAGCGATGCGATCGCGCTTGCGCCCGGCGCGCCCGCGGACGTGCTCGTGCTCGACTGGCAGCAGCTCGACGCCGATCGCCTGCTTCCTGCGTCTGATCCGCGCGCGCTGCTGTTCTCCCGCGCCACGGCTCGCCACGTCGATGCGCTGATTGTCGCGGGCAGGACCGTCGTGCGGCAGGGCGAGGTCGTGGGCGTCGATTTCCCCGCGCTGCAAGCGGAGCTGCTCGCGCGGCTTCGCGCCGGGATCGCCCAAAACGCGGATCTCGCCGTTGCGCTTCCCTCTCTGACGGGCGCGATCGCCGCGAGCCTCGAACCCCGATACGCCTGCTGCTGGTAAAGGACATGAACGACGACCGCCGCGCACTTCCCCGGATCGACGCCGCGCCAGAGACCGTTCACTGGGGCTATTTCGACGCGCGCCTCGCGCCGGTCCTCACGATCGACAGCGGCGAGCGTGTGGTGATGTCGACAGTATCGGGAGCGCCCGAGTTGTTGCCGCCGCCGCCGTTCGAAATTCCGGCGTCGCTGCCCGCGATACACGCAGCGAATGGACCGCAGCGTTTTTTCGGTCACATGTGCACGGGGCCCGTGGCGATACGCGGGGCGAAGGCCGGGCAGACGCTGCGCGTCGACATCGAGGCGATCGAGCCTCACTACGACTGGGGTCACAACGTCGTGCGACCGCTGTCGGGTGCGCTGCCCGACGATTTCGCGGAGACGCGTGTGACGCACATCGCACTCGACCGCCAACGGGGCATGTGGCGGCTTCCATGGGGGCAGGAGGTTCCGTTCCGGCCGTTCTTCGGCGTCATCGCCGTCGCGCCGCCGCCCGCGTGGGGCGCAATCCCGACGCCGCCGCCGCGACGTAACGGCGGCAACATCGACAACAAGGAGCTCGTTGCCGGATCGACGCTGTACCTGCCGATCTTCAACGACGGCGCACTGTTCTCGGTGGGCGACGGCCACGGCGCGCAGGGCGACGGCGAGGTGTGCGTCACGGCCGTTGAAACCGGACTGATCGGCACGTTCCGCCTGACGGTCGTCGACGACATGAAGCTCGAGTGGCCGCGCGCCGAGACGCCGACGCACGTGATCACCATGGCCTTCGACCCCGATCTCGACACCTGCGTGCAGATCGCGCTGCGGCAGATGATCGACCTGCTGGTCGAGCGCGCCGGGATCGATCGCTACCAGGCGTACTCGCTCGTGAGCCTGGCAGGCGACCTGCGCGTGACGCAGGTCGTCAACGGCAACAAGGGCATCCACCTGATGCTCGAGAAGCGCTATCTCGAGCGCGTGCATCGGGCATAATCGATGTCAGACCGATTGCCGGGTTGACCATGCACGCAATGAGCTTTGCGGATCGCGCGCTGATCGCCGAGACGACAGCGAAGATGCTCCTCGAGATCGGGGCCGTGCTGTTTCGCGCCGACGACCCGTTCATCTTCACGTCCGGCTGGGCGAGTCCCGTCTACATCGATTGCCGCAAGCTCATTTCCTACCCGCGCGTGCGGCGCACGCTCGTCGATTTCAGCTGCGCGACGATATTTCGCGAGGTGGGATTCGAATCGATCGACACGGTCGTCGGGGGCGAGACCGCCGGCATTCCGTTCGCCGCGTGGATCGCGGAAGCGATGATGCTTCCGATGCAGTACGTGCGAAAGAAGCCGAAGGGATTCGGACGCAACGCCCAGATCGAAGGCCAACTCGCCGAAGGCGCACGAGCCCTGCTGGTCGAGGATCTGACGACAGATGGACGCAGCAAGATCAATTTCTGCGAGGCGCTGCGCAGCGCAGGCACGCGCGTCGATCACGTGTTCGTGATCTTCTACTACGCGATCTTTCCCGAAAGCGAGAAGATCCTGTCCGACCTCGGCGTCGCGCATCACTGCCTCGCCACCTGGTGGGACGTGCTTGCCGCCGCCAAGAAATACCGCTACTTCGACACCAAGACGCTCGAGGAAGTCGAGCGATTCCTGCATCAGCCGACCGCATGGTCGGCGGCGCACGGCGGGACGCCGGTCACCGAGGGCTGACGGCCGCATTCGGCGGCCGTGCGTCGAGTCCGTTCAGCGGGGACTCGTGATCTCCGGGGGGTTCGCGCGCACCTCGGCGACGCGACCCGCGTCCCCATTGACGAGCGTGCCGCTCGCCGCCGAGGTGCGCAGTTCCCGAAAGCGCTGCTTGTCCGCATCGTAGCGTGCCGCGACATTCGCCGCCTCGCGCAGCTTGCCGGCGATGAACTGGTCTTGGCGCGCGAGCTCGGCGTCGATCGTTTCGATCTCGCGCGGAATTTCACCCGGTACCGGTCGCGGAGCGTAGGTGCTCTTCTTGTCCTCGAGCTCCTTGCGCCGCTTCTGGATCTGCGCGACGTACCCGTGCGCGGACGTGACTTGCGCGTCGATCGTCGCGAGTGCGCGCGATTTCGCGAGTTCGATTTCCGCCTCGTTGGCGTACGATTCGAGAAGCGCGCGATCGCGGCGCTCGGCGACGACCCGCCCGCGATCTGCATCGCGCTGTTTCTGCGCCTCGGCTTCGGCCTTGGGCAAGTTCTCGGTGACCGCACGCGCCTGCTGCGTACGGCGCACGATCATCGCCTGGGGGTTGAGCTGGGTGCTCGCGCGATTGACCGCGTCCGCCGGCAACGTATCGCTGTAGTGCACAACGCCGTGATCGTCGGTCCACTTGTAGAGCGCGGCGTGCGCGGTCCCGCAGGCCGCGAACGCCGCCAGGACGAGCAAGCGAAGTGGCGCACGCAGCCGCTTCCTGTCGCACGCCTTCGATCCGCGCTCGCTTCGCGGCGCTTCGTCGCTCGGCACGATCCTTCGCTTCAACGCGCTTGCTCCTGCTGGGTTCGTTTACGCGCAGCGCGCGATAGTGACGGTGCGCGGCACGCGATCGCGGTCGTGTGACCCGACGAACGTCGTCCCGCAGTCCTGCACGGGAAAAAGCATGTGACATGCCAAGGCGAAAGCGCAGCGGGCTGTCCGCGTGGCGTCCGCGAACGGCGAGATCAGTGCGCGAAGCGTTGTCCGCCGACTCGGTTAAACTCGCGCGCTTTGTCGCTCGTCGCGCCATGCGCATCATCACGCTGAACGTCAACGGCCTGCGCGCCGCGGAGCGCAAGGGCTTCGCGCGCTGGCTCGCGCGCATCGAGCCGTGGGACGTCGTGTGCCTGCAGGAGATCAAGTGCGACGCGGGCGACGTGCCGCGCCCGCTCGCGGCGCCGCGCAAGTCGCACGCGTCGTTCCATCCCGCGACGAAGAAGGGTTACAGCGGCGTCGCGCTCTACGCGAAGCATCCGCCGCGCGTGGGCACCGGCTTTGGCCACACCGAGTTCGACGCGGAGGGCCGCTACCTGCAGGCCGACTTCCACGAACTGTCGGTGGTGAGTCTGTACCTGCCTTCGGGATCGAGCGGCCCGCATCGGCAGGCGTCGAAATTCCGCTTCCTCGACGCGTTCCTGCCGCATCTCGACACGCTCGTGCGAAGCGGCCGCGAAGTGATCCTGTGCGGCGACTTCAACATCGCGCACCAGCCGATCGACCTTCGCAACTGGAAGAGCAACCAGAAGAATTCCGGCTTCCTGCCCGAGGAGCGCGCATGGTTCTCGCGCGTGCTCGACATGGGCTTCGTCGACGTGTTTCGCCGGGTCGACCCGCGGCCCGAGCAGTACACGTGGTGGTCGAACCGCGGCCAGGCGTGGACGAAGAACGTCGGCTGGCGCATCGACTATCAGATCGCGACGCCCGGGATCGCCGCACGCGCACACGCCGCGTCGATCTACAAGAACCGGCGCTTCTCCGACCACGCGCCGCTGATCATCGATTACGACTACGTGCTGCGCTAGCAGCGCGTCGACTCGTCATCGGCGATGCTTCGCGTCCAGGACCTGACGCTCGCGCGCGGCGCACGCCGCCTGCTCGACGGCGCCGAGCTGTCGCTCCACCACGGGCACAAGGTCGGCCTTGTGGGCCCGAACGGCGCCGGCAAGTCGAGCCTCTTCGCGGCGGTTCGCGGCGAACTGCTGCCCGACGCGGGCTCGATCGAGCTGCCGCCGTCGTGGGTGGTCGCGCACGTCGCGCAGGAGACGCCGCACGCCGACATCGCGGCCATCGACTACGTGCAGGACGGCGACCGCGAGCTGCGTGCGCTCGAGCGCGAGCTCGCCACCCCCGCGATTCACGACGGCGAAGCGCTCGCCGAGCTGCATCATCGGTTCGACGCGATCGGCGGCTACGGCGCGCGGGCGCGCGCCGCGGCGCTGCTCGCAGGCCTCGGCGTGCCAGGTCACGAGCAGTCGCGGCCGGTCGCCGCGTTTTCCGGCGGTTGGCGCATGCGCATCCATCTCGCTCAGGCGCTGATGTGCCGCTCCGACCTGCTGCTCCTCGACGAGCCGACGAACCACCTCGACCTCGACGCCGTACTGTGGCTCGAGGATTGGCTGCGCCGCTATCGCGGCACGCTGCTCCTGATCACGCACGATCGCGATTTCCTCGAAGCGATCGCCGACACGATCGTGCACATCGACGCCGGCAAGCTCGTGACGTACACGGGCAACTACGCGGCGTTCGAGCGCGAGCGCGCGGCACGGCTCGCGCTGACGCAGGCCACGTACGCGAAGCAGCAGCGCCAGGTCGCGCACTTGCGTTCGTACATCGACCGCTTCCGCGCGAAGGCGACCAAGGCCCGCCAGGCGCAGAGCCGGATCAAGGCGCTGGAGCGGATGGAGGTGATCGCGCCGGCGCACGTCGAGAGCGCGTTCCATTTCGAGTTCGCGCCGGCCGGCACGCGCGGGCGCCAGCTGGTTCGCCTCGAGCGGGCGACGCTCGGCTACGACGAGCATCCCGTGCTGCGCGACGTCGACTGGAGCGTGCTCGCCGATGCGCGCATCGGCCTGCTCGGGGCGAACGGCGCGGGCAAGTCGACGCTCCTGAAGGCGCTCGCGGGGCGCCTTGTGCCGCTCACGGGCACCCGCAGCGTGTCGCAGGGCCTGCGCCTCGGCTACTTCGCGCAACACCAGGTCGATCAGTTGCGCGTCGACGAGACGCCGCTGTGGCACCTCGCACGGCTCGAGCCGAACGCGCGCGAGCAGGAGCTTCGCGACTACCTCGGCGGCTTCGACTTTCGCGGCGACATGGCGACGTCGCAGGTGGCGCGCTTCTCGGGCGGCGAGAAGGCCCGGCTCACGCTGGCGCTGATCGTGCGCGAGCGGCCGAACCTGCTGCTGCTCGACGAGCCGACGAACCATCTCGACATCGAGATGCGCGAGGCGCTGACCGAAGCGCTGCAGGATTACGACGGCGCGCTGATCGTCGTCGCGCACGACCGGCATCTGCTGCGCGCAACGGTCGACGAGTTATGGCTCGTCGCCGACGGAAGCGTGCGCCCGTTCGACGGCGACCTCGACGACTATCGCGCGTTCGTGCTCGACCGCGCGCGCCACGCGTCGCGAAACGACGACGCGCAAGCGCCGGAACGAAGCGCGAGCCTGCGGCGTACGCAGAAGCGCGAAGAGGCGCAGGCGCGGCAGAAGCGGGCGGAGGCGCGCAAGCCCCTGCTCGCGCGCCAGGCCGCTATCGAGCGGGACCTCGAGCGCCTTGGCACGGAGAAGAATGAAATCGACGCGTGGCTCGCGACGAGCGACGCCTACGTCGAGGAGGCGAAAGCGAGGCTGCTGTCGTCGCTCGAGCGACAGGGCGAGCTCACGTGGGTACTCGCGCGGCTCGAAGCGGAATGGCTCGAGGTGGCGGAGGCGCTGGAGGAGGAGGGGAAATGAGGGCCCATTGGGGTCGGACTCCAATTAGCCGACGTACGGGCCCGGACGGTAGAACAGATAGATCGCGAAGCCGAGCGTATCGCGGCCGTAGCGCAGGTACGCGTCGCGCCAGCGGCGAATGCGCTCGAGCATCTGCGGCACGTCGGGATCCTCGGGGCGCTCGCGCGCGTAACGCTCGATCGAGCGGCAGTACTTCCACTCGTACTCGTCCCACTCGTCGACCGATGCGGTGACGGCGTGCATCGGAATCAGGCCCGCGTCGACGCCGGCCTGCACGTTGCCCGCATGGTTCAGGTACTGGCCGGCTTCCGCGCCGAGCAGCGCGAGGTACTGCGGCGCCGGGCGCTTGTTCCAGTAGCCTTCGCCGATCATCACGTAGCCGCCGGACTTCGTCCACGACTTGAGGTGCCGGCAGATGCCGGCCATGCCGCCCGGGATGCCGCTCGCGCCGAGCATCACCGTCAAATGGAACGTTTCCGGATCGGCCTGGAATTCGGCGATGTCGACGTTGTCGAGGTGCAGCCGGCCGAGCGCCCCCGTCCATTCGGCGCGCTCGCGCGCGGCGTCGAGCATCAGCGACGAGTGGTCGACGGCCATCACGCGTGCGCCGAAGCGCTCGATGATGCGAAGCGCGAGCTCGGCGCGTCCGCAGCCCAAGTCGAGCACGCGCGACGCGTCGTCCAGCGGCAGGAGGTCGAGCATCCGCTCGATCTTCGCCGCGGAGATCGGGTTGCAGTAATCGTGGTCGCGATGCGCGATCGCGGAGAACTTCTGCCGATTCATGGGCCGAGGATCGTCAGGCGCGGGTTTGGGTGACGACCCCGGGCTTGTCCTCGGTTCGCTGCGCGAAATCGAGTCGAATTCGACTCTCCGGGGCACCGGTCCGGTCACGGTTTTCGGCCAGAGACGTAATGCGATCGCCATTCCACGGGGCAACACGCAAGAGCAATGCCATGCCCGGCAGCGCCAGAAGCGTGCACAGCAGGTAGAAGTCGAGCCAGCCCATCTGCTCGACGATCCAGCCGGTCGACGCGTTGATCACCGTGCGCGGCACGGCGGCGAGACTCGTGAAGAGCGCGTATTGCGTGGCCGTGTAGCGCGGATCGGTCGCGCGCGCGATGTAGGCGGTGAATGCCGCGGTGCCGAGGCCCACGCCGAGCGCCTCGACGCCGATCACGACGGCGAGGAGCATGCGGTCCGGCTGATTGACGTAGGCGAGCCACGCGAAGCCGAGAATCGACACCACCTGCACGACGCCGAACAGCCACAGCGCGCGGTTGATGCCGATCTTCACCATCCAAAGGCCGCCGAGCAGGCCGCCGACCACGCTCGCCCACAACCCGGCGTTCTTCGCGATCACGCCGATGTCGGTCTTCGAAAAGCCCATGTCGAGGTAGAACGGCGTCGCCAGTGCGGTCGCCATGCTGTCGCCGAGCTTGTAGAGAAAGATGAAGAGCAGCACGAGCATCGCTTCGCGCCAGCCGTTGCGCGCCAGGAACTCGTGGAACGGCTCGACGACCGCTTCACGCAGCGTACGCGGCCGGCCCTCGACCAACGCCGGCTCGTTGACGACCAGCGTCATCGCGATGCCCGGCAGCATGAAGAGCGCGGTGACGAGATAGACGGTCGACCACGGCGCGCGGTCGGCGAGGATCAGCGCGAGCGCGCCGGGCACGAGGCTCGAAATGCGATACGCGTTGACGTGGATCGACGTGCCGAGGCCGAGCTCGGGGTCGGGCAGGATCTCGCGCCGGTACGCGTCGAGCACGATGTCCTGGCTCGCGGAGAAGAACGCGACGAGCGTCGACAGCGCCACCACCGCCCAGATGTCGACCTGCGGATGCAGCACGCCGAAGATCGGGATCGTCGCGAGCAACACGAGCTGGGTCAGCAGCATGAAGCCGCGCCGCCTGCCGAGCAGCGGCAGCGCGTAACGATCGAGCAGCGGCGACCACAGGAACTTCCACGTATAGGGCAGCTGGATCAGCGCGAAGAAGCCGATCGTCTTGAGATCGACGCCTTCGGTGCGAAGCCACGCCGGCAGCAAATTGATGAGCAGGTAGAGCGGCAGCCCCGACGAGAAGCCGGTGAAGACGCAGATCAGCATCCGGCGGTTGAAGAGCGCCTGCCACCAGGTTTCGCGCGGGGTCGTCATTGCTTTCGGAACCGATAGATCGCGAGCTCGCCGGCGAGGTTGGGCATGAACGCGACCGGGCGTCCGCCGGCAAGCACGACTCGATCCAGCACGCGATAGTGACGCGCGGCGAGGAACGCGTCGAAGTCGGCGACGGTGCAGAGGTGAATGTTCGGCGTGTCGTACCACTGGTACGGCAGCGACTTCGACACCGGCATGCGTCCGCGCGCGATCTGCAGCCGATGCGACCAGTGGCCGAAGTTCGGGAACGTGACGATCGCCTCGCGTCCCACGCGCAGCATCTCCGCGACGATGTCCTCGACGCGACGCATCGCCTGCAGCGTCTGCGACAGGATCACGACGTCGAACGCGCCATCGTCGAAGCCCGCGAGCCCGCGCTCGAGGTCGCTCTGGATCACGTCGGTGCCGTTGGCAACGCTCGCCAGCACGCCGGCGTCGTCGATCTCGATGCCGTAGCCGGTCGCATTGCGCTGCTTGCCGAGGAAGCGCAGCAGCGTGCCGTCGCCGCAGCCGAGGTCGAGCACGCGCGCGTTCGGCTCGACCCAGCCGGCGATCGCGGCGTAGTCGGCGCGGTCGATGGCGCTGACACGGGCGGACATCGGGGTCAGAGCCGTATCTCGAGATGTACGCATTCCGCTGCGTGACGGCTCCGGAGATACGGCTCTGACCCCGATGTCGCCGATGTCGGCCGTCATCCGCGCGAACCATGCGCGTACCACCGCGTGGTACTGCGCGTTGTCGAGCAGGAATGCGTCGTGGCCGTGCGGTGCCGCCACCTCCGCGTACGACACGTGACGGCGCGTGCGCACGAGCGCCTTCACGATCTCGCGCGAGCGCGACGCCGGGAAGCGCCAGTCGGTCGTGAACGACACGACGAGGAAGCGGCAGCTCGCGGACGCGACCGCCTGCGCGAGATCGCCACCCGTGCGCGTCGCGGGATCGAAATAGTCGAGCGCCTTGGTGATGCGCAGGTACGCGTTCGCGTCGTAATACTCGGCGAACTTCTCGCCCTGGTAACGCAGGTACGACTCGATCTGGAACTCCGGCGCGAACGAGAAGTTGAGGCCTTCGCGGAGCTTGCGCCCGAACTTTGCCTCCATCTGCTCGTCGGACAGGTACGTGATGTGGCCGATCATCCGCGCGACGCGCAGGCCGCGCCGCGGCTTCGCATCGAACGCCTGGAAGTTGCCGTCGTGGAAATCGGGATCGGACAGGATCGCCTGCCGCGCCACTTCGTTGAACGCGATGTTCTCGGCGGACAGATTCGGCGCCGCCGCGATCACCAGCGCATTGGCGATGCGCTGCGGATAGCGGATCGCCCAGTCGAGCGCCTGCATGCCGCCGAGGCTGCCGCCCATCACCGCCGCCCAGCGCGCGATGCCGAGGCGATCGGCGAGTTGCGCCTGCGCGTCGACCCAATCCTCGACCGTCAGCACCGGAAATGCGCTGCCCCACGGCTTGCCGGTCTCGGCATTGATCGTGATGGGCCCGGTCGAGCCGAAGCAGCTGCCGAGGTTGTTCATGCCCACGACGAAGAAGCGGTCGGTATCGAGCGGCTTGCCGGGGCCGACCATGTTGTCCCACCAGCCGACGTTGTCCGGATCGTCGGCGTAGAAGCCCGCGACGTGGTGCGAGGCGTTCAGCGCATGGCACACGAGCACGGCGTTCGACCGCTCGGCGTTCAGCGTGCCGTACGTTTCGTACGCGAGTTCGTAGTGGTCGAGCGTGCGGCCGCATGCGAGCGGCAGCGGCGTATCGAAGCGCGCGACCTGCGCGACGACCGGGCCGACCGAGCGGTCGGCGCGTGCTTCGGGATCGGCACCGCCGGTGGTGGCGGAAAAGGACGGCATGGCGCGCCATCGTAAAGCACGCGCCGGCGAGGCGCGTACGCTTCTTACGCTGCGTCAAAGCGGTCGCGACGGATTCGCGCTATAGATCGACGACGAGCCGCGCCGCCGGCGCGGCCGCCCAACGCATTGGAGCCCCGATGAACATGCACGTGCACGTTTCCCCCGAAGCCATCTACCCGTTCGACGCCCGCGGCGTCGCCAAGCGCTTTCGTCACGCGGCGATCTTCGGTGCGCTCGATACGCTGATGCCCGGCGAGACGATGCGCTTCATGAACGACCACGACCCGTTGCCGCTGCTGCAGCAGCTTGAGGCGCGCTACGGCGAGGCGGTGACCATCAGCTACCGCCAGCGCGAGCCGGGCGCGATCGTGATCGATTTCGCGCGCGTGCAGGCGTAAGTCATGCGGCGACGAGTGCCGCGAACGCGCTCGTCGTGCGATCCGCGAGGCCCCCGCCGGCGACGCGGCTGACGAAATACGCGGCGAGGCTCGCCTGCTCGGCGAACGCGTATCCGGCGTCGGGCCCGAGCACCATCAACGCGGTGGCAAGCGCATCGGCGCGCGCGCAATCGGACGCCGCCACCGTCACCGACGTGAGCGCGTGCGCGACCGGGCTCGCGCTGACGGGGTCGATTTCGTGGCAATAGCGGCGGCCGTCGCGCTCGAAGAAGATGCGATAGTCGCCGGAGGTGGCCAGCGCATGACCGGCGAGCGGCACCACGCGCCGGACGCGGCGCGGTGCGGCCTGCGGCTCCTCGATGCCGACGCGCCACGGCTCGTCCGCGATGTTGCGCCCGCGCGCGAGCACTTCGCCGCCGAGCTCGATGACGAAATCGGCGATGCCAAGCGCATTCAATGCCGCCGCCGCGCGGTCGGCCGCGTACCCCTTCGCGATACCCGACAGGTCGACGTACATGCCCGGATGCGACTTGCGCACGGTCCGCGCGCTCGCGTCGAGCTCGAGTCCGCGAAAGCCCACGCGCTCGCGCAGCAGCGCGCGCTCGCGCAGCGACGGAATGCGCGGGTGACGATCGGGGCCGAAGCCCCACGCGTTGACGAGTGGTCCGGCGGTGATGTCGAATGCGCCCTGCGTCGCGTCGCTCACGTCATGCGCGGCGGTGAGCACGGCGAACGCATCGGCCGACAGCGCGAACGCGCGCTCGGCACGCTGCACATTGAGCCGCGTGATTTCCGACTCGGGGGCGAACGTCGACATGCTCGCGTCCACAGCCGCGATCGCGCGATCGACGGCCGCACGCGCCGCTTGCGGCAACAGCGCTTCCGACCGCGGCGCGACGAAGCGCACGCTGTACGTCGACCCCATCGCGTCGCCGGCGAACTGGAATTCGCCGCGGCCATCCGCGACGAGCGCGCGCAACGCCGCCGGCGTGATCGCGGCGACGCCGAGCGCCGAGAGGCCGCCCACGAGGAAACGGCGCCGCATGCGTGAATGAACGGTGTTCATCGCGACCTCCGCCCTACAGCGCGTCCTTCAGCACGCCGCCGTCGAGCGTCACCATCTGCGGCGTGATCTCGGCGAAGCGCAGCACCTTGCCGCCGTTGTCGTGCGCGAACGCCTGCGCGTCGGGCTCGTGCGAAAACGTCGCGAGCGTCGGACCCATCGAGCCGGTCTTGCGGCTGCCGATCACATAGAACGCGGCCTTCGCGTCGATCCAGTGGCCCTGCGGCTTGTCCCACGACGTCGCTCCCATGTCCTGCGTGTACACGGCGACCACGCGCTTCTGCTGCTCGGGGGCGAGCAGCGTCGACACGAGCTCGACCGTGTCGCAGAAGAAATCCGGCGCGCCCTGGTCGTAGACGATCTGGCCCTTGGGCCCCGGGAATTCGGACAGCAGCATGCCGTCGAGCGCGCAGGGCGTGTCGGCGGCGATCTCGGTGGGTTGCAGGACGGCATGGTCGGCGCACGCCGCGACGAGCGCGACGGCCGCGACGAGGATCGCGCGGCGCCACCCGGCGCGCGCGCTGGTGCGATGCGAGTTCATCTGAACCTCCAGGTGGCAAGCCCAAGCGGCACCAGGATCCACGCGACGAGCGCGGCGGCCTGGACCTGCGGGTTGGCGAGCGAGCGCGGCACGACGGTCGCAAGACCATAGAAGCGCGCCATGTCGGCGAAGCCGAAGATGTTGACCATGCGGAACGCGTCGGCGGGATTGGCGAGCAGCAGCGCCGGCACCACCGTCGACGGCAGGCGGCTCGAGAACGCGACGAGCAATGCGAGCAGCACGAGGTCGTACACGAGCACGAAGCCGAACCACGCGACGATCGCCATGCCGCTCGCGCCGATGCGCGTGGCCGCGACGACGGAGATCAGCACCGAGATGCTGAGGAACGCGAGCCCGAGGCCAACGGCGCTCGCGACGAAGCCGGCGTAGTGGACGAGCGCCACCGCGCCGAAGCGCATTGCGAGCAGCACGCCGACGATGCTAAAGCCGATGGTCGTCGCGAGCGTGAGCGCAAGGGCCAGGCCCGCGAACTTGCCGAGCAGGAGCTCGCTGCGCGTGATCGGCAGCGACATCAGCAGCGCGAGCGAGCCGCGCTCGCGTTCGCCGACGATCGCGTCGTAGCCCAGCATCAGCGCGATCAGCGGCACGAGGTAGATCACGAGGCTCACGAGACTCGCGATCGTGACGTCGGCGCTTCGGAGGCCCACGCTGCCCTGCTGTGCGGCGCCGAAGTAGGCGATCGCCAGCGCGAACACGGTGAACACCGACGCGACCGCGAGCGCCCAGCGATTGCGGATGCGGTCGCGGCATTCCTTCGCCGCGATCGTCATCACGGGACGAAGCTCGAATGCACTCATTGGGCGGCCTTTCGATAGCCGAGATAAACGTCCTCGAGCGTGGGCTCCTTCAGCGTCACGTCGAGGAGGCGTTGGCCGAGTCCCGACAAAGCGGCGAGCACGCCGACCTTGGCGCCGCGCGCGCAGCGGAAACGCGCGCGGCCGTCACGAATGTCGGGCTCGATCGCGAACGGCGTCAGCACCGCGCGAAGGTCCGGCTCCGCGTCGTCGCGCACGGCGACGTCGAACGCGAGCGGCAGGTCGAGGGCTTCGCGCAGCGCCTGCACGCTGCCGCACGCCTGCAGCTTGCCCGCGCTCATCAGGGCGAGGCGGTCGACGCGCTGCTCGACTTCGGAGAGCACGTGCGAGGTGAGCACGATGGTCACGCCGTGGGTGCGCAGTTCATCGAGCGTCGCGTAGAAGTCCGAAACGCCCGACGGATCGAGGCCGTGCGTGGGCTCGTCGAGGAACAGGATGCGCGGCTGCCCGAGCAGCGCCTGCGCGAACAGCAGGCGCTGCGCCATGCCCTTCGAGTACTGGCGCACCGGCCGCGCCCCCGCGTGGCCGAGGCCCACGCGCGCGAGCAGCGTCGTGCATTGCTTCGCGTCGGCGTTCTTCAGGCGCGCGAAGAAGCGCAGCGTCTCGAGCCCCGTGAGGTTCGGATAGAGCGACGTCGTTTCCGGCATGTAGCCCACGCGCCTTCGCACGTCGCGAAAGCGCGGGCCCGACACGGCAATGCCGTCGATCTTGATCGCGCCCGCGCTCGGCCGTTCGAGGCCGAGCATCATCTTGAAGAGCGTCGTCTTGCCGGCGCCGTTGTGGCCGATCAGGCCCATCACCTCGCCGTGCGCGACGGCGAGGTCGACGCCGTCGACGGCGCGCACCGGTCCGTAGTGGCGCGCAACGCCGCGCACCTCAATGCTGTTCGCGTTCAAGCCATCGACTCCAGTCGCGGTGATACGGCGCCATGCGCGGATGCGCGTCGACGATGCTCGGCGCACGCAGGATGGGGAACGCCTGCGTCACCATGCGCAGCGCCGCGACCGCGGCGCTGCCCATCAGCACGCGTGCCATCGGGTAGCGCCACGTGAGGCGGTCGACGAGATCGTTCGCCTCGTAGCGCACGTCGCCGATGCCGTCGCCGTCGCCGTCGAAGCCGCCGTAGTTGCTGAAGAAGTTGCCGCCTCCCGTCCCCCACGCCTCGTCGCGCGTCGCGACGTAGCGCACCTGCTCGCGGTTGTCGATGAAGTCGTTCGAATCGACACGATTGCGATACGAGCCCGCCGCGACGTGCGCGCCGGTGCCGTTGCCGACGACGAGATTGCCGCGGATGGTGTTGTTCTCGGCGTCGTAGACGAAGAACCCGCGATTGTTGTCGGCGACGACGTTGTTCTCGATCACCGAGTCCTGGATCGTACGCAGCATGATGCCGTGGTCGGTGTTGTCCCACGCGCGGTTGTCGCGCACGACCTGGTCGCGCACTTCCATCAGGGCCAGGCCGCCGCGGTTGCGCCACACGTCGTTGCGCTCCCACACGTTGTGCCACGAGTTCATGTAGTGCGTGCCGTAGCGCACGTGATGGATGCGGTTGCCGACGAAGCGTGCGTGATGCGAGATGTCGACGTAGATGCCGTCGCGCACGAACGAGATGTGGTTGTCCTCGACCTGCGCGCGCTCGCTCGCGTAGAGCTGGATGCCGTTGCCGCGCTGCGCCGACGCGTGGTCGCGCTTGCCGGTGACGAGGTTGCGCGCGATGCGCGCGTCGTTCGCCTTGTTGAGCCAGATGCCGAACAGCGTGTACGCGAACACGTTGTCGCGGATCGCGATGCGGTCCGAGCCCGGCTCGACGAAGATGCCGGCGTTCTGCGCAGTGAGATCGTCGCCGCTGTCACGGATAATGAAGCCGGCGATCGTGACGTCGGGCGATTTCACGCGGATCACGTCGCCGCGATTGCCGCCATCGAGCGTGGGCCGGCCGACGCCTTCGAGTGTCAGCGGCTTCGCGACGACGAGGTGGACCTCGTATTCGCCCCGCGCGACGTGCACGGTGTCGCCCGGGGCTGCACGGTCGATCGCCGTCTGGAGGTCGTCGCCGGAGCGCACCGTCCGGTCGGCCGCGTGGGCGCTTGCGAGCGCCAGCGACGTGGCGAGTGCGAACAGCGCACGGCGCATTCGCAGGCGGCGACGGGGCGTCAATGCAGCCACCGCAGCACCTCCGTGCGCGCGAGCAGGTCGAGCATGCCCGCCGAATGCATGGCGCCGAACGCAAGCACGCCTATCAGGAGGTTCTTCGTCGCGACGTACGCGGCGATGTCGGCCGTGGTGCCCGCGCGGAAGTCGCGCTTCCACCAGCGGCCGTCCTTGATCCACGGCAGGTTCGCGCGCCGGCTCGCGACTTCATACACGCTCCAGCCGATCCACCACGCGATCACGACAGTCGGACCCACGTGCCCCGTGCCCGACAGCAGCCACAGCACGGTGACGACGACGGCGAGGCCGACACCCGCAGCCTTCAGCGCGTCGTGGTGATCGGCGCGCCACGGCAGGAGATGGAATTTCGCCTCTTCCCACAGCCAACGCAGAAGCGACGCCGACCGATCGGCGACGCGCAGCGGCACGTCGAGCGACGTGCGCGGCGTGGCTGCAGCGCGCGGCGGCGCGGCGAGCGAAACGATCGGGATGTAATAGCCGTTGCCGGCGATGCGCGTGAGCGGAATGCCCGCCTTCTCGCGCGCCTTGCGCTCCTTGGCGAGCGGCGGACACGCGTGCGTGTCGTAGTACAGCACCTGGCAGTCGAGGCACAGCAGGCATTCGCGCTGGTCGATGCGCCCCTGGTCGTCGATCGCCAGCGACGAGCACCCCTTCCCGCAGGCGTGGCAGCTCGTGCATTCCGCCTTGCGCTTCAGCGCGAAATTGCGAAACGTCGACGGAATGGCGAGGCCGGCGCCGAGCGGGCACAGGTACTTGCAGAACGGCCGCTCGGACAGCATCGCCCACACGAGGAGCGTCGCGAAGAACAGCGCGTAGGGCCACGAACGATGCCATACGCCGACCAGGAACGTCGTCTTGAACGGCTCGACTTCGGCGAGCTTCTCGGCGGTGCCCATCGAATGGAACGACACGGCGAGCAGCAGCGCGAATACCGCGTACTTCACCCATTTCAGGCGGTCGTGCCAGCGCTTCGGCAACGCGAACTGGAAGCGCGCGAGGCCGAGCTTGCCGGCGAGGCGAAACGCGACCTCCTGCAAGCTTCCATACGGGCAGAGCCAGCCGCAGAATAGGCCGCGGCCGACGAAGAACACGCCGGCGATCACGAACCACCAGAACACGAACACGAACGGGTCGGAGAGGAAGAGCTCCCAGTGCCATTCGAAGATCAGTGCGTGGAACCACGTGAGCACCTGCGTGATGCTCGGCTGCGCCTTCAGATGGAAGCCGATGAAGCCCACGCCGAGCACGAGGAACCCATAGCGCGGCCATTCGACCCAGCGCTTGTCGCGGCGCGAGGCCCGGCGCACCAGCCGATCGCGCAGCGCATAGGTGACGGACGCCGCACCCAGGATCAGCACCAGTGCCGCGAGGGGGAGCGCCTTCGCCTTCCACACGTCGATCCACGCCGCGTTCTCGACGGCGACGGCCGGCCGGCCGCCGTCGAGCATGCGCGCGGGCAGCCAGTACTCGCGCTCGAAGTTCACGAACGTCTTCGCGCCGCTCGCGCGGTCGACGCGATTGCCGAGGAACACCAGCCGCCACGGATACGCGGCGGAGAACGCGTGGTCGTGAACGATGAAGATGCCCGATTCGCGGAGCGCCGGCGCGCCCGCGGCCTCGATGCCGTACAGGTTGCGGTAGTCGGTGTCGCGGAACGTGAACGTGTCGTGGTCCTGCCGCAGGTGGATGCGGTCGAAGATGCCGCCGCGCACGAACGCCGAGCCCTTGAACGAGCCGGTGCCGTTCGCGGCGACGAAGATCGCGTGCTCGCCGGGTGCGAGGTCGGCCATGAGCCGCGCGTAGTTGGCGGCGCCGAGAATGCTGCGGCCGACGTCGGGCGCGACGAGGTCGCCGAAGTACATGTCGATGTACGGCTCGCCGGTCGCCGGCAGCCCGAGCTCGGACGGATGCACGGTGAGCCGCGCGACGGCGCCTTCGTCGACGAGCTGCTTCCACGACATGGCCGCGTGGAATGGCGCGAGCTTCGCCGCCGGCCGCGGCTGCGCCTTCACGATGCCCACCTCGCGCGCGATCGCATACGCGCCCTGCATGATCGTCTGGTTCTCGGCGAGC
This sequence comes from Burkholderiales bacterium, assembly GCA_025927765.1. Taxonomy (GTDB): domain Bacteria; phylum Pseudomonadota; class Gammaproteobacteria; order Burkholderiales; family Casimicrobiaceae; genus VBCG01. The sequence goes on from JAICKU010000011.1 coordinate 55,448, forward strand.
ACGGTCACCGTCGCGCCGCTGATCGCGTCGATCGCGCCGTTGTCGCCGTCGTGCGCCTTGCCGAGGTGCAGGCGCTCGGACGCGAGGCGGCCGACGAACTGGTGGATGAACTTCGACAGCGCGTCCTCGGGAATGCCGACGAGCAGGATCGGCTCCGAATGCTTCAGCACCTGCGCGCCCGTGATGTGTCCGCTCGTGTCCATGCCCACGAGCGTGACGAGCGGCTTGCCCGAATAGCCGGGGATGTCGACGACGTCGGTCGACAGGAACACGTACCCTACGAGCCGGCGCTTGTCGCCGTGTCCGTCGTACGCCTCGACGTACGGCGGATGGCCCTTCCGCGTGGAAAAGCCGTCCGCCTCGTGCAATACGTTCCGGCATGCGACGAGCGCGCAAAGATCCGGGGCGGACGCAAGGTCGGCGGGCAGCGCCGCTTCGTACGCGCCACCCCACGCGCCGCTCGCGAGGATCGCGAACGGCGCGGCGAGGAGGAAACGCCCGAGGATCAGCCCCCGGGCGCAAACACGACGACCGACCATCGAATCATGCTTCGACGATCATCCGGCCGCGCATCTCGAGGTGCAGCGCATGGCAGAAGTGCGTGCAGTAGTACCAGAACACACCCGGCTTGTCGGCCTTGAACGTGACCGACGCCGTCTGCTGCGGATTGACGATGAAGTTGATGTCGTAGTGCGACAGCCCGAAGCCGTGCGTCAGGTCCTCGACGGTGTCGTGGTTCGTGAGGATGATCGTCACCTCGTCGCCCTGCTTCACGCTGAACTGCGGCAGGCTGTACGTCGGCGCCACCGACGCGATGCGCACCGTCACCTTGCGCCCTTCCCGGGCGACGCCCGACTCCTCGAACTTCTTCACCGCGTGCGGGAAGTCCGACATCGCGTACACCTGCTTCGTCTTCAGGACGTCGCGGCGCACGATGATCGCGTCGTGCGGTTCCGGATATGCGGTGTGGTCGTGGATCAGCTTCATCTTGTCGCCGCCGATGTCGATCAGCTGCTCGGTCTCGACGTGCAGCGGGCCCACCGGCAGGAAGCGGTCCTTCGAGAACTTGTTGCCCGAGTTGAAGAACCTGCCGTCGGCCTCCTTGGTCTCGCCCATCGACGAGTAGCCGTGCCCCGGCTGGTAATGGACGTCGATGCGATCGACGACCGCCTGCACCGTCTTGTCGCCCTTGTACTGCGCGATCGCCTTGTCGATGTTCCACTTGACGATCTGGCTGTCGAGGAAGAGCGTGGTGAACGCGTTGCCCTTGCCGTCGAACGCCGTGTGCAGCGGACCGAGACCCACTTCCGGCTCGGCGACCACCGCATCGCGCGGCTCCTTCAATCCACCGTCGAACCACTTCAGCACGAGCTCGTGCGCGATCACCGTCGTCGTCGGGGACAGCTTGCCCGAGCAGACGAAGTACTTGCCGTCGGGGCTGATGTTGACGCCATGCGGGTTCTTCGGTACGGGCACGTAGCAGGTGAGCGCCGTCTTCGGGTCCGCGTTCGCGGCTTGCGTGCCGTCGACGACCGGAATCCCGGAGTCGCCGAGCGTGAACGTCTTGCCGGCCTTCACGGCGGCCTCGATGCGCGCGACGTTGAAGAACACGCAGGCGTCGCGCTCGGCCGACATCATTTCCTGGAAGACGAGGCCGTTCTCGGTGTTGTACTGGTTGCACGCGGCGAGCTTGCCGTCGTACGAGGTGGCGCAAAGGTCCATGTTGCCGTCGACCTTCACCTGCCAGCGCGGCCCCATCGTCTCCGCGTCGACGCAGGTGAAGAGGCACGCATACTTCTTCGCGTCGTCGACGTCCGCCTTCTTCGCCGAGAACGGAATGTGGAACTCGGCGCCGCAGAACACGCGCGTCGTGTGGTTGACGGCGGCATCGACCGGATCGCGCTTGTCGGTGAAGATGCCGTGGAAGCCCTGCACGTTCGGGATCTCGGTGATCCGGTCGCACTCCATGTAATCGCCGCGGATGCGCGCGATGCGGGCGTTCAGCTTGTCGTTGACGAAGAAGTACTTGCCGTCGTACGTGCCGTCGGTGTACGAGCCGTGCACGTGGTGCGTGTCGCCGGTGTGGTACCTGAGGCTCCCGTCGGCCTTGCAGCCGAGGATCTTCTTCGACTCGTTGGTGATGCCCCAGCCGACCATCGGGTCGACGTTGAACACCGGGATACGCTTGATCGTGCGCCCGGACGGCAGGCCGAAGATGCGCACTTCGCCCGAGTGGCCGCCGCTCGAGATGATGTAGTAATCGTCGAGCTGGCCGGGCGGCACCTCGTAGCGCGTCTTCGCGTCGATCGCCGCTGCGGGTGCCGCCGCCTGGTGCTCGCCCGCCGCCTTCGCTTGCGCCGACTTGCTGTCGGCAGGCGCTTCGCCGCACGCCGCGAGTGCGGCACCGAGTCCGGTGGCGGCGATGCCCGCGCATGCCGTGCCGAGGAAGCTGCGCCGCGCAACGCTCTCGGGAACGTGCACCGCGCGGTCCTGCTCTCTGGTTTTCATCGCTTTCAATGACGCCGTTGGGATGGCGGCATGAAATCACGTCGCGCGCGTTCGCGCGTTGACGGCGGTCAAAGGGACATCGACGTGCGCCGTGTCCCGTGCGGACCGGCGCGGCGACGTTTCAGGCCAGCGCGTTCAGCCGTTCGAGCAGCGCCTTGAGACGCTCCGGATCGTCGACGCGGCGGATGCGATCGACGATCGACGCGCCGGCCGCGATGTTCGTTTGCAGCACGCGATGCTTGACCGTGAGGAGCTGCGACGGATGCATCGAGAACTCGCGCAGGCCGAGGCCCAGCAGGAGCCGCGTGAGCTCCTGCTCGCCGGCCATCTCGCCGCACACGGCGATCGGCCGGCCCGCCTTCGTCGCGCTGCCGATCGCGAGGCCGATCAGCTTCAGCACTGCAGGATGCAGCGGATCGTACAGATGCGACACCGCCTCGTCGGCGCGATCGACGGCGAGCGTGTACTGGATGAGATCGTTGGTGCCGATCGACAGGAAATCGAGCTTGCGCAGGAACGCGCCGATCGACAGCACGGCGGCAGGGATCTCGATCATCCCGCCGATTTTCGTGTCCGGCCTGAACGGCACGCCCTGCTCGGCGAGCGTCGCCTTCGCGCGCTCGATCATCGCGAACGTCTGGTCGATCTCCGACACCGACGCGAGCATCGGAATCAGGATGCGCACGTTGCCGTAATGCGAGGCGCGCAGGATCGCGCGGAGCTGCGTCTGGAAGAGCCGCGGTTCGGCAAGGCAGAAGCGGACCGCGCGAAGCCCGAGCGCCGGATTGGGCGCGACGCGCGTCAACTCGAATTCGTGCGGCTGCTTGTCGGCGCCCAAGTCGAACGTGCGGATCGTGACCGGCTTGCCCTGCATGCCCTCGGCGACCTTGCGATACGCCTCGAACTGCTCGTCCTCGGACGGCAGGTCGTTGCGATTGAGGAACAGGAACTCGGAGCGGAACAGTCCCACGCCTGCCGCGCCGTTGGCGTTCGCCTGGTCGATGTCCTCGGGCAGCTCGATGTTCGCCTCGAGCTCGACGCGAACGCCGTCGAGCGTTTCCGCGCGCTTGCTGCGAAGACGCCGCAGTTTCTGCCGCGCGAGCTCGAGCTCGTCCTGGCGCAACCGGTATTCGCCGAGTACCGAGCGGTCGGGATTGACGATCACGACATGCCGGCCGCCGTCGACGATCAGCATCTCGCCTTCGCGGATCAGCTGCCGCGCGTTGTGCGTCGCGACCACCGCTGGCACGTTGAGGCTCCGCGCGACGATGGCGGTGTGCGACGTCGCGCCGCCGAGGTCGGTGAGGAACGCGGCGAAGTGGTGATGCTTGAACTGGATCACGTCGGCGGGCGACAGGTCGTGCGCGACGAGGATCGTCTGCTCCTCCGCCGACGGCGACGGCAGCGTGCCGGGCCGTCCCATCAGCCGCTTCAGCACGCGCTCGCCCACCTGCACGACGTCGGCCTTGCGCTCGCGCAGGTACGGATCCTCGATCTGGTCGAACTGCTCCACGAGCACGTTCATCTGCAGCGTCAGCGCCCACTCGGCGTTGCAGCGCTGCTCGACGATGATCCGCTTCGGCGCTTCGGACAGCGTCGGGTCGTTGAGGATCATCCAGTGCACGTCGAGGAACGCGCCGAACTCGCCGGGCACGTCGCCGCTCGTCAACGCGGTGTGCAGCCCTTCGAGCTCGTGCTGCACCTCGGCGACGGCACTTTCGAAGCGCGCGATCTCGCTTTCGACCTGCGACTTCGGGATCGTGTAGTGCGCGACTTCCCGCGTCGCATGCGAGACGAGCTGCGCGCGGCCGATCGCAATGCCGCTCGACACGCCGACGCCATGCAGCGCGAAGCTCACCGTCATCGCGTCACCTCGCGACGCATGCGTTCCGGCACTATCCGCCTTCGCCGAAGCAATCGGCGACGAGCGCGCAGATCGCGTCCATCGCCGGCACTTCGTCGGGACCTGCGATCTCGACGGTGATCTTCGAGCCCTTGCCGGCCGCGAGCATCATCACGCCCATGATGCTCTTCGCGTTGACCTTGCGGCCGTTGCGCTCGACGTGCACGTCGCTGTCGAACTTTGCCGCGAGCTGCGTGAGCTTCGCCGATGCCCGAGCGTGCAACCCGAGCTTGTTGACGATCTCGATCTCGCGCCGGAGCATGCTCAGTCGCGAAGGGCCGCCCCGAGCGAGCGGTCCGCCCAGCGGGGGGCGGCGAGCTCTGCGAGCGTGGAGGGCGCTTTCATTCTAGACGCGCAGCACGCCTTCGCAGCCGCCCGATACGGCCTTGCGCACGATCGTGTCCATGCCGCGGTCGCGATACGTGAACGTGCGCACGAGCATCGGCAGGTTCACGCCGGCGATCACTTCGACGCGGCCGCGCTCGACGAGCTTCAGCGCGAGGTTGCACGGCGTCGCGCCGTAGAGGTCGGCGAACACGACGACGCCGTCGCCGCCGTCGACGGCGGCCACCGCTTCCTGCGCACGTGGCAACAGCGTGAGCGGATCGTCGTCGGCGTCGACGGCGAACGCCGCGAGCTGCGGGGGTCGCGTACCGAGCACGTGCGTCAGCGCCGCGACCAGGCTTTCGGCGAGCGCGCCGTGCGCGACGACGAGGATGCCGACCATCGGGTCACGCGAGCCCGCAGGCCTCGAGCAGTCGTGATGCGAACAGCGCGCCGACGTCGAAGCCCGACTGCTCGGTGATCTCGACGAAGCAGGTCGGGCTCGTCACGTTCACTTCGGTCAGGTAGTCCCCGATCACGTCGATGCCGACGACGAGCATGCCGGCCGCCCACAGCGGCTTCGCCAGCGCCTCGCCGATCTCGCGGTCGCGCGCCGACAGCGGCTGCGCGACGCCGCGGCCGCCCGCCGCCAGGTTGCCGCGCGTTTCGCCGGGCTTGGGGATGCGGGCGAGCGACCAGGGCACGACCTCGCCGCCGATCAGCAGGATGCGCTTGTCGCCCTGGCGAATCGCCGGGATGAAGCGCTGCGCCATCACACTGCGCGTGCCGAGCTGCGATACGGTCTCGACGATCACGTTGCGGTTCGGGTCGTCGTCGCGCACGCGGAAGACGGACACGCCGCCCATGCCGTCGAGCGGCTTCACGATCACGTCACCCTGCTCGTCGATGAATGCGTCGATGCGCGCCTCGTCGCGGCTCACGAGCGTGGGCGCGATGAACTCGCGGAATTCGGCGATCGCCATCTTCTCGTTGTAGTCGCGGATCCCGCGCGGCTTGTTGAACACGCGGGCGCCTTCGCGCTCGGCCGCTTCGAGCAGGTACGTCGCGTAGACGTATTCCATGTCGAACGGCGGGTCCTTGCGCATCAGCACCGCGGCGAAATCGCTCAGGCGACGATCCTCGGGCTCGCCCGCCGAGTACCAGCGGTGGTCATCATCGTGCAGCTCGAGCGGCGTGACGAGGGCGCCGGTGACGCCGTCGCGCCAGTACATCTCGGACGGCTGCGTCGCCCAGATCCGGTGCCCCCGCGCGGCGAGCGCCCGCATCATCGCGATGCTCGTGTCCTTGTAGGCCTTGAGCAGCGGCAGCGGGTCGAGGATGAAGGCGAAGTCCATGGCGGTCGGGTGCGGGTTGCGCCGGCATCGCGAAGCGTCGACGCCAGGATGGCGGGCCTGCCGCGCGGCCATCGTACCGCATCTCGCAAACCCGGACGGGCGAGATCCCCGCCCGGGCTGCACGCCCGGCGTCAGCCCTCGTACTTGAACGAGAGCTGCAGCCGCGTGCGGAACGCGACGATCTTCCCGCCGTCGATCTTCACGTCGAGCTTCTGCACCTCGGCGATGCGCAGGTCCCGCAGGGACTTGCTCGCCATTTCCACCGCGTTCCTCGCCGCGTCCTCCCAGGACGCGTCGCTGCTGCCGACCACGTCGATGACGCGATAGACGCCTTCCGTCGATGCCGTGTCCGCCATGTTGACCTCCTTCGATTGGCGACAAACGTGCCCGGGGAGAATCTGCGCGAGCGGCCCGCCGGGCACCGCAAGCTGCCGGCACGATCCACGATACTCACTCGTGCCGTGCACGACAACCGCGCCGCATCGCTACGCGGAAGCGTCCGGCACCGCGTCGCGCAGCGGCATGAGGTGGATCGCGTCGGCCAGCAACGAAACGCCGGCCGCCACGCCGACCTCCACCGAATTGCGCTGCGCGACGTGCGTCGGCACGCGCAGCGTCACGAACGCGCCGCCGGCGGCGGGCACGCGAAGGCCGATCGTCGTGTCGTCGCCGAGGCGCAGGCATTCCTCGACCGTGCCGAACACCGGATTCTCGTGCTCGCCGCGCGACGGCCGGTCGCGCCGATGCAGCACGATCCCGCTCACCGGAATCGTCCACGACACGCGCGTGCCCGGCGCGAACGACGGCGCGCGCAGCGCTTCGAGCGACACGCCGTGCCAGTCGAGATACGTGCGGCCGAGTGCCGCATCATGGCCCTGCACCGTGGCATCGAACACATTGCGGAGATCGACGAGCCGGGCGACGAGCGCGTCGACCGGCTTCGTCATCACCTCGTGCGGCGTGCCGATCTGCAGCGTGCGGCCGCGGTACAGGATGCACATGCGATCGGCGAGCATCGCCGCCTCATCGAGGTCGTGCGTGACGAGCACGATGGGCATCGCGAGCGTCCGGCGCAGCGTCGCGAGCTCGCGATAGAGCTTCTGGCGCGTGACGCGATCGACGGCGGCGAACGGCTCGTCGAGGAGCAGCGCGAGCGGGTCGCGGGCGAGCGCGCGCGCCATCGCGACGCGCTGTTGCTGCCCCCCCGACAGCTGGCCAGGGCGGCGTTGCTCGAGGCCCGTCAGGTGCACGGCGGCGAGCAGTTCGCGCGCCCGCGCTTCGCGCTGGAGGCCCGGGCGGTGGCCAAGTGCGGCGACGACGTTCTCGAGCGCCGTCATGTGCGGAAACAGCGCGTAGTGCTGGAACACGAAGCCGACGTTGCGCGCCTGCGGCGTCGCGTTCACACGCCGTGCGCTGTCGAGCCACACGCGGCCGGCGCACGCGATCGTGCCGCTCGCACCGCGGTCGATGCCGGCGATGCAGCGAAGCAGCGTCGACTTGCCGCTGCCCGATGGCCCGGTCAGCGCGAGGAGCTCGCCGGGCCGGCAGTCGAACCTCGCATCGAGCGGAATGGGGACCTGCTGCGTGACGGCCACGGCGAGCCGGCCGTCATCCACGCGCCGGCTCCGAGCGCCACGTCGTCGAATAGGCGATCGCGATCGCGGCGAGCGACAGCACGAGCAGCACCGCCGACATCAGCGCGGCGGCGTGCGTGTCGAACGCCTGCACGCGATCGTAGATGGCGATCGCGATCGTGCGCGTCTCGCCGGGAATGTTGCCGCCCACCATCAGCACGACGCCGAATTCGCCGAGCGTGTGCGCGAACGTCAGCACGAGCGCCGACAGCACGCCCGGCCACGCGAGCGGCAACTCGACGGCGGTGAAGATGCGCCAGCGGCTCATGCCGCAGCAGGCGGCCGCCGCACGGATGTCGCCGCCGATGCCTTCGAACGCGCGCTGCATCGGCTGGATGGTGAACGGCAGGTTGAAGATCAGCGATGCGACGAGCAGTCCGGCGAAGCTGAACGCGAGCGGGTGGCCGGTGAACGATGCGAACGCGCGACCGACCGGCGAGCCGCCGGCAAACGCTGTCAGCAGGTAGTAGCCGAGGACGGTCGGCGGCAGCACGAGCGGCAGCGCCAGCGCCGCTTCGACGAGGCGCCGGCCGACGAAGCGGCGCCACGCGAGCTGGCGCGCGACGACGATTCCGAGCGGAAGCAGGATCGCCACGGTGCACGCGGCGAGCTCGAGCGAGAGAGTGAGCGCTTGCCAATCCATCGTCGATCGATCAGGGCATCGCCGCGATCGACGTCCGCGATGCATCGGTGTGCGTGACGCCGCGTTCCCTGGGGCGCGGCGGTGGGGGTGGCGGCGATGGCGCCGGAGGCGGCTCGAAGCCGTAACGCGTGAGGATTTCGCGCGCCGGCGGCGTCTGCACGAATTTGTAGAACGCTTGCGCGGTGCTCCCTGCACCCGCGAGCAGCACCATCTTCTGCAGCAGCGGCGCGTGGTCGCTCGCGGGCAGCACGACGGCCTTGCCGCGCGCGGCGACCCCCGGGGCGCGGAGCAGCGAATACGCGACGATGCCGGCGTCGGCGCCGCCGTTGATCGCGAACTGCGCGGCCTGGCTCACGTTCTCGCCCAGCACCAGATGCGGCCCGATCTCGTTCCAGAGGCCCGCGTGCTGCAGCACTTCGCGCGCGGCACGACCGTACGGCGCGTGCTCGGGATTGGCGATCGCGAACTTGCGGAGCGTCCCCGCGCGAAGCGCGGCCGCCACGCCATGCAGTTGCGGATCCGCCTGCACGCGAGAGCCGTTCGGCACGAAGAGCGCGACGCGGCCCACCGCGTACACCACGTCGTCGCCCTGCGTGCGATGCTCGGCGACGAGCGCGTCGGCATACGACGCATCCGCGGACAGGAACACGTCGAACGGCGCCCCGTCGGCGATCTGCCGGCGGAAGTTGCCGGACGAGCCGAACGACAGCCGCACCTCGCGGCCCGTGTCCGCCTTGAACGCGGCCGCGATGTCGGTCAGCGCGAACTGGAGATCGGAAGCAGCGGCGACGTTGGCGCTGTCCGCGCCGGCAGCGAGCGTCGGGCAGGCGAATGCCACGAGCGCGGCGATCGCAGCGTAGCGACGGATCGAGTGACGCATGGCGACCGACTATAGCGCGGCTGACAGCGGACGCCGTTTCGTGTTCAATGCCGGCGCCCATCCGCCCGAGGAGCCGCCATGCCTGCCGAAGACGCGTCGTCGTACTTCCCGCACTGGAAACTTCGCACCGAGGGCGTGATCGCGCCCGACGAGCGGCTGCCGCTGCCGCAGACGATCGTGCTCGGCCTGCAGCACGTCGTCGCGATGTTCGGCTCGACGGTGCTCGCACCGCTCCTGATGGGCTTCGACCCGAACGTCGCGATCCTCTTCTCCGGCATCGGCACGCTGATCTTCTTCGTGCTGGTGGGCGGGCGCGTCCCGAGCTATCTCGGCTCGAGCTTCGCGTTCATCGCGGTCGTGATTGCGGCCACCGGCTACGCGGGGCATGGGCCCAACGCCAATCTCGGCGTCGCGCTCACCGGGATCATCGCCGCCGGCGCCGTTTACGCGGTGATCGGCCTGATCGTGATGGCGGTGGGTTACCAGTTCATCGACCGGCTGATGCCGCCGGTGGTCACCGGCAGCGTCGTCGCCGCGATCGGACTCAATCTCGCGCCGATCGCGGTCAAGGGCATCTCGGGCAGCGCGTTCGACACGTGGATCGGCATCGCGACGATCGTGCTCGTGGGGCTGATCGCCGTGCGCGCGCCCGGCCTCGCCCGGCGGCTGCCGATCCTGTTGGGCGGCATCGGCGGTTACCTGCTGTACGCGTTTTGCGCGAACGTGCTGGGACTCGGCAAAGCGATCGATCTCAGCGGCGTGGCGACGGCGGCGTGGATCGGCGTGCCGTCGTTCACCGCACCCGTGTGGAATGCCAATGCGATCGGCCTGATTGCGCCGGTGGCGATCGTGCTCGTCGCCGAGAACCTCGGGCACATCAAGGCCGTGGCGGCGATGACCGGCAGCGATCTCGATCGCTATCTCGGCCGCGCGTTCCTCGGCGACGGCATCGCGACGATGGTGGCCGGGTCGGGCGGCGGCACGGGCGTCACCACCTACGCCGAGAACATCGGCGTCATGGCCGTGACGAAGGTGTACGGGACGCTGCTCTTCGTCGTCGCGGCGCTCTTCGCGATCCTGCTCGGCTTCTCGCCCAAGTTCGGCGCGCTGATCTCGACGATTCCGGGCCCCGTGCTGGGTGGCCTGTCGATCGTCGTGTTCGGGCTGATCACCGCGACGGGCGGGCGGATCTACGTGCAGAACGGCGTCGACTTCTCGCGGGCGCGCAACCTGATGACGGCGGCAGTCACGCTGACGATCGGCGCGGGCGATCTCGCGCTGAAGCTTCGCGGCTTCACGCTCGGCGGCATCGGCACGGCGACGTTCGGCGCGATCATCCTCTACCAGCTGTTCCGGGACAATGCGCCGCAATCGGGGTCAGAGCAGGCAGTGGCAGAACACTGAGGATGCGATGACAGCCCGATTGCTCGAAGGCCAGCGTGCACTCGTCACTGGTGCGAGCTCCGGCATCGGCCGCGCGGTCGCGATCGCGCTGGGCGCCGCGGGTGCGCGCGTGGTCGTCAACTTCCTCTCCAATCCGGCCAAGGGCGATGCCGTCGTCGCGGCGGTGCGCGCGGCGGGCGGCGGTGACGCGATCGCGGTGCGCGGCGACGTCGCCAAGCCCGAGGATTGCATCGGGCTCTTCGATGCAGCGCGCGAGCGCTTCGGCGGCGTCGACATCGTCGTGGCCAACGCGGGCATCCAGCGCGATGCCCCGTTCGCGGAGATGACCCTTGCGCAGTGGCAGCAGGTGCTCGACGTCAACCTGACCGGCCAGTTCGTCTGTGCGCAGGAGGCGGTGCGGCAGTTCCGGCGCCAGGGACGGACACCGGCATCGCGCGCGCTCGGCAAGATCATCTTCACGAATTCCGTGCATCAGGTGATTCCGTGGGCGGGCCACGCGAATTACGCGACCGCGAAGGGCGGATTGAAATTGCTGATGAAGACGATGGCGCAGGAGCTCGCGGCGGAAGGCATTCGCGTCAACGCGATCGCGCCCGGCGCCATCCGCACGGAAATCAATCGGCCCGCGTGGGAGACGCGCGAAGCGGAAGCCGCATTGCTGAAGCTGATACCGTACGGTCGCGTCGGCGATCCCGAGGACGTCGCGCGCGCGGCGGTGTGGCTTGCGTCGGACGACTCGGACTACGTCGTCGGCACGACGCTGTTCGTCGACGGCGGCATGACGCTGTATCCGTCGTTCCGCGACGCCGGTTGAGCCGGCGAAAAGTAGCGAAAATCGGGGTCCGAAAATCGGGGTCACGAAAATCGGGGTCACGAAAATCGGGGTCAGAGATGTATTTCCCGCAGGCGGGAAATACATCTCTGACCCCGATTTTCGTGACCCCGATTTTCGGACCCCGATTTTCGCTACTTTTCGCCGGCTCAACCGGCGTCGCGGAACGACGGATACAGCGTCA
>JAICKU010000036.1 GCA_025927765.1 Burkholderiales bacterium
CCACGCCGGCATCGGCACGAGCGAAGGCGCCGGCCGCAGCGCGCGCCAGCCGACGCGCAATGACGTCAGCAGCAGCACCGTCAACCCGATCGACTTGTGCAGCAGGTACCAGTGCAGCTTGCGCGGCGAGATCGGCAGCGGGACCATCGACAGCCCGAGCAGCCAGTTCGCGACGATCAACGCCGCCGTCACCCAGTGCAGCGCCATGGCGAGACCGTCGTAGGCGTCAAGGGAGGCGCCGATGCGCGGTCGCGGGTGCGTGCTCACGATCGAGGTGGAAACAGGGGCGGCGCCGATTGTATTCCGCGCGAGGCGAAGTCACCCCGGGGGAGCGAACCCCGAAATGAAGCTGCGCAGGCCATCGAGCAGCATCTGCACGGCGATCGCCGTCAAAACGAGGCCCATCAGCCGCTCGACGGCGATCATGCCGCGGTCGCCGAGCACGCGCTGCAGGCGGCCCGAGGCGACGAGCACGATCGTCGTGACGATCATCGCCGCCGTGAGCGCGATCACCCACGCGAGGCGATGCGCGGGGTCGCGCGACACCATCAGCATCACCGTCGCAAGTGCCGACGGGCCCGCGATGGCGGGGATCGCGAGCGGCACGAGGAACGGCTCCTCGCCGGGCGCGTCGCCGAAGAGGCCTTCGGGATGGCGGAACACCATGCGCAGCGCGATCAGGAACAGGATGATGCCGCCCGCGATGGCGAGCGACGTTTCCGAGAGGCCGAGCCACGCGAGGAACGTCTGTCCGCCGAACAGGAACGCGAGCAGGATCACGTAGGCCGCGATGCATTCACGCACGACGATGCGCGGGCGCCGCGCGGGCGCGACGTTCTCGAGCGCCGCGAGCACGATCGGCACGTTGCCGAACGGGTCGATCACGAGGAGCAGCAGGATCGCCGCGGAGAAGATCTCGGAGAGCGGCATGCTACTCCCCGAGGACGACGCCTTCGCGCCGCGGATCGGCGCCGCCGGCGAAGCCGTGCGCGGTGCGCACGATCGTCTGCACGCCGCTCGTCTCCTCCATCACGCGCACGTCGTGGCCGAGCGCGCGAAGCTTCGGCGCGAGGGAAACGATCGGTGTGTGCGCCTCGAGTTCGGTCGGGCCGTTCCGGCTGCCGAAGTTCGGCAGCGCCGCCGCCGCCTGCGGATCGAGCTGCCAATCGATGATCGCGAGCAGGTTCTTGACGACGTAGTCGATGATCGCGCTGCCGCCCGGCGATCCGGTGACGATCGCGACGCGTCCTGCGGCGTCGTACGCGATCGTCGGCGCCATCGACGAGCGGGGCCGCTTGCCGCCCTCGACGCGATTCGCGACCGGCTTGCCCTGCTCGACCGGTACGAACGAGAAGTCGGTCAACTCGTTGTTGAGCAGGAAGCCGCTTTGCGTCATCAACCGGCTGCCGAAGCCCGCCTCGATCGTCGTCGTCATCGCCACGGCGTTGCCGTCGGCGTCGACGATCGACAGTTGCGACGTCGATGCGAACTCCGGCGAAGCGTCGGCGCCCAGCGTAACCGCTTGCGGCAACGCCTGCGCACGCACGGGATCGCCAGGGGACGCGACGCCGAGGCTTCGCAACGGCGAGATCAGGCGCGAGCGTGCACGCAGATAGGCGTCGTCGAGCAAACCGGGCGGCGGCGTGAAATACGCCGGATCGGCCATGTACACCGAGCGATCGGCGTACGCGAGTCGCTCGGCTTCGCTGACGAAGTGCACGCTCCAGAACGACGCTGCGCCCATCGCGCCGATGTCGTACGCCTCGAGCATCTTGAGCGTCTGGAGCACGGCGAGCCCGCCCGACGACGGCAGCGGCATGCCGCAGATGCGGTAGCGACGATACGTGTCGCACACGGGGTCGCGCACCACGACGCGATAGCGCGCGAGATCGTCGCGCGTGACGTCGCCCGGACGGCGGGGCGCGTCGCGCACCGCGCGCACGATGTCGTCGGCGATCGCGCCTTCGTAGAACGCGTGCGCGCCCTGCGACGCGAGCGTGCGCAGCGTCTTCGCGTACGCGGCGTTGCGAAGCACGGCGCCGACGGGACGCGCACGCCCGTCGGCATCGAGGAAGTACTCGCGCGCACGCCGCTGCGGCCAGTCGCGCACTCCCGCGATCTCGGCGTGCAGGCGCGGCGAGATCGGGAAGCCGCGCTCGGCGAGCGCGATCGCCGGTTCGAAGAGGCGCGCCCACGCAAGGTGCCCAGCGTTGCGATGCACGGTGTCGAGCAGCGCGACGAGGCCTGGCACACCCACCGACAGCCCGCCGACGACCGCGTCGTGGAACGCGAGCGGCCGCCCCGCCGCGTCGAGAAAGCGGTCGGGACGCGCGGCCGCGGGTGCAGTTTCGCGACCGTCGTACGCGATCGTCCGGCCGCGCTTCGCGTCGTGATAGAGCAGGAACGCGCCGCCGCCCAAGCCCGACGATTGCGGCTCGACGAGGCCCAGCACGAGTTGCGCGGCGATCGCGGCGTCGATCGCGTTGCCGCCTTCGCGCAGCACGTCGAACGCGGCACGCGACGCGTAGGAATTCGCGGTCGCGACGATGAAGCGGCTCGCGGCGACGGGCGCCTTGTCGATCCAGCCCGACGCGCGTTCAGGCGCGGCGAGGTCGGCGCGCGCCGCACCGATCCAGACGACGAGCGACAGGACGGCCAGGACGAGGCTCTGCATCACCGGGCTCATTCGTCGTGCGCGAGGGTGGCCGTCGGCGGCGGTGCCGTCTCCGGCTGCTCGAGCAGGAGCTCGCGCGCGACGTCGTCGTACTCGTAGAGCTCGGCGTAGCGGCCCCATTCGATCGCCACGTCCAGTGTTTCGCGCGCGTACTGCTCGGTCAGGTGGTCCTCGAGCTCGGTCTCGAAGCGCACGCGCGGCGCGCGCCCGTTGGGCCGCGCGCGCAGCACGTCGCGAATGTGCGCGACCAGCGCGACGTTGCGCAGCGCGCATGCGGCGAAGATCTGCTTGCGCCGCTGGGTGTCGGCGAGCGCGTATTCCCGCCCCGCGGCGGCGAGCATAACGTCCGCGTGCGCGACCTCGGCGAAGCCCAGGAGCTGCAGCGCCTCGGCCACCGGCAGCAGCTCGTCGAGCTCGAGCTGCAGCGAATGCGCGACCACGGGCAGGTCGGCGGCGCCGTCGTAGGGAGGCGCGGCGACGGTCTCGAGCAGCCCGGCCATCGCATTGACGGAGACGCGGCGCAGGTGACGCGCGATCGCCGGCTCCCCTGCGCGCGCGGGGGCAGGCTCGCGTTCGGTGAGCAGCGCGTAGACCTCCTCGACGACCTGCCGGAACGACGCCGACAGGCGATCGCGGGGATGCGGCAGGCTGATGCGCACCTCGGCGCCGATGCGCCCCGGGTTCGGCCGCAGCACCACCACCCGGTCACAGAGGAACACCGCCTCCTCGATGTTGTGCGTGACGAGGATCACGGCCTCGATGCCGAGCCGCCGCTCGTTCCACAGGTCGAGAAAGTCGGTGCGCAGCGTCTCCGCGGTGAGGACGTCGAGCGCCGAGAACGGCTCGTCCATCAGCAGCAGCTTCGGCTCGACCACGAGTGCGCGGGCGAAGCCGACGCGCTGCTGCATCCCGCCCGACAGTTCGCGCGGATACGCACCCTCGAAGCCATCGAGCCCGATGAGGTCGATGGCCGCCAGGGCCTTGCGATGCGCAGACTCGGGCTCCGCGCCGAGCGCGCGCGTGCCGAGCGACACGTTCTCGAGGACCGTGAGCCAGGGAAACAGCGCGAAGCCCTGGAACACCATCGACACGCCGGCAGGCGGTCCGTCGACCTCTCGGCCGGCGAACACGATGCGGCCGCTGCTCGGCGCGACGAGGCCCGCGATCGCGCGAAGCAGCGTCGACTTGCCGGAGCCGGAGCGCCCGAGGATGCCGACGATCTCGCCCGCCCGGACGTCGAGGTCGATGCCTTCGAGCACGCGCACCTCGCCCGCCGCCTTGGGGAAGTGCTTGCACAACCGGATGACGCGCAGGAGGGGTTCGTTCGTCACGAGGCTCGGTCTCAAGCGAGGCGAAAGCGGCGCTCCACCGCATCGTAGAGCGGGCGCCACAGCAGGCGATTGAACGCGACGACGAAGGCCGCCATCATCGCCACGCCTAGCGCGATCCGGGCGAAATCGCCGGCTTCGGTCTGCACGGCGATGTACGCGCCGAGGCCATGCGCGACGAGGCGGCGGTCCCCCCAATGCACCATCTCCGCGACGATGGTCGCATTCCACGCGCCTCCCCACGCGGTGAGCGCGCCGGTGATCGCGTAGGGCGCGACGCCGGGCAGAAGGACCGTGCGCCAGCGCAGGAAGCCGCGCACGCGGAGGCTTCGCGCGATCTCGACCAGGTCCTCCGGAATGGCGCTCGCGCCTGCGATCGCGTTGAACAGGATGTACCACTGCGCGCCGAGCACGATCAGCGGGCTCAACCAGATGTCGGGGTCGAGCCCGAAGCGCACGATGGCGAACACCGCAAGCGGGAACAGGAGGTTCGCAGGAATCGCCGCGAGGAACTGCACGAACGGCTGCGTGCGTGCTGTCCAGCGTGGCGAAAGGCCGATCATCACGCCGATCGGCACCCACACGAGCGAAGCGACGAGCGTCAGGACGACGACGCGCGCGAGCGTGATGCAGCCGAGCACGAACACGTGCAGCCACTCGCGCGCGTCGGTTGCCGCCAGGAAGCGCCATGCATAGGCGGCTGCGCCGGCGGCGAGCGCCGTAAGCGCGCTCCAGTAGACGAGCGTGCCGGCCGATGCGCGCACGCGTGGGCGCGGGACGGTGCCGGCGCGTCCACGCCAAAGCGTCGCCTTGCGCAACCCGCGTCGCACCGCCGCGTCGAGCGTACGCAGCGCCGCCGTGCGCCGCCACAGCGAGAGCACCAGGCTGTGCGGCGGCTCGGCGCCGCGCGCCGCGCCCATGCGGAACTGATCCGACCACGCGACGAGCGGCCGGAAGACGAGCACGTCGTAGAGGGCGATCACGACGATCATCGTCGCAAGCGCCCAGCCGATCGCGGCCAGGTCGCGCTTGGCGATCGCCAGCGCGACGTACGACCCGATTCCGGGCAGCGGAATCGTCCAGGCCCCGACGGCGATGGCCTCCGAAGCCACGACGAAAAACCAGCCACCGGACATCGACACCATCGCGTTCCAGACGAGCCCCGGCATCGCGAAGGGTACGTCGAGGTGCCAGAAGCGCTGCCACGCCGACAGGCGCATCGAGCGCGCGGCATCGCGCAACTCGCCGGGAACGGTGCGCAGCGACTGGTAGAAGCTGAACGTCATGTTCCAGACCTGGCTCGTGAAGATCGCGAAGATCGCAGCGAACTCCGCACCCAGCACGGAGCCGGGGAACAGGCGCAGGAACACGACGACGGTGAACGACAGGTAACCCAGCACCGGCACCGACTGCAGGACGTCGAGGAGCGGCAGCAGGATCGAGCGGGCGCGCGCGTTGCGCGCGGCAAGCGTGCCGATCGCGAACGTGAAGACGAGCGATGCGGCCAGCGCGGCGAACATCCGGATGGTCGTACGCAGCGCGTAGCCCGGGAGGTACCCGATGTCGAGCGAGATCGGCGCGGTCTCGAGCGTCGCGAGCGGCGCACGCATCTGCTGCCCCGCCGCAACGACCAGCGCGAGCGCGCCGAGCGCGAGCGCCGCGGCGAGCACGTCGAAGCGGTTGACGCCGATACGCAGCGCCAGCGGAATCGGATCGCCGCGCTCCGAGTCGCGGCGCACCTTGCGCCGGCGCGGACTCAACGATCGGGCGGTGCGGGCGTCGGATCCTGCCGACCGATCTGCGCGCGGTCCTTCAGCGACAGCGCGCCTTCCTGATGCGCGCAATTCGCGCAGCAGAAGAAACGGCCGCTCACCTCCATGCCGTGGCCGATGATCCTGCATCCGCAGTGCTCGCACGCCGGCGCGAGCGCGTAGATCGCGCATTCGAACGAATCGAACACGTGCGTGGCGCCGGCCATCGTGACCGTGAACGCCTTGTCGTAGTCATTGCCGCAGGTTTCGCATCGGGGCATCGGGGACCTCCAGTTTTCGTCAGTGGCAGGCGTTCGAGCGAACGGCGTTGAACTGCGGCAGGTTCGCGTTCTTGCCGCGCCCTGCGGGCAACGCGGCGTCGCTTTGCTCCTGCAGCACGACGACGTCCCACCGCCGCGACGCGATGTTGCCGCGCAGGTCCCGGTTGCCGGGATTCGCCGTGTTCAGGTAGTGCCCGCGCAGCGTGGCGGCGTTACGCGCCGACGTCGACACCGGGTCGACGCGCCCGAACGTGTAGCTGTTGCCCACGAACAGGATCGCCACCAGGTCGGCGAGCGCGCGCGCGCTGAGCGCGAATGCCGCGGGGGCAAAAGCACGTGACAGGCGAACGCTCATGCGACACCTCAAGCGTATCCGCGCGACAGCGCGCCCGCCGATTCTACTTCGCACGCCCCCGCTGCACCTACGACCGCCCTTTGTTCTCGTTGCCGTGCCGCGAAAAGCGGCGGGGGGAGCGCGCTACTTCGCGGGCGCGGCGGGCGCTGTGGCCGGTGCGGTCGCGGCGGCCGGCGTGCCGGCGGCTACCGGCGTGCGGTGATCGCCCCACTGCACGGCGAGCAGCGGCACGATCAGCAGCGCCACGATGTTGATGATCTTGATCAGCGGGTTGACCGCGGGACCGGCCGTGTCCTTGTACGGATCGCCGACGGTGTCGCCGGTCACCGCCGCCTTGTGCGCGTCGGACCCCTTGCCGCCGAAGTTGCCGTCCTCGATGTACTTCTTCGCGTTGTCCCACGCGCCGCCGCCGGTGGTCATCGAGATCGCGACGAAGAGTCCCGTCACGATCGTTCCCATCAGCAAGCCGCCGAGCGCCTGCGGGCCGAGCACGAGGCCGACGACGACCGGGACGAGCACGGGCAGGAGCGACGGCACGATCATTTCGCGGATTGCCGCGCGCGTCAGCATGTCGACGGCCACGCCGTACTCGGGCTTCGCCGTACCTTCCATGATGCCCTTGATCTCGCGGAACTGGCGGCGCACTTCGAGCACCACGGCGCCGGCCGCGCGGCCGACGGCTTCCATCGCCATCGCGGCGAAGAGGTAGGGAATGAGGCCGCCGAGGAAGAGGCCGATGATCACCATGTGGTTCGACAGGTCGAACGACGTCGTGATGTGCGCCGTTTCGAGCGCGTGCGTGTAGTCGGCGAAGAGCACGAGCGCAGCGAGTCCCGCCGAGCCGATCGCGTAGCCCTTCGTCACCGCCTTCGTCGTGTTGCCCACCGCGTCGAGCGGATCGGTGATGTTGCGCACCGATTCCGGCAACTCGGCCATTTCGGCGATGCCGCCCGCGTTGTCGGTGATCGGGCCGTAGGCGTCGAGCGCGACGATGATCCCGGTCATCGACAGCATTGCGGTCGCCGCGATCGCGATGCCGTAGAGGCCCGCGCAAACGTACGAGGCGAGGATCGCGATGCACACCGCGATCACCGGCCATGCAGTGGCCTTCATCGATACACCGAGGCCCGCGATGATGTTCGTCGCGTGCCCCGTGGTCGACGCCGACGCCACGTGCCTCACGGGCTTGAAGTCGGTGCCGGTGTAGTACTCGGTGATCACGACCATCGCGGCGGTGAGCACGAGGCCGACGATCGACGCGCCGAAGAGGCGCAGCGGCGTGAGCTCCGCGTTCGCCGTCGCGATGTCGCCCATCATCCATTGGGTGATGAACCAGAAGCCGATCGCGGAGATGACGCCGGCGACGATCAGGCCGCGGTAGAGCGCGTTCATGATCTTGCCACCGGGCCTCGCCTTGACGAAGTAGCAGCCGACGATCGACGCGAGGATCGAGAAGCCGCCGAGCACGAGCGGGTACGTGACGGCCGCGGTGGCGATCGTCGGCAGCAGCAATGCGCCGAGCAGCATCGTCGCGACGATCGTGACCGCGTAGGTTTCGAAGAGGTCCGCCGCCATGCCGGCGCAGTCGCCCACGTTGTCGCCGACGTTGTCGGCGATCACCGCCGGGTTGCGCGGGTCGTCCTCGGGAATGCCCGCCTCGACCTTGCCGACGAGGTCGGCGCCGACGTCGGCGCCTTTCGTGAAGATGCCGCCGCCAAGACGCGCGAAGATCGAGATCAGCGAACCGCCGAACGCGAGGCCCACGAGCGGCTGGATGGCGTTGTGCAGGCCTTCGTTCTCGAGGTTGGGCACGTAGTGCGCCGACGAGACCAGGAACCAGTAGAAGCCGGTGACGCCGAGGAGGCCGAGGCCCACGACGAGCATGCCGGTGATCGCGCCACCGCGAAACGCCACCGACAGCGCTTCATTGAGGCCCGTGCGCGCCGCTTCCGCGGTGCGCACGTTGGAACGCACCGACACGTTCATGCCGATGTAGCCGGCGAGGCCCGACAGGATCGCGCCGATCGCGAAGCCGGTCGCGGTGCGCCAGCTGATGAACACGCCGATGATGATGAACAGGATCACGCCGACGATCGCGATCGTCGTGTATTGCCGGTTGAGGTACGCCTTCGCACCCGACTGGATGGCGGCCGCGATTTCCTGCATCCGGGCATTGCCCGCGGGCTTGGCGAGAATCCAGCGGATGGACACCGCGCCATAGAGGATCGCCGCGATCGCGCAGACGAGCGCGAAGATGAGCGAATTCGACATTGAGACTCCCTTTGCGTGCGTGATCTTGTAGAAGCGGGTCGGGGCGCCGTTCTCTGGGGACGCCTTCGACAAAAAGCCGACCGCGCATCACGAAAACGCACGCATCGGCTGCCGTTCCCCGGTTGCCCGTAACCCCGTTTTCGGGGCCCGAGCCGACAAAACACGCTATTTTGCCAGTTGGCGGGCCAGGAAGTCGAGCCGGCCGATACCGGGTGCGAGCCCTACGGCTCGAACGTGGACGCGAGCTTCTTCGGTACCTCGACGTTCTTCAACCGCACGTACTGCGGCAGGCCGTCGCGATACGGCGGCGGGGCTTCGCCCTTGATGAGCGGCACGAGATACGCGCGCGCCTTGTCGGTGATGCCGTAGCCGTCGTCGCTGACGTAGTCGCGCGGCAGCATCTTCTCGGTGTTGGCGACCTCGCTGAGCGGCGCCACGCCGATCTTCCACCGATACGGCTTGTCGGACACGCGCACGATCGCCGGCATCACCGCGTTCTTTCCCGAAAGCGCGAGCTCGACCGCGGCCTTGCCCACCGCGTACGCCTGCTCGACGTCGGTCTTCGACGCGAGGTGGCGCGCGGCGCGCTGCAGGTAGTCGGCCACCGCCCAGTGGTACTTGTAGTTCAGCCGATCCTTGACGAGCTTCGCGATCAGCGGCCCCACGCCGCCCAGTTGCGCGTGGCCGAACGCGTCGCGCGTGCCGGCTTCCGCCATCAACCGGCCTTCCGCGTTGCGTAGGCCCTCGGACACGCCGACGCAGCAATAACCGAACGCCTTCGTGCGCTCGTCGACCGCCTGCAGGAACTTCGCTTCGTCGAACGGAATTTCGGGAAACAGCAGCACCAGCGGAATGGGCGTCGTTTCGTCGCTCGCGAGCCCCACTGCCGCGGTGATCCACCCGGCATGCCGGCCCATCACCTCGAGCACGAATACCTTCGTCGAGGTCAGCGCCATCGACGCGACGTCGAACGCGGCCTCGCGCATCGACGTCGCGACGTACTTCGCCACCGAGCCGAAGCCGGGACAGTTGTCGGTCACGGCGAGGTCGTTGTCGACGGTCTTCGGCACGTGCACCGCGGTGAGCGGATAGCCGAGCGATTCCGCGATCTGCGACACCTTGAGGCAGGTGTCGGCGGAATCGTTGCCGCCGTTGTAGAAAAAGTAGCGGATGTCGTGGGCGCGGAACACGTCGAGCAGCCGCTCGTACTGCGCGCGATGCGTGTCGAGGCCTTTCAGCTTGTAGCGGCACGAGCCGAACGCGCCGCCCGGCGTATGCATCAGTGCGGCGATTGCGCGTGCCGGTTCCTTGCTCGTGTCGATCAGGTCCTCGGTCAGCGCGCCGATGATGCCGTTGCGGCCCGCGAGCACGCGGCCGATGCGGTCCTTGTTCGCGCGCGCGGTTTCGATGGCGCCGGCGGCGCTGGCATTGATCACCGACGTGACGCCGCCGGACTGGGCGTAGAAGGCATTGGGCTTGGGCATTCGGTTCGCTCTATGAGTTCGATCGCATGTTGTCGAGGCGCGCGAGGTTCTGCGCGAGCGCGGCGTCGTGCGGGCGCACCGCGCACGCGAGCGCCTGCGTTGCGCGCGCCTCGTCGAGCCGGCCCGCGTTCCGCTGCACCATTGCAAGCAGATTCAGCGCGAACGGATCGTTCTGGCTCGTCGCGAGCACGTCGCGGCACAGCGCTTCCGCGCCCGAGAGGTCGCCGGCCTTCGCGAGTTGCGCGGCACGCCCGAGATCGGCCGTCACGCGCTCGACCAGCGCATCGTAGCGCGCGGCCCACTTCGCGTAGATGCGCTCGCGAAACGTGGCGAAGCGGGCCACGTCCTGGTTCGCACCGCCGCCCGAGCCCGAATTGCCGACGTCGGCATTCCACTGGAACGTCTGCCGCGGCTCGAAGTGGAAGCGCGTGTGCTGCGCGCACTGGATGAAGAAGTCCCAGTCCTGCAGGATCTCGAGCGAGTCGTCGAAGCGGCACCCGGCCGCGACGAGATCGCGCGAGAAGAGCGCCATCGACAGATGAATGAAGTTGCGCTCGAAGATTTCGTGCAGCGCGAACGGCTGGCCCACAGCCTGCTCGCTGCCGTTCGTGAAGCGCGCACGACCGAGCGTATACACGAGCTTCGCGCCGTCCGCGCGCTGCGTCATCTCGACCAAGCCGGCGACATGATGCTCGAGCAGCAGATCGTCGTCGTCGAGAAAGGTGATCCAGTCGCCCTCGGCGGCATCGAGACCGGCATTGGCAGCTTCGGGGCGCGTGAGGCGCCGCTCGCCGCCCACGAGTCGCACCGGATGCGTGCCGGCCGGGCCGACGGCCGAATGGTTGGCGCGACCGCAGGCGGCGACGACGACGACCTCGACGCACGGGTAGTCCTGCACGGCAACCGACGCGAGTGCGCCCGCGAGCGACGTGCGGGCCATGCTGCGAACGATGATGCTGACGAGCGGCAGCATCGCGTCGCCCTCGCCGCCTCAGCTGCGCAGCGCCGCCATGCACGCGTCGCGGATCGCCTCGACCGTGCCGAGCCCGTTGACCTTGCGATAGCGCGGCGCGTTCGCGTCGCCGCTCGCTTCCCATTGCGCGTAATACGCGACCAGCGGCTCCGTCTGCGCGTGATAGATCGCGAGCCGGTTGCGCACGGTCTCCTCGCAATCGTCGGGACGCTGCACCAGCGCCTCGCCCGTCACGTCGTCGCGCGCGGTGACCTTCGGCGGGTTGAACTTGACGTGGTAGGAGCGCCCGGACGCCAGGTGCACGCGACGCCCGCTCATCCGTTCGACGATCGCGGCGTCGGGCACGTCGATTTCGATCACGTAGTCGATGCCCACGCCCGCCGCCCTCATCGCGTCCGCCTGGGGGATGGTGCGCGGGAACCCGTCGAACAGATAGCCGTGCGCGCAGTCCGCCTCGCGCAGGCGCTCGCGGACGAGCGCGACGATGATGTCGTCGGACACGAGCTCGCCGCGATCCATCACTTCCTTCGCGGCGAGGCCGAGCGGCGTGCCGGCCTTCACGGCGGCGCGCAGCATGTCGCCGGTCGAAATCTGCGGGATGCCGTAGGTCTCGCGGATGAACGACGATTGCGTGCCTTTGCCGGCGCCGGGCGGCCCGATGAGGATTAAGCGCATGGCGCGGATTCTGTCTGTCGGCTCGGTGGCGGTCAATTCGGCGTTGCGCCGAAGAACGTATACAGCGCGCGGACGCGCGCGAGGTCCTCGGCGGTATCGACGCCGGGCGCGGGCGCTCCGTCGGCGACGTCGACGACGATGCGGTAGCCGTGCCAAAGGGCGCGCAACTGCTCGAGCGCTTCGATGGTTTCGATCGGCGCCGGCGCGAGCGTGGGGAACGCGCGGAGGAACCCCACGCGATACGCGTAGAGTCCGTAATGGCGATGGATCGGCATGTCGTCGGGCACGTGCGGGGGCACGGCCGCGAAATCGTTGCGCGCATATGGAATCGGCGCGCGGCTGAAGTACAGCGCGACGTGGCGCGCATCGAACACGACCTTGACGACGTTGGGATTGAACACCTCCGCCGCGTCTTGGATGCGATGGCACGCGGTCGCGATGGCCGCGTCGCTGCGCGCCTCGAGGGTTGCCGCGACGCGCGCGACGAGGGCCGGATCGAGCAGCGGCTCGTCGCCCTGCACGTTGACGACGATATCGTCGTCGCCCAGCGAAAGGAGCGCCGCAGCCTCGGCGAGGCGATCGGTGCCGGTCGGATGTCGCGTGTCGGTCATGATCGCCGCGCAGCCGTGCGTGGCAGCGGCCTCGGCGATCCGCACGTCGTCGGTGGCGATCACGACCCGGTCGGCGCCGCTTTGCCGTGCACGCTCGGCCACGCGCACGACCATCGGCTTGCCGCAAAGGTCGGCGAGCGCCTTCGCCGGCAGTCGCGTGGACGCGTAGCGCGCGGGAACGAGGACGGTGAAGCGGGCACGCCGCGCGGGCGGCGTCAGTCCTTCAGCGCTTCCCAGTCCTCGGGCGTGAGCTTGCGCGCCTCTTCCTCGAGCATGACCGGAATGCCGTCGCGGATCGGATAGGCGAGCCGTGCGGAACGCGACACGAGTTCGTTGCGGTCGCGATCATGGATGAGCGGACCCTTCGTCACGGGACAGACGAGCATTTCGAGCAGCTTCGGGTCCATCGATCTTCTCCAGCACGAGGTCGACGAGCGCGGCATCGACGCGCGCACGGATCGGACGCATCCACATGCGCGCATCGCGGAATGCCCGGCATTTTACCGCGTCCTTCTCGGTCATCAGCACGACGTTGGCGGCGCGGAACGCGACGTCGTCCCGCGTGAAGCGATGATGATCGGCGAACGCCACGGTGCGCCCGCGAAAGCCTTCGGCGCGAATCGACGCGAAGAACGGCTCGGGGTCGCCGATGCCGGCGATCGCGACGGCCGCGGGGTCGACGAACGCGCTGCGATCGAGACGCCGCGACACGTCGGCCAGGTTCGCCCATTCACCCGCCTCGTACGTCATCGCGAACTGGCGCGGGGTCACGTCGGGCAGCGTGCCGTTGCGCGCAACGATCGCATCGACGCTCGTCACGCGCGAGGCCGCCTCGCGGAGCGGGCCCGCCGGCAGGAGCAGGCCGTTGCCGAAGCGCCGGTGCGCATCGACGACGGCAATTTCGACGTCCCGGGCGAGCGCGTAGTGCTGAAGGCCGTCGTCGCTGACGATGACGTCGATGCGCGGATGCGCGGCAAGCAGCGCCTGCGCGGCGGCGGCGCGCTTCGCGCCGACGAACACCGGCACGCCGAGGCGTGCGAGCAGCAACGGCTCGTCGCCGACGTCGCGCGGATCGGCGCTCGTCGCGACTTCGCGCACGTCGCCGGTACGCCGGCCATAGCCGCGGCTGACGATGCCGGGGCGACGGCCGCGCGCGACGAGTTCGCGCACGAGCGCCGCAACGAGCGGCGTCTTGCCCGCGCCGCCGACGGTGACGTTTCCGACGACGACGACCGGCACGCCGATGCGCACGCGGCGCAGCAGGCCCGCGCGATACGCACGCCGGCGCAGCGCGGACACGGCGCCGAACACGCACGACAGCGGGACGAGGAGCTTCGCGGCGCGCGAAGGCGGCGCGGCGTACCACAGCCGCTCGAGCGCGCTCACCGCGCCGCTGACGGGGACGCCTGCGTGGCGAACGTGATGTGCGTGAGGCCGGCGGCGCGCGCCGCCTCCATCACGTGCACGACGGACTGGTGCGTCGCCTGCGCGTCGGCGTTGATCACGACCATCGGATCCTTCGCGTCGCCCGCAGCGCGCTTCAGGCGCTCGGCGATGTCGTCCACCGAGGTGAACGTGAACGACGGATCGCGCGCGATCTTGTAGCGCCCCTGCGCGTCGAGGCCCACCTCGATCTCGCGCGGGCGCTCCTTCGCCGGGTCGGCGTTCGCCTGCGGCAGCGTGATCTGCAGTTCGGCGATGCGCTGGTACGTCGTAGTGACCATGAGGAAGATCAGGATCACGAGCAGCACGTCGATCAGCGGGATGAAGTTGATCTCGGGATCGTCGCGTTCCCGTTGCCCGCGCAGGTTCATGGCTCGCCCGACGCGCTCATCGGCGCTCGTTGTGCGCGAAGTCGACGAGCTTGATCGCCTGCTGCTCCATCTCGACGACGAGCGCGTCAACGCGCGAGCGGAAGTAGCGATAGAACATCAGGCTCGGGATCGCGACGATCAGGCCCATGGCCGTGTTGTAGAGCGCGACCGAGATGCCGTGCGCGAGCTGCGCCGGATTCGAGCCGCTGGCGTTCTGCGAGCCGAAGATCTCGATCATGCCGATGACGGTGCCGAAGAGACCGAGCAGCGGCGCCATTGCCGCGATCGTGCCGAGCGCCGAGAGAAAGCGCTCGAGATCGTGGGTGACGAGGCGGCCGACGTCCTCGATCGCCTCCTTCATCACCGGCCGCGGGCTCTTGATGTTCGCGAGACCCGCGGCGAGCACGCGGCCGAGGGGGCCCTGCTCCGCCGTACGCGCGACGAGATCCTGCGTCGCGCCCGTATGGCGGAACTCGAGGAGCACGTGATCGACCATGCCCGGCGGCGCCACCGCCGCCTGCCGCAGCGACCACGCGCGCTCGAAGATCAGCGCCAGCGCAACGACCGACGCGATGATGAGAGGCCAGATTGGCCAGCCGGCCGCTTGAATCATCGCCCACACGATCGTCGCACCTCCACTCGATGAAAACAGCGCCGAAATGTAGCGTGGGCCCTTCGGATCAGCAAGGCGCCGCTTTCACAAGCGTTGCTCGCGCGCGACAGCGCTGCGTCGCGCGCGGCGTCCGCCGGGCTCGGCGATGGTGGCACAGACGGCCGCACCGGCGAGGATGATGATCCAGCAGAGGTAGATCCACAGCAGGAAGATCGGCAGCGCCGCGAGCGCGCCGTACACGGCCTCGTACGACGAGATGCGGGTCAGGTACCAGGCGAACGCGTGCTTCGCACCCTCGAACGCCGCGGCGGCGAGAATGCCCGCGGTGAATGCCGACGCGAGCGCGACGTGGCGCGCCGGAACGCCCTTGTAGAGCAGCGTGAGCCCGGCGGTGGAGAACACGAACGGCAACATGCCCGCAATCGACGCGCCGACGGTCTTGCGGATCGGCACCACGGCGAGCGAATGCACGACGAGCCAGGTGGTGATCGAGATGCTCGCGCCGAGCAGCACGGGTCCTGCCGTGAGGCCGACCGCGTAGACGAGGATCCGCCGTGCGAGCGAGCGGCCGCGCCGGATGCCCCAGATCGCGTTGATCTCGCGCTCGACCGTCGCGACCGCGAGCATCGCGCTGAAGGCGATCACGAGGATCGACACGCCGGTCAGCTGCGCCGCCTGCTCGGCGAACCCCACGATGTGCGCACGGACCTGCGCCGCGGCCGAGAACGGCAGCAGGTGACGCAGCAGGAACTGCTCGAGCGACTTCAGCCAGTCCTCGAAGATCGGGAAGCGCGCGACGAAGGCGAACGCGACCGTCACGAGCGGTACGATAGCGAGGAGCGTCGTGAACGACAGGCTGCTCGCGGTGCGCGCGAGGTCGGTGTCGCGCAGCCGCGCGACCACGCGCACGAAAAAGCGAAGCGGATTCGCTGTCACACTCCGGAGCCCATCATGCCCTTACCTGCCAAGACCGAAACCGCGCTCCTCGGAGGCGGTTGCTTCTGGTGCCTCGACGCCGTGTTTCGCGAGCTCGCCGGCGTCGAGCGCATCGAATCCGGCTACGCCGGCGGCCACGTCGAACAGCCCACGTACGAGGACGTGTGCGGCGGCGCCACCGGACACGCCGAGGTCGTGCGCGTCACCTTCGACCCCGACGTGCTCTCGTACCGCGATCTCTTGCGCGTCTTCTTCACCATCCACGATCCGACCACCCGCGATCGCCAGGGCAACGACATCGGGCCGCAGTACCGCTCGGTGATCTTCGCGCTGACGCCGCAGCAGCGCGCCGACGCGGAGGCCGTGATGGCCGAGATCGCGACCGAAGGGCTCTACGGCGGCCCGCTCGTCACCGAGCTCGCCGGCCCGGCGACGTTCCATCCGGCCGAGGGCTATCACCAGGACTACTTCCAGCGCAATCCGTCGCAACCGTACTGCACGTACGTCGTCGCGCCCAAGGTCGCGAAATTCCGCAAGGCGCACGCCGATCGGCTGAAGGCCCGCGCGTAGCGCCCCGTGCGTCGAGCCCGCGACGCGCTCACCCGCGCCGGGGCGACACGCGCGTCAGCCACCCGCCGGTCGCGAGGAACACGCCCACCGACAGCAGCACCGGCGCGAGACCGACCCGACCGCCGACGGCACCGAATACCAGCGGCACGGCGACGGCCATCGAGTTGACCAGCGATACGCGCAGCCCCGCCGCCTCGCCCATGCGGCCGGGCGGCGCGTGCGCGTGCAGCAGCGACATCACCATCGGCTGACTCGCGCCGAGGCCGTGGCCGCGGCAAAACGACAGCGACATCAGCGTCGCGACGTTGCGCGAGAACGGCAGGGCGAGGTACACGATGGCCGCCGTGTAGAGCGCGAACGTCAGCACGCGATGCTCGGGCAAGCGGCGCGCGATCGCGGGCATGGCGAGGCGCACGGCGAAGGTCGCGAGGCCGAACGCGCCGAGCACGAGGCCGATGCGCGATGCCGACAGGCCGATCGCGTTGCCGTAGATGGGCACGAACAGCGTGTGCAGCTCCCACGCCATGGCGACGAGCCCGTTGACGACGAACGCACGCCGGATCTCGCGATGCGCGACGAGATCGAGCGGGCTGCCGCCCCTGGCGCTTCGCGCGGGATGCGGGCCGGGGAGCGGGACGCGATTCATCGCGAGCACGGCGATCGGCACGAGCGGCAACAGTGCCAGCAGCGAGAACGTCGCGCGGTAGCCGATGTGGTCGATCGCGAAGCCGGCGATCATCGGCCCGGCGATCGACGACGTCGAAAGCCCGAGCGCGAGCAGCGCGAAGTTGTGCGTACGCCGCTCGGGCGTGCCCATCTCGCCGGTCGCGTACTGCGCGGCGACCTGCGACAGCATGAACGACACGCCGGTCAGCATTGCCGTGGCGAAGAGCGCCGGCAGGCCGGGCAACAGCGTGGCGATCAGCACGCTGCCGGTCATGCCGATCGAGCCGACGAGCATGGGCGGGCGTACGCCGGCGCGGTCGGCGAAACGTCCCGCGGCGATCGCGAGGAACATCGGCAGGAGCGCGAAGAGCGCCATCAGGCTGCCCACGGTCGCGGCACTGGCGCCGCGCGCGAGTGCATCGAGCGGCACGGCGACGCGCGAGCCGACGAGCACGAGGTGATTCGTGACGGCGAGCGCGATCAGCACGCCGAACGGCGACGGCCGCAGGCGCGCGATCATCGTGAACGAGCGTGCATCCGTGCGCTCGGGGTGCCGGTGCTCACGGCGCGAGGCGCGCGATGTGCCAGCCGTCGGCTTCGCGCGTCCATTGCAGCCGGTCGTGGAGGCGCGACGCCCGCCCCTGCCAGAACTCGAAACGCGCCGGCACGACGCGCACGCCGCCCCAGCGAGGGGGACGCTCGACCGTACCGGCGAAACGCGCGCGCACTTCGGCGAGTCGTGCCTCGAGGACGTCGCGGCTCGCGATCTTTGCGCTCTGCGGCGACGCCCACGCGCCGAGTTGCGATTCGCGCGGCCGCTGCGCAAAGTACGCATCGGATTCCGCGGCGCTCGCGTGCTCGGCGCGCCCGGTCACGCGGACCTGGCGCTCGAGCTCGGGCCAGAAGAAGAGCAGCGCCACTCGCGGATTCGCTTCGAGCTCGCGTCCCTTGCGGCTGTCGTAGTTCGTGTGGAACACGAGCCCGCGCGCATCGACCGACTTCAGGAGCACGATCCGCGACGATGGCGCACCCGCGGCATCCACGGTCGCGAGGGACATCGCGTTGGGCTCCGGGACGCATGCGGCGATCGCTTCGTCGAGCCAGCGCGTGAACTGCTCGAACGGGTCCTTCGCGGACTCGTGCTCGGACAGCGCGGCGCGCCGGTAATCGACGCGCAACCGGGCGAGATCGGCGGACGGGTGGGATGGTGCAGGCAAGGCGCTTCGATTCTACCGCGCCGGTCGCTGCGCAGCGTCGGCATGCCCCCCGCAAAACGTGCCGTCGCTCGCGCACGTTCGCGCGGTTGCAACAGCGCGTTCCCCAGAGTGAAAAATCGCCGTCACCGCCCTTCCTCCCTAGGGAAAATGCGGTATAGTCGCCGCCGATGCGTCGCGCCTCTCGGCACTGCATCGCGCGCGAGGACGCTGCAGCGTAACCGCCCCGCACAACCGACAGGAAGGAGAAACATGGCTACTGCCAAGAAAGCTGGCAAGAAGACCGCGGCGAAGAAGCCCGCCGCGAAGAAGAGCGCAGCGAAGAAGCCGGCCGCGAAGAAGAGCGCAACGAAGAAGGCTGCCGCGCCGAAGAAGGCCGCCGCCAAGAAGCCGGCGGCGCCGAAAAAGGCCGCGGGCACGCGCAAGCCGAACGCCGCGTTCATGAAGGAGATGCGCCCGTCGTCGGAACTCGCCGCCGTCGTCGGCACGAGCCCCATGCCGCGTACGGAAGTGACGAAGAAGATCTGGGACTACATCAAGAAGAACAAGCTGCAGGACGGCGTCAACAAGCGGCTGATCAACGCCGACGACAAGCTGCGCGCCGTGTTCGGCGGCAAGAACAAGGTGTCGATGTTCGAGATGACGAAGCTCGTCTCGAACCATCTGAAGTAGCGAACATTCGATGCGCGCATCGCGCGCCCATGCGAACGGCCGGCGCCCGATGATCGAGTCGCCGGCCGTTTTGTTTTCGTCCCGTCGCTAGGCTGCGCTGCCGCCCGGGCGCTTCGGCCAGTCGTCCTCGTCCTCGAGAATGCGGATCACGCGCGTGCGCTTGCCGCCCGCGTACTTCTCCATCTGCACGAGCACCGGATAACGCTCGGCGAGCGCGGCGCGCGCCGCGTTCTCGTCGTCGAACACGAGGATGTTGCCGTCGTCGCCGCGCACGTCGTGCCACAGGCCGCGGTCGTCTTCCACTTCGATCTTGTAGCGCATCTCGTTCTCTCCCGTTCAGCGGCCCGACTCGAGCGCCGCGATCCGCGCCTCGATCGGCGGATGCGAGGCGAAGAGCGCCATCACGTTGCTGCCCGCGATGCCGAACGCCTGCATCGCCTGCGGCAAGCCGCCGGTCTCGAGCGAGCCGAGGCGCCGCAGCGCGTGGATCATCGGCTGCGGACCGAGCAACCTGGCGCTGCCCGCGTCGGCACGGTATTCGCGCCAGCGCGAGAACCACGCGACGATCATGCTCGCGAGGACGCCGAACACGATCTGGCACACCATGACCGTGATGAAGTAGCCGGGCCCGGTGCCGCGCTCGGTGCGGAACACCGTGCGGTCGACGATGGCGCCGACGATGCGCGACAGGAACACGACGAACGTGTTCACGACACCCTGCATCAGCGTGAGCGTGACCATGTCGCCGTTCGCCACGTGCGAGATCTCGTGGCCGAGCACTGCTTCGACCTCCTCGTGGTTCATCGACTGCAGCAAACCCGTCGACACGGCGACGAACGCCGAATTCTTGAATGCGCCCGTTGCGAATGCATTCGGCGCACCCTCGTAGACGCCGACCTCCGGCATCTGGATGTGCACCTGCGTCGCGAGCTTCTGTACGGTGGAGAGCAGCCAGGCTTCCGCATCGTTCTGCGGGGTGGTGATCACCTGCGCACCGGTCGTCCACTTGGCGATCGTCTTCGACATCAAAAGCGAGATGATCGCGCCGGTGAAGCCGACGACGGCCGAGAACACGAGCAGCTGCCCGTACGCGATGCCCTGCGTCGCGAGCGCGCGGTCGAGCCCGAAGATCCGAAGGATGATCGACAGGACGAGGACGACCGCGAGGTTCGTGGCGATGAAGAGGATGATCCGTTTCATGGGGACCTCGACTTGGACGTGCAGCCAATATGGGCCCGCGACCGGCGAGCCTCAAGCGGCCGGCGCTATTATCGCCGGGGCTTTGCGTTCCAGGAATCGCGCAAGGTGACGGTGCGATTGAACACCGGCCGGCCGGCCGCGTGATCGGCGAGGTCGGCGACGAAATAGCCGTGGCGCTCGAACTGGAAGCGCTCCTCCGCTGCGGCGAGCGCGAGCGAAGGCTCGACGTAAGCGTGGATCGTGCGCTTGGAATCGGGGTTGAGATCGTCGAGGAAGTCGCGCGCCTCGCCACCCTCGTCGTCAACCGCCGTGGGCGCGGAGGCTTCGCCGGTGGCGTTCGCGTCGTTGTCGCGCGCACCGGGAAACGGCACGCCGAACAGCCGATCGTAGAGGCGCACCTCCGCCGGCACCGCATGCGCCGTCGACAGCCAGTGGATGTTGCCCTTCACCTTGCGCGCGTCGGCGCCGGGCGAGCCGCTGCGCGTGGCGGGATCGTACGTGCAGTGCACGACGGTGACGTTGCCGTCCGCATCCTTTTCCACCCCGGTGCAGCGCACGATGTACGCGTAGCGGAGCCGAACCTCGGCGCCGCGCGACAAGCGAAAATAGCCCTTCGGCGGCGTCTCGGCGAAGTCGTCGCGCTCGATCCACAGCTCGCGCGCGAACGGCAGGTCGCGCCGTCCGAGCTCGGGCTGCTGCGGATGATTCGGCGCGCTCATCGTTTCGACCTGCCCCTCCGGATAGTTGTCGATCACGAGCCGGATCGGGTCGAGCACCGCAATGCGGCGCGGCGCCGTGCGGTTGAGGTCGTCGCGCATCGCGTCCTCGAGGACGCTCATGTCGATCCACGAATCCGACTTCGACACGCCGATCCGCTCGTTGAAGAGACGAAAGCCGGCGGGCGTGAAGCCTCGGCGGCGCGCTCCCACGAGCGTGGGCAGCCGCGGGTCGTCCCAGCCTTCGACGTGCCCCTCCTCGACCAGCTGGATGAGCTTGCGCTTCGAGAGCACGACGTACGTGAGGTTGAGGCGCGCGAATTCGTACTGGCGGGGCAGCGGCCGTGCGAGCCTGCCGCCGTCGGCGAGCCGATCGATGATCCAGTCGTAGAGCGGCCGGTGGTCCTGGAACTCGAGCGTGCAGATCGAATGCGTCACGCGCTCGAGCGCATCCGAGATGCAGTGCGTGTAGTCGTACAGCGGGTAGATGCACCACCGGTCGCCGGTGCGATGGTGATGCGCGTGCCGAATGCGATAGATCACCGGATCGCGCATGTTCACGTTCGGGCTCGCCATGTCGATCGCCAGGCGCAGCACGTGCGTGCCGTCGGCGAATTCTCCGGCCCGCATGCGGCGCAGGAGGTCGAGGTTTTCGGCCACGCTGCGGCCGCGATAGGGACTCGCGCGGCCCGGCTCCGTCAGCGTGCCGCGGGTGCGGCGAAGCTCTTCGGCCGATTGGCTGTCGACGTACGCGAGGCCATGCTCGACGAACCACTCGGCGAAGTCGTACAGCACCTCGTAATAATCCGACGCGTGGTAGCGGTGCGCGCCCCAGTCGTAGCCGAGCCAGCGCACCGACCCCGCGATCGCGTCCTCGAACTCGACGTCCTCCTTGAGCGGGTTCGTGTCGTCGAAGCGGAGGTGACAGGTGCCGGCGTTCTCGGCTGCGAGCCCGAAATTCAGGATGATCGACTTCGCATGACCGAAATGCAGGTACCCGTTCGGCTCCGGCGGAAAGCGCGTCACCACGCGCCCCCCGTACGTGCCCTTCGCGTTGTCCTCGGCGATGATCGTGCGCAGGAAGTTGGCGCCGCTGCCCGCGGGCTCGTCGGCTTCCGGTCGCGCGATGCGCGGGCCGGACGCGTCTGGATTGGCCGCATCGCGTACGCGTTGGGTGTCGCTCGGGTTCGGGGTGGCTGCATCGCTGTTTCGCGGCGCAGCATCAACGATTTTGTTCATGAACAGCCTGTCGGTGCATGGAATTCTAACCGGCCGTCGATGTCGCGTCACCGGCGCCTCCGCTAGGGAGCCCGCGCTTCGCCCCGGAAAGCCGCGCCCGGCAAGGCTTTGCGCGGGGTGGCATCGACGCGCCCAGCGCCGTTGTCCACAAATCCTGTGGATGGAAGTGTGTATATCTTGTACATTTGACCGCTAAGTCCGTTGTTCCGCAAGGAAAATGGTCCGTGGACGAAAAACGAGCCGAAAAAAAGCCGCACCGAAACAAGCACTTGAAAACCCGCTTCCGCGGCGCGTCGGCGGTGTCCCGGCCGACCCCGCAGCGTCGTTCCGAGCTCGTTCGGGAAAAAAATTCACCCTTCCGCGGCTTGTTTGTCCTGGACAAACCTAGCTTTCTGTTCACCACAACCGCCATCCACCCGCCTGATGCGCCGCCGCTCGATCCTCGACAATGATGCACTGCGAAACGACCTGTTTCGCACGCCCGCACACGACCCACTGGTGCCGGTCGTTCCCGGCGCGTTCAGGGGGACCCTCCCGGCCGAAGAGGCCTCGCTTCGCCCGTTGCCGCCGGTCATCCCGGTCTCGCGCTTCGTCGCGAAGGCGCGGCTGCTGCTCGAACGCGAGCTCGGTCTGGTATGGATCGGCGGCGAAGTCTCCGGTTGCACCCGCGCGGTGTCGGGGCACGTGTATTTCACGCTGAAGGACGCAAGTGCACAGATCCGCTGCGTGCTGTTCCGACAGAAGGCGCAGGCGCTCGCGTTCGCACTGCGCGACGGGATGGCGGTCGAGGTGCGCGCGATCGCGTCGATCTACGAGCCTCGCGGCGAGTTCCAGCTCAACGTCGAGACGGTGCGGCTGGCGGGTGTGGGCGCGCTGTACGAGCGCTTCATGGCGCGCAAGCGCGCGCTCGAGGCGGCCGGGATGTTCGAGGCCGGCCGCAAGCGCCCGGTGCCCTCGTTTCCACGCGCCATCGGCATCGTCACGTCGCCGCGAGCCGCGGCGCTGCGCGACGTGCTGACGACGCTCGCACGCCGCTTTCCGGCACTCCCCGTCATCCTCTATCCCGCGTCCGTCCAGGGCGGGCCTGCCGCGGCCGAGATTGCCGCGGCGATCCGGCTCGCGAACGAGCACGCGCAGGTCGACGTGCTGATCGTGTGCCGCGGCGGCGGCTCGCTCGAGGACCTGTGGGCGTTCAACGAGGAAGTGGTCGCGCGCGCCGTGCACGCGTCGCGCCTGCCGGTCGTCTCGGGCGTGGGCCACGAAACCGACTTCACGATCTGCGATTTTGTGGCCGACGTGCGTGCCGCGACGCCAACCGCCGCCGCCGCGCTCGTCGCACCGGACTGCGCGTCGCTGCGCAGTACGTTGCGGGCGCTGTTCCGCCGCTTTGCCCGCGCACACGCGCATGACGCGGGCACGCGGGCGCAGCGCGTCGACCATGTCGCACGCCGGCTCGTGCATCCCGCCACGCGGCTCGCCGCGCAGGCGGAGCGCACACGCCTGCTCGGCCAGCGCCTCGGGCGGGCGTTCGCGCATTCGCGCACGCTGCTCGACCAGCGCGCGCGCACGGCGCAATCGCGGCTCGTGCGCGAGTTGCGCACACCGCTGCCGCAGTCGGCTTCGCTTGCGATCGCCTCGCGCGCGCTCGCGCGCGCCGGCCGCGACTGCCTCGGCGAGGCCAACCGCGCCCTCGAGCGCGCGGCAAGCGGCCTTTCACTCCTCAACCCGTCGGCGGTGCTCGATCGCGGCTACGCGATCGTGTCGTCGCAACGCGGCGAGATCGTCACCGACGCGGCGCAGCTTCGAGTCGGCGACGCGGTCACGTTGAGCCTGGCGCGCGGCCGTGCCGGAGCGAGCGTCACCGACGTCGAAAAGGAGAAATAGGGTCAGACACTACTTTTCGCCACGACCCTTCGGTTCTGCCGGCGACGTTGCCGAAAAGTAGGGCCTGGCCCGGTCCGACCCTTCGCTTACGCCTCGGCAGGATCCGGGTCGTCGACGGCCTTCGCGCCGCGGATGCGCTCGTGCACGTGCGCCGGCGCCCGCGCTGCGAGGCGCGGCGTGGCGACGACGACGTCCGCGTTCTGCGCCCGGTGTCGCAGCGCATGATCCATCAGCACGCACGCGAGCATCGCCTCGGCGATGGGCGTCGCGCGGATGCCCACGCAGGGATCGTGGCGCCCGTGCGTGTTCACGATCACCGGGCGTCCCGCCTTGTCGATCGAGTGGCGATCGAGCCGGATGGACGATGTGGGCTTCACCGCGATGGCCACGATCACGTCCTGCCCGGTGGAGATGCCGCCGACGATGCCGCCCGCTTCGTTGCCGACGAAGCCCTCGGGCGCCATCTCGTCGGAGTGCTGCGTGCCGCGCTGCGCAACCGCGCGAAAGCCGGCGCCGATCTCGACACCCTTGACCGCGTTGATGCCCATCATCGCGTGCGCGATGTCCGCGTCGAGCTTGTCGTACACGGGTTCGCCCCAGCCGACCGGCACGCCGGTCGCGACAACCTCGATGCGCGCGCCGCACGAGTCGCCCGACTTGCGCAGGCGATCCATGAAAGCTTCCATGTCGGCGACGTTCGACGCGTTCGCGGCGAAGAAGGCGTTGTTCGCGACGTGCTCGAAGCCTTCGAACGGGATCGCATATTCGCCGAGGTTCGTCATGTGCCCGTGGATGGCAACGCCGCAGCGCTCGTGCAGCCACTTGCGCGCGATCGCGCCCGCCGCGACGCGCACCGCGGTTTCGCGCGCCGACTGGCGACCGCCGCCGCGATAGTCGCGAATGCCGTACTTCTGCCAGTACGTGTAGTCGGCGTGTCCCGGGCGGAACGTCTCGGCGATGTTCGCGTAGTCCTTGCTGCGCGCATCCTCGTTGCGGATCAGAAGCGCGATCGGCGTGCCGGTCGTGCGTCCCTCGAACACGCCGGAGAGAATCTCGACGCGATCCGATTCCCGGCGCTGCGTGACGTGACGGGACGTGCCCGGCTTGCGCCGATCGAGATCGCGCTGGATGTCGTCTTCAGCGAGCGGGAGTCCCGGTGGACAGCCATCGACCACGCAGCCGATCGCCGGCCCGTGCGATTCGCCGAACGAGGTGACGCAGTACAGCTTGCCGAACGTGTTGCCTGACATGCGCGATCTGCGAGTAAGCGATCCGTCCGACTATACCGGAGGCTCCGCGTCGCGATCGCCGGACGGCGGCGCACGCATCTCGCGCAGCAGCCCGAACGCCATCCAGCCGAGCACCATCGTCGCGACGGCGAGCGCCGTCCACAGCAGCCACCGCTTGACGTCGGGCGGTTCGCGCAGCGCATCGAACGCAGGTGCCGCGGGCGCCGCACCGACACTCGCGACGCCGAACGTCGCCGGCGTCGTGCGGGCGTCGAAGGCCGGCACGAGCGTCGCGATGGGCAACGCAGCCGCGGTAGCCTTCGCGCTTCCCCACGCGAGTTCGAACGGCAGCGTGCCGCGTGCGGCGAACACGAGCGTGCGCGGCACGTAACCGACCGACAGCGACGGCGGCGTACCGCCGAGCGCACCGGTGGACGGATCGATGCGCACCTTCCACCGCCGCGCCGCGGTCGTCGGTACACTCACCGGCACGTTGGTCGTTTCGCCGTCGTCCTGGCGCAATCGATAGAACACGCTCGTCACCACGTGCCGCCAGGCATCGTCGGGAGCGCCGCGCGACGGCGTTGCGACCGGCCACGCCGCCGACAAGACCGCCGGCGCGACGGCATTGAGATCCGGCAGGTCGAGCGTCACGCGATCGACGGGAAAGTAGCCGCCCACGTCGAACAGGTATTCGCCGGGATGCCTGGCGTCGGCCGTGCCCGCGGCCTTGCGCCATTGCCGCGCGGGCTCGACGACGCGCGGGGCCGCTTCGCCACGCGCCGAGGCGATTTCGACGGCGTGCGCCGCCGGCACGAAGGCAACGCGCAGGTAACGTGCGGCGACCGCAGGCAACTCGACGCGATCGCGCACGAGGTGCCGGCCGCGAAACTCGAGCGCGAGGAGCGGCGCCGCGCTGACGAGCGAGCGCCACGTGGCGAGGTCGTCGCTCGCCTCGATGCGCACGCGCGTGTCGACCTTCGACGTGTCGGACGTGACCAGCGTCAGCGCGGCGAGCGGCGCGTGGCGCTCGCCGGCGTCGATCAGGTAACCGGCGAGGCGTTGCCCGGTGACCGGGCGGCCGTCGCGCGTCGCGAGATCGATGCGTGTGCCGCTCGCGTCACGGCGCATCGTGATCGCGAGATCGGCGAGATCGCGCGCGTCGCGGTCGACGTACAGCGGAAAGAGCGGCAGATCGGCCGCAGGCGCGCGCTCGCGGTCGGCAGAGGGCACCGGCACGAACGCGAACGGCACCGGTTCGCCATCGCCGTTGCGGACGCGCACGTCGGCAAGGTCGCTGCGCACGACGCCTTCGTAGACGTTCGCGGGAAGCTCGACACGGTAGAACGCGTGCGTGCCGTCGATTGCGAGCGGCGCGTGCCACGCGAAGCGGGGTGCGTCCGCATGCGCGAGCGTCGCGAACGCGAACGCCGCGCACGCAAGCAGGTGTTTCATTGTGCCTCCACACGCCGCGCGGGCACCGGCGCGAAATAGCCGATCGCGAGCAGCAGCACGCCCACGCCGATGAACGACACGATGCGCTCGATGCTGCCGACGCGCGACAGGTCGACGACGAAGAGCTTCGCGACGACGATCGTGAGCAGCGCCGCGCCGCCGATCCAGCCGACGCGCGCCCGCACTCGATTGGCGACGACCATCGCGGCGAGCGCGATCGCTGTCCACAGCAGCGACAGCACCACCTGCACGAGCGTCGCGTTCCACAGTGCGTGCGCCGACCAGTCGATGCCGTACCAGTGGTGCAGCATGCGCAGCGCGATTGCGTTGAGCCAGAGAAAGCCCAGCACTGCGGCGAGACCGGCCACGACGTCGGGCGACAGCCGCGCCGCCAATGCGGGGACGACGGCGCGGAGCGTACGCAGCCACAGCACGAGCGCGACCGCGACGAACGCGAGCGCGAGATCGACCGGATTCAAGAGGGGAACGTATGCGAGCGGTGCGGGACTCGCGTCGCTCGTCACGCCGACGACGACCGACCACCCGATCATCCACGCCACGAACGGCACTGCACCGGCGCCGACGTAGGCATTGCGATGAACGCCGAACGGCCAGGCGTGCGCGCGTGCGCGCCAGCATGCCAACGCGACCGCGAGCGCGGGCACGAAACCGTACGCCGCGCCGGGCCAGCCGCGGCCGTCCGCATACGTCGCCGCATTCCATGCCACTTCGTGCGCCGCGACATACGTCACGAGCCAGAACGCGACCGCGTGCACGCCGTCCGCCGCGCGTGACAGCGGCACGAGCACGCCGCCGCGCTCGAATCGGTGAAGCAGGAACGCCATCGCGGCGATCGCTGCGAGCCATGCGAGTGCACCGGCATGCGCGAACAGATGTCCGTCGATCGGCGCGAACGAAGCGACGATCGCCGTCGCGAGCAGCGCGAGGCCGAGCACCATGGCGGGCATGCGCGCGAGCGGCCAGGCGAGTGCACGCGCCGCGAACGCGAACACGACTGCCGAGCCCACGAGGAACATGACGAAGACTGCCACCTTGTGCACGTCGGCCACGAACGCATCGGTCTCGTGCGCGCCCGCCCCCACCCACCACGCCATGCCCCACGCGAAGAACAGCGGCATCACGGCGAAGCGCTCGCGCGGGCGGGTCGCATCGGTACGCGAATACGCGAGCGCGGTCGCGAGACCCCCCATCGCGACGAGCCATGCGCCGAGGAACGTGCTGTTCAGGATGGGAAGGACTTCGGCAGAACGCGTGACGACGATGCCGGCACCGACGGCGAACGCGCCGCCGGCGGCGACCTGCAACAGCAGCCCGAACGCACGGGCGAAAGGCCGCTCCTGTCGCAGCCCGACCCACACGATCGCCGCACCTTCGAGCGCCCATGTCGCCGACGTCCACGTCGCGTCGAACGCGAGCGGCACGGCGAGCGTCGCGAACACGACGCCCAGCGCGACGAACGATTCTGTCAGAAGACGCAGGTCCTCGCGATGCCGCGACCACAGCATGCGCGCGAGCGCGACGTAGAGCACGGCGACGGCCACCGCGGAGAACGCCATCCCGAATTCGAAGCGGGTCACGAGCGACGCCTGCAGGCCGGCGGCGACGAGCGGCGTTCCGAAGACAAGGGTTCCGTCGACGTAATCGCGCACCGACACCGAGTGCCGCAGCGCGTAGAGCACGGCGATCGCGACGTAGAACAGGAAGAACAGCACGAGGAACGGCTCCGTGGTGGCGAAATCGTCGGGCCGATAGCGCGTGACGCCCCATAGCGTGCCGACGAGGAACGTGCACACGAAGCCGAGCAGGTTCAGGATGCGCCATGCCTTGAACCACGCGATGGCGAGGATCGCGGCGTTGAGCAGCGCGTACCACGTGAAGAGCATGACGTGGCTGCCCGACTGGCTCGACGTGAGGATCGGCGCGGCGAAGCCGCCGACGACGCCGATCGCCGCGAGCACCACCGCGTTCTGCTTGATCGCGAGCACCGCCGACAATGCCGCTATCGCGACCAGCAGCGCGAACGCGGCCGACGGCGGCAGGAGCGCGTACAGCCGAAGCGCCGCGAACACCGTCAAGTAGAGCACGCCTACGCCGGCGCCCTGCAGGATCATCG
Source organism: Burkholderiales bacterium (assembly GCA_025927765.1). Taxonomy (GTDB): domain Bacteria; phylum Pseudomonadota; class Gammaproteobacteria; order Burkholderiales; family Casimicrobiaceae; genus VBCG01. The sequence goes on from JAICKU010000036.1 coordinate 28,746, forward strand.
CGTAGGCGGTGCGCCGCTCGCGCAGGCGCCAGCCGAGCACCAGCAGCACGACGGCGCCGAGCGCGACGCCCGCCACACGCAGTTCGATCGGCACGACGACGTGCTCGGACGCGTACTTCAGCAGGAAACCGACGCCGACGAACAGCAGCAGGACGCCGACGCGGGCGAGCGTGTTGCCGCCCACGAGCCAGCGGCGCGCGACGTCGAAGAGCCCGGGTTTGGCGGGTGGCGATGTGCCGCCTGCATCAGCGCGTGTCGCCGGCACCCGCGCGTACGCCGGTGTCTCGCCGGCACGCACTGCATCGGTCGCGAGGCGCTCGTCCGCCGCGAGCGGCGACTGCCCCGAACGAGTAGGCAAAGCAGGGTCGGACTCCACTTTTCGGGTCACGGCCTCCGCTGTCGACGCCGGCAGCCGAAATGTGGTGCCTGACCCTACTTTGTCCGTCCCTGCTTGTTCCGGCGCGAGCGCTCGCACCGCCCGCTCGAGATCGGCGATGCGCTGCTCCATCGCGCGCATGCGATCGTCGACGCGCGTGTCGACGATCGTATGCGCATCGAGCGCCGCGCGGCGCCGCTGCGCCTTGCGCCACTCGCCGAAGACGATGCCCGTAACGACGCCGACGAGCGCACCTTCGATCATCGCCTCGAAGCGGTTGCCGAGCAGCGCGCCCGCGAGCGCGCTGAGGATCAAGCCGGCGATCGCCATTCAACCCTCCCCGTGGATGGCCGCCGCATCGCGTCGCCGACGCCGCCGGAGCAGTGCGAGCGTGCGCGCGGGGAACTCGGGCACGCTCGCGAAAAGATAGGCGGCGAAGAGCGCGTTCATCGCGCCGACCGCGAGAAAGAGTTCCGGCACCGAGAGCCCCGCGGCGAGCAGGCCGATCGCCACGCCCGCGGACGCCACGATGAAGAGCGCGTTCAGGATGTTGTTCGCCGCGATGATGCGCGAGCGATGCGACGCGGGCGAGCGCGCCTGGATCAGCGCGTACAGCGGCACCGTGTAGAAGCCGCCGAAGATGCCGAGAAGCACGATGTCGGCCGCGACGCGCCAGTGTCCGGGTGAGGCGACGAACGCCGTCGCACCGAGGGTCGCGCCACCGCTTTCGACACGCGTCGCGAGCCACAGGTCGACGGCGAACGCGGTGAGGCCGAGCGCGCCGAACGGCACGAGCCCGGGCTCGACGTCGTGTGCGGAGAGGCGTTCGCAGAGCAGCGAGCCCACACCGATGCCGATCGAGAACAGCGCGAGCAGCAGCGTGAACACGTGTGCATTGCCGTGCAGTACCTGTTGCGTGAACGCCGGCAGCTGCGCGAGGTAGATCGCGCCGTAGAACCAGAACCACGAGATCGCGAGCATCGAGCGCCAGACGACGCGGTTCTCGCGCGCGATCGCCAGGTTTCGCCACGTCTCGCTCACCGGATTCCAGTTGACGACGAGGTTCGGCGCCGCGCGCGCCGTGGCCGGGATGGCGCGGCTCCCGAGCCATCCGGCGACGGCGACGGCGATGGTCAGCGCGCCTGCGGCGAGCGGTCCGGCACCCTCGATCGCCACGACGACGCCGCCCGCGATCGTGCCGAGCAGGATCGCCACGAACGTGGCCGCCTCGACGAGGCCGTTGCCACCGGTCAGCTCACGCTCTGCGAGACATTGCGGCAGGATCGCGTATTTGATGGGCCCGAACAGCGTCGAGTGCACGCCGAGGAGCGCGAGCGCCGCGAACAGGACCGGCACCGACGCGATCCCGAATCCGACGAGGCCCACGATCGCGATAGCGATCTCGAGCAGCTTGACGAGCCGGATCAGTCGCGCCTTCTCGTATTTGTCGGCGATCTGCCCCGACGTGGCCGAGAACAGCAGGAACGGCAGAATGAAGACGGCGCCGATCAGGTTGACGATCGTGCCGGCCTCGAGGCCGGCGGCGTTGGCCGCGCCGAACGTGACGAATACGACGAACGCGTTCTTGAACACGTTGTCGTTGAAGGCGCCCGCGAACTGCGTCCAGAAGAACGGCGCGAAGCGGCGCTCGCGCAACAGCGCGTACTGGCTTCGCGGGCGATTGGCGGTGTCGGAGATCATCGGCCGCGCATTCTCGCCGCAGTCCACCGGACCGCGCAATCGGCAGAATGGATAAGTAGGGTTGGACTCTACTCATCCGCGCGGCGCTGCTGCCTTGGCGGACTCGGCCGCCGAAAAGTAGTGTCTGACCCTACTTATCCACTACTTAACCCGGCTTGCCGTCGAGGCGCGGGCGCGTCAGGATCGGCCAGTAGCGCACCGCGTAGAGCGCGAAGCCGGCCGACCAGCAGAGGCCGGACACGACCACCGTGTCGACGTAGACGTCCGGAAGCGCCATGCCGCCGAACACGCGCACGAGCGCGGCGGCCTGGATCAGAAGGTAGCAGGCGACTTCGAAGCGGTCGGCCTCGAGCGGACGGCCCGAGTGCCCGCGTGCCGTACGCGTCATCATGCCCATCGTCATGCCGCCGATCACGCCGATCGTGAGCGCGTGCGTGGCGAGCGGTGGCGCGACGTATCCCCAGGCGGCCAGCGCGCGCAGCAGCAGGTAGATGACCACCCACGCGTACGCCGCGTGCAGCACCCAGACGAGCGGCGTGGCGAACGTGCGCCACGGGTGCCACAGTGCGAGCCGCGCGCCGTGCGCGATCGCGACGAGGATCGCGATCACGCCGAGCCACAGCGGTTCGACCTGCGCGATGCCGGCGATCACCAGTACGATCACGCCGCCGAGCGATGCCTTTTCGACGGTCGGGTTGCGCGTTGCGCCGGCCCCCGGAATGCCGTTGTTCGTGAACATCGGCACGACGCGCCCCGCCATGACCGCGATCACGAACAGCACGACGTCGAGGCCGACCTGCAGCCCCGCCCGCGCCGGCCACACGATGAAGCCGCGATGCGCGAGATGCACGCACAGCGTCACGAGCCCGAGCAGCACGAGCAGGCCCACGAAGAAGTAGTTGCGCCGGTTGCGGCTCTGCGCGAGCGGCACGGCGAGACCCGCGGCTGCGGCGATGGGAAAGGCCGCGTTGACGACGGCGGCGGCAATCGCGTACGGCGTCAGGATCAGGATGCGTCCGGCGAGCCAGAGCAGCGTATACGCGATCAGGAGACCGCCGGTCGGCGTCGGTCTCCCCGTCCAGTTGCGGCCGGCAGTGAACAGAAACCCCGTAATGACGGCGATCGTGTAGCCGAACAGCATCTCATGGGCGTGCCACACCGGGTCGTGCACGTAGCCGCCGCGCAGCACGCCCGCATATTCGGCGATCCACAACAGGATCGACAGCGCCGCGAAGATGCTCGCGACGAGGTAGAACGGGCGAAAGCCGAGGTTCCACAGTGCCAAGCGATCGTCGCTCGCGCGCGCGGCGAGCGTCGGCGGGGAACCGAGCGAAGCGTTACGCGGCATGCTTCGTGGAACCGTTACGGGCGGGCGCCGCTTCATTGGCATCGGCCTCCCGCATGCGCAGCGCGTCGCGCGCCTGCGCCTGGAACGCACGATACGAGCGTTCCCATTCGCCGTCGCGCGGCCGGCTCAGCGCGAGCCGACGCAGGAGTGCGTGGAGGCCAGCCAGCTCTTCGCGCGTCGCCGCGTGCGCGGCTTGCGCTTCCTGGAGATCGGATGCGTAAACGAACTCGACGCGGCGGTCCTGGCACACGCCGATGCACGTTTGCGGCGCTTCGATGCGCCCGCATCCGATGCACTGCCAAGCCGAGATCGGCTCGGTCATGCCGAAGTCGCCATCCGATCCATCCTTTTTCTATCCTATGCCAAGTCGCGAATCAGAACTTTGATGCGACGCAGGGAATCGAGTTTCGGCGGATAGGACGTGCGGCCCGCCCGTGGGCGAGCCGCGTCCCAGGGGATTCGCGCGGGGCCGACGCCGGTGCCGCGTCGGCCGTACGCGCGGTCGAACGCATCACGCGGCCCGCGGCCCGTCGTCACCGATCGGCCGGTAGCGCAACAGCCAGATGCTCGCCTCGACGCCCTCGGCGTGCCGTTCGAGCCACTCGTCGTAGCCGAGCAGCCGCCCGAGCGGCGCTTCGGCTTCGAGCACGAACGGGTCGCGGTCGGGCGACACGCGCGTGATCGTCGCGCCGCGGCGCGCGAGGTCGTACTGCACGAGCGACAACGCCGCACGCGGGCCGCTCGCGAGCACGATCATCCACGGCTCGAGCACCGGCGCACCGTGCGCGTAACGCACCGCCGGCGCATCGACGATCACGCTGTCGCCGTGCCGCTCGCGCAGCTCCACCACCGGCCGGCGCAGCGCCGCTTCGCAACGCGCGAGCACGCGCAACGCCTTCGGATCGGCGACCAGCAGCACGCCGTCGGCGACGAAGCTTTCGCGGCGCCAGATCTCCTGCATCAGCGCCGACTGAACCGCCTCGTCGAGGCTATGCAGCGACTGCTCGATCGGGCATTCCGGGTGGAGCAGCGCCGGCGCACGGCGCGGGTCGGGCCGCGTGCCGAACGGCTGCAGCAGGAACGGCGTCATGACACGCTCCCGGGACGCACGGAGATCACGTGCAGCTCGTCGATGGTGCTGTCGGGCAGCGTGACGGGCACGCGCGCGCCGGCACGGCGTCCGAGCAGCGCGCGGGCGACCGGGGCGAACACCGAAACGCGCGACGCGCCGGCATCGGCGGAGGCCGGGTGCACGAGTTGCACGGTGCGGGCCATGCCGCGCGGCAGCTCGACGTAGGTCACCTCGGCGTTCAGCGCGACGACATCACCGTCGGTCGCATTGACGAGGCGGGCCGCCGACAGCATGTCGGCGAGTTCTTCCGCGGCGCCGGGCAGCGGCGCATTGCGGGTGGAAACGGTGGCGAGCACGGCCGACAGCGTCGCGGCGTCGTGCGTGGAAAGGACGATCTCGTTGCGGTCGATCACGGCAACCTCCGGAAGCAAGGGCAGGAATGGACGATCACGGACGGCCCGAAGCGGGCGTCACGCGAACGGACGTGCTGTGGTCCCGGTAACCGCGAGGCGCCTCGTCGAGGCGCGTTCAAGGGTTACCGGGCGTGCCTCTGACAGGCGAGGGTTCCGCGGTCGGTTCGTCGAACGGCGAGCGCGAAAGCGAGGGGCGCCGCCGTCCACTGGACGAGCGGCAGCAGGAGCAGGCGAGCGACGACCGCCGGCGCGAAGGGCCGGGTCGACTTCATGAAATATTCAACAAAAGCTCGCATAGACCAAACTATAGCAACTGCTTTGTATTTTTTCAAGTTTTCCGGGGCGGGCACCGGCAAGTCACACCGCCATCGGTGCAGTCAACGGCGGGTGGAAGCGGTAGTTATCCAGGCGAAAATCGTCCGGCTCGACGCGATCCAGCCACTCGGGCTCGTAGCGGCCCGTTTCCGCCATCGCCGGCACGCGATCGGAGATGACGAGCGCCGGGGCCTCATACGGCTCGCGCGACAACTGCTCGTGCAGCATCTCGAGCTGGTTCTCGTAGATGTGCGCGTCGCCGATGAAATACGACAGCCAGCGCGGCGCATAGCCGGTGAGCCGCGCGACGAGCGACAGCAGCGCCGCGGCCTCGCACAGGTTGAACGGCGCGCCGAGGCCGACGTCGTTCGAGCGCACGTAGAGGCAGAGCGACAGCTCGCGCGACGTCGCATTGGGCAGGAACTGGTAGAGCAGATGGCACGGCGGCAGCGCCATCTGGTCGAGCTCGGCGCAGTTCCACGCGTGAAAGAGAATGCGCCGATCGGTGGGACGCGCCACGATCGTGTCGAGGCATTGCCGCAGCTGATCGATCGCCTTGTAGAGCAGCACCTGCGGCTCGCCGTCGACGTCGACCTCGCCCAGCACCTCGTAGCCGCGTGCGCGTGCGTCGTCGACCTGTTCGCTGCGCGCGGGATCCAGCAGCTTGTACGCCGGCCAGTGGCGCCATTGATAGCCGTAGATCTCGCCCAGCCAGTCCGGCCCGAGCCGGTAGGGATTGGCGAGCCACGCGGCGTTCTCGTTGGCATTCTGATCCCACACCTTGCAGCCCAGCGCGCGAAAGTCCGCGGCACTGCGCGCAGCGCGCAGAAAGCCGATCAGCTCGCCGACGGCCGACTTGAACGGAAGGCGCCGCGTGGTGATCGCGGGAAAGCCGCGCGCGAGATCGAACCGCATCGCTGCGCCCGGGATGCTGATCGAGCGGATGCCGGTGCGGTTGTCCTGCCACGTCCCCGATTCGAGGATCGATCTGACCAGCGTGAGATACGCGTGCATCGGCGGGAGCCCGAGATGGCGAGCCGGAACTCGGCTCTCGCGCCGAGCATAGCGCATGCGCGCGAATCCTCGCCGCGCAGCGCTTGCGCGAAACGACCGTTGATCAGTACACGCTGCGCGCCGCACTCACGCGATCGGCGAGTTGCTCGAGCTCGGCGGCTTCCGCGCACGCTTGATCGTCGCGGTCGCAAACTTTGTCGACCGCCGACGCCGGAGCGGCGAGATGGGTCGTTTGGGTGAGATCTTCTGCGTGCGCCTGCATGATGTCGGTTCGCTTGACGTTCGCGCTGTCGCGCGGTGGTTACGCAAGCGTTCAAGCAATGCACATGCCATCCATTGGCCACGCGGACGACGCGCGCGCAACGGCGTGATTTCCCTCTGCGTCGCCGCATGTCACGTGGCCCGGGCGAGCGCTGGCAGCGCGCGCGCATGTCGCGCACCGCCGACACGCTCGGGCATGCTTCGCGTTAACCGCTTGACTGCGCAACGAAAGTTGCTGTCGTCAAGTGACGACAGCGCCGGCGTCAGGTCTTCGCACCCTTGAACATGCCGGGCTCGAGCCGGTGCCGCTGCAGCAGCTTGTAGAACTCGGTGCGGTTGCGCTTCGCGAGCTGCGCGGCCTGCGTGACGTTGCCGCCGGTGATCTTCAGCAGGCGCACGAGGTAGTCGCGCTCGAAGGTCTTGCGCGCCTCCTCGAACGGGATCAGGGCGGCCGCGTCCTCCTTCAACGCCGCCTGCACCAGCGTCGCGGGGATGACCGGCGTGGTGGCGAGCGCGACGCACTGCTCGAGCAGGTTCAGCAACTGGCGCACGTTGCCCGGCCAAGGTGCGGCGACGAGGAGCGCCATGGCGTCGGGCGCGAGCGTCGACGAAGGCTTGCGGTAGCGCTCGGCGAGCTTGCCGAGGATGTGCGCGGCGAGGAGCGGGATGTCCTCGCGCCGCTCCGCGAGCGACGGGAGCGCCAGCGACACGACGTTCAGCCGGTAGTAGAGGTCTTCGCGGAAAAGCCCCTGCTCGCGCTGCGCGTCGAGGTCGCGGTGCGTCGCCGAGATCACGCGCACGTCGACGGGAATCGCCTGCGTCGAGCCAACGGGACGCACCTCGCCTTCCTGCAGCACGCGCAAGAGCTTCACCTGCAGCGGCAGCGGCATGTCGCCGATTTCGTCGAGGAACAGCGTGCCGCCGTCCGCCGCCTGGAACAGGCCCTTGTGCGCCTGAACTGCCCCGGTGAACGCGCCGCGCGCATGCCCGAAGAGCTCCGATTCGAGCAGGTCGCCCGGAATCGCGCCGCAGTTCACGGCGACGAACGCGCGCTCGCTGCGCCGGCTCGCCTGGTGGATCGCACGCGCCAGCAGTTCCTTGCCGGTGCCCGACTCGCCGAAGATCAGCACGCTCGCGTCGGAATCGGCCACGAGCTTCGCCTGCCGCAGCAGGTCCTCCATGCGAGGGCTGCGGGTGATGATGCCGGCGCGCCACGCGCCGGCGGTGCTGTCGCTGCCCGGCGCCTCGCCGCCTGACGCCTCGAGCGCGGCCGCCACCTTCTGCAACAGGTCCTGGCTGTCGAACGGCTTCGTCAGGTAGCCGAATACGCCACGCTGCGTGGCGTTGACGGCGTCTGGAATCGTGCCGTGTGCGGTGAGGATGATCACCGGCAGCGCGGCGTGCTGGCGATGGATCGCTTCGAAGAGCTGCAGGCCGTCGATGCCCGGCATGCGCAGGTCCGTGATGACCGCGGTGGGCCGCTCCACGGCGATCGTCGCGAGTGCGGTTTCGCCGCTGTCGGCCGTGCGCACGCGATAGCCGGCCGACGTGAGGCGCAGGCTGATCAGCTTGAGGAGATCGGGGTCGTCGTCGACGAGAAGAATGTCACCGCGGTTCATGCAGTCCTTTCAATGAGGCGTCGCGAGTGGCCGCGGCGCGAGGCGACATCGGGCTTCGACATCGGCGACATCGGGGTGCGAGCCCGAGATGGGGGGGGACCACAGGCAGCGCAGAACCCCCGGTGGGAGCCCCAGCACCCCCAAGCGGAACACCCGGAAAGGCGGGGGCCCCGGGGCTTCCCCCCGTTTTCGCCGCCCACCGACCGCCCCCAGCGGGGCTCAGACCCTAACGCCGGCTCCCACCGCGGGCTCAGAGCCTTACGGCGCAAACGCCGACTTCCGGCTCGCACCCCGATGTCGCCGATGTC
>JAICKU010000098.1 GCA_025927765.1 Burkholderiales bacterium
ACGCTGCCAGCGCCCCATCACGAGCGCGAGCGCGATGAAGATCAGGCTCGACCAGCCGAACGGCGCGAACGCGAACACCGACACTGCGCCGGCGGCCGCCGCGAGCGCCAGCGTCAGGGCGCGCGCGAGGGTCATCGGCGGTACGTCATGCGGCGGGCGTCTCTTCGCCGGCCGGCGGCGCGACGCGCTCGGCCTGCAGCGTATGAATGCGGCGGCTGTCGGCGCGCAGCACGCGGAAGCGGAACGGCCCGATCGTGGTCGACTCGCCACGCTTCGGCAGCCGGCCGAACGCCTTCAGGACGAGCCCGCCGACGGTGTCGAATTCCTCATCCTCGTAATGCGTGCCGAACTGCGCGTTGAAGTCCTCGATCTCGGTCTGCGCCTTGATGCGGAAGCGACCGTTCGCCTCCGGGATGATGTTGTCCTCGCTCTCGTCGAAGTCGTACTCGTCCTCGATGTCGCCGACGATCTGCTCGAGCACATCCTCGATGGTGACGAGGCCCGACACGCCGCCGTATTCGTCGACGACGATGGCGATGTGATTGCGGTTCGCGCGGAATTCACGCAAGAGTACGTTGACGCGCTTCGATTCCGGCACGAACACGGCCGGACGCAGCGTCTCGCGCAGGTTGAATCCCTGCGGATCGAGGTAGTAATTCAAAAGCTCCTTCGCGAGCAGGACGCCGACGATGTCGTCCTTCGACTCGCCGATCACCGGGAAGCGCGAGTGCTTCGTCTCGATGATCACCGGCATGAACTCGGGCGGCGAATCGTCGATAGACACGCAGTCCATCTGCGCACGCGGGATCATGATGTCGCGCACCGTCGTTTCCGATACCGACAGTACGCCTTCGATCATCGACAGCGCATCGGCGTCGATCAGGCGATGCTCGAATGCGCCGCGCAGCACCTCGACCAGGTCCTCGCGGTCTTCCGGCTCGCGCGTCAGGAACGCGGAGAGCCGCTCGAGCAGGGTCGGCTTGTCGTCGGGGCCGTCTAACGGACTCGCCATTACGCGTACGGGTCCTCCACCCCGAGACTTCGCAACAACCCGACCTCGCGTGCCTCCATGCGGGCCGCGTCGTCGTCATTGCGCTCGTGGTCGTACCCTTGCAGATGCAGCATGCCGTGGATCACGAGGTGCGCGTAATGCGCGCGAAGTGTTTTGTGCTGCTCGCGGGCCTCGCGGGCCACGACCGGGGCGCACAGCACGATGTCGCCAGCGAGCGACACACCATCATCGTACACGAATGTGAGGACGTTGGTCGCGTAGTCCCGGCCGCGGTAGCGGCGGTTCAATGCGCGGCCTTCGCGCCCGTCGACGATGCGCAGCGTCACGTTGGCGTCACGCTCGAGCGCGGCCTGCGCGTAGCGGCGCAGCGTGGCACGCGACGGAATCGCGTCGCTGTCGACGTTCGACTGCAGCGTGAATGCGAGACGCGGTGCGTGTGGCCGGGGTGAGGCGCGTACCGTGCGGCGCTTACTCGCTCGCGTCGCGGTCGTAGGCATCGATGATCTTCTGCACGAGCGGATGCCGCACGACGTCGGCGCTCGTGAAGCGCACGAACGCGATGCCGCGCACGCCCTTCAGCACGCGCTCGGCTTCGATCAGCCCGCTCTTCTGCCCGCGCGCGAGGTCGATCTGCGTGACGTCGCCGGTGATCACCGCCTTGGTGCCGAAGCCGATGCGCGTCAGGAACATCTTCATCTGCTCGGGCGTCGTGTTCTGCGCCTCGTCGAGGATGATGAACGAATGGTTGAGCGTGCGCCCGCGCATGTACGCGAGCGGTGCGAGTTCGATCGTCTGCCGCTCGAGCAGCCGCGCGGCCTTGTCGAAGCCCATCAAGTCGTAGAGCGCATCGAAGAGCGGCCGCAGGTACGGATCGACCTTCTGTGCGAGATCGCCGGGAAGAAAACCGAGGCGCTCGCCCGCTTCGACGGCCGGACGCACGAGCACGATGCGCTTGACGGTGTCGCGCTCGAGCGCGTCGACCGCGCACGCGACGGCAAGATAGGTCTTGCCGGTGCCCGCCGGCCCGATGCCGAAACTGATGTCGTGCGTGCGGATCGCGTCGAGGTACGCGACCTGGTTCGGCGTGCGGCCGTGCAGGTCGGCACGGCGGGTGCGAAGGAGCGGCGCGCCTTCGACGTACGGCACTTCCGGCAGCGCCGGATGCTCGTCGCCCGGCGGCCCGTCACGCCGCCGCTGCGCGACATGCGCGGCGTCGCCTTCGGGGGCGGCGTGCGGCGTCGATGCCGCAATCTCCACCAGCCCGAGCTGGATGTCGTCGACCGACAGCGGCTTCTCGGCCTCGCCGTAGAAACGCTGCAGCGCGCGCGCGCCGAGCATCGCCTGGCGGCGTTCCCCCGACACGTTAAACGTCGCGCCGCGCCGCGCGATCGTCACGTCGAGTGCGGCTTCGATCTGCCGCAGGTTCGCGTCGAGCGCCCCGCACAGGTTCGCGAGCGCGCGATTGTCGACAGGCTCGAGGGTGAACGTCTCGGTCACCCGCCGACCCTCGCGCGGCGCCGCCTCCCCGGTGGCGGCCCGGTCGGGCGCCGAGGCCCGCCCGGCGCGGCGCGGCGGCGCCGTCAAACCCCCTGGCGGACGACCGGCGCCTTCTGCGCCTCGTCCAGCATCGTCGCCATTTCGGCGACGTGCGCTTTCGCCTCGGCCGACATGTTGCGCGTCGACGCCCGCACGAGCTCGGTGCGCAGCCTGCCTGCATCCTGCCGCAGCAGTGCGCGCGCATCCGCCGGCATCGCCGACGATGGGCGGATCAGCGCATCCGCCACGCGCGTGACGTACTCGCGCTGGAGGTTGCGCCGGAAGAGCGTGATGTCCTTGCCGCTCTTCAACTCGCTCCACACCGCCGCGTGCAGCGTGCCGTACAGCTCGGAGAGCTTCAGCGCCGACTTCGGGTCGTCGACCTTCGCCGCGTTGTTGAGAAGGCGCTGCGCGATCGGCGCGCTCATCAGCGTGTCGAGCACGTTGCGCTGCAGTCCCAGCACCTGCTGGTCGATCGACAGGTCGAGCGGCGGCGCGGGGCGGCCGAGCTCCTGCGCGTCGTCGATGTCGAACGTCGAGATCGTCATCTTGCGCAGGAATGCCGGCGAGAAGTTGAAGCTGTCGGCCGAAAGCACTTCGCCGGTCAGAAGCTGCAGCGCGGCGCGCTGCTTCGCGGCGTCGACGGGCATCAGCGGCTGGCGTCCGCTGCCGACGCGATCGCGCAGCGTGGTGAGGCCGCCGATGTACTTCGACGCGTAGAGCGCGCCTTGACCGGCTTCGTTCAGGCCCCGGGTGAAGTTGCGTCGCAGCACCGAGTAGCTTTCGCCCGGCGCAAGCGGCATCTCCTCCGTGCGCTGCCACAACTCGTGGACGAGCGCGAGGCGCTTCTTCGCATACGCGAGCGGATCGCTGCCGAGGTCGAGCTGGTTCACGTCGGGATCGATCGCGAAGTACGACACGTCCTCGTCGGTCGAGTACGCGAGCCACGGCTCGCTCGAGCGGCCGGCGATCTTCGCGAGCTCCTGCTGCTCGTGTGCGGGATCGATCGGCTTGTACGCGTATTCGATCGCCCAGTAGTCGTAGGGCCCGAGCGTCGACATCGTGTACTCGCCCTGGCGCTCGCCCTTCACCGCGAGGTTCCACGGGTTGTATTCCATCACCGACCCGGAGATGCCGTGCTGTTCGGTGAACACGGGATCGGAGAGCTCGGCTTCGGTGTACACCGTCGACGCGCGGAAGTTGTGGCGCAACCCCAGCGTGTGGCCGACTTCGTGCATCACCACGTTCTTGAGGTACAGGTTGACGAACTTGTCCACATCGGCGCTCTTCGCGTCGAGATCGCCGCGCGCTTCGAGCAGCGACATGCCGAACGCCGATTCCTCGGTGGCGGCGTCGTCGTACGAGCAGGCCTGCGAGTCATTGATCGCCTGCGCGTTGCCGGTGGTGGCCGCGTTGAACGCCGCGAACGCGTCGCGCCGCGGCGGCACGTATTCGCTGCGGAGGTTGCGCACCACCCGCACGTTGTTCGCGTCGATGCCGATGTCGGCGTCGAGGATCTCGCCGGTGCGCGGGTCGACCACCGACGGCCCGATGGCGCCGTAGGCCGTCTTCGCGACCGTCTGCCAGCGCACCGAGGCGTGCCGCATGTCCGACGTGTCGAAGTCGGCGTTGTCGGGCTGCACCTCGACCTCGATCGCGTTCTTGAACCCGATCTTCTCGAACGCCTTGTTCCATTCGAGGATGCCTTCCTTGATCGCCTCGCGGTACTTGACCGGAATGTTGCGGTCGAGCCAGTACACGATCGGCTTCTTCGGCTCGGACAATGCGGCGGCAGGGTCCTTCTTCTCGAGCCGCCAGTGGTTCGCGAACCGCTCGACGGGCACGCGCTGCACGTCCGACGTGTAGTCGAGCAGTTCGGTCGTGAAGTAGCCGACGCGCTCGTCGGCCGGACGCGGGTGCATCGGCACGTCGGGCAGCTTGGCGAGCGTGTAGTGATAGCCGATGAAGAGGCTGCGCGGATCGGGCAGCGTGATCGGCGTCGACGGTTGCAGCGCGGGCGGCGCGGCCGGATTCGGCACGGCGATCCGCGACAGCGCGTAGTGCGCCTGCACCTCGAACGTCACGTCGTCGGCGTCCGCGCGCGTCTTGCCGATCGAGGAGTTCCGCGGATCGAAGCCGTACCCCTGGCGATAGCTGCGCTCGAGCAGCGCGGCGCCGCCCGGAATGTCCGCGAGGAGCAGCGCGTTGGCGTCGATCAGCACCGACTTGCGATCGGGGTGCGCCTGCGACGCGATCGGCGCGACGGCGAGCAGGCTGTCGGAAAAGCCCGCGGCGACGGCGCGCGCCTCCGGCGTGCCGGGCTTCGCCGTGTACTTCACGTTCTTGGCGATGAGCTGCACCGACTGGCCGTGCTTGTGGAACTCGACGATCTGCGCGACGCCGATCGGATACGTCATCGAGCCGCCGAAGATCCGGTGCTCGCCGATGCCCTGGTTCACCGCCGACTTGAAGAAGTACATCTTGTCGAACGCGTCCTCGGGAATCTCGAGCCAGACCTTGTCGTCCTTGCGCCAGACGTTGAAGAGACCCTTGGTCTCCTCGGCGCCCTTCACGACTTCGGCGAACGGCTTCGCATGCTGCGCCGCCTTGACGGCGGCGGCAGCCGCGGCCGCCGCCGCTGCGGCGGGGCGCGATCCGTGCGCGGCACTCGCGTGCCCGTTGGGGTCGTCCTGCGACACGGCGCCGGCCGCCGCTTCGGCGATCGCTGCGGTGTCGGGCTTGGCGGCGTCGGCGCGCGGAATGCTGGCGCAGCCGGACATGACGAACGGCGCGAGAACGCCAAGGGCGAGGGATGCGCGGGTGAGGCTACGAGGGGACTTCAACGACTGATCTCCTGATTCGACGAGGGGGTCCTGCGCGCGGTCTTTTGAAAAAGCGACCGCGACGAAGACCATCTACGCGGCCGCAAGTTCGCCGCGCAACGAATGCGGCAGGGCCGCCGTAATGTCGACGTCGACGTAGGTGTCGATCGACTGCCGGTCGCCGGCGAAATTGACGACGCGGTTATTGTCGGTGCGCGCGCAGAGCTCGCGCACGTTCTTGGCTGCGGTTCCGGTGACGAGCACGCGCTGGCGTGTGCCCACCATCTGCTCGCTGTAGCGGCGGTATTGGCTGTCCAGCAGCGCCTGCAAGCGCGCGAGGCGCGCCTGCTTGATTTCTGCCGGCACCTGGTCGGCGAGGTCGGACGCCGGCGTGCCGGGGCGGGGGCTGTACGCGAAGCTGAACGCGCCGTCGAAGCCCACGTCCTCGACGAGGCGGAGCGTGCGGTCGAAATCCTCGTCCGTCTCGCCGGGGAAGCCGACGATGAAATCGGACGTGAGCGAAAGGCCGGGACGCGCTTCGCGAAGCTTCCTGACGATCGACTTGTATTCGAGCACCGTGTACCCGCGCTTCATCGCCGCCAGCACCCGGTCGGAACCCGACTGCACGGGCAGGTGGAGATGCGAGACGAGTTTGTCGATGCGAGCGTACGCGTCGATCAGGCGCGGCGTCATCTCGCGCGGATGCGACGTCGTGTAGCGCAGCCGCTCGATGCCCGGCATCTCGGCCGCGTACTCGAGGAGCAGTGCAAGGTCGGCCGTTTCGTCAGTCCCGCTCGTCGCGCCGCGGTACGCATTGACGTTCTGGCCGAGGAAGGTGACTTCCCGGACGCCCTGCAGGGCCAGGTCGGCGAGTTCGGTCAGCACGTCGTCGAACGGCCGCGAGATCTCCTCGCCGCGGGTGTACGGGACGACGCAGAACGAGCAGTACTTGCTGCAGCCCTCCATGATCGACACGAACGCGCTCGCGCCGTCGACGCGCGGCGGCGGCAGATGGTCGAACTTCTCGATCTCGGGGAACGAAATGTCGACCTGCGGCGCGCCGGTTTCGCGGCGGGCGCGGATCATCTGCGGCAGCCGATGCAGCGTCTGCGGGCCGAACACGAGGTCGACGTACGGCGCGCGGCGCACGATCGCAGCGCCTTCCTGCGACGCGACGCAGCCGCCGACGCCGATCAGGAGGTCGGGGCGTTCCGCCTTGAGCGCGCGTAGACGGCCGAGGTCGTGGAACACGCGCTCCTGCGCCTTCTCGCGCACCGAGCAGGTGTTGAACAGGATCACGTCCGCGTCGTCGGGGCGGTCGGTCAGCGCGAGGCCTTCGCCTGCGAGCACGTCGGCCATGCGGTCCGAGTCGTACTCGTTCATCTGGCAGCCGAACGTGCGGATGAAAAGCTTGCGTGCCACTGGGAGCGGTTCTGCGCGGGCGGGGATTATAACAAAGCGTTGTAAAATCGCGCGTGCAGGTGTCCGCCGTGGCGCAGAGGCGCTCGGTGGGTGAAACGGGAACGCGGTGCGATGCCGCGGCTGCCCCCGCAACGGTAAGTGCCCGGACTTTGGGTCGGGACTTGGGGGTCAGAGCTGTAAGTCTTGCGGGCGCAGCCTTGTGGCAAGGCATGATCGCCGGCCGCAAGACTTACAGCTCTGACCCCCAAGTCCCAAAGTCCGGCGCGAGCCCGGAGACCGGCCTGCAGCCAGGGATCAGGAATCAGGGACCAGCAAGCGCGCGCTGCGCGTGCCGCTGCCTGCTCCCGCTCTCTGGTGCGACAAAGACCGTCAGGTAACGGCATCGGATCGCGCGCGCCGCGTCGGCGGCGTTCTGCTGATCCCTGATACCGGATCCCTGATCCCTGGTAAAGCCGTGCGGGGACCCCACGGCATGACGCGGACCTTCCGATGCTCCCTCCCTTCGTTGTTCGCGCCGCCGCGCTGGCGGTTGCTACGCTCTTCGTCGCCGTCGCCTCCGCTCAAACGCCGCGCCCGCTCGCGCCCATCGTCGTCACCGCGTCGCGCGCGCCGCAATCGCTGCTCGACCTCGTCGCAGACGTCACGCTGATCGATGCGCAGGACATCGCGCAAAGCGGCGCGCACGATCTCGCCGCGCTGCTTTCGCGGGAGCCCGGCGTCGAGATCGTCCGTAACGGCGGGCCGGGCGCCACGTCGGGCGTGTTCCTGCGTGGCGCGAACGCCGCGCAGACGCTCGTGCTGATCGACGGCATGCGCGTCGCGTCGGCGTCGTCCGGCGCCACGGCGCTCGAAGCGATCCCGCTCGAGCAGATCGACCACATCGAGATCCTGCGCGGCCCCGCCACCAGTCTCTACGGCGCGGACGCGATCGGTGGCGTGATCCAGGTGTTCACGCGCCAGGGCGCGAAGGGATTCACGGCGAACGGATCGCTGGGCTACGGCACGCACGACACGTTCGCGGCGTCGGCCGGCGTGTCGGGCGGCAGCGATACGTTGCGCGGTGCCGTCGAAATCGCGGACCGGCGCAGCGCGGGCTTCAACGCGATCGTCAATCCCGCCAACTTCAGCTACGACCCCGACCGCGACGGTTACCGCGACGCGAGCGTCAGCGCACAGGGCGCGTTCGATTACGCGCCGCAGCAGAAACTGTCGCTGCAGTACTTCAAGAGTCGCCTCGACAATCAGTTCGACGCCGGCGATGCGTTCGACGATCGCACGATCACCACGGTGACGATGTGGCAGGCATCGTCGTCGAATCGGCTGCGCGACGGCATCGACTCCCGCGTGTACGCGGGCGACGGCAGCGACCGGTCGCTGTCGAGGACGGGACTCGGCGATTTTCCGTTCGTGACGCACCAGCGGCAGTACGGGTGGCAAGCCGACTTCGCGCTGCCCGTCGGGTCGCTGACCACCGCGTTCGAGCGGCGCGAGGAGCGCGTCGAATCGGAGCCCGCGTTCGCCGTGACGTCGCGCGGCACGGATTCCGTCACCGGCGTGTATCGGGCGGTGGTCGGCGCGAATGCGGTGCAGGCGAATCTGCGCTACGACGATTCGAGCCAGTTCGGCGCGAAGACGACCGGTGCGCTCGCCTGGGGCTACCGGATCACGCCGGCGTGGCGCGTGACGGCGAGCGCGGGCACGGCCTTTCGCGCGCCCACGTTCAACGATCTCTATTACCCCGGCTTCTCGAACCCGGACTTGCGTCCCGAGACGTCGCGCAACGTCGAGGCGGGCGTGCATTGGACGCCGCGCGCGGGCGAGGTGGGATGGCAGGCGCACGTCGTCGCGTTTCGCAATCGCGTCAGCGACCTGATCGTGTTCCAGTGCGACGCGAATTTCGTGTGCGCCCCCGCCAACGTCGCCGACGCGACGCTGCGCGGCATCGAACTGTACGGCGACGCGACGTGGCGCGATACGAGCGTGCACGCGTCGTTCGACGTGCAGTCGCCGACCGATGCGGATACGGGCCATCTGCTGCCGCGCCGCGCTCGGCGGCACGGCACCGTGTCGATCACGCAGGCGTTCGGCGCGTGGCGACTGACCGGCGAAGCGGTGGCGTCGTCGGAACGCTTCGACGATGCCGAGAACACGCGGCGGCTCGGCGGCTACGGCCTCGTCAATCTCGTCGTCGAATGGACGGCGAGCCCCACGACCACGCTGTTCGCGCGCGCCGACAACGTGTTCGATCGGCATTACGAACTCGCCGCCGATTTCGCCACCGGCGGCGCGCGCGTGTTCGGCGGCGTCCGATGGAAGCTGTGAGGCGCGCGTTCACGCGGGTGCTCGCCGCGGCGCTGTTCGGCGCCGCCGTGGCAGCGCATGCGGCCGTGTTCGTCGTCGACGATCGCGGCGACGTCGTCGCGTTGCCGAAGCCCGCGATGCGCATCGTCACGCTCGCGCCCAACGCCGCCGAACTCGTCGCCGCCGCGGGCGCGGGCGATCGCGTCGTCGGCGTCATCAAGGGCACCGACCAGCCGGCGTCGTTCCGCGATCGCGTCGTCGTCGGCGACGTCAACGGCCTCGACCTCGAGCGCATCGTCGCGCTCGCGCCGGACCTGATCGTCACGTGGCCGTGGACCACGCCGGCGCAGGTGGATCTGCTGCGTCATCGCGGCGTCGCGGTGTTCGTGGTCGACCCGCGCACGATCGACGCCATTGCGACGGACATCGAACGCCTCGGCCGCGTCACCGGAACCGAGGGCGCCGCGCAGGCAGCGGCATCGCGCTTTCGCGCGCAGGTGCGCGACGCGACCAGCGACGTCGAGCCGCCGCGGCTACGCGTGTTCTACGAGGTGTCGGACATGCCGCTCTTCACGCTCGGCGGCCAACACCTCGTGAGCCAGGCGATCGAGCGCTGCGGTGGCGAGAACGTGTTCGCGCGGCTGTCGCTGCCCGCGCCGCAGGTGAACGTCGAAAGCGTGCTCGCGGCGAATCCGCAGGTGATCCTCGCCGGCACTGACGATGCGAGGCGACCTGCGTGGCTCGACGCCTGGTCGCGGTGGCGTGCGCTGGACGCGGTGCGCCATCACAATTTCTACGCCGTCGATGCGAACCTGCTGCACCGGCCCGGGCCGCGCTTCGCGCAAGGGGTGGCCGAGCTTTGTCGCGCGCTTGCGAACGCGCGCGAGGCGCTCGGGTCCGATGCTTATCATCGCGCCGACGCGCGTGCCGCGCAGCGCTGACGCGCCGCCGCGCGCCGCTCGCAGGACGCGACAGACGATGAACAAGGCCTTCACCAGCGAAGAAACGCCGGCGGACGACGAAACCGACGTCCCCGACGCATCGCCCCTTCCCGCCGGCGCGCGCAACTACATGACGCCGGGCGGGTTCGCACGGCTGCGGCGCGAGCTCGATACGCTGGTCGCGAAGGAGCGACCCGAGTTGGTTGCGACGGTCGCCTGGGCCGCAGGCAACGGCGATCGCTCGGAGAACGGCGACTACATCTACGGCAAGAAGCGGCTGCGCGAGATCGACCGCCGCATCCGCTTTCTCGTGCGCAGGCTCGACAATGCCGAGGTCGTGGATCCCGCGATGCGACGCGACGACGACGCCGCTTCCCGCGTTTACTTCGGCGCAACGGTGACGGTTGCGAACAGCGACGGCGACGAGCGTACGGTGAGCATCGTCGGCATCGACGAGATCGACACTGCGCGGGGCTACATCAGCTGGATCTCGCCGATGGCGCGTGCGCTCCTCAAGGCGCGCGAAGGCGACCTCGTGACGCTGCGCACGCCGGGCGGCGTGGAGGAGCTCGAAATCGTCGAGGTCCGTTATGTGCCGCTCGCGACCGACGATCGGCCCGAAATGCTGGATGCGGATGGTTGACGCGGCGATCGTGCGCCTTCTATAGTGCGCGGCATCCGTGGAAGCCGATCTCGCCGCGCTCGAAGAGCGCATCTCCACGCTCGTGACGTATGCGCGCGAGTTGCGCGCCGCCAACGGGCTCCTGCGCAACGAGCTGCTCGCGTCGCAGGAGCGCAACCGCGATCTCGCCGCACGCGTCGCCGAAGCGACCACGCGCCTCGATGCGCTGATCGCACGCATTCCCGGCGCATGATCACGATGATTTCCGCATGAGCCCGAAGGGCCGGCACGAGGGCGAATTTGTCGAAGCGCGAAGGGTATTCCGATGACTGACCCGCGGCCGCCACGCATCATCACGCTCGACGTCGCGATTCTCGGTCGCGAGTTCAAGATCGCGTGCCGGGAGGACGAGCGCGACGAGTTGCTGGAGGCGGTGGCGCTGCTCGACAGGCGCATGCGTGACATTCGCGACACGGGCAAGGTGAGCGGCACCGATCGCATCGCGGTGATGGCCGCGCTCAACATCGCGCACGATCTCTTGCGTGAACGCAAGCGCGCCGCCATGTCGGACGAAGTTGTCATGCCGCGCGAGGCGGGCGAGAGTTTTGACGCCGAGGCCGCGCGGCGTAAAATTCAGGCCATGCAGGCGACGATCGACGAGACGCTCGCCGCGCAGGACAAGCTTTTCTAGTCAGC